>CAZTTG010000091.1:0-26229 GCA_964615935.1 uncultured Planctomycetaceae bacterium | reverse complement strand
CCTGCGGAGCAGGCGCGCCGACGAGGATTCTCCGGCACGCCTGGTCGGTCTGAGGGGATGCCTCGCTAGCGCTCCCCGCCCGCCTGAGCCGGGGCGCCGCCCGGCTTGTCGGAGCGCCGGAGGTCGGTCGAGAGGGTCTTCACGCCCACACCGCCGCGGCAGACCCCCGAGAACAGCACCGAGACCTCGGGCCGCGTCGGGTGCCCGGTCTCGACCACCAGCTTGCCCTGGAAGGAGCCGTTCACCGTGTCGGGCAAGCCGTTCAGGGTCATCTCGATGTCGATGGCCCGGCCGTCGGAGCCCACCGGGCGCACGACGTTGGTGAAGTAGGCCGCCCACTTCGACTCCTGGTCGACCATCCCGGCCTCGTCGATGCGCACCTCGGGGACCCCCAGCTCGAACTCGGGGTCGTTGTTCTCCACCCGAAGGGTGCGCGAGGCGATCTGACCCGGGCGGATCAGCCCGAAGGACAGGTACTGGGGCGAGTAGGACACCAGCCCCTTGACCAGGGCGCTGAGCATGACCGAGGTGGTGTAGACCGTCTCCGAGCCGTCCGGCTGCGTGGGGGCCCCCTCGACCGCCTGGTCGCTGAGCAGGTTGATGGGGTAGCCCATGCGGCCCTCGCGGGCCCCCGGGCCCAGCTTCACGGCTACCGTCCAGCGCTCGGCGCGGCCGTTCTCGAGCGGCTCCACCGGGGTCAGGCCCACGCTCAGTCCCTGGGGAATCTGCTTGTTGTCGAGCTTCAGGAGGAAGGGGCCCGGCCGCTTGCTGGTCACGTCGAAGCTGCGCTCGACCACGTCGGCCACCGAGACGTCCCCGAAGGGCACGCCGGCCGGGTTGCAGACGAAGTAGGTCGAGACCTTGGCCTTGATCGAGAGGGTCACCACCCCGCGCGCGTCGTTGGAGAAGATGTTGATCCGGCTGGAGGCGATGCTCTTCTTGTTCTTGGTGTTGAGCTGGGCCTCCAGCTCGAACTCGGACCCCGGCGGGATGGGCTGGTTGTAGACGTAGGGGGTCCACTCCTCGCCCTCGCCCTTCACCGCCAGCTTGCCCACGCTGCAGCCGCAGGTCGGCTTGGCCTGGCTGATGGTGAGGCCCCCCTCGCCCACGTTGCGCAGGCGGAAGGTGTGGACCAGGATCTCGCCCTCCATGGCCTCGCCGAAGTCGTGATCGCGGCTGTCGACCTCGATGCGGCCGATCGGCCCGGTGGTGGGCCCGCTCACGGCCCCGTCGGCGGCCACGGTCACCCCGCCGGCCTGGCGGGCGCCGGGGAGGACGCCGGGGGGGATGTCGCCCGAGGGATCGACGACGGGGGTCGCGCCGTGGTCGTGGCCGGCGTGGGGGTCCACGGCCGCCGTCTCCGGGCCTGCGGGCTCGGGGGTCACCTGCACGGCGGGGGTCCCGCCGGCGGGATCGGCGCCCGGCTCGGGCGGGGCCGAGGGCCCCTCGTCCGTGCCGCAGGAGCTCATCGTGGCGAGCGTGAGGCTCAGGGTCAGGACGGCCGCCAGGGGGGCGAGCCGTCCCGCGCGGGGGCGCGCATCCAGGATCGTGGTCTTCATCGGGCTGGAATCTCCAAAAGGCCGAGCATTGTAGCGATCTGCCCCAGGGCGTTCACTCGGGCGGGCCGGGAGCCCCGCCGGGAACCGGGGCCCGGGAACCCCGGGAGGCGGATCGGGGCCCGCCGGCGACTTCGGGGGTCGTCCGTCGCCGACAACGCCCTTACGGACCCCTATCTCGGGTGATGGAGGAACCTCTCTGGAACGTCAACCCGGTTCCCGGTGCTTTGCCCGGCCGCGACCGACCCGTAGGATGTTCCGCCCGATGAGGATCCCCCACCCCGCCGCCCCGGCCGCCGCAACGGCCCCGGGCCCCCCGATCCGGGCCCTCGCCCTGGCCCTCTGCTGCCTGGTGGGCTCCTGCGTGAGCCTGGGCCGCGGGGACGCCCGGCGCCTCCTGGACGCCGGCTTCCGCACGCCCGAGCAGACCTTCGAGACCTTCCAGCTCGCGGTCGCCGGGGACCTGCCCGACTGGGAGTACAGGTGCCTCTCGAGCGGCTTCCTGCGCCGCAACGGTCTCTCCCAGCAGGTCTACCGGGAGGGCCGCCGCCGGCTCCTGGAAAAAAAGCCCTGGATCCGGTGGATCGCGCGAGCGAAAGTGGTGTCCAGCGAGTCCCTGGGGACGCACCGGCACCGGATCACGGCCGAGATCCACTGCCAGACCATCGCTGTCGAGCTCGTCCGCGACGACTTCATCGAGGTCTACGCTCGCCTCCCGCTACCGATGCGGCGCCCGGTCTACGACGACTTCGCCAGTTTCGAGGAGCTGGTCGAGTTCGAGCCGGTCCCGGGGACCGCGCCCTCGCCGGAGGGCGGGCCCCCCCCGTCGGACGGCGGGCCTACCGACTGGATCGTGCGCGTCACCGCCTTTGCCGAGCTCCCCGAGGGCGTCGTCCCGCAGGACGTCTCCGAGGTCCGCATCGGCCAGGACTGGAAGATCGACGAGCTCTACGACCCCGATACCGAACCGAACGAATAAGCCCCCATACGCCCCTCCTCGAGAAAGACCCCTGATGTCCACCACGCTCAAGTCCAAGTCCTCCTCGCGCCGGAAGACCGCCGGCGGCCGGGCCGCCGGCAAGGCGACCCGCACCCAGAAGACCGCTCGCAAGGCCAAGGCCAAGGCGAAGGCCAGCAAGACCAAGGCCAGGAAGACCGCCGGCAAGGCCAAGACCAAGGCCAAGGCCAAGAAGAAGGTGGCCCGCAAGGCCAGGGCCGTCCGCTACGTGTACAGCTTCCAGGAGGGCAAGGCGGACGGCAGTCGCCACAAGGCGGAGCTCCTGGGCGGCAAGGGCGCCAACCTGGCGGAGATGTGCCGCATGGGGCTGCCGGTGCCTCCCGGCTTCACCATCTCGACCGAGATCTGCACCTGGTACACCGAGAACGACCAGAGCTATCCCCCCGCGCTGGAGGAGCAGGTCAGCAAGGCCCTGGACCGGGTCGAGCGCGCCATGGGCAAGAGCTTCGGCGACCCCTCCGACCCCCTGCTGCTCTCGGTGCGCTCGGGAGCGCGGGCGTCGATGCCGGGGATGATGGACACGGTCCTCAACCTGGGCCTCAACGACACCACCGTGAAGGCGCTGGCCGAGCGCTCGGGCAGCGAGCGCTTCGCCATGGACGCCTACCGGCGCTTCGTCCAGATGTACGCCGACGTGGTGCTGGAGGTCCGGCCCCGCTCCTCCGACGAGCACGACCCCTTCGAGGAGCGGCTGGAGGCCCTGAAGCGGACCCGCGGCGTCGAGAACGACACCGAGCTGACCGCCGAGGACTGGCGCGGCCTGGTGCGCAAGTTCAAGCAGATCGTCCGCCAGCGCACCGGCCGGGCCTTCCCCGAGGACCCCATGGAGCAGCTCTGGGGCAGCATCGGGGCGGTCTTCCGCTCCTGGGACACCCCCCGCGCGGTGGCCTACCGCGAGATGAACCACATCCCCGACGACTGGGGCACCGCGGTCAACGTGATGGCCATGGTCTTCGGCAACCTGGGCGAGGACTCCGGGACCGGAGTGGCCTTCACCCGCGACCCGGCCACCGGGGACAAGCGCTTCTACGGCGAGTTCCTGATGAACGCCCAGGGCGAGGACGTGGTGGCGGGCATCCGCACCCCGCTGCCCATCGAGGTCCTCAAGGAGCGCTCGCCCAAGGCCTACCGCGACCTGGTGCGCATCCAGAAGACCCTGGAGCAGCACTACCGCGAGATGCAGGACCTCGAGTTCACCATCGAGGACAAGAAGCTGTACATGCTGCAGACGCGCACCGGCAAGCGCACCGGCTTCGCCGCCGTGCGCATCGCCGCCGACATGGTGCGCGAGAAGCTGATCAGCAAGGAGGAGGCCCTCGCGCGCATCGACCCCGAGGCCCTCAACCAGCTCCTCCAGCCGGTCTTCAAGCCGGACGAGATCGAGTCCGCGCGGCGGTCCGGCCGGGTGCTGACCAAGGGCCTGAACGCCGGCCCCGGCGCGGCCTCGGGCCGCATCGTCTTCAGCGCCGAGGACGCCACCGCCTGGGCCGCTCGCGACGAGCAGGTGATCCTGGTTCGCATCGAGACCAGCCCCGAGGACATCCGCGGCATGAAGGCCGCCCTGGGCATCCTGACCGCCCGCGGGGGGATGACCAGCCACGCCGCCCTGGTGGCGCGCCAGATGGGCAAGGTCTGCGTGGCCGGCGCGGGCGCGCTGTCCATCGACTACTCCACCCGTCGGATGACCGTGGGCGACACCACCCTCGAGGAGGGCGACTGGCTCTCCCTCGACGGCAACACCGGCGACGTGATCCAGGGCGGCATCGCCACCATGCCCTCGGAGGTGCACTCGGCGCTCTTCGGCGGCGCGCGGCCGGAGTCCCCCGGCAAGACCTACCGCACCTTCCAGAAGATCATGCGCTGGGCCGACCAGGTCCGGACCATGGGCGTGCGCACTAACGCCGACCAGCCCGACCAGTGCGAGGTGGCCCTGGCCTACGGCGCCGAGGGCATCGGGCTGTGCCGCACCGAGCACATGTTCTTCGGCGAGGAGAAGATCATGGCCATGCGGGAGATGATCCTGGCCGACAATCCCGACGCCCGCCAGGCCGCCCTGGCCAAGCTGCTGCCCCTGCAGCGCCGCGACTTCGAGGGGATCTTCGAGGTCATGGGCAAGCGCCCGGTGACCGTCCGCACCCTGGACCCGCCGCTGCACGAGTTCCTGCCCCAGGAGGAGTCCCAGATCGAGGATCTGGCCCGCTCCACGGGGGTCACGCCCGAGGACATCCACGCCAAGATCGAGACCCTGCACGAGCTCAACCCGATGCTGGGGCACCGCGGCTGCCGGCTGGGGATCACCTATCCGGAGATCACGGCCATGCAGGCGCGGGCCGTGCTGGAGGCCGCCTGCAACGTCAAGGCGCGCACCGGGAAGGCCCCGCGGCCGGAGATCATGATCCCGCTGGTGGGCACCGCGCGCGAGCTCGAGCTGCAGGCCCAGGTGGTGCGGGACACGGCCGAGGACGTCTTCCGCGAGAAGGGCACCCGGGTGCCCTTCCTGGTCGGCACCATGATCGAGATCCCGCGCGCGGCGGTCACCGCCGACGAGATCGCGGCCAGCGCCGAGTTCTTCTCCTTCGGGACCAACGACCTGACCCAGACCGCCTACGGCATCAGCCGGGACGACGCGGGCAAGTTCATCCCGATCTACGTGGACCAGGGCATCTTCGACTCGGATCCCTTCGCCAACCTGGACCGGGGAGGCGTGGGCAAGCTGATGCGCACCGCGGTGGACCTGGGCCGGGGCGTCCAGGAGGACCTGAAGCTCGGCATCTGCGGTGAGCACGGCGGCGACCCGCGCTCCATCATGGTGTGCCAGGAGCTGGGGCTCGACTACGTGTCCTGCTCTCCGCACCGGATTCCGATCGCGCGGTTGGCGGCGGCTCAGGCGGCATTGGCGCAGAAGTCCTGAGGCGATGATCCCACCGAGACGGGGGGCGGGCCTCGCGGCCCGCCCCCCGTCTCGTGGGTTGGAGGGGGGGTACGGACTGACTCCTCGGCGCGCTCGTACGCAAAAGCCCGTCCCCACGGATCGACAGGCACGGCCGAGTACCCCCTCAACCACGGCATCCCCTGCCCATCCGCCTCCAGCAGCTGCTCCAGATTCTCCGGCAGCATCCCCAGGTTGGCCCGCTCGTACCGCTCCACCGCCACCCGCAAGCGCATCAGGTCGCCCCGAGCGCGGGCCACGCGCCATACGTCCTCCGGCGCCGGCTCGAGCGGGTCCTCGTCGTACTGCAGCTCCTCCAGCATGCGCGCCACCAGCCTCGCGACCCTGGCCACCTTGTCGCAATCCACCTTCTCGGGAGTATCGGTCGGCCGGTGGTAATCGATGTGGACGTCCGAGGACAGCAGCGCGATGGGCAGCCTCAGTTTCAGCTCGAACCAGGTCTGATCCCGCGTGGCCCGATACTCGTCCCCATCCCCCAGGCCAGCGAAGCCCTCCCTCGGCGCCAGGCGCTCGGCCAGCCGGCTCAGCGCGCCGCGGTACGGGTTCTCCGGGCCGGGCATGACCAGCAGGTGCCCCGGGTGGTTCCGGCCGATCGCGTCGAGATTCACCGCGCACACCGGGCGGCATCCCTCGGGCAGCCACGGGAAATCCGTCCAGGCCCGTGCACCGCGCCGACTCCTCTCCTTGCCCGACAGCCACAGGAGCAGGACCGAGCGGCGCAGCGGTCCGCGGCGCGCCAGGGCCTCGGCCACCGCCATCAGACCGCAGGTGCCCGAGGCGTTGTCGTCCGCGCCGTTGAAGACCTTGCCCGTGGAGTCCACCCCCAGGTGGTCGTAGTGGGCCATGACGATCATGACCTCGCGGGCCAGCTCGGGGTCGTTCCCCGGCCAGAATCCAGCCACGTTCTCCAGCTCGATCCGGCCCACGCCCTCGCGCATGCAGCGCTCTTCCCGCACCTCCAGTCCCAGGTCCATCCCCGGCTGGCGGTTCTCGATCCCCGCCAGGGCCAGGAGCTCGCGGCCGACCCTCGCTTCCAGGTAGACGCGGGCGATCTCACCCGTCGGGGCGCCCGGGCTCCATCCGGGACCTCGCAGGGAATCGGCCGGGGCCAGGTGGGTCCAGCGCGCGAAGCGCACCGGATAGGGATCGCCCTCGTAGGCGGGACCGGGGATCACCAGGAGCCCGATCGCCCCGACCTTCCGGGCGCGCACGGCCCGGATACCCTCCCTCCGGTGGGCGGGCCCGTTCTCCACGCACAGCGCCCAGCGACCGGAGAGATCCAGCTCCTTGAAGTCGTCCCACTCGCCGTCGCCGCAGTAGACGACCGGCCCCTCTACTCGCGTCTCGTAGAGGGAGTCGCTGGCGAAGAAGTAGTCCTTGCCGAACTCCAGCTGGACCGTGGAGCGTTCGCCCGACACGGCGAGGTGGGTACGCTCGGGATCGAGGGACCACCAGCTCGCCGGGTACCGGAACAGATACCCCCCCGGCGCCCCGGGCTGGATGCCCAACCGCTCCAGCCGCGCCCGGATGAAGCGCGCCGCGATCCGCAGCTCCGGGCTGGGCGTGTCCCGGCCGCGCATGAGGTCGTCGGCCAGGAAGAAGAGGTCGGAGCGGATCGCCTCCGGCCGGATCGCCGAGAGGGCATCCTCAAGCTCGGACCCGGCTCCCGCCTGGGCCAGCAGAGGGCAGCCCAGCAGCGCGATCATCAGAATCCGTCCCGGAAGCACCGTCGCCCTCATCCGCCCTCCGATCAGGTCTCCCCCTCCTCCACCCTCGACCGCAGGAACGCCAGCGTGGTCGCCCGCACCCGCTCCAGCAACGGCTGAAGCTCGGGATCCTCCTCGATCCGCCGCAGGTCCTCCAGGTTCGCCCCGCAGATGGGGCAGCTCATCTCGTCGAGGTGAAACCGCAGAAAGGCCTCCGGACCCTCCGGCAGGCTCCCCAGCACCATCCGCCCCAGCCAGTAGCGCGCCGGGCAGCTCACCCGCTGCTCGCGCCAGACCTCGGGCACGCTGAAGTCCAGCAGCCTCTCCCCCTCCTCGGTCTCGGCGGCGATCCCCGCCAGCACCGAGCCGTCCGGATCGCGCTCGCGCGCCAGCTCGCGCAGCCGCTTGAGGGCCCGGAACTTGACCCCCGCCACCGCGGTCTCGTCCCGCAGCTCGAAGCGCCGCCAGGCGTCCTTGTTGCGCCAGCCCCCGGAGAAGAGGGCCTCGATCACCATCAGGCGCGTGAACTCGCCCTGGCCCCAGGTCTCCTGGACCCAGTCGCGCAGGACCTCGGCCAGGAGGACCCGGCCGCGGCGCGCCAGGTCGCGGCCGCCCACGATGCGGCTGGGCGTCTCCTCGAACTCGGCCAGGGTCTCCAGGCCGGGGTGGCCGTCCTCGTCCGCACCCTCCTGCAGGGTGTGGACCTTGGTGCGCCGCAGGTGATCGATGGTGCGGTTGTGGCAGATCCCGAAGAGGTACTGCTCGAAGGTGTAGAGCGGGTCGAAGGCGGCGATCCCGCGCACCGAGCCGAGCAGGGTCTCCTGCAGGATGTCCTCCCGGGCCTGGGGGTCGGCCACCCGCCGGGCGACGTAGGCCAGGAGCCGACCGCAGAAGGTGCGCTCGACCTCCATCCACTCGGCGTCGTCGAAGGCCTGCAGCCGGCCGATGTCGGGGGTCCACTCGCTCAAGGGTCACTCCTCAGGAGGCGAAGGGCCCGGATCCCACCAGGGCCATGAACAGGAAGATGATCGCCGCGCCCAGGAAGATCATGAAGAGCAGGAAGAGCAGCAGGCGCAGGAGCCCCCCGAAGACCGAGGCGCCCCCGCGGGCGATGCCGTCGAAGGCCCGGGCCAGGCTGCGGGCGGCCCGGCGTCCGGGCCCGGTGATCAGCGAGGCCAGGACCTCCAGGCCCACCCCCAGGGCGGTCCTCAGGGTGGAGAGCGGCCCGCCGGGCTCGCACGGGGGCACGGGCACGGTGCCGCCGGCGCTCCCCGGGGGGCCCTGGCTGAGCTCGCGCAGGCGCTGCGCGGCGCGCCGGGCCACGGCGCGGGCGTCCGCCACCGAGGCGCTCGCGCGCGGGGTGTCCGCGTCGGCGGGCTCCGCCGGCAGCTCCACCACCCCCTCGGGCGGGGCCGGCTCCTCCACCACCTCCTGCGGCTCCGGGATGGAGGCCGGCTCGATCGGAAAGGCGATCGAGTCCCCCCGGCGGGCGGTCTGGCCCAGGGCCGCCAGGAGCTCCTTGACGCTGTCGAATCGGTCCTCTGGATCCAGCCGCAGGCAGCGCCGGGTCGCCGGCTCCAGGGCCGGCGGATAGTCCTCGTCGAAGTCGGGCGGCTCGTCGTCCTCGCGCAGGACCAGGCTGCCCTTCTCGCTGGGGTAGGGCAGCCGGCCGGCGAGGCACTCGTACAGGATGACCCCCAGGGAGTAGATGTCGGCGCGGTGGTCGGCGCGGCCCTTGAGCATCTCGGGCGCCATGTAGCGGGGGGTCCCGCGGCCGAAGCTGAGGGTCTGGTGGCCCTCGAGCATCAGCTTGGCCAGGCCGTAGTCCCCCACCCGGGCCACGTCGCCCTTGAGGAAGACGTTGCCGGGCTTGAGGTCGAAGTGCACCAGCCGGCGGTCGTGCAGGGCCAGCACCCCCCGGCAGGTCTGGACGAAGTAGCCCAGGGCCGCCCGGGGCTCCAGGCGCTCGCGCCGGAGCCGGCGCGCGAGGGTGTCCTCGCCGGCGTAGCCCATGATCAGGTAGGGCACGCCCGACACCACGCCCAGGTCCTCGATGGAGACCAGGTTGGGGTGGTCCATGGTGGCGAGGTGCCGGACCTGCTCCAGCTCGCGCTCGATGAGCTCGCGCTGGGCCTCGTCCTCGACCTTCAGGAACTTGACCGCGTAGGCCTTGCCGATCGAGGTCTTGCGCGCCTTGTAGACCTCGCCGAAGGCTCCGCCCCCCAGGCGGTTCTGGATCTCGTAGCCGGGGATGAAGTCCGGCTTGCGGAAGACGGCGTAGAACTGCTCCCAGTCCATCGTGTCGGTCGGGGCGGGCTCGTCCCGCCGGCCGCGATCGGTCGGCCGGGGGTCCGATTCCATCCTAGGCGCGTCCCCGTCCTTGTCCAAAGGGCGCCCGTCGGGCGAATCGGGCAGGCCCTCACCGGGCCCCTCGCGACCGGTCTCCGACACGGTCAGGGCCCCTCCACCGGGCGGATCGAGATGCCGAAGGGCGCCCGGCCGCCGCCGGCCCGCTCGACGAAGAGGTCCACCCGCTCCGCCGGGGGAAAGGGCAGCTCGACCTGGGGCCCGCCGGGAGCCCGGTCCCCCAGGGCGAGGAATCCCGCCTCGCAGCGGGCGACCAGCGCCGCGGGCGAGAGCTCGAGCTCCACCCCGGAGGCCAGGCCCGGCACGCGGATGGCGCCCCTCGGTCCGATCCGGATGCGACCCGAGTCGGCGCCGTGCAGCAGGATGCGGTGGGCTCCGCAGCACTCGGCGCCCTCGAAGAGCTCGAGCACGGCCGCCCCCCCCGCCGGGTCGGGCAGCCGGAAGCGGAAGCCCAGGTTCCCGGCCAGGCGCACCCGCTCGCCCGCGGCCAGCTCCCGGGGGCCCGAGCCCAGGCGCCGGCCCCCGACCTCGACCGCCTGGCCTGGTTCGGGCTCGAGGGTCCAGCTCAGGCCGCCGTGGAAGGACTCGCCCCGGAAGGCGAGGCGCGCGTGCACGGGGGCCACGTCGGCCAGGAAGGGCAGGTCGGCCCGCCCGCCGCGGCTGTGCCCGAGGCGGAGCGGGGAGCCCACCGCGACCAGGAAGCCGCCGACGTCGTCCACCTCGAGGTGGAAGAGCCGGGCCGGAGCCGCGCCGGCGTCCTCCCGCGGAGGGCACGGGGCCGGCCGCGCCGGGTCCGCTCCCCCGGGTAGCTCGCCGCCCTCGCCCCCGGCCGCGGTCTCCCCGCGCAGCCGGGAGAGGATCCGGGAGAGCGCCCTGCGCCGCCGGACGCGCCCCGGCGCCGGCTCGGAGGGGTCGTCGCCGCGCGGGCTCGTCGGCTGCGGTTGCTGGGTCGGGCTGGGCATGGGGGATCCGGCTCCGTGCTCCCCGCGGGGAGTGCGCTCCCGCCCGCCCTCCATTTCGGCGCGTCGCGGGCCGAGGCGCCCCCTCAGGTGGCGGTGACCACCCCGCCCCCCGCCGCCCGCGCCTCCTCGAAGGCCTTGCGGGTGGAGCCGAAGAGGTCCTCGCGGCGCTGGACGCCGGCCTGGGGGAAGAAGGAGATCCCCACCGCGATCTGCAGCGGATCGCCCACCAGGTCCCGCAGGCCCTTCGCCTGCGCCAGCTCGCCCACGCGCCGGCCCATGACCTCGGCCCCGTCCGGTCCGGTGTGGGGCAGGAGGAAGAGGAAGGAGCTCTCGTCGAAGCGGCCCAGGACGTCGGTGTCCCGCGAGGACTGCAGGAAGATGCTGGCCAGCTCCTGGAGCACGGACTCGGAGGCCTGGCCCTCGAAGCCCAGCATCAGGCAGGAGAGGGGGTGGCCGAAGCGGGTCGCGCGCTTGTACTCCTCGTCCAGCTTGTACTTGAGGTAGTCGTAGCACAGGAGCCCGGTCTCGGGGTCGGTCATGGCCTCGATCAGCGGGCTGTTGGAGCCGGAGGTCAGGGCCTGCAGCAGGGCCTCGGGCAGGACCGCCTCGGGGGACTGCTGGCCGCGCTCCTCCTGGGGCAGGCCCGGGCGGGGCCCGGCGCTCTTCTCCAGGGCCTCGCGCAGCGCGCCCGCCGAGAGCGGCCGCTCGACCACGCCGGTGGCCCCGCTGAACTGCGCAATGGGAGCCGCCCAGCGGTTGTCCTCCTGGACGACCACGAAGGTCCGGCAGCGGGTGCGCCCGGTGAGGCTGCGGCAGCTCTCGTACACGTTCCGATCCCGCAGACCCGCGTCCAGGAGGATCACGTCCCCGGCCACCGGGGGATTCTCGGTCAGATCGGCGACCGAGCGTCGGTCGCGGAACTCCCAGCCATCCAGCCCGCCCACGGCCCCCCGGGTGCCGGCCAGGAGGGACTCGTCGGTGGTGACGAGGTGGATCGTACGCAAGCCGTCGCCCATGGATGGTCCTTTCTCTTCTCCCTCGGATCGCAGTCTACCGGGCCCGGGAGGAGGTGGCGAGGCGCACCCCGATCCTATCCGGCCAGCTCCTCCAGCCACTCGTCGGGCATGTCGTAGTTGGCGTGGACGCGCTGGACGTCCTCGTTGTCCTCCAGCTCCTCGATGAGATTCAGGAGCTTGCGGGCGTCCTGCTGGCTCTCGATCGTCACCGAGGAGCGCGGCTCCCAGGAGAGCTCGGCCGACTGGCACTCGAGCCCCCGGGCCTCCAGGACGTCCTTGATCGCGGTGAAGCTGCTGGGCTCGCCGTAGAAGACCGCCAGCTCGTCCTCGATCTGGACGTCGTCGGCTCCGGCCTCCAGGGCGATCTCGGTCAGAGCGTCCTCGTCCAGCTCGCCCGCCTCGACCACGAAGATCGCGCGCGACTCGAACAGGAAGGACACCGATCCGGTGGCGCCCAGGTTCCCGCCGCGGCGGTCGAAGATGTACTTGATGTCGGGAGCGGTGCGGTTGCGGTTGTCGGTCAGGCAGACCACCATGAGCGCCACCCCCCCGGGGGCGTAGCCCTCGTACACCAGCTCCTCCCAGTCGTCTCCGCCCTTGTCCCCGGCGCCCTTCTTGACCGCGCGCTCGATCGAGTCCTTGGGCATGTTGGCGGCCTTGGCCTCCTCGATGGCGTAGCGCAGCTTGAGGTTGGAGTCCGGATCGGCTCCCCCCTGCCGGGCGGCGGACATGATCACGCGGGCGATCTTGCTGAAGATCTTGCCGCGCTTGGCGTCCACCGCGTCCTTGCGGCGCTTGATGTTGGCTGAGTGCGAGTGGCCGGACATGGGCGTTGGCGGATGCGGGCGCCCGGTCGCGGGAGCACCGGTGAGGGGTGAGCCGGAATCAGCGCTTGGAGAACTGGAAGCCGCGGCGCGCGCCCCGGCGGCCGAACTTCTTGCGCTCCTTCATGCGGGCGTCGCGGGTCAGGAGGCCGTTCTCGCGCAGGGCGGGCTCCAGGGTCGGGTTGGCCCGGGCCAGGGCGCGGGCCACGCCCAGGCTGACGGCTCCGCACTGACCGGAGACGCCTCCGCCGTAGACGTTGCAGAAGACGTCGTAGGTCTCGGTGGTCTCGGTCGCGCGCAGGGCGGCGGAGACGCCGGTCTGCTGCTGCAGGACCGGGAAAAACTCCTTCACCGGACGGCCGTTGATCAGGAAGCCTCCGGCGCCGGGCTTGATGCGCACCCGAGCGACGGAGGTCTTGCGGCGACCGAGGCCCCAGACATAGGGATTCGCGACTGCCATGATCAGCTCCCGGCCTCGACCTTCACGGGTTTCTGGGCCTGATGGGGATGGTCGGACTCCCGGTAGACCTTGAGGCGCCGGAGCAGGGTCCGGCCCATCCGGGTCTTGGGTAGCATCCGTCGGACGGCGAGGGTGATGATGTCGTTGGGCCGCCGGGTGCGGACGTTCTTGAAGCTGGTCACGTTGCGCCCCCCGGGGTAGCTGGTGTAGCGCTGGTACTCCATCTGCTCCGTCTTGCGGCCGGTGAGCCGCACCGCGGGGGAGTTGACGACCACAACGTGCGCCCCGGTGACCTGGCTGGGCGTCCACGTCGGCCGGTCCTTGCCCATCAGTTGCACCGCGATCCGGGCCGCCATGCGGCCCAGGGTGTGCTCGGAGGCGTCGTAGAGCAGCCAGCGTTCCTCGACGTCCTCGGCGCGGACGTGCGCGGTCTTGGCTCGTTGGGGGGTGGGGCTCATGATTGGCTGATGGGACGAGGAATGGCCGCGGGCCGACACCGACCCCCGGCGCGGCCCGGCGAGCTTCGCGGGCGGGCGCCTGCAGGCGGGAGCGCGGTCCCGACCGCGCCCTCGAAGAGGATGACACCTTCTCAGGAAGGCGAGAGAGCCTACTTCGGGCCAGGGGGGCCATCAATGGGGAGGGGGCCTTTTCGGGGGTCTCGCGGCAGGTGGCGGGAGACCCGCAGCGGGAACCCTCAGAACCCGAGCAGCCGCACCCAGGCCGGCCGGCGCGGCAGGCCCGGCTCCGGCCGGCTCCCGAAGGCGCCCGAGGCGAGGCGCCCGATCAGGATGCCGGTCCCCTGGGGCAGGGCGGGGTTGATCCAGCCCGGCGGGGCCTCCCCCCCCTCGCCCTCTCCCAGCCCGGGAGGAAGGGGATCCCCCAGGTCCCAGCGGCCGTGGGCGCTCCAGACCCCGTCGGCGCCGCGGACCCAGCACTCCTCGAGCCGCCCCCAGCGGTTCCGCTCCCGGTCGAAGGAGCGCTCGCCGGCCGGGATGGCCTCATACCTATAAAACGTGTTCCCGATGCGCTCCGCCATCCACGGATCGGGGCGCGGGGCGCGGAGGTCGACCGTCCACCGGAGCCCGAGGCCGGCCGGCCGGAGCTCGAGGCGCAGGGGCTCGCCTGCGGGGAGGCGCATCCGGTCCCGGTCGCAGTCCACGGAGAGCCAGAGACCGCTCGCGCCATCCCCTTCCAGGAGGCGCAGGCCCGGATCGAGCCGGTCTCCTCCCGCCAGGCCCACGCAGAGGACCGCCAGGGCCCCGGCGGCCCCGCTCGCCAGCAGCAGCGCGGGCCGCCGGCGGGCACCCAGGCCGAGGAGCAGGCTGGCGAGCAGGATCAGGACCTCGCCCGCGGAGGCGCGCAACCGGAGCTCCCCCACCGGGGGCAGCGGGCGCGCCCGCAGCCCGCGCGGCAGGGAGCGCCAGCGCGCGTCGGCCTCCGAGGCCACCCACTCGAGGAACTCGGCCCGGCCCTCGGCTCCCCGGGGCAGCGCCCGGGCCTCGATCGACTCCGCGTCCGCGGGGGGGCCGAAGGGGAAGGGCAGGTCCAGGGTCCTCGGCTCCCCGGGCAGGAGGTCGACGAGCACCCGGGTGGTGAGCGCGAAGTGCCTGGGATCGAAGGTGGCGCCCTCGAGGGGACCCGTCAGCCGGACCCGCGCCATGTTGCACCAGTCGCCCTCCTGCCGGGCGGCGATGGGCGGGAGCACCGCGATCCAAAGGACGAGGCCGATCAGCGGCATCGAGTCGCCTCCCCGCCGTGCCTGCGGCCCCTTCCGAGCGCGCAGAGCAGGAGGGCCACGAGCAGGGCCCCGATAGGAGGGCCGATCTCACCTGCGGCCGCGCCGGGCGACAGCCGACCTCGCTCCGCGGCCAGGTCCATGGCCCAGCCCAGCGGGCTCCATCCGGCGAGCTCCCGCATCCAGGCCGGAGCCCACTCCGCGTCAACTCCGACCCACGCGGTGACCGCGATCATCAGCGGCACCCCCGGCACCAGGACCAGCCAGGCCACGGCGTGGGTCGCCCGGCGCGCGGGCGAGGTGGAGGCCCAGCGCGAGGAGGCGGCCAGCAGGACCAGCAGGAGGAGACCCCAGGCCGCGGCCGCGGCGAGCGCCCCCCACCTCGATCCCAGGGTCCCGTCGAGGCGCGCGGCCGCCGCCAGGGGCGGCAGGGCCAGGACCGGGGCCAGGAGCACCGCGGCGCCCCGACCCCCGGACGGCCGACCGCGGGGGGCGGCTGAGGGCAGACCCGCGATCGCGAGCCAGACGGCGAGGCCCAGCCCTAGGCGCGAGACCCCCCCGGGATCCGCGACCAGCAGGGGAGCCGTCGAGAGGACCCAGGCCGCGAGGAGCGCCGGCGCTCCCATCACCAGCCGCCCGGGCCGGAGTCCCGCAGCCGGATCTCGGGGCGATCCCAGCGCACGTCGAGCAGCTCCCAGTCGGCCCCGTCGGGCCCGGACTCGAGCCGCGCCAGCCCCCTGGCCAGGGAGCGGCACTTCAGGGCAGCGGGCAGCTCCCCGGGCTCCCCCGCGCGGGGCGAGCGGCCGAAGAGCACCTCGCGGCCGCCCTCCAGGAGGAGGATCGTGCCGGGCTCCTCGGGGGAGGCCCGCCGGGCCGCGCGGCAATCGACGACCACCCGGCCGAGGAGCTCGAGGCTCGGCGGATCCAGGTGCTCCAGGAGGGAGCTCGCCACCGAGAGGGCGTCGAGCAGGTGCTCCTCGAAGAGCAGGGCTCCGGGGCGCAGACCGTCGAGCGAGCCGTCGAGGGGGCCCAGAACGGGCAGGAAGCCGGCGCTCCTCGGGACCGGTCCCGACCAGCGGCCGGGCAGGACCACCCCGTCCGCGGCCACGGGCAGGAAGTGCCGGCCCACGCGCACGCAGGCGATCGGGACCCGCAGGCGCACGGGGATCTGCACCCCGTCCGGCCAGAGGGGCACCGCCTCGTCGACCTCGGCCACGAAGGGCAGGGCCGCCAGGGCATCGGCGATGCGCTGCAGCGCCTCCCGGTCGTCGCAGGCGGCGTCCTCCAGGCGGGCCACCTCCCGCCGGACGCGCTCCTGCCAGCGCGGATCGACCCCCTCGATCCCCGCCACCAGGACCGAGCGGTCGGTCTCGATCCGGGTGTAGCCGCTCGCGTCCACCCGGCGATGGACCTGCCAGGCCACCGCGGCGCAGGCCACCATGACCATCAGGAAGCCCGCCCGGGTGCTCAGGTGCCCCCGGCGAGCGGGCCGGGGGGCCCGACCGTGCGGGGGGCGCTGGGAGCGGGTGCGGGCTGCCAGGTGATCCATCCTCCCCGGGGCGGACCGGCTCCGACTCCGGTCCTCGCGAGGGCGGAGCCCCGCTAGTTGTTGCGCACTCCGACCGCGGTCGGGATCTCGGAGCCGGGGATATGGGTTCCGCCGGCCTGGCGGCGGCCGATCTCCTCGATGAAGAGATCGAGGGTGGTCTTGACCTCGGTGACCTCCTCCCGGCTGAGCGTGATGCTCTTCGCCCCGCCCTGGGAGTGCAGCTCGTGGGCCAGAAGCCGCGAGATCAGCTTCAGGTTGGCGAGCTGGCGCTCGAGATGGGCCCCGTACTTCTTGTTGGTGTGAAGGTCCATGGCTCCTGGAGCATATCCTCTGGCCCCTGCGCCGCGGGAGCCGGATTGGCGAGACGGATGGCGGACCGCCCCGGGACGAGCCGAGGCACGCGGGACCGCCGGTGGGGTCCGATGGCGAGGCCTCGCGGAAGGCGGCGCCCGGCGCGTGCGCGCTTCCGTTCCTCCTCTCCAGCTGCTTAGATACCTGGACGTCGCAGGCGGCTCAAGCCCGCAGTGCCCGCTTCGGAAACTCGGCCCGTCCGTCGGCCTCGCGGCACGCGGGTCCCCGCGGCCCGCACCCGCGCCCGCCCACCCTTGAACCCGGACAGAGCAAAGGGACGAGTCCACATGCCCGCGGGAGGGGATTCCGATCGGCCAGGCGGACGGCCGGAGCCGGTCGTGCACTGGCATGGCCTGAAGCTGAACGACTTCCAGGTGCGCGCCATCCAGGCCGTCCGCGCCGGGCAAAACGTGCTGGTGGGCGCCCCCACCGGCGCCGGCAAGACCCTGGTGGCGGAATACGCCATCGAGGACGCCGTGAGGCTGGGCCGGCGCTGCGTCTACACGGCACCCATCAAGGCCCTCTCCAACCAGAAGTACCGCGACTTCCGCGACGATCCTCGGGTCGACGCAGGCCTGATGACCGGGGACGTGACCATCCACCCCGGGGCGCAGGTCCTGATCATGACCACCGAGATCCTGCGCAACGCCATCTTCGAGGACCCCGAGAAGCTGGCCGACGTCGAGTACGCCATCTTCGACGAGGTGCACTTCCTGGACGATCCCGAGCGGGGCACGGTGTGGGAGGAGGCGCTGATCTTCGCCCCCCCCCGCATGCGGATCATCTGCCTGTCGGCCACGATCTCCAACATCGGGGAGCTGGGCGCCTGGATCGAGGAGATCCGGGAGCAGGAGCTGGCCGTGATCGAGTCCCGGCGCCGCCCGGTGCCCCTCTCCCACCGCCTGTACTCGCCTCCGCGGGGCTCGCTGGAGCTCGCCCAGGTGGTGGCCCAGCGCCGCCGCGCCCTGCGGAAGGGCCGCCGGAGGGCCCAGGGAGGCCGACGGGTCCGCCGGCGGGGCCCCACCCCGGGCGGCCCGGATCCGGCCCGGCTCTTCGACGAGCTCCAGGACCGGGGGGACCTGCCGGTCCTGGTCTTCTGCTTCAGCCGCAAGGACTGCGAGCGCCTGGCGCGCCGGAACCGGCACCGGGAGCTCCTGTCGCCGGAGGAGGCTCGGCGGATGGAGGCCCTGCAGGAGGAGCTGGTAGGGCTCTTCCAGCTCGACCGCCGGGCCCTCGGCGGGGAGGTCCTCGGCCTGGCGCGGCGCGGGGTGGGTTTCCACCACGCGGGCATGCTGCCCATCCAGAAGGAGCTGGTGGAGCGCATGTTCACCTCGGGCCTCCTGAAGCTCCTCGCCACCACCGAGACCTTCGCCCTGGGCATCAACATGCCCGCCCGGACGGTGGTCTTCTACTCCCTGCGCAAGTTCGACGGGATCAGCGTGGACTGGCTGAGGACCCGCGACTACCTCCAGATGGCCGGGCGGGCGGGGCGTCAGGGGATCGATCGGGAGGGGCTGGTGGTCTCCCTGCTCGGCCCCCGGGAGCTCCTCGAGGCGCCCGTGCAGCGGATCATCGAGGGCCAGCCCGAGCCGGTGCAGAGCCGCTTCCGGATGTCCTACTCGACCGTCCTGCACCTCGTCGGGAGCCTGGGCCGGGAGCGGCTCTTCGAGGCCTGGGAGAAGTCCCTCGACCGCTTCCAGCACCGCGAGTCGGGCCGCAAGGCGCAGGAGCGCAACCGCCGCCGGCAGCGGGCCGCGGTCGACGCCCGCTTGGCGTTCCTGGCGGAGCTGGGCTACCTGGACTCCGACGACCGCCTGACCGCCCGGGGCGAGCTCGCCCGGCAGCTCGCGGGCTACGAGATCCTGCTCACCGAGCTCATGTTCCAGGGCCTGCTCGAGGACCTGCCCCCGCGGGCGCTGGCCATGGTCCTGGTGGCCCAGATCCACGAGGAGCGCGGCCGCGGCGCTCCGACGGTCGTGCCCCAGCGGATGTTCGGCCCCCTGCGCCGTCGGATCGGCCGGCTCCAGGCCCAGCTCCTCGGCCGCGAGGCCCGCTGGGGGGTCTCCCCCCCCCTCAAGCCCCTCGACTGGGGGCTGACCCCCACGGTCCTGGCCTGGTTCGAGGGGGCCGAGCTGGGTGAGCTGGCCTGGCGGTCGGGGGTGGGCGCCGGGGATCTCTGCCGTGCCTTCCGCATGGCCCTGCAGCTCATCCGGCAGATTCACAGGGCCCTGGACCCCTCCTGGGACCTCCACTATCGCCTGGGCCGGGCCGCGGAGGGGCTGGACCGGGATGAGATCGACGCCCGGCGCCAGCTCGAGCTGGGGTGAGGCCCCACCGGCCCGGCCCCCGCGAAGCCCCTCGGACCCCCTCCCGGGGCGGGATCTTTCGAGTACATTGGTGGTAGTCGGACCTTTTTCGCCCCGCTAGGAGCGTTGCGAGGGAACTCCGACGCACTAGACTGACCGCCGGTTCCTCCTTTCTCAACGAGCGGCCACCGCGATCCACCCTGCCAACGCGGTCCTGCAGCCGGCCCCTCCTCCGCCGACTCCCCTGCGGAGCCGGATGGTCGAGTCGTGCGTCTGGACCTTGCCCTTGCCTCGGCCGTTGCCGGGACGCGCCAGCGCGACCCACGGGATCGACACCCGGCCACCCGTACCGTCACACCCACTCCCCAGCGGCGCACTTCGAGAGCATGCAGTTCATCCGCATCCTGGTCACCGCCGTCCTGCTCTTGCCGGCGGAGGCCCGCAGCGCTCCCGAGGCTCCCACCTTCCCACCCTCCGACACCGAGGCGCGGCCCGCCGACACCGAGGCTCAGCGCGTCGCCAAGCCTCGGGTCACGCGCGCGTCTCGTCGTGAGACCGCCGGCGAGAAGGTGCTCGTCACCACCCGGCACGAGCAGGGGTTGGTGGCGTCCTACTTCGCGCCCAAGACCTCGGGCGTGGCGCCCGGCGCGATCCTGGTGCACGACGCGGGCGGGGACCGCATGGCCCTGGAGGAGCTGGCCCTGCACCTGCAGAAGATGGGCTTCGGGGTGCTGACCATCGACCTGCGGGGTCACGGCGAGAGCATCACGGAGGAGCACAACTGGAGCCGGATGGAGGAGTCGGCGCGGCAGTCCGTGTGGGCCTACTCCCTGGAGGACCTGGAGTCCGCCTCGTCCTTCCTGCGCGGCCACCGCGAGATCCACTCCGCCAACCTGACCATGGTGGGATTCCGCGCCGGATGCACCCTCGCCTCCCGGCACGCCGCCAACGACGAGAACGTGAAGGCCCTGGTGCTGCTCGATCCCCGCCCCCGGGAGCTCGGCTTCGACCTCTCCCAGGACATCGCCGCCCTGGCCGGGCTGCCGATCTACATCGCGGTCCAGAAGGAGCAGCGCGAGATGGGAGAGACCCTGGTGCAGTGCGGCACCGAGGCCAACGGGGGCGTGGAGTTCATGGACCTGTCCGTCCGCAAGACCCGCGAGGAGTCGGTCCTGGAGGACAAGAAGGTCCGCAGCGACGTGGGGCGCTGGGTCAAGAGCCAGGTGCAGCCCAAGCGGGGAGACCGCTAGGCGCGATCTCGGCCGGCGGCCGGCTCCTTCCGGGAGGCCCACGGGATTCCTGCCCCTGCGGACGATTCCTGCGGCAGTGAGGCGTGGGCCGGAGCAACGGCAGACGTGAGCGGTCTACTCGGCAGCGGGAATCCCGCGCGCACGCCGAGGAGTCCCCCTACCACCCGAAGTGCTCGCGAATGAGCCACACCAGTGGCCGCCTCGGAGCCCCCTCCAGCAGGCGCTCCACCGCCGCCCAGTCCCCCGCCCCCACCGCCGGCTCCAGCTCGGAGAGCAGCTCCTCCGGGAAGCGGCCCTGAAGCGAGCGCAGCTCCCCCAGCATGATCGCCGCCGGACGGGCCTCCTCCCCGGGCTCGGCCAGCTTGCGGTAGCGGCCGATCTGGCGCAGGACCTCCTGCCAGTCGCGGGCGTGCCGGCCCTCGAGCTGGGGGGAGAGGTCCCGCAGGAGCTTGCGGTCTTGCTCGCGTCCGAGCTCGGGGGCCCACTCCAGGAGCTCCAGCAAGGCCGGCTCGGCGCGCTCGCGAGACACCGAGAAGCAGGTCGATTCGAACGCATCCAGCGCCCCCTCCAGCGCCGTGAGCTGGCGCACCGCCAGGTCCACCTCCGCCACCAGACCGCCGCCGAAGTCGCGCGCCTCCTTCAGCATCGGCAGGGCGCTCTCCAGGTCCCCCTCGCGCAGCTTGCCCAGGCCCTCCTCGAACCAGCGCCGGCGCCAGCGCGCAATCTGCCGGAGCTGGCGGCGCTCGCTGAGCTCCTCCAGGGAGTCGTACAGGTAGCTCTTCATGCCCGGCTGCCAGGGCTCGGCGCGCTCGAAGCCGGGGTCCCCCTCCCACACGACCTTGCCGTCGAGGTCCAGGAGCAACAGCCGCGGCAGGTGGAACTTCAGGAGCGAGTAGGCCTCGAAGGTGTCGCCGATGCCCACCCCCTCGCGCCGGTCCACCGCCACCGAGCCGGGGAAGGGGTGCTCCTCGAGGTAGGCGTCCAGGGCCTCCGAGTCGTTGGGCGAGGCGACGCACACGAAGCGCAGGTCGATCAGCTCGGTGCGCTCGGCCAGGTCGCGCAGCCAGCCGTCGATGGGGACGATGCCGTTCTGGTGGATGCTCCACAGGACCAGGAGCTGGGGCGCGGGCCCGTAGTCGTCCCAGGACTCGCGCGGGGCGCGCAGCCAGCGCTCGACCCTGGGCCAGGGGGGGTGCATGCCCAGGAAGCTGCCGCCCAGGCCTCCATCCCCCGAGGTCGTCCGCAGCCTCTCCAGCCGGACCTCGCGCTCGATGCCGCCGGCCGGGTCGCGCGGGTGGCGCGAGAGGTAGCGCACGTTGCGGAAGCGCGCCGCGCCCGGGCCGGTGATCAACCCCAGGCTGCCGGCGGCCACCTCCCGGCTGGCGAAGACGTGGGAGCCCTGCAGCTCGCCGTCGACCCAGTAGTCCACGTTGCTGCCCGAGACGTCCACCCGCAGCCGGTGGAAGCGGCCGGCGCTGGTCCCTCCGTAGGCCGGGTTCTCGGTCTGCACCGGGTGGTGGCGCCAGACCTTGTGGGTGCCCGCGCCGAAGAAGCTGGAGAGGTCCAGGAAGCCGCCGCGGGCCTCCTCCCCCCGGCCGGGCTTGCCCGGGAAGAGGATCAGCGCGTGGAAGTCGGAGGTGCCCTTGCGCCCGAAGACCAGGCCGCAGAAGTTGACCTTGCCGCGCACCGCCAGGACCTCGGCCTCCAGCGAGAAGTCGCCGCTGGAGAGCTCGTCCAGGGTCAGGATCTGGTAGTCGAAGCCGCGCTCGTCGTACTCGCCCAGGTGCGTGCTCAGGAAGGTCCCGTCGGGCTCGAAGACCGAGGTGCCGGCCGCGCTCCAGCCGTCCAGGTTCTTCTCGTTGTAGGCCAGCTTGAAGAGCTGCAGGGACTTGCCGCTGCGCTCCACCGCCCGCTGGTAGTAGTCGAACAGCCCCGGGGCGCCCAGCTCGATGCCGAACTTCCAGGACAGGTGCATGACCATCTTGTCCAGCCCCACGGCGTCGTAGCGCTGCACCAGGTGCTCCACCGCGGCCAGGAGGTCGGCGTGCAGCCGATCCAGGGTCTTGCGCTTGGGGTCGAGCTTGCCCAGGAAGCGCTCGGTGCTGCGGATGAGCTTGGCGTCGGGCTCCTCGGCGCGCTCCATCAGGCGCAGGGCGTCCAGCACCAGCCGGGCCGCCCGGTCCTCGTCGTCGAAGCGCTCGGCCAGGAGCTCGGCGAAGCTCACCAGCATCGCCGGCTCGCTCCCGCGGGTCTCCACCAGCCCCTTCTCGAAGTGCTCCTTGGCGGCCGACCAGTTCTTGCCGGCCATGGCGAAGGTCGCCCAGCGATGGTAGGGCCGGCTCACCTCGATGGCCCCCGAGCGCTCCTTGGAGAGCTTGACCATCCACTCCTTCCAGACCTCGTCCAGCTCCTCGACGCTCTCCGGCAGGGCCGCCTCGGCCGCGTCCTCGGGCCGGTCGACGCCCCGGATGGGCGGCTGGGGGTTGCCCAGCACCACCTCCTCGAAGTTCTCGATGGCCCCCTCGCCCTGCCGGCCGCCGGAGGTGTCGACGAAGTCCTGGAAGGCCTCGCGGTACACGAAGCGGCCGTCGTACTCGTCCTGGTAGTTGTAGAGGAAGAAGACCACCCCCCAGGTGGGCGCGTACCAGGGCGGGCCCCAGGAGTAGCGGTTCTCCAGGACGATGCGGAAGGTGGGGGCCCGCTCGGGGGTCTGGCCGGGGTCGGAGGGGTCCAGCCCCTCGTCGGCGCTCCGCATCCAGCCCCGCTCCATGCGCTGCGCCAGCGGGAACAGCCGGTGGTCGGCGGGCAGGTTCATGTGCACCGTGCCGTTGGGCAGGATGCGGCAGCCCTCGAAGAAGGAGGCCAGCCCCTCGTTGAGCCAGCCGGCGGCGCTGGTGGCCAGACCCACGAACTGGTGGGCGGCCTCGTGGAAGAGGGTGCCGAACATGGAGCGGGGGTCGTCGCCCGAGACGTAGGTCTCGACCGCCGAGCCGGTGTAGTGCCCGCCGCTCCACTCCACCGGGGGCCCCTGGCCCAGCTCCAGGTACTCGTCGCGGGTCTTGAAGATGTTCAGGGCGATGCGCGGCACCGCGCGCCCGTCGTCCTCGGTCCCGTAGCGGAAGAACTCCCGGTAGAAGGCGTTCATCTGCTCCATGGCCTCGGAGGCCATGAGCAGGACCCGGTAGCCGGCGTCGGTGTAGGTGTCGTAGTTGGCCGCCGCCCGGTGGGCGCGGGTGGCCCAGGTGTCGTGCAGGACGTCGTGCTCGGCGATCCACTCGTCGGAGACGTCGGCGAAGAGGTCCTTGGGCTTGGCGAACTCCGCCAGGCTGGGGTCGGGCGCGGCGGCGATGCGCTCGATGGCCTCCTGGCTGGGCGCGTACTCGGGATCGAGCGCCAGGATCTCCTTGTGCAGCCCGATGGCGGAGTGGGGCCGCCCCTCCTTCTCGTAGCGCTGGGCGGCCTTCTCCAGCTTGGTGACGAAGAGCCCGTGCAGCTCGAGCAGGTCGGAGGCCAGGGGATCGGCCGCCAGGAGCGCCTCCCGGAAGGGGCGCAGGGAGCGCCGGTCCATCCCCTGGGCGGACAGCAGGCGGTACTCGCGGTGGAGGGCGTACACCCGCTCGTCGCGGTCCCCCACCGCCTCCGCCCAGCGCGCCGCCAGCCGCCAGGCGTCGGGGCTCTTGGCGTCCCGCTCGAGCGCGCGGTCGATCAGGAGTCGGGCCCGCTCGGTCTGGTTCCCCTCCAGGGCGCGCTCGGCGCCCTGGAGCGCCACCGCGAAGGCGGTCAGCTCTCCGCGCGGCTCCTGCGACGGCGGCAGGAGCGCGAGCAGCAGGCCGAGGCAGAGGCTCGTCTTCATCACGCACGATCCGCCCGCGCCGGGGCGGACGGGGGAGGCGATCGTAGTCCGACCGTCCGGTCCTGAAAAGCGGCGGGGGCCGCCCTCGGCGCGGGTGGCCGGGGGATCGGGGACGAAAAATGGACCCGCGGCGACTTGAACCGCAACTGCGGCGCGCTCCAATCGGTCCCAGCCGGCGGGGCGCGAGCCTCCGGCGCCATTCGAGCGACGCATGGACGAGGGGACCCGGAATCCGCTGGGCGAGGAGGACGCCGGCCCGATCGCCGTCGGGGGCCCGGCGCCCGGTGCGGCCCCGGCCCCGGATCCCCGCCCGGCCGGGTCCGGGGAGGACCCCCTCGACGAGCTGCTCCCGCTGATCCGCCGCACCTTCGGCTTCCAGAGCCTGCTCCCGCTCCAGGCCGAGGCCATGCGGGCCTCCCTCGAGGGCCGCGACGCCCTGGTGGTGCTGCCCACCGGGGGGGGCAAGAGCCTGTGCTACCAGGCGCCGGCCCTCCTGCGCGGAGGGCTGACGGTGGTCATCAGCCCCCTGATCTCGCTCATGAAGGATCAGGTCGACGGGCTCACACCCCACGGGGTCCCGGCGGCCATGCTCACCAGCCTCCAGGACGACCTGGAGCGCTCGGAGGTGCGCCAGGCCCTGGAGGCCGGGCACGTCCGCCTCCTGTTCGTGGCGCCCGAGCGCTTCCTGGCGCCCGGCTTCTTCGAGCGCCTCCTGCGCGCCGGGCTCTCGACCCTGGTGGTGGACGAGGCCCACTGCATCAGCCACTGGGGCCACGACTTCCGGCCCGAGTACCGCCAGATCGGCGAGCTGCGCCGCAGCGCCCCGCACATCCCCATCCAGGCCTACACCGCCACGGCCACGCCGGCGGTGCGCGCCGACATCGTCGAACAGCTCTCCCTCGAGCGGCCGGATCTGCTGGTGGGCGACTTCGACCGACCCAACCTGACCTACCGCTTCCTGCCCCGCCGCGACGCGCAGTCCCAGGTCCTGGCGGTCATCCGGCGGCACGAGGGCGAGGCCGGCATCGTGTACTGCCTGCGCCGCAAGGACGTCGAGCGGCTGGCCGAGCAGTTGGGACGCAAGGGCGTGAGCTGCAGGCCCTATCACGCCGGCATGGAGGCGGCGGCGCGCCGCGCCAACCAGGAGGACTTCCTGTCCGAGCGCGTGAGCGTGATCGTCGCCACGGTGGCCTTCGGCATGGGCATCGACCGTCCCGACGTGCGCTTCGTGGTGCACGCCAGCCTGCCCAAGGGCATCGAGCAGTACAGCCAGGAGAGCGGCCGCGCGGGCCGCGACGGGCTGCCGGCGGAGTGCCTGCTCCTGTACAACGGCTCGGACTACCACACCTGGAAAACGCTCATGGAGATGAGCGCCCGCCAGGCCGGCGAATCGGGGACCGGCGAGTCGGGGGCCGAGCGCGAGGGAGGGGACCTGGAGGGCCAGCTCGTCCGCCTGGGGCAGATGATGGGCTTCGCCACCAGCGCCGTCTGCCGCCACCGGACCCTGGTCGAGCACTTCGGCCAGAGCTGGGATCCCTCCGGCGGCTGCGGGGCCTGCGACGTGTGCCTGGGAGAGCTGCGGGCGCTGGAGACCGGAGGGGTGGTGGCCCAGAAGATCCTCTCCTGCGTGGTGCACTGCCGGCAGCGCTACGGCGCGGCTCACGTGACCGACGTCCTGCGCGGGGCGGACAACGCCCGCATCCGCTCCACCGGGCACGAACGGCTCTCCAGCTTCGGACTCCTGCGCGAGAGCTCCACCCGCGACGTGCGCTCCTGGATCGACCAGCTCGTGGGTCTGGACCTGCTGCGCGCCGCGCCGGGCCCCTACCCGACGCTGTACCTCTCGCAGGAGGGCGTGCGCGCGATGCGCGCCGAGGTCCCGGTGACCCTGTTCGAGATCCCCCGCCCGGTGGGCCGGAAGGCCGGCGCGCGACGCACCCTGGAGTCGATCGCCGCCCAGGAGCACGCGCCCCCGCCGGACGAGGAGCTCTACGATCGGCTGCGCGCCCTGCGCCGCTCCCTGGCCTCCGAGCGCGCCGTGCCCCCCTACCTGATCTTCAACGATCGGACCCTGGCCCTGCTGGCGGGCTACAAGCCCCGCACGGACGAGGAGCTCCGCCGCATCAAGGGCGTGGGCGACAAGAAGGCGCGCGATCTGGGCCCGCTCTTCCTGGAGGCCATCGCCGACTTCGAGGCGCGCGCCTGAGGCCCGGTGGGCGGGGCCCGCGGGCCTCCGGTCGGCAGGGTACAGGAGCTTCTCGGTCGCGATCGAACTCACTTTCCGCAGGTGGGAGGGTGGCTTTCTGAGGATTTCTCCGCCGCCGCG
>CAZTTG010000090.1:0-26642 GCA_964615935.1 uncultured Planctomycetaceae bacterium | reverse complement strand
GGGTGCGGGCGGGGGACCGCGGCACCCCCCCCCGGGGCCCCGGGGGGGCCTCCCCCCGCCCCCCGCGCGAATGGGGGCCACCGGGAAGCCCGTCACACCCCCACCGACGACACCTCCTCCCCGCTCCAGTAACCTGTCCCCATGCCCTCCACCTCCGCGCGCCGTCCCCCCATCGCGCTCTCGATCGCCGGCTCGGACTCGAGCGGCGGGGCGGGAGCCCAGGGGGACCTCAAGACCTTCTCCGCCCTGGGCGTGTACGGCGCCACCGTGATCAGTGCCCTGACCGCTCAGAACACACAGGGCCTCCGAGGCATCCACCATCCCCCCGCTGCCTTCGTCCGCGCGCAGCTCGAAGCCGTGCTCGCCGATCTCGACGTGGCCGCGATCAAGGTGGGCATGCTCGGCTCCGCGGAGATCGCCGAAGAGGTGGTGGAAGGCCTTCGAGAGCACGGTCGGACCATCGATGTGCTGGATCCCGTCCTGCGGTCCTCGTCCGGCCATCCACTGCTCGAGAAGGAAGCCCTCGACCTCCTCCGCACGGCGCTCCTGCCGCACACCCGCCTGCTCACCCCCAACCTGCACGAGGCCGCCGTCCTTCTCGACCGGGAGGAGCAAGAGGTCGAAGCCGATCCCGAATCCGCCTGCCGCGCCCTCCTCGACCTCGGCCCGCAGGCCATCCTGCTCAAGGGCGGCCACATCGAGGGCGAGACCAGCACCGACTTCCTGCTCGAAGGTGACTCCATCGAGCGACTGGAGGCTCCGCGCGTCCGCACCCCCAACACCCACGGCACCGGCTGCGCCCTCTCGGCCGCCATCGCCGCCTTCCTGGCGCGGGGCAGATCGCTCACCGCCGCCGTGCGCGAGGCCAAGGCCTGGCTCACCCTGGCCCTGGCCGCCGCGGACCGCCTCGACGTCGGCCGAGGCGCGGGTCCGGTGCACCACTTCTGGCGGGAGTGGGAGGGAAGATGAAGGCGCCGGCCGCAGCGCTCTGGATCGGCCTCCTCCTGGCCCCCGGCTGCGGCGTACCGGAATCCACGCCACCCCCCGAGCCCGAAGCCGAGGATCTCTCCCGCCCGGTCGAGCGGAAGGACGGCTGGCCGCGGTTGACCGGGCAGCTGGAGTGCTTATTCGAGATTGCCGAGGACGTAGCGCCCTGCGCCGCAACCCTGCAGGTCCACCCGAACGGCTTCATCACCGATGGGGACGCGGTCCTGGCACGACCGACGGATTGCAGCCTCGTCATGCTCCTCGGCTGGCTGCGCAAGGTGGCGCGCGACATGCCAAGAGGGATCGTCACCGTACCCGGACACATCGAAGGAACGGTGGAGCTGGACGTCCCCCAGGGCTCGATCGCCCTGTACGTTGCGCCCGAGGCTCCCTTCGAGATCGCCGGAGCGGTCGTGGCGCTGTGCTCGAGCGACGCTGTCCGCATCGGGGAGATCCGGCTCGTGTGCGGGTTGGATCCGGCCGATCCGGAGCGCCAGGAGATCTTCCTGCGGCAGTGGTACTGCACGTGGTACGACGGCAATGTGCTGTGCATCGACCTGCGACCGCAAACGGCCGAGGACGGAGCACGATCGGAACGACCGGATCTCGATCGCCTGACCTACGACTTCGATTCGCACATCGCCCCGGACCTTCAGGCGGCGCGGGAGTTCCTGACGCCCTGGCCCTGGCGTCGCAATCCGTCCCTCGGCGCCAGATTGCGAACCCATGCGGCCATCTCCTCCGAGGAGCTGTTCCACGTACTCCAGCTGGTAGCCCCCATCCAGAAGATCGCCCTCGTGTTTCGCTGGCGCGGCTGGGAGCTCCCCGCGCTCAGCCGCCGCAAGGACACCCTGGCCTGGAGATGGCCCCGATACTCCTTCGGCGGCCCCCGCCTCTACTGGCAGGAGGAGGTGAAGGGGGAAGCGGACTTCCTCCGCTACAGGTAGCGGCGACCGCCCCTCACCGCCCCCCGTCCACCCTCCGAAAGCACTTCCTCCCCGCCTGACAATCCGCCGGATCCACGATCTCGCCGTCCGGCCCCAGCGACTGCATCGACTCCGCGCACCAGACGTGGCCGGTGACGTCGAGGATGTCCTCCTCCACCATCGGAGGCCGCTGGAGGGAGAGCCAACGCTTGCTGCGCAGCTCGGCGCAGTAGGGGCTCGTCTTCGGCTCGTGGGTGTTCTCGGCCATGGTTCGACCCCCTTCCCTCAATCCCCCGCCAGGCGGGCCACCGCCTTGCGGATCAGCCCCTGGGCCAGGTGGACCTTGTACTCGTTGTGCTCCAGCGGCTGAGCCGGCTCCATGGCCGCCTCCCCCACCTCGATCGCGGTCTCGTCGTCCAGCCGCGCGTCCAGGAGGACCTCCTCGGCCCCCTGCGAACGCCACGGGACCGGCGACACGCCGCCCAGGACCGCTCGCACGTCGGCGACCCTCTCGCCCTCCAGGCGCACCGCCAGGGCGATCGACGCCAGGGCGAAGTCGTAGGAGCCGCGCTCCTTGACCTTGATGTAGGTGCTGTGCCAGCCCCGCTCCGGCGCGGGCAGGCGCACCGCCGTCAGGATCTCGTTCGGCCGCAGCACGTTCTCCCGCAGGATGCTGCCCTCGCTGGGCAGGGTGAAGAAGCCCTCGAGCTCCGTCCACCGGTCCGTGCGCGGCCCCACGATCCGCACCTCGGCCCCCAGCGCCACCAGCGCCGGCGCCAGATCGGACGGATGCACGATGAAGCACGGCCCGCCGCCCAGGATCGCGTTGTACTTGTTCAGCCCGGAGAAGGCCGAGCAGCGCGCGTCCCCCCGCCGCAGACAGGCCGCGTTCTCGTCCTGGAAGTACCAGCAGCGCGGGCGCTGGCAGAGGTTCCCCCCCACCGTGCCCTGCGTGCGGATCTGCGGGCCGGCCACCGAGCGGGCCGCCTCGGCGAGCGCCGGATGGTGCGCGGCCAGCCGCGCGTCCCCGGCGACCTGCGCCACCGTGACCAGCGCGCCGATCTCGACCGCGCCCGCGGCGCTCCACTCGATCGAGCCCAGGCCGGGCACGCTCTTGAGGTCGACCAGCTCGTCGGGCTCGAAGAGGCGCCGCTTCATCCGGCCCAGGAGGTCCTGCCCCCCGGCCAGCAGCCCGACCTTGCCGGCGCGTGTCGGATCGCGACCGTCCGGGAGGAGCTCGATCGCCTGCTCCAGCGAGCGGGGCCTCAGGAGATCGAAGGACTTCATCGCTTGCCTCCCAGGGCCGCCAGGCCGTTCAGGATCTTGTCGGGGGTCACCGGCAGGTCGCGCACGCGCACCCCGCAGGCGTTGTAGACCGCGTTGGCGATGGCCGACTGCCCGGGGATGACCGGTGGCTCGCCAACCCCGATCACGCCCCGATCGAGGTCCTCCTCGTCGACGATCGCCTCGATGCGGGGCACCTCCTGGGCCCCCGCGATCTTGTACTCGCCCATGCTGGCGTTGAGCGCCAGGCCCGATTCGGGGTCGATGACGCGCTGCTCCAGCAGGCCGTAGCCGAGGGACATGACCATGGCCCCCTGCATCTGGCTGCGCACCCCGGTGCGGTTGACCGGCAGGCCCAGGTTCTGCACGCAGACCATGTCGAGGACCCGGACCTCGCCGGTCAGGGTGTCGACCTCGACCCGCGCCGCCTGGGCGCCCTGGACGCCCACCGAGGAGAGGTGCTGGATGCGGCCCCAGACCTCGCGGGTCCAGCCCTCCGAGCTGGCGGTGATCCCGTCGGGACCGAGCAGGGCGCAGGCCTCGCGCCAGGAGAGGCGCACCTCGCCGCCCTGGCGGACGCCCTCGGGGACGAGCTCGAGCTCGCCCGGCTCGCATCCGAGGCCCTCGGCCGCCCGCGCCAGCAGCTCCACCCGCGCCTTGTGCGCGGCGTCCTTGACCACCGGCGAGACCGAGGGCGTGGTCATGCTGCCCCCCGACGCGCAGCCCGGGCCGTAGTCGCTGTTGCCGACCTTGGCCCGAACCTGCGAGACCTCGCGGCCCAGCTCCTCGGCCACGATGGTCGCCACCACCGTGCGCGAGCCCGTGCCGAGGTCCTGGATCCCGGAGCGCGCCTCGACGCTGCCGTCGCGGCCGATGCGCACCTGGCAGCCGCAGGTCGGGGCGCCGCCATAGCCCCAGGCGGACACGGCGAAGCCGATGCCGGTCTTCTCCCAGTCATCGCTCCGGTCAAAGTCGGTTTTGTGGGGGTGATCCGCCCAGCCGATGCGCTCGGCCGCGCCGTCGAGCTGCCGTTGCCACACCTCGCCGGGCAGGTTCTTCTTGCGGAGCTCGAGCGGGTCGGCCTTCAGCGCGTAGGCCAGCTCGTCCACCGCCGATTCGATGGCGAAGGAGGCCTGGGGCCGACCGGGCGCGCGGAAGGGCCGCGAGGAGTCGGTGTGCGTCAGGACCGAGCGCGCGCTGGCGTAGGTGGTCTCGGCCGGGAACTCGTAGCAGAAGGGCTGGCCCGGATTGGAGCCCAGGCCGATCCCGCCGAGCTTGGAGACCTCGGCCACCAGGGCGCGCAGCTTGCCGTCCGCCCCGGCGCCGGCCCGGAGAGTCTGCACCCCGCCCGAGCGGTTGCCGGTCATCAGGAGCTCCTGCTCGCGTGTCAGCATCAGGTGCACCGGGCGCTCGAGGTCCTTGGCCACCCGGGCGGCCGCCGAGGCCTCCACGCCCATCATGAGCTTGGAGCCGAAGCCGCCGCCCATGTGCTCGCAGACGGCGGTGATCGCGCCGGCCTCCAGCCCCAGGGCGCGGGCCACCGCGCCGGGCACGCCCGAGACGCCCTGGGTGGAGGCGTAGACCGTGGCGCTGTCCCCGCCGCGGTAGTCGACCACCACGCCGTGGACCTCCAGGCTGTCGTGCAGCTCGACCGGCACGGTGTAGGTGGCGCTGATCGCCGCCTCGCAGCCGGCCAGCGCCTCCTCGGCGGCCTCCCGATCGCCGCTCTCGGTGAAGCGGCTCACGTTGCCCTGCCGGTGCACCTTGGGCGCGTCCGCGCGCAGGGCGCCCTCGTAGTCCACCGCGAAGGGCAGCGGGCCCCACCGGGCCTCGATCGCGCGCACGCCGTCCCCGGCGATCTCGGGCGAGGTCGCGGTCACCACCGCCACGGGCTGGCCCAGCCAGCGGGTGCTGCCCTGCAGCTCGTCCAGCGGCCGCGCATCGATCACGCCCTCGATCGCCCCGGCCGCGGCCAGGTCGAGCTCGTACTCCGCCGTCGGGTGGGGGCAGCAGAGAAGGCGCGCATAGACCATGCCCGGCAGGCGCACGTCGTGGGTGTAGCGCGCCCGGCCGCTGACCTTGTCGGGGGCCTCGACGCGGCGCACTTCCCGGTTCATCACCCGCAGGCTGGAGCGGTCCTCCGGCCAGCGGAGCTCTTCCTCGCGGCGGGCCATCAGCGACCTCCCCCCGATTGCAGGCGCCGGCCGGCGGCCGCCGCGGCCTCGAAGATCTGCGGGTAGGACCCGCAGCGGCAGAAGTTGCCGGAGCAGGCCTCGCGCACCTCCTCCTCGCCGGCCTTCGGGTTCTCCCCGAGGCAGGCGGTGAGAGAGACGGCGAAGCCCGGCGTGCAGAAGCCGCACATGAGCGCGTCGTGCTCGCACATGGCCTCCTGCACGGCGGAGAGCTCGCCGCCCTCGACCAGGCCCTCGACCGTGCGGATCTCGCGGCCTGCGGCGTCCACCGCCAGGGTCAGGCAGGAGTAGGCCGGCCGGCCGTCGAGCAGCACCGTGCAGGCGCCGCAGGCCCCCTCGCCGCAGCCCGGCTTGGTGCCGGTGAGCGGCGGATCGCAGGCGTGGCGCAGGGCCGAGAGCAGGGTGGTGCGCGGCTCGACCTCGACCTTCTGGAGGCTGCCGTTGACCCGCAGCTCGAGCTCCACGCGTCCGCTCAGGCGCTCGGGCCCGGCGGTCTGCTCCGCCGCCCTCTCCGCCGACTCGACGATCAGACCGCCGGCGGCCACGCCCCCGGCACCTCGCAGGAAGGAGCGGCGCGAGAGGCGCGCGCCGTCGCCCTCCGGTTCCTGGCGTCCCGACATCGATTCTCCTCCGCGGGATGAGATGGGCTCCCGGATCCGCGGCCAGGCAGGGCCGGAGCCGCGTCCGGGGGCCCGGTTCTACGGGTTCGGCCCCATCCCCACAAGCCGCGGGGCGAAGCGACGGGCATTCGGATCGCGTAAACCCGGCGGGCTCAGCTCGCCTCGATCCGGTCCCAGTCCACGTTCCCGTTGGGCGAGATCCGCGGCAGCTCGCTGCCCAGGACCTCCACGTACTTCTGAGCGGCTCCCGTGTTGAACACCACCACGGTCTCGTCGCGCCTCACCTGGCCCTCGGCGACCAGTCGGTCCAGTGCGCACACGCAGGCCGCCGCCTCGGGGCACAGGGAGATGCCCTCCGTGCGAACCGCGCGGCGCATCCACTCCACCAGCTCGCCCTCGGGCGCCGCCCGCGCCTGGCCGCCGGAGGCGCGGATGGCGTCCAGGATCAGGAAGTCCCCCACCGCCTCCGGCACGCGCAGGCCGCTGGCCACCGTGTCGGCGCCCTCGAAGGGCTCGGCGTAGCGCTCGCCGCGCTCGAAGGCGCGCACGATGGGCGCGCAGCCTTCCGATTGACAGGCGTACATGCGCGGCCGACCGGCGTCCTCCAGCCAGCCGAGCTCGCCCAGCTCGGCGAAGGCCTTCCACATGCCGATCATCCCGCTGCCGCCGCCGGTGGGGCACAGGATGACGTCGGGCAGCCGCCAGCCGAGCTGCTCGGCCAGCTCGATCCCCATGGTCTTCTTGCCCTCGACCCGGTAGGGCTCGCGCAGAGTGGCGCAGTTGAACCACTCCATGCGGTCGGCGCCCGCGCACACGATCGCACCGCAGTCGTTGATCAGGCCGTCGACCAGGAACACCTTGGCCCCGCCGTGGGCCGCCTCGATGCGGTTGACCAGCGGCGTGTCGGCGGGCATGAACACGTAGGCCTCCAGGCCGGCGCGCGAGGCGTAGGCGGCCAGGGCCCCCCCGGCGTTGCCGGCGGTGGGGATCGCCAGGCGCCGGGCGCCGAGCTCCTTGGCGCGGCTCACCGCCATCGCCAGGCCGCGGGCCTTGAAGGAGCCGGTGGGGAGCTGCGACTCGTCCTTGATGAGGAGGTGGTCGAGGCCCAGCTCGGCCCCCAGCCGAGGGCACTCCACCAGGGGGCTCATGCCCTCGCCCAGGCTGACCACGTTCTCGTCGTGCACCACCGGGAGCAGCTCGCGGTAGCGCCACAGGCTGGGCGGCCTCTGGAGGAGGTCCTCGCGGGTCACCGCCCGGCCGATGGCCGGCAGGTCGTAGCGCACCCACAGGGGCCGATCGCGATACGTCCCCTGGAGCCGATCGCAGGGGAGCCGCGTTCCGTCGACCGTGGATTCGAGGTGGGTCACGAATGCGCTCATGGCGCGGAAGGGTAGTCGGCGGGGGAGCCCTCTGCCAGGGGGAAGCGGGATCGGAAGGGCGCAAGTCCAGCGGGGGCCGCCCCGCCCGACCGGGCCCCGAGATTCCGCTGGGTGCGGGCTCCCCCGACCGCTACAACAGTCGCGGAGGGCCCCCGGACCGGTCTCGGGGCTCGATTCGCTGGTCTGAGAGAGGGGAAGCCGGGCGAACGCTATGGAATGGCTGCTGGACCTCCTGAACACCCATGTCGCCTGGTTCTGCTACGGCCTGGCCCTCGCGGGCGGACTGGCCTATCTCCTCCGGCAGAACCGCCAGAGCGCCGCCGCCTACCACTCCGAAGTCTGGACCTCCAAGGTCAAGCTGGCGGAGCAGGACCTGCGAGCCGCCGAAGAGGCCATGGTCCAGCAATCGGCCGTCATGCAGACCCTCCAGGGCAAGCTGGAGACCGCCAGCGCCCGGGCGGACGAGGTGGAGCGCGAGCTCTCCACCCGCCGGGACCAGATCCAGAACCTGGAGGCCTCGGGCGCCACCCACGAGGGAGTCATCGCCGAGCTCCAGGACCGGATCCGGGAGTCGGAGCAGGCCGCCGGCGGCCTGCGCGAGGAGCTCGAGCGGCGGGACGTCGAGCTGGAGGAGGGCCGCGCCGCCCACCAGCAGGCCCGCCAGGAGCTGGAGCGGCAGGGGGCCGAGCTACGCCAGGCCGCGGCCGCGGCCGAGCGGCTGGAGCCCCTCGAGCAGGAGCTGGCGCTGCGGCGGGCCGACGCCGCCCACCTCGAGGAGGAGCTCGAGGGGACTCGGGCCGAGCGGGAGCGCTGGTGCACGGAGGCCGGGCAGCTCCAGGAGCAGCTCGGCGAGATCCCCAAGCTGCGCTCGAGCCTGGAGGAGGGCCAGGCCCGCGAGGCCGGGCTGCGCGGCGAGGCGGAGGGGCTGCGAGCCGAGCTCCTCAGCCGCGAGGGGGAGGAGGCCGAGCTGCGCGCGGGCCTCGCCGAGATGGAGAGCCTCCGCCAGGAGCTCGCCGGGCGGGACGAGCGCGAGCAGCGGCTGTCGGGCGAGCTGGAGGCCGAGCGGAAACGGCTCGCCGAGGGCCTGGCCGAGATCGAGGTTCTGCGCCAGAGAGTCGCGAGCATCGAGCCCCTGGAGCGCGAGCTCACCGAGCGCGCCGCGGCCACCGCCTCCCTCGAGGAGGAGCTGGAGGGCGCGCGCGCCTCGATCGAGGAGGGCCAGGATCGGATCCACCAGTCCCAGGAGCGCCTCCAGGCCCTGGCTCAGGAGCGCGACGAGGGTCGGGCGCAGCTCGCGGCGCGCGACGAGCGCATCGCCGCGGTCGAGGGCGAGCTGGGCGAGACGCGCCTCGAGCTCGCCGCCCGCGAGGCGCGCATCGACGAGCTGGAGGGCGAGGCCGAGCGCATCCCCGTCCTGGAGGGGCAGCTCGGAGAACGCGAGGAGGAGCTCACCGAGCTCAGCCAGCGGCACGCGGAGCTCGAGACGGGCTCGCAGGAGACGATCGAGCTGCAGGAGCGGGAGCTGCGCGAGCTGCGGCCCATGGGGGACCACCTGAGCGAGCGCGAGGGGCGCCTGCTCGAGTGGGAGGAGCGCTGCCGCGGGCTCGAGCGGGAGCGGGACGAGGCCGTGAAGCGCCTGGAGGTGCGGATCGAGGAGCTCTCACCCCTGAGCCAGCAGATCGCCGTCCGCGAGCGCGAGCTGGGGCAGCGCGAGGGCGAGGTGGGACAGCTCAGCGAACGGCTGGGGCACCTCGAGGAGCTGCCCGTGAAGATCGCCGAGCGCGAGAAGGCCTTCGCCGACCTGGAGGAGGTCTACCGCGGCCACGTGGAGCAGAGCCAGGCCGAGATCGCCCGGCTGGGCGACCGGGTGGCCGAGCTGGAGCCCCTCGAGGAGCGGCTGGCCGAGCGCGAGCGGCGCCTGGCCGACCTCGAGCGCCAGCTCGCGGGGACCCGGGAGGAGTCCGAGCGCCTGGGCCACCGGCTCGAGGAGCTCGATCCCCTCCCCGACCAGCTGAACGAGACCGAGCGCAAGGTGGACGAGCTGGAAAAGGAGCACCGCCGGGAGCAGCAGCGCGCCCAGGCCGAGATCGACCGCCTGCGCCAGCGCGTCGGCGAGCTCGATCCCCTGCCCAAGCAGCTCGCCGAGAGCGAGACCCAGCGCCAGAGCCTGGACGAGCAGCACCGGGCGCTGACCGAGAAGAGCCGGGCCGAGATCGTCGAGCTCAAGAAGCGGGTGAAGGCGCTCTCGCCGGTTCCCGCCAAGCTCGCCGAGCGCGAGAAGAGCCTGGCCGACCTGGTCCGGCAGCACACCGAGCACGTGACGCAGAGCGGCGCCGAGCTGGGCCGGCTGCAGAAGCGCCTGGCCCGGCTGGAGCCCCTCCAGCCGGCCCTGAGCGAGGCTCGCACCGAGCTGAGGGGCGTGAAGGGCCGCCTGAGCCGCGCGGAGAAGTCGATCGAGGTCCGCGAGGGCCGGCTGGCCGGCGCGAAGAAGGACATCGAGCGGCGCAAGGCCGAGGTCGCGGACCTGCGCCAGCGCCTGGCCGCCCTGAGCTCCCGCGCCAAGGTCGAGCAGCTCGAGCGCAACCGCCTGTCCAGGAAGCTGGCGACCACCGAGAAGACCCAGGCCCGGGGCAAGGCGACCGCCGCCCCCAAGGCCCGGCCCGCCCGCGCCCGCGACGACCTCCAGGTGATCAAGGGCATCGGCCCGGCCCTGGAGAAGACCCTCAACCGCGCCGGCGTGCGCACCTACCGGGACCTGCTCGGGCTGGACTCCGAGGGCCTTCAGCGGCTGTCCGAGAGGATCCACGTCGGCGTGGATCGCATGCGCCGCGACCGCTGGATCCCCACCGCCCGCCGCGAGCACCGCAAGCAGTCCGGTCGAGCGGCGAAGGCCCGCGCCTGAGTCCGCCGGGGAGCCCGCGGCCCGCTCAGGTGGCCTTCACCATGAGCTCGGTGACCAGCCGCGCGAAGCGCGCCGGCTCGGGCAGGGGCGAGCCCTCGGTCAGCAGGGCCTGCCCGTAGAGGAGCTGCCCGAAGTCCTTGAGCCGCGGAGAGCCCACGTCCTCGTCGTAGATGGCCTTCAGCTTGCCGATCAGCTCGTGGTCGGGGTTCAGCTCCAGGATGCGCTTGGGCGCGGGGACCTCCTGGCCCGCCTGCCGCATGAGGCGCTCCATGTGGGGGCCCGGGGACGCCTCGTCCGTGACCAGCACGGCGGCGCTGTCGGTCAGCCGGCTGGAGAAGCGCACCGCCTGGACCTCGTCGACCAGACCCGCCTCCAGGGCCGCCAGCAGGCTCTCGAGCTCCTTCTGGCGCTCCTGGCGCGCCGAGCGGTCCTCCTCGGAGTCGAGCTCCACGTCGCCGCGGTCGACGGGCCTCAGCTTCTTGCCCTGGTACTCGGGCAGCCGCTGGACGACCCACTCGTCCACCGGATCGCTGAGGAGGAGGACCTCGAAGCCCCGAGCCGCCAGGGCCTCCAGGTGGGGCGAGCTCCCCAGCTTCCCGGGGTCCTCGCCGGTCAGGTACCAGATCTCCTCCTGGCCCTCGTCCATGCGCTCGACGTACTCCTTCAGGGTCCAGGGGCCGCCCTCGCGGGTGCTCTCGAAGAGGGAGACGTCGGCCACCGCCTCGGAGTGGTCGGCGTCGAGGACGATGCCCTCCTTGAGCACCACGCCGAAGGCCCCCCAGAAGACGGAGTAGCGCTCGCGATCCTCGGCCAGCATGGACCCCAGGGCGTCCAGGACCTTCCTCGAGCAGCGCTTGCGGATCTGCGCCACCATGCGGTTCTGCTGCAGGATCTCGCGCGAGACGTTGAGGGGCAGGTCCTCGGCGTCCACCACCCCGCACACGAACCTCAGCCAGGGGGGCATCAGGTCCTCGCAGTCGGCCATCACGAAGACCCGCTTGACGTAGAGGCTCACCCGCGATTTCTCCCGGGAGGGCTCGTAGAGGTCGAAGGGCCGCTCGGCGGGGACGTACAGCAGGGCGGCGTACTCGCTGGCCCCCTCGGCGTGGAAGTGGATGGTCTCGAGCGGCTCCTTCCAGTGGTGGGCCACGTGGCGGTAGAACTCGAGGTACTCCTCGGCGCTGACCTCGTCCTTGGGGCGGGCCCACAAGGGCTTGCGCGAGTTGAGGACGCTGAGCTCCTCCGGGTCGACCTCCCGGTCCTCGGAGGGGGTCTCGAAGAGCGCGGCCCTCATCTGGATCGGGTACTCGACGAAGTCCGAGTACTTCTTGACCAGGGCGCGCAGGACGTAGGGGCTGGTGAAGTCCTGCCCGGTCTCGCCCTCCTCCTCGGCGGGCGCCTTGAGCTTCAGGCTCACGCAGGTGCCCACCGGGAGCTCCTCGGCCTCGTCCACGGTGAAGCGTCCGCCTCCCTGCGACCGCCAGCACACGCCCTCCGCCTCGCCGGCGCGGCGGCTCTCGACGGAGATCTCCTCGGCCACCATGAAGCTGGAGTAGAAGCCCACCCCGAACTGGCCGATGAGCTGCGGCCGATCCACGGCCTCCGCCTGGCGGAGCTCGCTCAGGAACTGCCGGGTGCCCGAGCGGGCGATGGTGCCCAGGTCCTCGATGATCTCCTCGCGGCTCATGCCGATGCCGTTGTCGCGCACCGACAGCCGGCGCTGGTCCGCATCGACCTCGATGGTGATGGCGGGCTCGCCCCAACCCTCCGCCAGCTCGGGCCTCTTCAGGCCCTCGACGCGGCGTTTGTCCAGCGCGTCGGAGGCGTTGGAGATCAGCTCGCGGAGGAAGATCTCGCGGTGGGAGTACAGGGAGTGGACCATGAGATCCAGGAGTTCCTGGACCTCGGCCTTGAAGCTCAGGGTCTCGGCCATGGCGGTCATTGCGTGGGTCTCGTGGGTGGGTCGGATTCGTCGATTCGCCGGTCGGGACCTTGTCACGGTAGGGACACCCCTTGCGGGGCGCCCCCCGTACAGATCCCAGCGAGCGGTTTTCCCGCACTGGGCTCCTGCCTCAGGTTTTGACGCACAGGCGTTCCTCGGGCCAGGGGTGCCGGACGCGGAGCGAAGGGAGCCAGCGTTTGGCCAGGCCGTACATACGCTTCCAGGACACGTAGCCCGTTTGGCTGCGCCGCGAGAGGGCGCGATGCCACAGGACCAGGGACTGGTTGCGAAAGGCCTTCAAGGCCGCGCCGTTGCCGTGCACGCCGTAATAATTGGCGTGCCCGTCGACAACGCTTCTCAGCCAGGCACCCACCTCGGTGATGGGATCGTGCATGCGCCTGTGGAGCTCGACCTTCACGGCCCGCAGCTTGGTCCTCAGCCGTTTCCGCATGGTTCGGCGCACCACCTGGAAGGCCCCGCTTCTGGTCTCCCCACAGATGTGCGTGAAACCCAGGAAGTCGAAGGTCTCCGGTTTCCCCTCGCCACGTCGTTGGCGATCCCCGGCCGCAAAGCGACCAAAGCGAATCAAGCGCGTCTTGTCGGGGTGCAGCTCCAGGTTGAAGCGGCGGAATCGATCCGTCAGCTCCGCCCGAAACCGCTCGGCGTCCTCACGATGCTGGAAGCCCACGATGAAGTCGTCGGCGAAACGCACGATGATCACGTCACCGCTCGCTCGTTTGTTCCTCCACGCGTCGGCCCACACGTCGAACACGAAGTGCAGGTAGATATTCGCGAGCAGGGGGCTGATGCTCCCTCCCTGCGGTGTCCCTTCCCGCGCCACGGTCCGTTTCCCATCCTCCAGCACGGGCACTCCGATCGGGCGCTCTCGCCCGTCGTCCTTGGGTACGAAGGCTCTGCGAACCGGTCTCGCTCGGTACGCTCCGCGTTTCAGGCGCTCCGAGAGGTCTTGGAGATGGCTCTCCAGGTCCTCGCCGTAGTGCTGCCACGTCTCCCCGTCCACCCCCGGCGCGCTCTTGTGCTCGAGGCTGAAGTAAGCCTCCCGCAGGCGGTCAAGGTCTTCGACGTGGTGCCAGAGTGCACTCAGCCGCAGCCCCCTGTCCTTCTGGACTGCCCGTCGTACCCGCGCCAGCGCCTGTTGCAGACGCGCCCGGCTCTGTGTCCGGTGCCTGATCGGCTGACTCGGGTTCCCTTTGGCCGGGTCCCTTCCCTCCATCCCCTCCGCCGAGCGCGGCTCACCGCACCCTTTGTTCGGAGACTTCTCAGGTACTACGGACCCGTCCGACTTCCCACCCTCGTGCATCGACGTCTTGTTCCCTCCGGGATTCACGTCGCGGACCTCGTGACCATCTCACCAGGCCGAGGGCGGGATCTCCCGGCTCCCGCGTGATGTGTTTCCTTGCATGCAGGGGTCTCAGACCGCGTGGGGTCGGCCAGGCTCTCGCCTTGACGAGCCTGACCGTGTTGCCTTCCGCATGTCCGTACTGCGTCGGCACCCCAGACTCTCGAGATTTCGCGGCTCAATGCCGAGCCTGCAAGTGCCCCTGTCAACGCTTCGCCGTGACCCTTACGGGGCACGCCGCATGACTCGGGGTCGGTGTGGCTGGCTGGGCCTTCACCGTAGGACTCTCTCATTCCCTACACATCACCGGTTTGTGCCGGCGCTCACGGACAGATCTCGAACTCCAGCGCGTCGCTGAGGTTGGTGGTGTGGGGATCCTGGGGATCCCGCGACCAGTACTGGGCGTACACCTTGACGCCCAGCACCTGCAGGGCCGGGTCGACGCCGCTCTGGATGCGCGCGTTCATGTCGTAGTGGTAGGTCCCCGAGCAGTCCGGGGGCGGCGGGTTCCCGCCCGACGACTGCGGCGGAGTCCGCTTGATGGGCGGCTGCACGCACAGGAATCCGCCCTGGAAGGGGATGGCCGCCGGGGAGTAGCCGTAGAAGAGGATGCCCGGCTTGTTGTTGATGATGTTGACCGCGTTGATGTCGAAGGTGTTGGGATCGGTCAGGCTGGGGCTGCCCGTGTAGCCGATGGCCGGGGTGCAGCCCAGGCTGTTCATCTTCGCGGTGCAGTACACCACCGGCGGGGGGCAGGTCGGGCCGGTGTCCCAGGCCAGGTGCTCGTTGGCGCCGATCTCGTAGACGAAGGCGCCGCCGTTGAAGAACACGCCGGCCGGGAAGAGCGAGCTGGCGTCCCACAGGAGCAGGGTCTGCTCACCGGTGTCCATGGCGTCGTTGTCGCCGTTCAGGTCCCGGAAGCGGTGGAACTGCGGGGTCGAGTTGGCGTTCAGCTCGCACACGAAGATCTCCCCGCCGAAGCAGTGGATGCCGATGATCTTCTCCAGCACCTCGACGCCCAGCCCCGAGAGCTCGGAGCCGTCGTAGAAGGTGGTCACCTCGCCGGCGTCGTTGGCGTCGCCGTCCAGGTTGAGGTCCTCGCAGCGGAAGATCAGGCCGTTGATGTACTCGCCGTACTGGTTCTGCGAGTAGGCGCTGGTGCTGGAGGAGTCGCAGCCCAGGTAGACGATCTCGGCCCCGCCCTCGTCCTGGGAGGCCACGCGGCTGAGCCAGCCGTTGGTGACCGCCACGGGGTCGACCACCAGGCTGCGCGGATCGGATCCCATCACCGCCCCGGCGAAGTCCGGGTTCCAGTCGAAGGAGGGGTTCTCGCCGGTGGCGTTCAGGAACAGGATGGACTCGCCGGCGTCGACCACGTCGTCGTCGCCGTTCTTGTCCTCGAAGCGGAAGTGCGCCGAGTCCGTGTAGCTGGTGAAGGCCACGATCCCGTTGCCGACGTCGGTCATGCGCAGGATGTCGCCCATGAAGGCCGAGACCGGGGCGCCGATGGACTGCTCGATGGTGTGGTTGACGGTGCCGTCGATCAGCAGCACGGTCTCGCCCGGATCGTTGGCGGTCTTGTTGCTGTCGGCGTCATAGGAGCGCCAGATGCCCTGGTTGGTGTCGCCGTCCGAGCAGTGCCACACGGCTCCGTCGTCGGTCAGCGCCAGGCCATCGGGGCTGGCCGCGCCGTAGGTGTAGAAGAAGGTCTCCTCACCCAGATCGATGACGCCGTTCGCGTCCAGATCCTCGCCGCGGAAGAGCTGGTCCTGGCCGGTGTCGACCCAGTAGGCCACCGGGGCTCCGCCTTCCTTGCGCACCATCACGTCGCGCGGGCTGGAGAAGTTGGTGCCGCCCATCCCATCGTTGTAGAGGGCGACGACCTCGATATCGGCGTCGAAGTAGCCGCTGTCGTCGAGATCCTGGAACAGGACGATCTGGTCCTGGGTGGTCTCGGCCATCACGATGTCGGGGATTTGCGCGGTGGCGCCTGCCGCGAGGACGAGGCAGGCCACCGGCAGGCTGAACGCGATTGTTTTGATACTCATCTCCTGATGCATTCCTGTAGAGGTCCAGAGGGGGGGCTGCGACGACGACGAAAACCCGGGCTCCTGAGGTCCCGGGCGCAGCACGATCCTAGGAAGTAGTCTATCGTGGAGACGGGTCTCCAGGCGCGGCACTCGCCAAAGAGCCGATTAATCCCCGACAATGCCCGGCGCGTCGGCCGGGCCGGCCCCTCCCCGGGCGGCGGGTCCCGCCCCGCTCCCCACCGCGGGTCGGGGAGGGAGCGCCCCCGTCGGCGGCCGAGCCCGCCTCCCCCCTTCCGCCCGCGACGATCCCCGGGGGCCGCTATTTGCCGGAGAAGGGATCCTCCTCCGCCGGGGGAGCCGTCTTGCACTCCACCTCCATCGTCAGCCCGCCGCTCATGGCGCTGCGCTCGACGATGTTGTAGGGCTCCTCGGTGTCGAGGAAGGTCTTGGTGACCGTCAGGGAGATCCTCTCCTCGCCCTGGATGGACATGGAGTGGAGGTGGCCGGCCTCCTGGTTCCACAGGATCTCCCCGCCCCCCACCACCGAGAAGTCCACCACCACCTGCTCCAGGAAGCCGGGCTCTTGGCGTTCGCTGGTGGGCATCGAGTCCTCGAAGGCCGCGGTCTGGTCCTTGATCGAGCTGAGCACCAGCTCGCTGATCTCGATGACCGCCACCGGCACGCCCTCCTCCTCGCGCACCCCCGCGTACCGGCAGGTGGCCGAGCCCACGGTATCGGGGCCCAGGATGTCCCACAGGCTGCCCCCGCAGCCGAGCTTCATGGTGCGGGCGAACTCGGAGAACTTGCGCGGGATGAGCTTCAGGTCCCCGCCGGGGGCCAGCAGAATCCCGAGCTGTCGTTGATCCAGTTGCCAGGTGTCGCCCACCTCCACCGGGCCGGCGGGGAGCGCGCTGCGCGCGTCCATGTCCTCGCGCGCGTCCAGCAGGATGTCCTCGGGGCCGTCCACCCCGTCGAAGCGGCGGGCGTGCTGGCCCTCCTCCTCGATCCAGGAGAAGAGCACGCGGCGCAGCTCGAAGGGGCTGCCGGAGGCGGAGAGGTCCTCCAGCTTCGAGCCCTTGGGCCCGGTGAGGGTCGCCTTGCCCTTGGCCCGCACGTGCTGGTAGGTCCGCAGGAGCGAGTCCGGCCGTCCCGGCCCCATGACCCGGTACTGGTCATGGACGACGATCAGCTCCTCGGTGGAGATGAAGCCGCCCAGGTCCCGTGCCATGAACTGGCCCGAGCCGATGGCGCGCGCGATCTGCTCCAGGCTGAGCTCGTGGTAGGTCCGGAAGATCTTCTGCAGCGCGGTGCCCGGGGCGGGCTGGAAGCCGATCTCGTCGGCGGGACGGGGCGAAGGTCCGGCCAGGGTCGGCAGGGCGATGGCCAGGATGGCGGGGAGGGCGATTCGGGGGCTCACGGCGGGCTCCAGGGTCGGTGGGGTGCTGGCGTCGGGCGGGCGGCGCGGGGCGCGGTCGGTCAGCCGACCTTCTTGCCGTTGCGGTAGGTTCCGGTCTGGCCCTCGTTGGGGGTGCCGTCCTCGCGCCAGGACTTCCACGAGCCCTCACGCTTGCCCGCACGCATGGTCCCCTCGTAGGACTTCTGTCCGGATTCGAAGTAGCCGGTGGTGGATCCGTTGATCATCCCGGCGGTGTAGACGGCCTCGCTCTGGAGCTGCCCCGAGCGGTACCACCTCTTCCAGGCGCCGCTCATCTGGCCCTCCTCGTAGTAGCCCTCGGCCTCGAGCTTGCCGTTGGCGAACCAGCGCTTGTAGGGGCCGTGCTCCTTGCCGCGGATCCAGTCGCACTCGAAGGCCTTCTTTCCGTTCGCGTGCCACGCCACCCAGGGTCCCGCCTGCGCTCCGAGCTCGTAGTTCCCCTGGGAGAGCAGGTTGCCGTTCTCGTGCCACGACTCCCAGGGACCGATCCGCAGGCCGAAGCGGTACTCGCCCTTCTCGGCCTGGGCCCCGTCCTTGTACCAGGACAGCCACTCGCCCACCTCCAGACCGATCTGGAAGGATCCCTCCTTCCACTTGTTGTCGCTGTCGTAGTAGTCCGTCCACAGGCCCACCTTCTTGCCGTTCTCGAAGCGTCCCTGACTGGAGAGGGTCCCGTCGACGCGGCGGTAGAGCCAGTCGCCGTGCTGCTTCCCCGTGCGGAAGGAGCCGGACTTCTGGAGGGTCCCGTCGCGGTGCAGGAAGAGCCAGGGCCCGTCCTTCTTGTCCCGCTGGAACGCGCCGTACTCCTGGAGGGTGCCGTCGCTGCGCCAGAAGGCCCAGGGCCCGGTGCGCACGTAGCCCTCGAAGCGACCCTCCCCGCGCACGCCGCCGTCGCTCCAGTACAGCCGCCAGATCCCGTGGCGCCGGCCCCGGACCACCGGTCCCTCGGCCGCCCGGGTCTGCCCATCGGGCAGGGTGAAGACCAGGAACTCCCCCTCCTGTTCGCGGAAGGCGCGGTCCCGTTCCTCCGCCGGCGCCGGCGCCGGGGCCTCGGGAGTCTCGTCCTGGAGGGGGGAGGCCGGGGGCTCTTCCTGGGCGATCACCGCGGCCGGGACCGCGGCCAGGGCCAGGATGGCGAGGCGAATGGGGGTGATGCTGCTCATCTGGGTCACCTTAGCAATCGGGCATCTCACGCACCAAGCGGGCCCGTGGGAACCCCCTACGGCGCAGAGAGGGCCCGTGTTGGGCTCGAGGCTGGCCGCGGGAGGCGGGGCGTCCCTGCTTTCGTTCGGAAACCCCGGTGAGCTGAACCCCATCCGCGGCTCCGCTCCGCCCGGCCGGGGACGGACCCGCGGTCCGACCCCCTGCGGCCTTCCCGGCCGCGGCCTCGCGCGCCGGCGGGGACGGGGCCCGCCTCCCGGTCGAACCGGGGGCGGGGTCCGGGCCACCCCGTCCGACCGGAGGGCTCGATCGCCTTCCCCCCCACCGATCCGTGGATGGTCCCGGCCGGATCCATTACGCTGTCCCGGGAGCGCCGAGCCCCGAGTCGGCGCCAGCAGCCCTTGAAACCCAGCCCCCGACACGGCTCCGAGGATCCGGGCGAATCGCCCGACATCACCGTCTCGCTGGACCTGGTGCGCCAGGCCCAGGGCGGCGAGCAGCAGGCCCTCAATCGCCTGTTCGAGCGCTACTACGAGCGCGTGCGGCGGATCGTGCGCCTGCGCCTCGGCCGGCAGCTCCGGTTCTCGCTCGAGTCCGCGGACATCCTCCAGGAGACCTTCATCGCCGCGGTCCAGTCCTTCGAGGCCTTCGAGATGCGCGACGAGGCCAGCCTCATCAACTGGCTGTCCAAGCTGGCCGAGCGCCAGATCATCGCGGCGGCCGACTACCACGGCGCGAAGAAGCGCGATCGGCGACTCGAGGTCCCCCTGCCCAGCACCCTGGGCTCGCACTCGCACCAGCCGCTCCCGGTGCACTTCATGGCGGAGTCCACCCCGGCGCTGGACCACCTGGCCGAGGCCGAGCAGATCGAGATCGTGGAGCAGTGCATCCACCAGCTCCCCGAGGAGTACCGGGAGCTGATCCTCCTGCGCAACTACGCCGGAGCCTGCTGGGAGTCGGTGGCCGAGGAGAGCGGGCGGCCCAGCGCGGCCGCGGCCCGCATGATGCACGCGCGGGCCATAATCGAGCTGGGCAAGCTGGTCCGCCAGTACGGGAACGGGTAGCCGGGGCCCTCCCGGCCGCCCGCGCGGTCCCCCGGCGCCGACTCCCCGACAAGGGCCTCCGGTCCGGCTTGACGGGCTGCCGCGGTCGGGGGAGCATTTGGGCAGCGGGCCGTCCAGCCCGCCCCCCCCGCCGGCCCGCGGGGCCCCTGGCTCCCGCACCGGCCTCCGACTCCCGCTCCCCCGGGTTCATGCCATGGTCTCCACTCCCTCTCTCGAATCCCGCCTGGAAGCCCTCGAGGAGCGCCTGCGCGCCGCCGAGGGTCGCGGCCGCCGTCGCGGCCTCGGACTGGTCCTCGCGCTGGCGATCGTCGCCGGCCTGGGCGCCGCCTCCCACCAGGACGTGAGCCTGCTCCTGAAGGCTCGGCGCTTCCAGATCATCGACGACGCCGGGCAGGTCGCGCTCGAGGCCCGCTCGAGCGTGCACGGCGGCGCCCTGGAGCTCTTCGACGACGTCGGGCAGAGGATCGCCACGCTCGAGGTGGGCCCCGAGGGCGGCTCGTTCCAGGTCGGCAACCACGCCGGCGATCCGGTGCTCGGACTCGCCGATGGTCCCCGGGGCGGGACGCTTCGGCTCCACAACGCCGAGGGGCGCCAGACGGCCGCCCTGGAGTCCGCGGCCGGGGGCGGAGGGCTCCGGCTGTGGAACGACCGCGGTCGCGAGTGCGGCTCGCTGGCGGCCGATCAGGAGGGGGGACGGCTGGAGATGGGAGGCGCCATGGGCGCCGGCCGTCTGGTGGCCCAGCCCGTGCTGAACGGAGCGGTGATCGAGCTCCAGAACCAGCGCAGTCGGGCCGTCGCCCGCCTGGAGGCCGGGGAGAAGGGCGGGACCATCGAGTTCTTCCGGCCGGGATCGAAGGAGCGCAAGCCCGCCCTGAGCGCGGGGTCCAACGCCCTGGGCGGCGCGCTGACGATGCGCAACCTGGCCGGCCGCACGGCCGCCGATCTGCGCGCCCAGAAGCTCGGCTCCTCCCTGGTCCTGGCGACCCTCCAGGGCTCGCCCGCCTTCCGGGTCGAGTCGCGCGGCGAGAGCACCGAGATGGCCCTGAGCGATGGCACGGGCCACCAGGTGTACGGCATCTCCAGCACGCCCGCGGGCCGGCCCGGCGGCGACGCCCGCCCGGGAGCCCGGGGAGCCGCGGGCGGCCGCGCGGGAGAGCCGGCGGCGGAGCGCGGGGCGGAGGGCGGATCCGCCGGCTCGGGCGCCGCTGCGGGGAAGGGCGCGCCGGTCGAGCGGACGGCGATCGGAGGGGACCGCGGGGCCGGCATCCCGGCCGAAGGGGCCCTCTCCCAGCGCGAGGCCCGCTTCCGTGAGCACCAGGCCGAGAAGGCCCGGCAGGCCGCCGAGGGCCCGCCCGCCGGGGCCGATCCCGCCGCCCCCGAGGGAGCGGATCTCCCGGTGGACCCGCGGGACGGGGCGGTCACCGACGATCCGGAGCTGATCCCGGCCCGCCACGCGGAGTGGCTCGAGGAGCGGGCCAAGCGGGCCTCCAGGAGGGCGTCGGGCAAGGCCGGCCAGGACCCGGGCGAGCCCCCGGCCGGGGGCGGCGAGGGCTCGGCCTCGGTCGGGGCGGAGGGGGATCCCGGCGACCCGGGGTCCGTCCAGGCGCGCCACGCGGAGTGGCTCGAGGAACAGGAGGTCAAGCGGGCCGCGAGGCAGGCGGCGCGTCGGGCCGCGAGGGGCGGACAGGATCCCCCCCCGACTGCCGGGGCCGAAAAGGGCGATCCACCCCCCCCGGACGACGACTAGGGGCCGCCGGCCTCCGGTCCGGGGAACTCGCCGGGCGGTCCCGCTTGACCGCTCCCGGAGACCGGTGGAGTATTGCTAGGGAACACCGGTAGGGCATGGGCGCGTCCCTATTGCCGCAGACTGGGGTTCCCGCATCACCGAGCTACACATCCGGGAGATTGGATATGAGGACTCTCGCCGCCCCGCTGGCCCTCGCGCCGGCCCTCGCCGCCCTCGTGCTGGGCGCCGCCGGCCCCGCGGAGGCCCAGGTCAGCCCCCCCGAGAGCATCGAGCTGGGGTACCACCATGAGACGGGGGCGCTGGAGAACACCGGATCGGGCCGCGAGGTGCTGGCCTCCTTCTCGGTCTACGTCGAGGGCGCCACGGCGCTGAGGCTCACCTTCGACGAGGTCCGGCTCAGCGGGGACGAGACCATCGGGAACGAGTCGATCCTGCGCCTCACCTCCTGGCTCGACGGGCGCGTGCAGGAGCTGAACGCCCGGCAGGTGGCCGAGTGGCGGAACACGAGCTGCTACTTCAACGGGGACAGCGTCCAGGTCGAGATCGTGGCCTGGCCCTACACCGGTCCCAGCAGCCTGAGCATGCAGAAGGTCCTGGCCGAGATGGTCCCGACCACCGCCAAGTCGCAGTGCGGTCCGACCGACGACCGGGTCCTGTCCTCCGATCCGCGCGTCGCCCGGCTGCTGAACGTGGGCTGCTCCGGCTGGATCATGGACGACTGCAACCACTGCCTGATCACCGCCGGGCACTGCTTCTCCTTCGGCGGCTTCACGGTGGCGGAGTTCAACGTGCCCCTGTCCGGCAGCGGCGGCAGCCTGAACCACCCCGGCCCGGAGGATCAGTACTCGGTCGATCCGGCCTCCTTCCAGTCGGTCTACGGCGGTGTGGGCAACGACTACGGCGTCTTCGGGTGCCACCCCAACACGGTCACCGGTCTGACCCCGGTGGAGGCCCAGGGCGCCTGGTTCCAGCTCGCCATCCCGCCGGCCCACGACCCGGCCCACACCATCCGCATCACCGGCTACGGCACGGACAGCACGCCCTCCTCCCACAACCAGGTGCAGCAGACCCACTCGGGGCCCTACTACGACCACTACGGCACCACCCTGCGGTATACCGTCGACACCACCGGCGGCAACTCCGGCTCGCCGGTCATCTGGGACGACACCGGCCAGGCCATCGGCGTGCATACCCACGCCGGCTGCAGCACCTCGCCGCCCATCGAGGGCAACCACGGCACCGGCTACAACCACCCCGGCTTCATCGCCTTCGTCAACTTCCCTCAGGGGGTCTGCGCGCAGACCTGCCCCCTGACCCTCTACGGCACCGGCAAGACCAACTCCCAGGGCTGCGTGCCGGCCATCTCGACCAGCGGCTCCCCCAGCATGAGCGGCGGCCCCGGCAGCTTCGACATCGACGCCAGCAACTTCATCAACAACAAGAACGGCATGCTGTTCTACGGCTACCAGCCGGCGTCCCTGCCCTTCCAGGGCGGCTGGCTCTGCGTGCAGCCCCCCCTGCGGCGCACCTCGGTGCAGAACTCGGGGGGCAACCCGCCCCCGGACGACTGCTCGGGCACCTACAGCTACGATTTCGGCGGCCTCATCTCCTCCGGCGTCGACCCCGGTCTCGCGGTCGGGGAGGCCTTCTACGCGCAGTACTGGGGCCGCGACCCGGCCTCCAGCCCCTTCCCCATCGGCCTGAGCAACGCCGTCGAGGGCACCATCGCCCCCTAGCAGGAGGGGAAGACCCGAGCAGGCGGCGCTCCGGGCCTCGGCGCGCCGCATCCGATCCGAGCACACACACACTGGCCAACACCCCACCTCCGAGGAGAGGAACGACATGCATCCCCCCACCACTCGCCCCCCCTCCCGCGCTCCCTGGCTGGGTGCGCTCCTGATCGGGGTCCTCTCGGGTGCCGCCTCCGCGCAAGTGCAGCCCCCCGAGAGCATCCAGATGCGCTACCACCACGACACCGGTGTCGTGGAGAACACCCTGAGCGGCCGGCAGGTCATCGCCTCCTTCCCGATCTACGTCGAGGGCGCCACCGCCCTGCGGCTCTTCTTCGAGGAGGTGCAGCTCAGCGGCGACGAGACGCTCGGCACCGAGTCGATCCTGCGCGTCACCTCCTGGAGGGACGGCCTGGTCCAGGAGCTGAATCCCCGGCAGGCCCGCGAGTGGGTGGACTCCACCTGCTACCTGAACGGCGACACCATCCAGGTGGAGATCGTGGCCTGGCCCTACACCGGTCCCAACCGCCTGGTCACCGAGAGCATCCTGGCGGAGATCCAGCCCTCCCCCCCCGAGACCATCTGCGGGTCCGACGACCGCATCCTCTCCTATGACCAGCGGGTCGCCCGCCTGAGCAACGGCTGCACCACCTGGATCATCGACGACTGCAACCACTGCATGATCACCGCGGGCCACTGTGCTCCCTCCGGCAGCAGCATCGCGGAATTCAACGTCCCGCTCTCCAGCGGCAGCGGCAGCCTCAACCACCCGGGACCGCAGGACCAGTACTCGGTCCAGAGCGCCTCGATCCAGTACACCTACAGCGGCATCGGCAACGACTGGTGCTACTACGGCCTGCATCCCAACTCGATCACCGGTCTCACCCCGGCGCAGGCCCAGGGCTCCTGGTTCACGCTGCGCTCCAGCCCGCCGGCCTACAGCTCCAGCCACACCATCCGGATCACCGGGCACGGCACCGACTCCACTCCCCCGACGCACAACCAGGTCCAGCAAACCAACAGCGGCCCCTACTACTCCTTCACCGGCACGACGGTGAGGTACACGGTCGACACCACCGGAGGCAGCTCGGGCTCGCCGGTCATCTGGGACGACACCGGGGAGGCCATCGGCGTGCACACCCACGGGGGCTGCAGCACCTCGCCCCCCTACGGAGCCAACCACGGCACGGGCAGCAACCACTCCGGCTGGCACGCCGCCCTGGCCAGTCCCAAGGGCCTGTGCGCCAACCCCTGCGGCGCGTTCATCTACTGCACCGCCAAGCTGAACTCGGTGCTGTGCTACCCCGCGATCTCCTTCACCGGCGGGCCCAGCGCCAGCGGCGGGCCCGGCAGCTTCGACGTGGACGCCAGCAACATCGTGGCCGGCAAGAACGGCCTGCTGTTCTACGGCCTGGCCCCGGCGGCCACGCCCTTCCAGGGCGGCTGGCTGTGCGTCCAGCCCCCCATCAAGCGGACCTCGGTGCAGAACTCCGGGGGCACCGGCGGCTGCACCGGGACCTACCAGTACGACTTCGGCGCCCGGATCTCCAGCGGCGTCGATCCCCAGCTGGTGGCCGGCGCGACGGTCGCCCTCCAGTACTGGTACCGGGATCCCGCCTCCATGCCCTACAAGACCGGTCTGTCCGACGCGGTGCAGGGCGTCATCCAGCCCTGACGCCGCCGCCCCAGGCGCGCGCTCTCGCGGGCCCTCCGGTCGCGCCGGTCGCGATCGGGGGGCCCGCGTCTTGCGCTACGGGTCCTCACCCTCCAGTCGCGGATCGGATCTCCGGCGGGCCGCGTCCAGCACGGCGCCCAGGAGCGGGCTGAAGGGCTCGAGCTTCTCGCCCCACTCCATGGCCTCGGGATCGCGCCGGCCCTGGCCGTCCACCGCGTAGCGGCCGGTGACCCCTCCGCCATAGGCGTAGATCCCCACCGCCCCGCCGCCGACCGCGGTGTGACCCACGGCGAAGCCTCCCTGGGCGAGCCCGCCGACCGCCATGCCCCCCGTGGGGGCCAGGCCCAGGGCCAGCCCTCCCAGGACCAGGAGCCCCGCCGCGAGCCCGCCGAAGGAGAAGACGCCCACGGAGACACCCCCGAAGGCGACGCCTCCCAGGGCCACGTCTCCCACGGCGATCCAGCCTCGGGCCACCCCGCGGCGCCCCAGCGTGCGCCGCGGTCCGAGGCAGACGTGCATCAGGGGGAGCCCCCAGAGGGTGCGCCGCGAGCGGTAGTCCAGCGGCCGGCCGCTGGCCAGCCGGCGCAGGCCGCGTCGGAGCCGGCCGAACCACCCCGCTCGCGTGGCGCGGGCCAGGGTGGGCCGTCGCTCGGCGAGGGCCGCCAGATCGCCCGCCAGCTCCAGGGCGGTCGGGTAGCGCTGGTCCGGATCCCGGGCCATGGCGCGCTCGACCACCGACTGGGCGTCGCGGGAGCGGGACCGCGCCAGCGAGCGCACGGGCGCGGGCTCCTGGTGCCGGATGGCGTCGAGCACCTGATAGACGCTCTCCCCCCCGAAGGGCCTCTGCCCGGTGAGTCCCTCGTAGAGGGTCACCCCCAGGCTGTACACGTCGGTGCGCTCGTCCACGCGGTGCTCGGTGACCGCGGCCTGCTCGGGCGACATGTAGAAGGGCGTGCCCAGGGGCTGGCCGGTCAGCGACAGGCCCGGATCGCCCGCGCCCTTGGCCAGGCCGAAGTCGGCGATCATGGCGCGCCCGTCCCGGTGGATCAGGATGTTGGAGGGCTTGACGTCGCGGTGCACGATGCCGAGCTCGTGGGCCACGCCGATGGCGCGGGCGACCGGGGCCATCAGGGCGGCGAAGGCCTCCTCGTAGCTCGACGCCCCCTCGGCCAGGCGCGGCACCCCGACCGCCTCGGCCAGGTCGCGGGCGCTCCACTCGCGGCCGTCCGGCAGGCTCTCGAGCGCCCGGCCCAGGTGCACCCCGTCGACCAGCTCCATCGCCAGCCAGTGGTAGCCCTCGTCCTCGCCCACGGCGAAGACCTGGACGATGTGGGGGTGCTGCAGCCGCGCGATCGCCAGGGCCTCGCGCCGGAAGCGATCGACGTGACGGCCCTCGAGGGCCAGGCCCGGGCGCAGGACCTTCAGGGCGACCAGCCGGTCGAGCTCGACCTGTCGCGCCCGGTACACCACCGCCATGCCTCCGCGGCCGATCTCCTCGAGGATCTCGAAGCCCCCCAGGCTCATGCCCGGTCCCAGGGGCCGGGTGGCGCTGGGGACCTGGGCCAGGCCGGCCCGGATCATCCGGAAGCAGCGGGCCAGGGCCTCGCGCTGCTCGACCGGAACCTGGGCCAGGAGGTCGTCGCCGGTCCCCGAGCCCCCGGCGGCGACGCGATCCGAGTACTCGGCCACCAGGCGGTCCATCCGATCGTCGAGAGAGGAGTCCTGCATACCCAGTGGGGCGGATCGAGAGCGGCGATTCGCCGCGCTTCCCCGGAAAAACCTCAGGAGGAACCGGCCTCCCAGGCCAGCAGTGCCCGGCGGTAGAGGGAGTGGACGGCCGCCTCGGAGCGGCCCATGCGTCGGCCGGCTGCGGCCGCCGACAGGCCCTCGAACTGCCGCAGCCCGATCACCCGGCGGTGCTCGGCGGAGAGGGCCAGCCAGGCCCGGACGAGCCGCGCCTCCTCCTCGGCCTGGCCCGCGCGGGTGGCCGGCCCCGGCCCGCCAGGTGGAGGAACAGCAGGCTCAGCCGGTGGGTCTGCGCCGCCAGCCGCGCCCCGAGCTCGGAGGAATCGCGGTCCATGTCCCCTCTGGATACCTCGGGGCGCCGCCCCCGTCGACCTCAGGGGTTGGGGATCACCCCGCGGGACTCCCTGGCGAGGCTTCGCCTCAGACCGACCAGGCGTGCCGGAGAATCCTCGTCGGCGCGCC
>CAZTTG010000089.1:10902-26875 GCA_964615935.1 uncultured Planctomycetaceae bacterium | reverse complement strand
ATCAGCCCGGCTCAATTCGGAAGAAAGTCCCGCGCTCACCTGCGGAAAGTGAGTTAAGACGGACCTACACCCGTTGTTTCTCACCATCCGCGAGTTGCAGATGAGCTTGCGGAAGGCGCCGGGAGCCAGGGCGCGCCGCTCGATGGCCGCGGCCAGCCGCTGCTTGAGCCACCCCAGTCCCAGCAGGCGCTCGAGGGGAGTGCGCGTGGCGCGGTGGGCCAGCTCCATGTACGTACGGTGCGAGCCGCCGCCCAGCCGCAGGACGTCCTGGCTCCAGGTCCAGCCCAGGCCGAAGACGAGGTCGTAAGGGGCCTCCGCCAGGTGCCGCTCCACAGCGTGCGCGAAGGACCACATGCGCCAGGCCGCGCCAATGGCCGGGGGGCGCAGGATCTCGAAGCGCACGTCGGGGTGGGGCGCCTTCTCGCGGCTACGGCACACGATGGTGACCTCGTGCCCGCATTCGGCCAGGTGGGCGGCGACCTGGTCGAGATAGCGCTCGATGCCGCCAGTGCCCTTGTGGCGCATGTGGGTGAGGGCGATCTTCATGCCGCGCCTTCCCCCGGACCCGGCGGCCGGCTCTCGACTGCGGCGGCCAGCAGATGTGCGTGTCCCTTCATCTTCGCCAGCCGGCCGACGGAAGCGACAAGTGGGGCCTCGGAGTCGATCGAGAGCCGTGCGCGCAGGTGCACCCCCTGCCCTGCCTCGGGCAGCTCACCCACCTCAAGCCGGCCAACACGAAGTCCTGGTGGATGTCCACCGACCATCCGAGCTGCTCGCCCCAGAAAGGGGCAAGCATACTCTGGTATCCTGGCATGCCGGGGAGACGCCATCAACAGCCACACGATGTTTCGGGGAATGGCCGACATCGCCAATTCGGTCGTTGTATCGTCCCTCTCCTGTTCAATGGCCGAGCACGGCCCTGTGTCCGCGCTGCGAGAGCCAGCGGGCGGTCTCCATGCAGCACTTCTCCCCGCCGCCCCACTCGCGGATCGAACTGAGCAGGAGGACGCGCAGGGCGTCTCGCCGGGGCGTGGTGCGCCGGTCCTGGGAAGTCGGGGCGAGCATTGTGGGGAAACCGGGCCGGGGCTCGGAGGGCGGCCGGTCGGCATGATAGCGATAGGCGCGGCCCGCGCACCGCGGCGAGGCGTATCCCCGCGGGCCGGCCGAGAGAAGGACCGCGCTGGGGAAAGCCGGGGGCGCCCCCGACGGCTCCGCGGTAGAATTTTGCCGTGATGCCCGGCAGGCACAGCGGTTCCCCTCGCGGCGGCGCTCGGCCCTCCGGCCGGTCGCTGCTGGCGGCCGCAGCGCTCCTTGCCGCTGCCGCCTGCGGGGGGGGCGGCCCGCGCGCCCACGACCCGCGCTGGCACCTCTACCACGGGCTCGAGCTGGCGACCGCCCTGGAGATCCGGGTCCCGCCGGGCGAGCTCGAGGAGCTGGCGCGCCGTGCCGCTCGCGGAGCCGAGCGCCGCGCGGGCCTCGAGCTGCGCTTCTGCCGCCCGGGCGAGGAGGGCTCGGCCGACGCGCCGCGGGTGGTCGTCGCGGACTCCCGGACGGAGGGCATCGAGGCCCTGCTGGAGCGGGCGGGCATCGAGCGCCTCGACAGCGGCGGCTTCCGCTTCCAGGGCAGGTCCTACGGCAAGGGCGGCGACGCGGTCTTCGTCACCGTGGAAGACCCCGAGCGCCGCGGCCGGCCCCTGAACCTGCTCTACGGGAACCGGGCCCAGCGGGCTCTGCTCCTGGCCGAGAGCCTCGAGCCGGCCTGGCGCCCGGGTTACCGCAGCTTCCGCAACGGACTGCCCGAACGCGAGGGCGAGCTGTGGACCGACGGACGGGCGGCCGCGCCGGCGAGGGAGCTCGGCCGCGAGCGCGCCCGCATGCTCGTGGGGTATCGGCCGCTGCGCTACGAGGGCTTCGTGCTGCGCGTGCCCCCCACGAGCGATCCCGTCGCCTGGCGGAAGCGCCTGAGGAAGGACCGCTGGGTGAACCGGCTCGAGCAGGTGCCCCGCCGGGTGCGGGCGCTGCTCGGCGAGGGCGCCGGGGCCGAGGCTCCCGGGATCGTGCTGTGGCTGTACGAGAGCCTGGACGACCTGAGGCTGGCCACCGGCTCGAGCGAGCCGGTGCTCCTCGAGCCGCGCGCGCTGCGGGCGCACTTCGCCTGGTCGGAGTCAGCGCCCGACGAATCGGCCGCAGCCCTGGCCCGGCTGACGGCGATCCGGACGCTGGGGCCGGCCCGGTCCGGGTGGCTCCCCGAGGCGCTGGGAGGGCTGGCCTCCTCGACGTGGTGGGGCGAGCGCCTGGGAGCGTGGCGCCAGCACCTCGTCGGCGCCGGGCTGGCGCCCGAGGTGGACGAGCTGGTGGACCCCCTCTCCCCCGGATCGCCCCACGTCCTGGGCCCGATGCGCGCCGCGCTCCTGCAGTACCTCCTGTGGAGCTGGGAGGCGGGGGAGCGAGCGCAGAGGCTGCGCGGGCTGTGGACGGGAACCGAGAGTCTCACGGTGGACGATGACCTGCGGGAGGGTTTCCGGCGGTGGCTCCGCGCCGACCTCGAGCCCCACCGGCTGCAGCGCGACAGCGACCGCGCGAGGCGCCACCAGGCGGCGCTGGGCGCGGCTCGCCGGCGGGGAGTGCACCTCGCCCCGGTGCGGTGGGGGGGCGGGATCGGCGGCGGATACCCCGCGGCCGGGACCGATCGGGCCCTGGCGGAGCTGCGCGAGCTCGGCGCCGACTCGGTTGCGCTCGACGTCTACGCCCGGAGGGACCGGGGTCGCCCGCGCTTCTTCGGCCAGCCCCGATCGAGGGGACCGGAGGCCGATCTCTCCGACGCCGAGCTCTTCCGCGCCCTGCGCGCGGCCCGGGCCCAGGGGCTCTCGGCCATGCTGCGCCCCCATCTGCTCGAGGGAGCCTCGAGCACCTGGAACACCTGGGTCCCGCTGCCGGCCGAGCGGGAGGCCGGCTGGGAGGACGCCTTCGACGAGCTCGAGGATTGCCTCGTGCACTACGGTCTCCTGGCGCAGCTCGCCGGCGCCGATCTGCTGTGCCTGGGCAGCGGGCTGCGCAACGCCACCCACGTCGTCCACACCGAGTGGAACCGGCCCGAGTGGGAGCTGTGCGACTGGAAGGAGGAGGAGCGCTGGCCGGCCCTGATCGGGCGGGTGCGCGGCGCCTTCGCGGGCGCTCTGACCTACAGCGCCGAGAACGTCGGCGAGGTCCAGTCGGTCCCCTTCTGGTCGGAGCTCGACTACCTGGGGGTCGACCTGGTGGTGACCCTGGACGGGCCGCGCGACCTCGGCCTGGACAATGAGGACGCCCGGTGCGCGCGGGCCATCCAGGGGGCCCTGGCCCGGGTTCGCGAGGCGGCGCGGGAGGCCGGCGTCCGCTACCTCGTGACCGAGATCGGCATGCCCGCCGCGCGCGGCGCGCGCCGCGATCCGAGGTGGATCCCCTCGATCCCCGATCCGCGAGAGCAGGAGCGGTTCTTCGCCGCGCTGGGCCAGGGGGTGATCGAGCACTCCCGGGACAGCGCCGGCTTCGCGGGCCTCTTCGTCTGGCGCTGGAGCCTCGACGCTTCCGAGGGTGGCGCCGCCGGCCGCGGCTACAGCCCGCGCGGGCGTCCGGCCGAGGCACGGCTCCACCTCCTCTTCGGGGAGCTCTGATGTCCGGGGCCGGGCCGGTCCGGGCGAGCCGACCGCACCTCGGCCCGCTCACCGATCTACCCGGGATCGGGCCCGTGCGGGAGCAGCGTCTGGCGCAGCTCGGGGTGCGCTCGATCCGCGATCTCCTGCTGCTCCTTCCCCGTCGGCTCGAGCGCTGGGAGGAACCGGTCCCGATCGGTCGGGCGCGGGCCGAGGTGGGTCGAACGCTGCGGGTGTCCGGGCGGATCGCGGGCTCCCGCTTCTGGCGGCGCGGGGGGCGCCGCTCGCTCCTGCGGGTCGTGATCGAGGACGAGACCGGCGAGATCGACGCCCTGTTCTTCAACCAGCCCTGGCTGCGCGATCGGGTGAGCGCGGGGGAGCGCCTGGAGGTCTGCGGCCAGGTGGTGGAGGCCCGGCGGCCCTCGATCGCGGCCCGACGCGCCGGCATCGGCGAGCGCCCCCTTCCGCCCCCCGGCACCCTGATCCCGGTCTACCCCCTCACCGACGGCATCTCGCAGGACTTCCTGCTCGGCCTGTGCCGCGCCGCCGCCGATCGCTGCGCCTCCGGGCTGGTCGAGCGGCTGGACGACGAGCGCCTGGCCGATGGCTCGCTCCTGCCGCTGCCCGAAGCCGCGCGCGAGCTCCACCGGCCCACCGGGGAGGAGCGCTGGAGGCGGGCGGCGCGCCGCGCCATCCTCGAGCCGCTCCTGCGCCTGCAGGCGCAGATCTGGGCCCGGCGCCATCACCCGGAGGGCGGGATCCGGGCGCGCCCCCTGCGGCTGACCGAGCGGGACGCGGCCGATCTCCTGGCGCGCTTCCCCTTCGCCCTGACTCCGGGCCAGGAGGCGGTGGTCGCCGACCTGCGCCGGGACCTGGACGGCACCCAGCCCATGCGGCGGCTCCTGCAGGGCGACGTGGGCTCGGGCAAGACCGTCCTGGGCCTCTTCGCGTGCATGGTGGCGGCGCGCGCCGGAGCCCAGGCCGCCCTCATGGCGCCTACCGAGCTCCTGGCCGAGCAGCACTTCCACGGCCTGCGCCCCCTCCTGGAGGCCGCCGGTCTGCGCGCGGTGCTCCTCACCGGCTCCCTCTCCTCCGCCGAGCGCCGCTCCGTCCTGGCGGAGGTCGAATCGGGGGACGCCGGGCTCGTCATCGGGACCCACGCCCTGTTCAGCGAGGGGGTGCGCTATCGCGAGCTGGCCGTGGCGGTGATCGACGAGCAGCACCGCTTCGGCGTCGACCAGCGCCGCCGCCTGGTCGAGAAGGGCGCCGGCGTGCACACCCTGCTGATGACGGCCACGCCCATTCCGCGGAGCCTGGCCCTGACCGTCTATGGCGATCTGGACGTCTCCCTCCTGCGCGATCGCCCGCCCGGCCGCGGTGAGATCACCACCCGCTGGCTGCGCGGGGCGGAGCGCCGCTCGATCCGACGGCTCCTGGGCGAGCGGCTCGAGGCCGGCGAGCAGGTCTTCTGGGTCTGCCCGCGCATCGGCGGGGAGGACGGGGATGGAGAGGGTGCGGACGGCGGACCGTCCACCGCCGAGGCGCGCTACCGCAAGCTCCGCGCGAGCGAGCTCGCGGCCGGCGGCATCGAGCTGGTGCACGGCCGCCAGCCCCATCTCGAGCGCTTCGAGAAGCTGGAGCGCTTCCGCCGCGGCCAGGTCCGTCTGCTGGTCGCCACCACCGTGATCGAGGTGGGCGTGGACGTCCCGCTGGCGACGGTCATGGTGATCGAGTGCGCCGAGCGGCTGGGCCTGGCCCAGCTCCACCAGCTACGCGGTCGGATCGGGCGCTCGGAGCGCGGCGGCCTGTGCCTGCTCCTGGGTCAGCCCTCGGCCGCCGAGCGCCTCCAGCTCCTCGAGCGCGAGCACGATGGCTTCGAGCTGGCCGAGGAGGACCTCCGTCAGCGCGGGATGGGCGACCTGGCCGGCCTGCGCCAGGCCGGCCGCGGCCTGGAGGGGGTCTCCGATCCGGAGGCCGACCTGGATCTGCTGCTCATGGCGCGCGATCTGGTCGCCTCGGACGCGCGCCTCCGTGAGGCGTACCTCGGCCGCGCCGGGGGGGAGGATCCGGCCGCCGGGTCCTGAGGCGGCGACCCGGCCGCACGGCCTTCCCACGGGCCCCCCACCGCCCGGGGATTCCCCGAACTCCCATCGGTTGCGACCCTCGTCCCGAATTCCCGCCTCGAAACGTAAGAAAAGTGTTTGGAAGGGCGGCGGGCTCCCGCTGCAGCGTGCGTCCGGATCGCCGGAGCGGGAGGATGATCCGCGGCTCCTCGCGCCGATCGACCTGCTGATGCGATCCCTCCTCGGCCTGGCCCTCGCCCTCTTCCCCTCACCGGCGTCCACCCCGGCCGCGGCCCAGATCCCGTGGGAGGCGAGCTGGGAGGCCGCCGTCTCGCGGGCGAAGGAGGAGGGCCGGGTCCTCTTCATCGCCCTGAACTGCGACGAGGAGGCGCGGGCGGAGCGCTTCGCGCGCGAGCTCTACCGCGACTCGGAGGTGGTCGAGCTCTCGGCTCTCACCGTCAACCTGGTGGGCTCGGCCGCGGACCATCGCTCGGGCGACCGCTCCTGCCGACGCTTCGGCGGCCCCTCGTGCACGGAGCACCGCCGCGTCGAGTCGGCCCTGCGCGACGAGGTGATCCCCGGCAACGAGAGCGGGATCGTCGCCGCGCCCCAGCACGTATGGCTCGCGCCCGATCAGAAGGTGCTGCTCTCGGTGCCCTTCGAGATGTCGCGGGAGGAGCTGCTCTGGTGCATGGTCACCGCCCTGCGCAGCCTCGATCCCGAGAAGGCGCCGCCCATGCCCGAAGACGCGCGCCCCCCCCGCCGGCTGCTGATGGGCGAGATCTACCGGCCCCAATCCGCGGACCGGCTGGGACGCGGGCTGATCCCGGCGGAGCTGGACGAGGAGATCAAGCGGATGAAGGCGAGCTGGGCCGGGGGCTCGCGGGCGGGCACCCTGGCGCGGATCGCCTTCACCGATGAGAAGGACGCCGCCAAGTACCTGCGGGTCGAGCTCCGGTCCGGGATCCTGGGCTGGCTGGGAACCGATCTGGTCCAGAGCTCGGTGCACCTCCTGGGAGTCCTGGTCCCCACCTCGGGGTGGGAGGCGATCGAGGTCTTCGCCAAGGACGGCGATCCCGCCGTGCGCAACGAGGCGGCGGTGGCCTTCGAGCAGCTCGGCGAGCACGAGGCCTACCGGACCGTTAAGACGGCCCTCTCCCGGGAGAAGGTCCCCGAGGTCGAGAAGAACTGGCTGCGGGCCCTGGGGGCGACGGGATACGCGGAGGCGGGGGCGCGCCGCACCCTGCTCAAGGCAGCGAGCTCCGAGAAGAGCGAGCTCCTGCGCATGAACGCGATCGTGGCCCTGGGGTACCTCGATCCCCACGCCGACGTGCGCGAGGCCCTGCTGGGCCTCCTGGGGTCGCTGTCGCGGGACGAGCGGCGGGCGGCGGCCTGCGCCGTGGCCATCTCCCGGGACCAGAGCTACGCTCCGGCCCTGCGCGCGGCGATCGAGGCCGCCGAGGACGACGAGCTCGGGAAGGCCCTGGAGTCCGCCCTGAACGTGCTCGAGGGCGGCAACCTGCGCCTGATCGAGGACCTCGTGAGGAAGACGGCCGAGGACTCCGTGAGTCGCGAGCGGATCTTCTTCCACCCCATCGGTCGGACCTCCCCGGGGAGATGACTCCGACTCGGTCCTCCCCGAGCGCTCAACCGGCCTGCAACCCGGGCTTCCTCTCGATGGTGATGCTGCACCAGACCACGTCCGACTCGATCGTGGTCTACGACCTGGCCGTCTCCGCCGGCGGCACACCGTGCACCCCACCGGTGGTCTACTGCACGGCCGCCCAGGGCACCAGCTCCGGTGGCTGCGTGGCGTTCATCGCCACCAGCAACATGGCGCTGTGCCCGGTCGACGGCGCCGATGACTACGACGTGATCGTCAGCGGCTGCGAGGACTACCGCAACGGCGTCATCTTCTACGGCTTCGGCCAGGGCGTTCTCCCCTTCTGGAACGGCACCCTGTGCGTGGCGCAGCCGTACCAGCGCGCGCCGGTCCAGAACACTGTCGGCGGCACCGGCCCCGTGGCCCTGGCCGTCGGCACCATCGAGGTCGAGTACAAATGAACCGGGGAGGGGCGGCTCGCGCCCGGCGCCTGGAGAATGGCCTGCCGGAGCCGTAGGCTCCCCGGCCCGCCCGGGGGATCGCCCGATCCCGCCGGAGACTCGAATCCCACGGGCGGCGGCGCGTAGCCTGCGAGCGAAGCGCCGAGCCGTCGCGCGAGCCGAGCACCACTTCCCGAACCCGAGGCAAGACCGTGGCCGAGCTCCTCACCACCGAGAACCTGATCGCCCTCCTCACGCTGACCAGCCTGGAGGTGGTGCTCGGGATCGACAACATCGTCTTCCTCTCGATCCTGTGCGGCAAGCTGCCCCCCGAGCGCCAGCCCTTCGCGCGCCGCCTGGGGCTCCTCCTGGCCATGGGGATGCGCATCCTGCTCCTCCTGGCGATCTCCTGGGTGATGGGGCTGGTCCGGCCCCTGTTCGAGATCCTCGGCCACGACTTCTCGGGGAGGGACCTGATCCTGCTCGGCGGCGGCGCCTTCCTGATCGCCAAGGCTACCTTCGAGATACACGAGAAGATGGAGGTCAGCGAGCAGGAGAAGCGGCCCCCCATGGGCCGGGCCGGGATTCTGGCGGTCCTGGTGCAGATCGCCCTGCTGGACGTGGTCTTCTCACTCGACTCGGTGATCACCGCCGTGGGCATGGTCGATCACGTGCCCATCATGATCCTGGCCATCGTCATCGCCATCGGCGTGATGATGGCCTTCGCCGGCGCGGTCTCCCGCTTCATCGATCGCCACCCCACGATGAAGGTGCTGGCGCTCTCCTTCCTGATCCTGGTGGGCGTGATGCTGGTGGCTGAGGGCTTCGGCAAGCACATCGAGAAGGGCTACATCTACTTCGCCATGGCCTTCTCCCTGGGGGTGGAGTTCCTGAACATTCGCCTGCGCGGCCCCGCCGAGCCGGCTCCGGGACGCTAGATCGACCTCCGCCGCCGGAGAGCGCGGGGACCGGCTCCACCCGGGCCGCCCGGGGCGACCGGAGGCCGCGTCTGGGCCTCGCGGGGAGGGATCGTCCCCGGATCGGGCCGGACGAGTCCGCCGGAGGCAGCCCTTCCTGGCCCGATCGCGTATCCTCTTCGGCCCCGACCGGTAGGCACGGGACCCGCGCCCCGACCCGGCGCGGCCTCCCCGCCCCGCGCCGTCCGCGGGATCTCTCCGGAAGAGAAGCAGGAATTCCCATGCACACGCGGCTCATCCGTCTCGTCCCGGCGCCGGCCCTGGCCCTGGCCCTGCTGGCGCCCTCCGCCCGCGCGCAGCTCGATCTCCCCGAGCGGCCGATCCGGGAACGAACCGCCCCGGAGGAGACCGTCGACCTGCCGGCGGGTCCGGCCGGCAGCCTGCGCGATCGCGTCCAGGGGGGAGGCGTCGAGCCCGGGACCGGCGGGCTGGATCTGCCCGCGGACCTTCGGGGGGCCCTCCCGGGCGCCGATCCGCACGCGGGCGGCCCTCCAGCCGCGGGCGTGCAGCCGCTCGTACCGGATCCCGGCAGTCTGAGCCGGCCGGTGGAGTTCATCCTGGGCGAGCTGCGCAAGGCGCGCGGCATCAACGACACCCTGGTGCAGCGGGCGGTCCTGAGCCTGGTCACCCTGGGCGAGCGGGGGCTCGAGGGCGCCCGCGTGGCCCTGCTCTCCGAGGAGGGCCCGCTGATCCTGGCCGGCGCGCTGGTGCTGATGGGCTCCGACGATCCCATGAACGCCCACATGGTCCGCGAGCGGCTGCGCGGGAGGCTGCCGCGCACCGAGGCCGCCGGCATCGTCGACGCGGTGGTGACCTTCGAGCCGTCGCGCGCCTCCGCGCGCTACCTGGCGCAGCTCCTCGAGCACCCGCAGGGCAGCGTGCGCACCGTGGCCCAGCGCCACCTGCAGGCGCTGGACGACCCCGGCGTCCTCCAGTTCCTGCGCGGGCCCATGGGCTCCGAGCGAACCTCCACCCGGCTGGCCGCCTTCACCGTGGCCGAGTCGCTCGCGCACCCGGCCCGCATCGAGTTCCTCTTCGCCGGACTGCGGGACAAATCCGCCAAGGTGGCCTCGCGCGCCGCGCAGGCCCTGGCCGCCGTCAACGACGCGGCGGTCCAGCGCGAGCTCCTGGTGCGCGCCTTCGGCGAGCGCTGGATCCTGCGCGAGGGGGCCTACGCCCTCCTGGCGCTGATGGAGCGCGAGGACCTGCACTTCGTCGAGGTCCTGGACGCCTCGCATCGCGAGCCCCTCCTGCACGGGCTCGACTCGAGCGACAGCTTCGTGTCCGGCGTCTGCGCCGCGGGTTTGGCCGGCATCGGCTTCCGCAGCCCCGATCCGCGCGACACGCCCTGGCTGAACCGCGAGGTGCCCCACGCCCTGGTGAAGGCGGTCTCGGGGAGCGAGTTCCACAGCGACTTCAGCTCGCTGCAGCGCACGGCCCAGCGCCGGCTGGCCCTGATCACCGGCGAGAGCCTGGGAAGCGACGGCCCCGCCTGGCTCGACTGGTGGAAGGCCTCGGCGGGCGGCTTCACCGCCCGGCGCGCGGCCATCCTGGCCACCGAGGCCGACGCTCCGGGTCTGCGGCTGCGCTACGACTCCACCCTAGGCGAGGGCGAGGCCTTCCAGCTCCTGGGACCGGGGCTGGCCGGAACCGATCGGACCGCACCGGCCGGGGACGGCTCGGGGCCGGCACCGGGCGAGGCCCTGTACCTGAGCGAGGCCCAGGCGCGGGAGGTCTTCGCGCTCCTCCTGGCGGAGGGCGTCCTCGGCTCCGACAAGCTTCCCGGGGCGCGCGGCTCGGTGCGCAGCGGGGCGCGCGAGATCCAGCTCGACCTCGCCGGGGGCTGCAAGCTCTTCACCTTCGGCGAGGGCTCCAGCGAGCCCTGGTTCGAGCGGATCGCGGCCGCGGCCCTCTCGCTGCGGGAGCGCAACCGCTGGCAGCGCTATCCCGATCCCGAGGAGCACGCCTCGCGGCTCGACCTGTGGCGGACGGAGGCGGAGTGGTGGGAGACGCACGCGGACGAGCGCGAGCGGGGGCTCCGCCTCAAGCACATGGTCCTGACCGTCCTTCCCGTCCAGCGCCCGACCGAGCGCGGGCCCGCCCTGCGCGAGCTCGAGCGGCTCCTGGCCGTCGACGGCCTGGGCACCAGCGGCGACTTCGCGCCCCTGGTCTCGCTCCTGAGGCAGGAGAGCTTCGTCGGCCCTCGGGCGCAGACCCTCGTGCGCCTAGCCCTGGCGTCCGCGCGCCTGGCCGGTCCGGGCTCCGGGCCGGCGGACGGCCCGCTCCCCACGCCCATGGTGCGGGAGCTGGTCGGTGCCCTGATCGAGACCCTCGGAGCCCCCGCCGCCGAGGAGGTGGCCGAGGTGCTCCGCCAGGGGGGCCGCGACGAGATGCGCTGGGCGGCCGCCGAGCCGCGCCCCTTCCTGCGCGCCGTGGCCGCGGCGACCCTGGCCGAGGGCGACGCGGCCGAGGACTTCGAGATCCTGGTCCAGCTCCTGCGCGATCCGGTGGAGGAGGTGGAGGTGGCCGCGGTCCTGGCCCTGGGCGAGCACCGGGTCGAGGCGGCGCGCAACGAGCTCCTGGTGCGCGCGCGGCTGGGGACTCCGCGGGTGCGCTCGGCCGCCCTGCGAGCCGTTGGACGGATCGGCGGGGAGGCGGTGCTGGAGGCCCTGGTCCTGGGGCTGGCCGATCCCCTGACCGAGATCCGGCTGGCGTCGGCCCATGGCCTCGCGAGCCTGGGAGACCCGACCGCGGCGCCCATGTTCGTGCGGCTCCTGCGCGAGGGCCGGCGGTCCCCCTTCTTCGAGCCGGCCCGCGCGGGGCTCCTGGCCCTGGGCGAGGACGCCTGGACCGACCTCCTGCGCGTGATCCACGCTCCCGCCGACCGCGCCAAGCGCGAGGCCGCCCTGATCCTCGCGCGCCAGGGCACGCCCCAGGCGGTGCCGGTCCTGCTCGCCATCCTGACCGACAACCCGGGGGACGCCTACGTGGCCTCCGAGCTGGCGATCCTGACCTGCATCGACTACCGCTCGGAGGTCGACCCGGCGGACGCCTGGTGGGACTGGTGGGACGGGGTGGTGCACGGCGACTCCCTGGCGTGGCTGCGCGCCTCGGTGGAGCGCGCCGGCCTCACCGCGCCTCCCGGCGAGGCCCTCGCCGGAGAGGGCGATCGGGAGGGCGCCGCCTTCCTGGTGGAGATGATGTCGCTCGAGGACCCCTCCCTGGTCGAGCGCGGCCGGCGCGAGCTGTCGCGCCTCCTGGGCCGCGATCTGGGCCAGCTCCCGCTCCGCGGCCCCGAGCGCGAGAGCTGGCTCTACACCCTGCGCGAGGCCGTGGACGAGCACTGGGACGGGTAGCCGCGGCACCTTGAAGTTCGACCTGCTCGAGCACCTGCTCTCGGAGGACGGGCGCCGTCGCAGGCGGCGGATCCGGCTGCTGGTGCTCGGCGCCGTGCTGCTCCTGGTCGCCGCGGTCGCCGTCCACCTCGGCTGGCCCCGGGCGCGCCAGGCCATGGCCCACATCGGCGGCCTGGACCGGGTCGAGTCCCACCGCGAGTGGATCCTGGAGGCGGCCGCGGAGTCGAGGGTGGACGCCTGCCTGCTCGCCGGAGTGGTCTTCTGCGAGAGCAGCGGGCTCGTGGACGCGGTCTCGCGGGTGGACGCCCTGGGGCTGTGCCAGCTCATGCTGCCCACGGCCGGTGACATGGCGCGCGAGCTGGGACTTCCCGCGCCCGGTCGCCGGGACCTCCTGAGCGACGGGCAGCTCAACCTGCGCCTGGGCGCGGCCTACCTGGACTGGCTGTCGTACCGCTACGACGGCCACGTCGAGAAGGTGCTGATCGCCTACAACGCCGGGCCGGGCCGGCTGGACCGTTGGATCGAGGAGGCCGGCGGCTATGCTGCCTGGCGGAGCGAGCGACAGGAGGCCGGCGACTCCGACGTCCTGCGCTACGCCGCCAAGGTGCTGCTCCATCGCGATCGCTTCCGCGAGCGCGGGGCGATCGAGCCCGGTCCCTGAATCCTCCGCCGCCATGATGTTCACCGCGCGCCGCCCGTCGCGGCCCCTCTGGCCGCGCCTGCTCCTGACGTCGGCCCTCCTCGGGCTGCTGCTCGCCCCTCTCGGAGCTCAGGAGCCGGCTGCCGGGCCGGCCTCGCCCGAGCCTCCCGCGGCGCAGCCCTCCCTCCTGGCGGACTGGGTCGAGGGCCTGGTCCCCGAGGCGCTCCGGCAGCAGGTCTTCCTCCTGCCCCACTGGAAGTGGATCGTCCTCCTGCTCCTGGTGCTCCTGGGGGTGGTACTGGACCGGCTGATCGCCATCGGCGTGCGCGGATTCGTGCGGCGCCTGGGCTCCAGCCAGCGCTTCCGCATCGACGAGGAGACCCTGAAGGGGCTCGAGCGGCCGCTCTCGATCCTGGTGATCTCCTGGGTCCTGGGCGGCGGCCTCCCGATCCTGAAGCTCGAGCCGGGGGCCGCGAGCATCCTCGACGTGGCCCTGAGCATCACCCTGGCGGTGGGGGGGGTGTGGACCGCCTATCGCCTGGTCGACCTGCTCACCTGGTACCTCGCGGAGAAGGCGCGCAAGTCGCACAACACCTTCGACGACATGATCGTGCCGCTGATGCGGCGCACGCTGAAGATCTTCGTCGTCCTCATCGCCGCGGTGTGGGTGGCCTCGCGCGTCTCGGGCGACCTGTGGGGGATCTTCGCCGGCGTGGGGCTGGGCTCCCTGGCGCTGTCCTTCGCGGCGCGCGACAGCGTCGAGAACCTCTTCGGCACCTTCACCGTGCTGATGGACAAGCCCTTCCAGCTCGGCGACTGGATCGTGACCGGGGACATCGAGGGCACGGTGGAGGAGGTGGGCTTCCGCTCGACGCGCGTGCGCACCTTCTACAACAGCCTGATCAGCGTCCCCAACCGCCACTTCATCAGCTCCACGGTCGACAACATGGGCAAGCGGCGCTACCGCCGTATCAAGACCACCCTGGGTCTGACCTACGACACGCCCCCGGGCAAGGTCCAGGCCTTCTGCGAGGGGGTGCGCCAGCTCATCCTGGAGCACCCGTACACGCGCAAGGACTACTTCCACGTCTACCTGAACGCCTTCGGTTCGAGCTCGCTGGACGTCCTGCTCTACTGCTTCGTGGAGACCCCCGACTGGGCCACCGAGCTGCGCGAGAAGCACCGCCTCTTCGGCGACATCCTGCGGCTGGCCGAGCGCTTGCAGGTCTCCTTCGCCTTCCCCACGCGAACCCTGCACATGTTGGAAGCGGAGGCGCCGCGGCAGGAGAAGGTGCCCGACGGTCTCGAGGAGGCGGCCGCCCTGGGTCGCGGCGCGGCCAGTGAGATCGCCCGGGAGGGGCTGGCGCCCTTCGGCGGGAAGAAGCCCCCGCCGGCGGGCTGAGGGGGTGGCGGCTTCCCGCGAAGGTAAGCCCATCATTCGATCTGCGGCCGCGGCGGGCCGCGGTGTGGCGCCCGGCCGGGGCGGGGGCGAGAATCCCGGGTCTTCCAGCACCCCACCCGACGAAAGGCTCCCCCCATGCTGCGCACCACCCTGCTGGCCCTCCCGGTCCTCCTGGCCATCGGTACCCCCGCCGATGCCCAGGTGCGGCTCGACGCGGTCATGATCCGCCAACCCGACGTCAGCCGCGAGGAGATCGCCTTCGGCTACGACGGCGACATCTGGCTGGTCGACAAGCGCGGGGGCACGGCCCGGCGCATCTCCTCGCCCGCGGGCGCCGAGGGCTTCCCGCGCTTCTCCCCCGACGGCCAGCGGCTCGCCCTGACCGGGGGCTACGAGGGCGGGGGAGACCTCTACGTGCTCGACCCCGACGGCGGGCTGCCCCAGCGCGTCACCTACCACCCGGGCGGCGAGATTCTATGCGACTGGCACCCCGACGGGGAGCGGTTGATCTTCCAGTCGACGCGCACCTCGGGCAGCGGGCGCGCGGCCGAGCTCTTCACCATTCCGGCGGCGGGCGGCGCGGCCGAGAAGCTGCCGGTGCCCTACGGCGCCTTCGGCGCCATCGACGAGACCGGCACCTGGCTGGCCTACACCCTCACCAGTCGCGAGTTCCGCACCTGGAAGCGCTACCAGGGCGGCCGCGCCCAGGACATCTGGCTCTTCAACCTGAAGACCCACGAGTCGCGCAAGCTCACCGACCACCCCGGCACCGACGCCCTGCCCATGTGGCACGGCGGGAGCCTCATCTTCCTCTCGGATCGGGGCGACAACCACCGGCTCAACCTGTGGAGCCACGACCTGGAGAACGGGAGCACCCGCCGCCTGACCGACTTCGCCGAGTGGGACGTCAAGTTCCCCTCCATCGGGCCCGAGGACGTGGTCTTCGAGAACGGCGGCAAGCTGTACCGCTTCGAGCTCGCCAGCCGGCGCTCGGTGGCGGTGGAGGTGATCATCCCCGGCGACCGCCGCTCGCTCCGGCCCCGCACCCTGGAGCTCGAGGGGCAGGTGGCGGATCTGGACGTCAGCCCCAACGCCAAGCGCGTGGTGGTCGAGGCCCGCGGGGAGCTCTTCACCGTCCCGGTGGAGGAGGGCTTCGTGCGCAGCCTGACCCGCACCAGCGGCGTGGCCGAGCGCGAGCCGGCCTGGAGCCCCGACGGCCGCTGGATCGCCTGCTTCTCCGACAAGAGCGGCGAGTACGAGCTGTGGATCCGGCGCTCCGACGGCGCGCCCTTCGCCTGGCCGCCGGGCTCCGGGGGGGAAGAGGTGTCCGAGAAGCGCATCACCGAGATCGGCGAGGGCTGGAAGAGCCGTCCGCACTGGTCGCCCGACTCCAAGATGCTGACCTTCCAGAACAGCGACGGCAGCCTGAACCTCCTGCACCTCGCCAGCGGCGAGGTCGAGGTGCTGGAGCGCTCGAAGGACGGCGCCCCGGCCTCGAGCTGGTCCGCCGACTCGGCCTGGCTCTGCTGGAGCCAGCCGATCGAAGGCACCCAGAACGAGGGCATCTACCTGTACGAGCTGGCGAGCAAGGAGCTCCACCTGGTGACCTCGCCGCTCTTCAGCAACGGCGGCCCGGCCTTCGACCGCGGCGGCGACTGGCTCTACTACACCTCCGGCCGCGACTTCCGCTCGACCTACTCGGACTTCGACGAGACCTGGGTGTACACCGACTCCCACCGGCTGGTGGCCGTCCCCCTGCGGGAGGACGTGGAGAACCCCTGGGCGGTGGAGAACGACGAGGAGGAGATCGAGGAGGAGGAGGCCGAGGAGGAGGAGGCCGAGGAGGAGGAGGCCGAGGAG
>CAZTTG010000089.1:0-10802 GCA_964615935.1 uncultured Planctomycetaceae bacterium | reverse complement strand
CGAGGAGGAGGAGGCCGAGGAGGAGGAGGCCGAGGAGGAGGAGGCCGAGGAGCCCGAAGGGGAGGAGGAGTCCGCCGAAGAGGAGGGCTCCGAGGAGGACGAGGCGGGCGAGGAGGCCGCCGAGGAGGACGAGGAGGCCGATGACGAGGACGAGGAGGAGGCCGAGGAGCCCCTCCAGATCGACCTCGAGGGCTTCGAGGCCCGGGCCATCCTCCTGCCCGGCGCGGGCGACGGCCGGATCGGCGGGGTGCAGGCGGCCGACGGGAAGGTGCTCTACCTGAAGGTCTCCCGCGAGCGCCGCGGCGGCTCGACCCTGTGCTTCTACGACATGGAGGAGAAGGAGGAGAAGACCATCCTGGAGGGCGTGCGGGGCTACGGCCTGGTCGGCGAGGGGAAGAAGGTCCTGGTCCGCACCTCCGGCGACTGGGCGGTGATCGACCTCAAGCCCGACCAGAAGGTGAAGGACACGATCGACCTCTCGCAGCTCGCCAGCACCATCGACCCGCGGGCCGAGTGGGAGCAGATCGTCTACGACGCCTGGCGTTTCATGCGCGATCTCTTCTACGACGAGGGGCTGCACCAGGTGGACTGGACCGCGGTGCGTGACCGCTACCTCTCCGGCCTGCGGGACGCCACCTCGCGCGGGGACGTGCACTACCTGATCGGCGAGATGATCGCCGAGCTCAACGTGGGGCACGCCTACAACCGGCCGCCGCGCGAGGGCATGGAGGAGCCCCCCTCGGGCCGCCGGGCGGGTCTCCTGGGCTGCGACTGGAGCCTGGAGCAGGGCGCCTGGCGCATCGCCCGCATCATCGGCGGCGCCGACTACGACTACGACGCCCGCGGCCCGCTCCAGGCGCTGGGCATCGACGTCCGCGAGGGCGACTGGCTGCTGGAGGTCAACGACCAGCCGGTCGACCCCACCCGCGAGGTCCACGCCGCCTTCCTGGGCACCGCCGGCCAGCCCACCCGGCTCACGCTCAACGCCAGGCCCGAGCTGGACGGTGAGGAGCGACGCGTGCTGGTGGAGCCGGTCTCCTCCGAGCGCTCCCTGCGCTACCGCGACTGGGTGGCGCGCAACCGCGAGCGGGTGGACCAGCTCTCCGGCGGGCGCGTGGGCTACGTCCACGTCCCCGACACCGGACGCAGCGGGCAGAACGAGCTGGTGCGCCAGTACTCCGGCCAGTACTTCAAGGACGCCATCCTGATCGACGAGCGCTGGAACGCCGGGGGGCAGATCCCCACGCGCTTCATCGAGCTCCTGAACCGGCCGCTGACCAACTTCTGGGCCACCCGCATCGGCGAGGACGCCTGGCCGCCGCGCGCCCACCAGGGGCCCAAGGCCATGCTGATCAACGAGAGCGCCGGCTCGGGGGGCGACTGCTTCCCCTACTACTTCAAGCAGGCGGGGCTGGGCAAGCTGATCGGCACCCGCACCTGGGGCGGCCTGGTGGGCATCAGCGGCGGGCCGAGCTTCGTCGACGGCGGGGGCATCACCATCCCGCGCTTCGCCTTCTTCGAGCTCGACGGGACCTGGGGCGTCGAGGGCTGGGGGGTCGACCCGGACATCGAGGTGGTCGACGACCCGGCGCTGATGGTGGACGGGGGCGACCCGCAGCTCGAGGCGGGGGTGAAGCACCTGCTCGAGGAGCTTCAGGGCTGGAAGCCCGCGGACATGACGCGGCCGGCCGGCCCCGACCGGCGGGGCGCGGGCGTGACGCCCGAGGACCACTGATCCCGGGCCGTACGGTGGAGCCGGGCTACCGCTCGAAGCCCAGGCGCACCTCCCTCTCGGGGGAGGCGCCCAGCTCGAGCTCCTGGCTCTGGCTCCTGCCCTGCTCCGAGATCGCCACCAGGCGATAGCTGCCGGCGGGCACCGGACCGATGCGGTGCTCGCTGGCCGGCGTGACCTTCACGCGACCCGAGGTGAAGGCCGGGATGGACTGCAGCCCGGCGTGGTCCCGGCCCGCGGCGTCGAAGAGGTGCACCCGCGCGCGCAGGGGGCGCTCGCGCTCGTCCGCGACGTGCACCAGCAGGGTCGTGGAGCTCGTCAGGTCGAGCTCCAGCTCGGTCTCCTCCCCGGCGCGGATCCCCACGGGACCCTGGATCGGGCTCGCTCCCGACGGAGCCCGCGCGCCGATCCAGAGCTCGCCCGCGGGCAGGCCCTCGTAGCGGAAGCGGCCGGTCGGGTCGGTCTCGGCCATCGTGAGGGACTGGAGGACCCGGCCCTCGGCGTCCCACGCGAAGATCGCCGCCTGGGGCACCGGCTCGCCGGCCGCGTCCAGCACGCGACCCGCGAGGATCCCGTGCTCGGCGAGCTGGATGCGGACGTCGCCGGTGCGCCGGCCCTCCTCCACGACGATGCCGCACACCACCGCCGCGCCGTGCGAGACGTTTGGCCGCATCGTCCTCCCGGGGACGCGCAGGCTGAAGGTGCCGGCCTCGAGGCCGGTGATGAGGAAGCCCCCGTCGGGGCCGCTCCTCCCGCCGCGCGCGGGTCCGTAGAAGGTGTGCCGCGCCAGGCCGCTGTCCCGCGTGAGGGTGATGCTCACACCGGGCGCCGGCGCGCCGCCGGGTCCGATCACCACGCCCTCGATGGAGCCGGAGGGCAGGCGGACGTCGAAGCGGTGCTCCCTCCTCGGGGGGATCCGGATGGGGTAGTCGATCGCGGGCGTGCGGTAGATCTGCCGCTGGTAGATGAGCACGGCGTCTCCTTCCCGCTCGGCGAAGAGCTCGTAGCTGCCATCGCCCCCGACCGTCACGTCGATTCGATCGGCGAAGCCCCCGCCCGCGGGTACGAGCGAGACCGAGCCGCCCTCGACCGGCTCGCCCCCCTCGGTCACCTGGCCGAAGACGCGGATGGTGTCGGCCGGCGGGGAGCCGAGCACCACGTGGACGCTCTCGCCGTCGACGACCTCGATCTCCGCCCGCCGGGCGATCTTCGAGAGCTCGACGAGGTCCGAGCCCTCCCGCTGGATTCGCTCCAGCTCCTCCCTCGTCGGCTGCGCGGACACGACGTAGGGACCGGCCGCGAGCGGAGCGATCTCGAAGCGTCCGGCCGCGTCCGAGCGGGCCGAGGCCGAGTCGTCGGCCAGGCTCGACCAGGCGCTGATCCGGCGGCCGACGTCCGGTGCTCCGTCGGCTCCGTAGATCTCGCCGGTGAGGGTTCCACCCCGTGGGAGCCACACGATCAGGTCCAGGGCCTGGCCGGCCGCGGGCTCCACCACCTGCTTCTCGCTGGGCGCGTGGCGGGCGTGGTCCGCGCGCAGCTCGTACACGCCGGGGCGGACGTCCTCGATCGCGAAGCTGCCGTCGGCGGCGGTCCGGGTCTCGGCGACCGGCACGGCCTCGAGCGTGCTCGGCGAGCGCTCCGCCTCCGCGCCGGCGCCCGAGAGGACCACCTCGCCCTTCTCCACCGGCGCGCCGCCGGCGTCCAGCACGACCCCCGCCAGCCGCGCCGAGCGCGTCAGCACCACCTCCAGCTCGCCCTCGGCGGGGGGGAACTCGAAGGCCATCCCGCCCTCGGGCGCGAGCCAGCCCCGGGCCTCGACGTCGAGAGACCAGGGACCCTCGAAGAGGCCCTCCTCCTCGAAGCGGCCCTCGGCGCTCTCGTGCTCCCCGCCGATGCGCTGGTCGGGCTTCGAGCGCGGCCAGAGCTCGAGGCGGAAAGCGGGGACCGGCTCCCCGTCGTCGCCGAGGACCCTCCCCGAGAGCGCAGCGGTCTCGAGCAGTCGGAGTTCGACGTCCTCCGAGCCCGCCTCCACCCGACCCATGCGCGCCTGGAGCCGGACGGGCTCGGCGCCGGCGGTGGCGAGCAGGTCGTGGGGGACCTCCTCCAGGCCGGTGAAGCGGAAGGCGCCCCGCGCATCGGCCGCGGCCACCCTCCAGCTGCGGGCCTCGGCCCAGGCCGGCTCGTCTGCGGGCGCGCTGGGAGCCAGCTCGATCCTCGCGTCCGCCGCCAGCCCGCCGTCCGGGAGCAGGACCCGGCCGGCGATGAAGGCGCCGAAGGCCAGGCGCAGCTCGATGCTCTCGGTCGCTCCTCCGGCCCGGCCCACCAGCGTCTCGGTCCTCGCGGGGCAGAGGCCTTCCTTCTCGGCGGTGACCACCACCGGCCCGATGCGCGCCCCGGCGACGCGGAAGGCGCCGCGGGCGTCGGTGAGGGTCTCGCGGCGCGTGCCGGGCCCGAATCCCATCCTGCGATCGGGCGGAGCGATCCACACCAGCGCGCCCTCGACCGGCGCTCCCGCCTCGTCGATCGCGCGGCCCGAGTAGTCGGCGCCGAGGGCGAAGGGCAGGTCGCGCTCCAGGAGCTCGCCCGCCTCGATCCCGATCCCCACGTCGCGGCTCGCCGCGTAGACCGGGGGATCGCCGAGCAGGAACCAGTCGTAGTGGGCCGGGATCGCGCGGAACTCCGCGCGGTGCTGCGAGTCGGCGATCGCCGTGCGGCGGTGCAGGCCCTCGAAGGAGAAGGCGCGCTGTGGATCGTAGCCGCGCAGGTCGAGCTCCAGGCCGACGAGGGGCGCGCCGCCGTCGGCGGCCGACTCGGGCGGCACGCAGCGGACGAGCAGGCAGCCGCCGAGCTCCGGCTCGAGGACCACGGGCTCACCGCAGGGCAGCTCGACGAGCCTACCGCGGTGCAGGTAGAGGTAGCGGCCGTCCAGCAGGAGCATCGCGCTGCGGGCCTCGCCCGGCAGCGCGAGCCGGAAGCGCCCCGCCGCGTCGACCTCGGCCCGCTCGGGGTCGATGCCCGTGACGCGCTGGACGTCGCGCCACCAGCGCGGCTCGCTCTCCTCCTGCAGCGCCGGCAGGTCCAGGGGTGTGCGGCGCGGGACGAAGGCCAGCACCTCGAGGCCGTCGTCGGGCGGGCTGCCGGGGGGGACGGACAGGTGCCCCTCGATCCACTGGAGGTGGTCCGCCGGGCCCTTCCCCTCCGGTGCGATCCGGCGGTCGTCCCCACCACCGGCCGCTCGCGGTTCCTCCAGATCGGGCGCGGGGGCCTCGAGGCCCGCGGCTCCGTCGGAGCTCGCGGGTTCGCGCCCCCGAGCCTCGGGCCCGGCCTCGGCACCTCCGCCCAGGTCGAGGAGCCACCAGGCTCCGGCGCAGAGAAGAACGATCAGCGCCGTCAGGATCGCGAGCGGCCTGCCCATGGTTTCCTCCAGAGGGTCGTTTCACACCGACGCCGGGGACCCAGGCGCGGCCTGCGTCCCGGCCCGTCCTTCAGTCTGACCGATTCGATGGGCGTCCGGCCGCAGGGAGCCGTAAGAACGGAGTGCCGCGAAGCGTCAGCGCTCCGTTCGACCCGTGTTGGGTGCGAGGGAGCCCCTCCGCCCGCGGGCTCAGAAGCCCTTCACCCCGACCCGGCGGGCCCAGGCCTCCCAGCTCGCGGCCATGGCCTGCACCCGCTCGGGGTGGCGCCCGGCAAGGTCCCGCGTCTCGCAGGGGTCGCGGCCGAGATGGTAGAGCTCCCAGCGCGGCGGCTCGGGCATGCGCTGGCCCCAGACGAGCTTCCAGGGCCCCTGCCTCAGGGCGCGCGCGCCCTGGTGCTCGAAGCCGAGCGCGCGCTCCGGGAGCGGATCTCCCCGCCAGGCCGAAACGAGGCTCCTTCCCTCCAGGGGCAGGAGGGTCCGGCTCTCGCGCTCCTCGGGGTAGTCGATCCCGGCGAGCTCGCACAGGGTGGGCATGACGTCCATCACGTGGGCCGGCCGGCGCTCCCACGCGTGACGGCGGGGGATCCCGGCGGGCCAGTGGGCGATGCAGGGCGTGGCGATGCCGCCCTCGTGGGTGAAGTGCTTGTAGAGGCGGAAGGGGGGGGAGCGCGCCTCCGGATAGACTCGGCGGCCACGGGCGCACCGCATTCGCCGACGTCGGGAGGGCCGCCCCCCTGCCGGCCTCCGGTCTTCGTCCTGGGCTGCATGAAGGCGGGGACCCCGCTCCCGCTGGCTCTCCTGGACGGGCACCCCGACCTCCTGGTGCTGCCCTCGGAGCTGTACTACTCCCGCCACAGCGACCACCCCTCCCTCTTCCCCGAGCGGAAGCTGGCGCGCGATCGTCACCCCCTTCGAGATCGTGCTGGTGAACCGCAAGCTCGGGGGCGTGCTGGACGCCTTCGGCTACGAGCGGGAGGCGCCGCGCTCCGCCTGGAGGAGCTGGCTCCCGCAGTCGCGGGAGGGGCCGCTGGCCTGGGCCGCCAACCGCGTCCTGCTGGCCGAGCCGGGCGAGCTCTGAGCCCGCCTCACCGGCGCCGCCCCGGCAGGGTCATGGCGGCGAAGAGGGCCGAGACGAGCAGCACCATCCACAGGACGCGCAGGGGCCACGGGCCCAGCAGGTCGAGCGGCGTGGGATTGTCCGGGATGGAGCGGCCGGTGAAGAAGTAGGAGGTCCCGAGGGCGACGTTGAAGAGGGTCACCGGAACGACCGCCGTCAGGGTCACCGCCACGCTTCGCCGGCATCCGCCCCAGCTCGGCCTCACCCCGAAGGCCACCAAGTTGCAGAGGGCCGCGGCCATCACCTGCCAGTGGGCGATCCAGAAGACCCAGAAGTGGAGATGGACCGGCCCCGCCTGCAGGCTGGGCGTCAGATAGCCGAGGGGGGTGAGCCCCAGGCCCCAGTAGTAGACGAGCTGGTGCCGCAGCCGGGTGGGGGGGCCGCCGGAGAGGATGGACCAGGCGGCCGCCATCCAGGCCAGGTCGCAGAGGTGCAGGGGCAGGGACTCGGCCAGGGGCTGCTCCCCGGGCACGAGGTCGATCAGCGCCCAGCCCCCGTTGACGATCAGGATGGAGAGGCCGAAGACCCGCCGGAAGGACCGCTCCCCGCTCGTGCCGACCCGCGGCCGCAGGCCAGCCAGCAGCATCAGCCAGCCGCCCACCGAGATCCCCGCGGCCGCGAGGTGCATCCAGCCGAAGGGTGCGAACGTCTCCATGGGGATCGAGCGGGGGCGCGGCCCTCTCCCGGCGCGCCCGGCTCCTTCTGCGCCGGGCGCGCGGCCGTGTCAAGAGCGGGCCCCCGGCAGCCGGCACCAGCGCAAATCTTCCGTAGCTCGGCTCGATCGCCCCGCGGAGTGGCGGATGATGTCGGGATCGCCCGTCCCCCCATCGCGCGGCCTCGTCGCGGAGCCGGACATGGAGCGCCTCATGCCTCGACACGCACCCCTCCTCGCCCTCCTCCTCATCGGCCTCCTGGCCCAGGCGTCCCGGGCCCAGGAACCCCGCCGCTCCGCCCGGCCCGACCCGCCGGGCGTCGTCTCCCGCATCGAGTGGAGCGAGGACGGCGAGACGCTGTCCTTCACCAACCAGGGGCGGCGCTACCGCCTCGACCTGGAGACGCTGGAGCGGGAGGAGCTGGGAGAGGACGAGGGGCGAGGCGGACGGAGCGCGCCGGACGCCGAGCGCCGCCGGCGCTTCTTCCAGTCGAGGCGGGGCGCGCGCGGGGCCAGCACCGGCGACTACGTCGGCCGTCCCTCGCGGGGGCGCCAGTACACCCAGGTGGACTCGCCGGACGGAAAGTGGGAGGCCCACTGCCGCGACTGGAACGTGGTGCTGGAGCACAAGGAGACCGACGAGGTGGTCCCGGTGACCGTCGAGGGGAACCAGCGGATCGCCTACGGGACGGCGAGCTGGGTGTACGGTGAGGAGCTGGACCAGAACCGGGCCATGTGGTGGACCCCGGACTCCACCAAGCTGCTCTACTACCGCTTCGACAACACCGGCGTGGAGCCCTTCCACCTGATCACGGGCTGGTCGCGGGTCAACACCGATCACTATCCCGAGTACTACCCCAAGGCCGGGGCCCAGAACCCGGCGGCCGAGGTGTGGGTCTACGACCTGGCCAGCCGGAAGACCACCCGGATCGACGTCGGGGGGAGCCCCGAGGAGTACCTCTACAACCTCCAGGCCTCGCCCGACGGCTCGCTGATGATGCTCTCCTGGACCGACCGGCTGCAGCACGACCTGAAGGTGCTGGCCCTGGACCTGGACAGCGGCGACTGCCGGACCATCGTGGCCGAGCATCAGGACACCTGGCAGTCGAACCGGCCGACCATGCGCTACCTCGCGGACCAGCGTCGCTTCCTGTGGCGGTCGGAGCGCTCGGGCTACAGCCACTTCGAGCTGCGCGACCTCGACGGGAGGCTCCACTGCGACCTCACCCCCGCGGAGCTCCAGGTCTCCGGCATCCAGCTGGTGGACGAGGAGGCCGGGCTGGTAGGCTACACCGCCTACAGCGCGGCTGAGAACCCCTACTACCTGCAGTACCACCTGGTGGGGCTGGACGGCGAGGGGGAGCGGCGCGTGACCGTCCTGGACTACCACCACTCCAGCTTCGACCTCTCGCCGGACCGCGAGTGGCTGGTGGCCCGCTACGAGGAGGTGAACACGCCCCCCAGCACCGCCCTCTACCGCACCGACGGCAGCCTGGCCTGCCTGCTGGCCGAGAGCAACCCCGAGGAGCGCGCCGACCTCGCCGAGATGTTCAGTTTCCCGTCCAGCGACGGGCGCTTCGACATCTACGGGATCCTCTACAAGCCGAAGGACTTCGATCCGGAGCGCAGCTATCCGCTGATGAACTCGCTCTACGGCGGGCCCGGCTCGAACGAGTTCTCGATGCGCTACGTCTCCTCCGAGCGGGACGAGTGCAAGCGCGGCTACCTGGTGGTCAAGGTCAACAACCGCGGGACCGCCAACCGCGGCAAGGAGTTCCTGGGGGCGGTCTACGGCAAGCTGGGCGACGTGGACATCCAGGACCACGCCGACGCCGTGCGCCTCCTGCGCGAGCGGCCCTACGTCGATGGGAATCGCGTCGGCATCGCCGGCCACTCCTACGGCGGCTTCATGGCCATCATGGGGATCTTCAAGCACCCCGACGTCTACGCGGCGGCCGTGGCCGGCGCCGGCCTCTCGGACTGGCGCAACTACGACACGATCTACACCGAGAGATACATGAGCACGCCGCAACTCAACCCCGAGGGCTACGACGTCGGACGGGCGATGACCTACGTGGAGGGTTTCAAGGGCAAGCTGCTCCTCCTGCACGGGATGGTGGACGACAACGTGCATCCGACCAACGCCTTCCAGCTCATCGCCGCCCTGGACGAGGCCGGCAAACCCTACGAGAGCCGCTTCTGGCCCGACGGCGGCCACGGCCTGGGCAAGGGCTCGAGCCAGGCCAAGTGGGAGTTCCTGGATCGGGTGCTGAAGCCGGAAGAGCGGTAGGGTTGGCGGACTGCCGGCCTCCCATTCGTGGGACGATCTGGGGAGCTTCGAGCGATTCTCCCCTGCGGGTTCGGGTCCGCCTTGCACGGGGGTAGGGGGGGGGGGGCTACCGTGCGGCCCCCGATCGTTCTCCCGGGGCGATCGGCGCCCGCACGGCTCGCGGGCGCGCCCCGGACTCCGGGGAGGGCTGGAGGGATCCGGGAGAGGGGTGGGCTGCCTCTACGCGCGCCTCCGCGCCGCCAGGGGCATCCCGCCGGGAGGAGGAACGATGAAGCGACTCGATACGGGGAGGATCCGTGCGCTGCGCCTGCGCGGCCGGATCACTCTCCTGGCGGCGGGCCTGCTGGCGGTCGCCTTCGTGGGACGAAGCGCGACCGCGCAGGCGGTACAGCTACCGACCGTGGCCGAGGTCCAGGACGGCAAGGTTCTGGACCTCGCCGGTCAGTCGGATGCGACCGGCGATCCCTACGCCGCGCGGGTCTGGCTGGCCCAGGGCCGCGTGCGTTGGGCCATCCGCGCGGCCGATCGCCAGCGCATGCACTCCGAGGACGTGGTCTTCTACAACGTGGACCCGGAGGTGAACGAGCAGATCCTCGCCATCGAGGTCGATGAGGTCAGGGAGAGGATCTGGACCCTGACCGAGAGCGGTCTCTACTGGGAGAGCTACGCCTCGCCCAACAGCCCGTCCAGTCCGCTCCTGGTGGACTGGATGAACATGTGGGACATGTACCCCGATCCGCCTCCCCCGAGCGGGTCGCCCTACGGCAGCCACCTCGAAACGTGGGAGGAGCTGAAGGACCTGAAGGTCTGGAGCGGGAGCACTCCGGCGAAGGACCGGGTGTTCGTGCTGACCACCAAGAGGATCATCGTGATCCGCGTGCAGCCCTTCGAGTACTTCTCCTCGACCTGGGAGCTGTTCGACGAGGGGGCGGGCGGTTTCTTCCAGGCGACCGATCCGAGCGATCCGATCAACGCCCTGGAGGTGAGCCATCTGGACCGGCTACGCATCCAGATCGACCAGAACGGGAAGCTCATGGGCTACGTCCTTTCCATGATTGGAGGATTCGGCACGGACATCGAGGATCGATCGGCCGCGCTTGTGATGCTGTGCGACCTCGACCTGCCCCTGTGCTACCAACCGACCTTCGACGTCGATCCAGGGCCCGACAAGGACTACGTCTACTTCAACCCCATCCCGTACACTCCGGATGACGATCCCACGGACGACCAGCTCAACGACCACACGGCCCTCAGCCTGGACGTCTTTGCGGACGGTGCGGGCAGCCGGTACATGTACGTGGCCTGCGGGAGGCTGATGCAGGTTCAGCATGTGGACGTCACGAACGCATTCACGTTCGGGGTCGGGATCGGCTCGAGTGAGCAGATCGGCGTCGACCCCGACGAGAAGCAGCACATCCGCAACGTCCTGGTCGATCCGCTCGTGCCGGTGGAGCCGGAGCGGAGGTTCTTCGCCGTCACCAAGGAGGCCTTCTACGTCTGCGACCAGAACGATCCCCCCTTCTCGTGGACGGAGAACGAGATCTACGGAGAGGCCTGCCAGCGAGACCTGATCCACGTCCTGCTGCCCGGCGATCC
>CAZTTG010000088.1:0-27099 GCA_964615935.1 uncultured Planctomycetaceae bacterium | reverse complement strand
GGCGCGGCGAGTTTGCCGCGCGGGGAGGAGTCCGCCCCCTTCCCCCCCCTCACCGATCCTCCACCGCCGTCCCCCCCCGCTCCCCCTCCAGCAGGTGACACGTCGCCACGTGCCCCTCCTCCACCCGCACCCTCTGCGGCCTCTCCGCCCGGCAGCGCGCCTCGGCCAGCGGGCAGCGCGTATGGAAGTGACACCCGCGCGGCGGATCCGCCGCCGAGGGCACCTCCCCCTCCAGCAGCACCCGCTCCCCCCTCTTCGCCGGATCGGCGTGCGGAATGGCCGACAGCAGCGCCCGCGTGTAGGGGTGACTGGGATCCTCGAACACCTGCTCCACCGACCCGATCTCCACCAGCCGCCCCAGGTACATCACCGCCACGTGGTCGGAGATGTGCCTCACCACCGCCAGGTCGTGGGCGATGAAGAGGTAGGAGAGCCCGAACTCCTCCTGCAGGTCCGACAGCAGGTTGATCACCTGAGCCTGGATCGAGACGTCCAGGGCCGACACGGCCTCGTCACACACGATGAAGCGCGGACCCAGGGCCAGGGCGCGGGCCACCCCGATGCGCTGGCGCTGGCCGCCCGAGAACTCGTGGGGGTAGCGGTTGCGCGCCTCCGCCCGCAGGCCCACCTTGATGAGGAGCTCCTCCACCCGGTCGTCCAGCTCCTGCCCCCGGGCGATCCGGTGGACCGCCAGGGACTCGCCCACGATCTGCCCCACGGTCAGGCGCGGGTTCAGGCTGGAGTAGGGGTCCTGGAAGATGATCTGGAGCTCCCCGCGGATCCGGCGCAGCTCACGGGAAGGAAGATCGAAGAGCTCGACCGGGGGCTGGCCCGCCTCCCGGTGGAAGCGCGCGCGGCCGGCGGTGGGCCGGATCAGCCGCAGCAGGCTCCGCCCCACGGTGGTCTTGCCGCAACCCGACTCCCCCACCAGGCTCAGCGTCCGGCCGCGACCCACGTCGAAGGACACCCCGTCCACCGCCCGGACGTCCCCCACCTTGCGGTAGAGGAGTCCGCGGTGCACCGGGAAGTACTTGCGCAGGCCCCGCACCTCGATGAGCGGCTCCGGCGCCGCCAGGATCCAGTCGCCGTTCACGGCTCGCCCTCCAGGTGGTGGCAGGCCGCGGTGTGCTCCCCATCCCCTCCCGGCAGCGGGATCAGCCGGGGCTCGCGCTCGGCGCACAGCTCGCTCGCCCGGGGACAGCGGGTGCGAAAGCGGCAGCCGTCGGGGAAGCGGAAGGCGCTGGGCACGATGCCGGGGATGGTGAGCAGCCGCTCGCGGGGCGCCGCCAGGCCCGGCAGCGAGCGGATGAGGCCGACGGTGTACGGGTGCCGCGGCCGCTCGAAGAGGGCCTCGACCGGCGCGTTCTCGACGATCTTGCCGGCGTACATCACCGCCACCCGGTGGGCGTTCTCGGCCACCACCGCCAGGTCGTGGGTGATGAGCAGCACCGCCATCCGCTTGCGCTCCTGGAGGCCGCGCATCAGGTCCAGGATCTGGGCCTGGATGGTCACGTCCAGGGCCGTGGTGGGCTCGTCGGCGATCAAGAGGCGCGGCCCGCAGGCCATGGCCATGGCGATCATGACCCGCTGGCGCATGCCGCCCGAGAGCTGGTGGGGGTACTCGCCCACCCGGCGATCGGGATCGGCGATGCCGACCAGCTCCAGCACCCGGATGGCGCGCTCGCGGGCCGCCGCCCGGTCCAGCCCCTCGTGCAGGATGACCGTCTCCTCGATCTGGTCGCCCACGGTGAAGACCGGGTTGAGGGCGGTCATGGGCTCCTGGAAGATCATCGAGATCTCGTTGCCCCGCAGCTTGCGCAGGCCCTCGCCGTCGAGCGTCAGGAGGTCGAGGCCCCGGAAGAGGATTCGCCCCCCCATGATGCGTCCGGGCGGGTCGGGGATCAGGCGCATGACCGAGAGCGCGGTGACGCTCTTGCCGCAGCCCGACTCGCCCACCAGCCCCAGCGTCCGGCCCTCGTGGAGGTCCAGGCTGACCCCGTCCACGGCGCGGGCCACGCCCTCGTCGCTGAAGAAGTGCGTCCGCAGGTCGCGGATCTCCAGCAGGGGTGAGGCGGGGGTGGGGACGCTCAAGGCCTACTCCTTCAGCTTGGGGTCCAGGGCGTCCCGGATCCCCTCCCCCACCAGGTTGTAGCAGGTCACGGTCAGGAAGATGGCCGCCCCCGGGAAGACCTGGATCCACCAGATCTCGGCGCTCTTGGAGTCGTTGACCAGCGAGCCCCAGGAGGGGATGGGCTCCTGCACGCCGAAGCCCAGGTAGGAGACCACCGACTCGGTCAGGATCCCGGCGGCCACCGAGAAGGCGGCCGCCACCAGCACCGGCCCCATGGCGTTGGGCAGCACGTGCCGGAAGATCAGGCGCGGCGCGGAGAAGCCCAGGGCCCGGGCGGCCAGGATGAACTCGGACTCGCGCAGGCGCAGGAACTCGGCCCGCGCCAGCCGGGCCACCCCGGTCCAGCGCACCACCGCGATGATGATCACGATGGAGAAGATCGGCGGCACCAGCTCGGGGTCCACGAAGGCCGCCCCCATGATGATCAGGAACATGGCCGGCACCGAGATGAAGACCTCGATGAGGCGCGACACGAGCAGGTCCACCCAGCCCCCGAAGTAGCCCGCCACGGCCCCCACCGCGGTGCCGATGACGGTCAGGAGGAAGGCCGAGACCAGGCCCACCGAGAGGCTGATGCGGCCGCCCCAGATCATGCGCACCAGGAGGTCCCGACCTCCGCTGTCGGTCCCCAGGAGGTGTCGCGAGGGGGCGTTGAGGCCGGGCTCCCCGTGGCGGACGTCGACCGGGGTGGGCGGGGGCAGGTGCCCGGAGACCGGGTCGGGCTCGGGGACGCGCCAGCCGGTCACGTAGTGGCCGTCGGAGTCGAGCTCGCTGCTCGCCACCCAGGTGGGCGCCCGGTTGGGCTCGCAGGAGTGGATCTCGGCGTAGCCGTAGGGCACCGGCGGGAAGACCACCCGCCGGGCCACGATCTCGCCCGAGGTCAGGCCGGACTTGAAGGGGCCCGTGTCGAAGAGCATCCCCCCCCCGACCAGGACCGCCCACGAGAGCGCCGCCAGGCCCGCGCTGCCCATGACCACCAGCCACTTGGCCCCGCGCCGCCGCCGGATGCGCTCGCGGTCGCCCGCCAGCAGGAAGCGGTTCACCAGCGGGTTCCACAGGGGCCAGGTGAGCACGAAGGCCCACAGCACCATGAAGAAGACCTCGGCCCACGACAGGGCCTCGGCCAGGGGCCAGCTCACCCGGCTCACGAGACCCCGGCCCTCCGACTCCGGCCGGGTGGGATCCGCCGCCCGATAGTCCCGCGCCAGGCCCCGGGCCCGGTCCGCGAAGCGCTCGAGGGCGCCGGGCCGGGGCGCGCCGGCGTCCGCGCTGGCCGCCTCGACGATCTCGTTCACCCGGGAGATGAAGTCGTCGAGCGGCCCGTGCTCGGCCGCCGGCAGGCCCTCCTTCATGGTGCCGACGAAGGTCGAGAGCCCCTGCCGCTCGAGCTCCAGGGCCTCGACGAAGGTCATGGTCGAGCCCCCGGTGCGCTCGCTCCGGTACCCCGCCTCGCCCTGACGGACCAGGCGCGCGAGCCCCAGGGAGGCCGGCAGGAGGTTGCCCTGGGCGGCGCGGTAGGAGCCGTAGTCGGCGCCCACCAGCACGAAGGGCCGATCGCTCGCCAGGACCGGCGCGTAGATGGCCGCGGAGTAGAGCAGGACGAGGATCGCCAGGGCCGCCTGGAAGAGCCGGCGCCTGCCGAGCTGCTCGAGGACCAGGTCCCAGTAGTCCTTGGAGTAGCCCGAGAGAACCTCGCCCCAGCCGACCTCGTCCGAGCCGACCCGCGTCCCGCGCTCATTCATAGCGGATCCTCGGGTCGACCAGGGCGTAGGAGACGTCCGACAGCAGGATGCCGACCAGCGTCATCACGGCCGAGAAGGTGGTGGTCGTCATGACCACGTTGAAGTCCCGGGAGAGGAGAGCCTCGTAGGCGTACTTGCCCATCCCGGGGATGTCGAAGACCGTCTCCACGATGATCGATCCCCCCACCAGGATGGGCAGGATGGAGGCGAAGAGGGTCAGCACCGGGATCAGGGAGTTGCGCAGGCAATGCTTGAGGATCACCACCCGCTCGCTCAGGCCCTTGGCCCGGGCGGTGCGCACGTAGTCCTGCCGGATCACCTCCAGCATCCCCACCCGCATCTGCCGCGAGATATAGGCCACGCTGACGTAGGTCATGGTGGCGATGGGCAGGATGCAGTGCCGTACCAGGTCCCAGGTCCACCCCCAGAGGCCCAGGTCGCCGGCGTCCTTGTCGTGGAGCCCGATCACCGGCAGCAGGTCGAAGCCCGCCGCCCCGAAGGTCAGGATGAGCATCAGCCCGGCCCAGAAGGTGGGGACCGAGTACAGGACGAAGAGCAGGACGGTCACGGCGTTGTCGGCCACCGTCCCCCTGCGGACCGCCGAGTAGATCCCCAGGGGGATCGCGATCAGGTAGCTCAGGAGCACCGAGACCAGCGAGAGCGGGATGGTCACCAGCAGGCGACGGCCGAGCTCCTCCACCACCGGCACCGAGGGCCGCCGCCACTCGCTGCCCAGATCGAGCACCAAGAGCCCCCGCCAGGGCCGCTCCCCGCTCCCGCCGAACCAGGCGTGGCCGTCCCCGGCCATGCTGAAGGGCCCCAGGAAGTGGAGGTACTGCCGCCACAGGGGCTGGTCCAGGAGGTAGCGCTCGCGGGCCTTCTCGATCCGGGCCTCGACGTCGGCCTCCTCGCTCAGCTCCCCCGCGCTCCCGATCCCCACCATGATCGCGGCCGGGTCCCCCGGCGCGGCGTGGAGCAGGAGGAAGATCAGCAGGGTGATCCCGAACAGGGTCGGGATCATCCACAGGATCCGGCGCAGGACGTAGCTGAGCACCTGGTGTCCTGAGTCAGGAGTTCGTGGGCATAGATCGCGTCCCCGGTGGTTCCTGGCTAGGCGCACCGACGACGCGTATTCGCCCGCAATACTCGGAGGAGGTGCAACGCCGCCAGGGGCCGCCGGGGACGCGAGATATGTGCACGAACTTCTGACTCAGGACACTAGCTCCTGGCACGCCCCTACTTGATCGGGCGGGTGCCGGGCGTGCCCTCCGGGTAGTACCAGCGCCGGATGACGTAGCCCGGGGGGATCTTCACCAGCTCGACCCCGCGCAGGGCCTTGTTGCAGGCGAACTTGCGCGGGGCGTTGTACAGGAACAGGTAGGGCTGCAGGTCGTACAGGTAGCGGTGCAGCTCCTTGCGGTACTCCATGCGCGCATCCAGGTCGATGGTGCGCTGGATCTTCTCGATCAGCTCGTCGACGTGCCGGTCCTGCAGCCCGGAGTTGTTCGAGCCGCGTGTCCCGTAGGTGCCCCACCGGGAGTGCCAGATCTGCTCGGGATCGGACTCCAGGTCGGGGACCCAGGCCAGGCAGCAGGCGTCGAAGTCCCGGTTGCGCACCCTCTCCCACATGGTGGCGAACTCGTACTGGACCATCTTCAGCTCGACCCCGATGGTGGCCAGCTTCTCCTTGTACGCCCGGCCGAAGGCGATGCTGGTGTCGCTGCCGGCGGCGCACAGGAGCTCGATCTCCATCTTGACGCCGTGCTTGTCGATCACCCCGTCCCCGTCGCGGTCGTACCAGCCGGCCTCGGCCAGCATCTCCCGGGCCCGATCGAGATCGAAGGGGTAGGGCTCCACGTCGTGGTCGTAGCCCAGCGAGAAGAAGGGGGCGATGCCGGTCACCTGGTTGCACAGGCCCTTGTAGTGGGTGCGCTTGTGCAGGCCGAAGTCGAAGCAGCGCGCCAGGGCCTGCCGCACCCGCTGGTCCTTGAGGTGCGGCTGGTACAGGTTCCAGCCCACGTAGCCGTAGACCCCGGTGTAGTAGTAGCCCTTGTAGAAGTCGGTGGCGAAGACCGGCAGGGCGGTGGCCTCGCCGAAGTACTGAGTCGAGAGCAGGGTGCCCAGCCAGTCCAGCTCGCCGTTGATCAGGGCCTGGAAGGCGGCGTCCACGCCCTGGATGTAGCGCCAGCGGATGACGTCCACGTAGCCGGCGTTCTCGGGATCGAAGTAGTCCTCGAAGCGCTCCGCCTCGATGTACTGCTGGGTGTACTCGGTGACCCGGTAGGGGCCCAGGCCGATGAAGCCCTCGTGGTTGTGGGGGTTCTCGTTCACGTAGCGGCCGCGCTCGGCCAGGCTGGCGCCCGGGTCGCAGTCGGCGCAGTCGGGATCGAGGAGATCGTAGAGGTGCGAGGGCAGCAGCGGCACGTCTCCGATGATGTTCAGCGTGTCGTAGTGCTGCCGGGCGCAAAAGAAGCGCACCGTCCGCTCGTCGGGGATGTCGCAGCGCTTCGCCTTGGTGTACATGAAGCGCTTCTCGTCGCAGTCCACCTCGGGGTTGTTGTAGAGGTCCCAGCTGAAGTGGACGTCGCGGGCGTCGAGGACGTGGCCGTCGTGCCACTTGACGCCTTCCCGCAGGTGGAAGGTGAAGACGGTCCCCCGCTCCACGCTCTTCACGTGGGCGCTGGGCACCACGGTCTCCTGGCCCAGGGGGTTGTCCGGGGAGAGGGGCTTCAACCGCCAGTCGGCGCCCTCCCGGCTGAGCTGACCGTAGAGCGACCAGAAGGCCTCGTCCCCCTCCCCCACCGAGGTGGCCCGATCGCGCCACTCGTCCAGGTGCTCGGGGTCCAGCACGAGCTGGTCCTCCTGGTCCCAGTGGGTGCACAGCACCGGCTCGAGTTCCCAGTGCTCCCAGTTCTTGCGGACGAGGGGCTCGTGGACCTCGTAGAGGACCCGGTGGGTGACCCAGGCGTTGTTGGTCGTGAAGTTGAGGCTCTCGGGCAGGGCGGGAATGTGGACGATCACCCGACCGCCCAGCGCCGGCTCGGGCTGGGGCCGGCCCGCCTGGGTCTCGGGGTGGAAGACGTCGGGGAGGGCGTCGCCGGGGCCGGCCACCTCCTGGAAGCCGGCGGCCGGCCCGGGGGCCGCGCCGGGCGGGTCGGCCGAGCCGCGGCCGGGTCGGGCGAGCAGCGCGCAGGCGAAGAGCGCGAGCACGACGACCGCCGCGACGGCGCGCGGCGGGGCCTTTTCCATTCCCTGGGCAGTCATGGGCGAGGATGCTCCAAACAGAGAAGTGGGGGAGGGCCGCGAGCCGGCCGGCGGTCGAGCCGCGCCCCCTCTGCAGGGAGCATAATGGACCTTCGCACCGGACCTCGCGCCATCCCGCCGCGCGTGGGCGTTCAGGATAGCCCCCCCCCGCACGCCAGGTCAAGCATCCAACCCGTTACGAGAGCATGAGTTGCGGCGTTTCGAGCCGACCGCTAGCATGCCCTGCATGGATTCCCGGGGACGCGCTGGCCGGCTGCGACGGCTCCTGCCGCCCCTCCTTTTCGTCGGTCTGCTCGCCGCCGTCCTGCTCGTCGCCAGCAGGGCCCGGCTGGAGCGCGCCGACGTCGTCTTCAACAACGGGGGCGGGGTCCGCTCCCTCGACCCCGCGGCCGCCACGGACGTCCCCTCGGGTCGCGTCGTCGGCGCGCTCTTCGAGGGCCTGTGCTCCCGGCACCCCAGGACGCTGAGGCCCGTCCCGGGGCAGGCGGAGAGCTGGGAGATCTCTCCCAACCGGACCGACTACACCTTCCACATCCGCGCCGATGCCCGCTGGTCGGACGGAGAGCCGGTGAGCGCCGAGGACTTCGAGTGGAGCTTCCGGCGCCTGCTCCACCCGGCCACCGCCGCGGAGTACGCCTATCAGCTGTGGTACGTCGTGGGCGCCCGGACCTACTCCACCTGGCCGGGGCACCGGCTCTATCCCGACACCTTTCACTGGGTGGAGCGGGTCGAGGACGGGCGGGTACGGGTGGGCGTCACCTCCATGCAGCTCAAGCAGATCGGCAGCCCGCAGGGGCTGCGGGTGCCCGTCGTGGGCCAGCTCATCTACCAGGGCGAGCGCCTGGCGGAGGCGCTGAGCGGGAACCGGCGGACCGCGATCGCCTCCCCCGTCAGCGGGGAGGTCACCGCGGTCAACCCCAGGTGGGTCTCCTCCCCCCGGGAGCTGCCGCAGGAGTGGTCCGGCCCGGAGGGCTGGCTGGTCGAGCTCGAGCCGATCGAGGCCACCGAGGGCGAGCTGGCGGCCATGAGCCCGGGCGAGGATTTCCGCGAGGAGGTGCTGTGGCCCCGCGTGGCCATCCGGGCCGTCGATTCCCGGACGCTGCGGATCCGCCTGAAGAGCCCCACCCCCTACTTCCTCGACATCCTGGCCTCGCCTCCGCTCTGCCCGGTGAGCCGCAGGGCCCTGGAGGAGGCCCGCCAGCGGTGGCCGGCGAGCTGGGAGATCGAGTGGCTGCGACCGGGCCGGCTCGTCACCAACGGGCCCTTCCTCCTGCGCGAGCGCCGCATCCGCGACCGCATCCGGCTGGTGCGCAACCCGGGCTACTGGGACGCCGGGAGCGTGGCCATGCGCAGCATCGACATCCTGTCGGTCGACCACCACGGCACGGCCCTCAACCTCTACCTGACCGGGGAGTGCGACTGGCTCAACGGCACCATCCCCAGCGACCTGGCGCCCCACCTCGCGAAGCGGGAGGACTTCGGCTCGGTCCCCTACCTGGGCGCCTACTTCTACCGGATCAACACCACCCGGCCGCCGCTGGACGATCCCCGCCTGCGCCGCGCCCTGGCCATGAGCATCGACCGGCAGGCCATCTGCGAGATGATCACCAAGGCGGGCCAGCGGCCGGCCCTGGCGCTGGTGCCCGACGCCATGCCGGGCTACACCAACCAGCCCTTCGGCGCCGAGGACCCCTTCGGCGCCCGCAGGCTCCTGGCCCAGGCCGGCTACGGTCCCCGGAAGCGACCCCTGCCGGCCATCGAGATCCTGTTCAACACCAGCGAGGCCCACAAGGACATCGCCGAGGTGATCGCCGACGGCTGGAACAAGATCCTGGGGCTCGAGGTGAAGCTGAAGAACCAGGAGTGGAAGGTCTACCTGGACACCCAGAACCAGCTCGGCTACGAGATCTCGCGCTCGGTGTGGATCGCCGACTACCCCGATCCGGCCAGCTTCCTCGAACTCTTCGTGACCGACGGCCGGAACAACCGGACCGGCTGGGGCCATCCCGAGTACGATCGCCTGATCGAGGCCGCCCGGACCGAGTGGCGCCCCCCCCGTCGCCGCGAGCTCCTGCAGCAGGCGGAGGCCCTCCTGATGGAGCAGATGCCCATCCTGCCCATCTACTTCTACGCCAGCCAGAACCTGGTCAATCCGCGGCTGGGGGGCTTCTTCGAGAACGCCCAGGACGAGCACCACCCCAAGCACTGGTACTGGATGGACGATACCGAGCTGGCCGAGCGGCGCCGGGAGACGCCCCGGGGCCGGGAGCGCGCGGCGGCTCCGGGTCCGGGCGAGGGGCTCTACCCCCCCGACGGTCGCGCGGGCGGGCACGGGGGCGCGGGGGACTGATGGCCGCCTTCCTGCTCCGCCGGCTCCTGTGGTTCGCGCTCACCCTCCTCGCGGTGGTGGCCATCTCCTTCGTCCTGATGCGGGCGGTGCCGGGCGGCCCCTTCGACGCCGACCGCGCGCTGAACGAGGTGGTCGAGCGCAACCTACAGGCCCGCTACCACCTCGACTGGTCGCTGCCCCGCCAGTTCCTGCACTACGTCGGGCCGCTCAACCTGGATCAGCAGGGCCTGTTCGGCGATCGCACGCGGATCTTCGGGGGCGTGCTGGCGGGCGACCTGGGGCCCTCCTTCTCGATGCGCGACTACACCGTGAACGACATCATCGCGCAGTCGCTGCCGGTGTCGGTCCTCCTGGGCCTGCTGGCGCTCTTCTGGGCCCTGGTCCTGGGCCTGGGGGCCGGCCTGGCCTCGGCCCTGCGGCCGCACGGCGGGCTGGACGTCGCCCTGCGCCTGCTGGCGACCCTGGGCATCGCCCTGCCCAACTTCGTGATCGCCTCGCTGCTGATCCTGCTCCTGGCCTTCGCCATCCCCCTGGCCCCGGTCGCGGGCTGGGGCAGCCTGAGGCACATGCTGCTGCCCAGCCTGGCCCTGGGCGCCCCCTTCGCGGCCTACATCGCGCGGCTCACCCGGACCGGCATGCTGGAGGTCCTCTCCTCGGACTGGATCCGGACCGCCCGCGCCAAGGGCCTGCCGGCGCGCCTGGTGATCGTGCGACACGCGCTGGCCGGGGGGCTGCTGCCGGTGATCTCCTACCTCGGTCCGGCCGCCGCCGGCATCCTGACCGGGAGCCTGGTGATCGAGAAGATCTTCAACATCCCGGGCACCGGCTCCCACTTCGTGAACAGCGCCCTGAGCCGCGACTACACCCTGTCCATGGGCGTGACCATCCTGTACACGGCCATGGTCTTCGCGCTGAACACCGCGGTCGATCTGGCCTACGGCCTGCTGGACCCCCGCATCGAGCTGGAGGAGGGCTGAGTGGCTATCCCCCCCCGCCAGCGACCGGCCCCGCCCGACCGCGACCTGGACGCCCTGCTGGTCGCCGCCAGCGGGGTGCGCGGGCGCAGCCTGTGGCAGGACGCCGGGCGGGCCCTGCGGCGCAACCGGCCGGCCTGGTGGAGCCTGCGCATCCTGGTCGCCATCGGCCTGATGAGCTTCCTGGCGCCGCTCCTGCCGATCCCCTCGCCCAAGGCCATGCACCTGCAGCTCCAGCCCCAGGCCCCCACCTGGCCCTGGGAGGCCTTCGTCGATCCCCACTACGAGCGCGACTACTGGGAGCTCTCCTGGCTGGACGAGCGCATGCTGGACGCCCGCGAGACGCTCTTCGGGAGCTGGCAGACCGGGAGCTGGCTGGGGACCGACGCCAAGGGACGGGACCTCCTGGCGCGCATCGTTTGGGGCAGCCGCACCTCGATCCTGGTGTCGCTGGCGGCGGCCCTGTGCTCGCTGGTGATCGGCGTCGGCTACGGAGCCCTCTCCGGCCTGGTGGGCGGCCGAATCGACAACCTGATGATGCGGCTGGTGGACATCCTGTACTCGCTGCCCTTCATCTTCGTGGTCATCTTCGTCCTCACCCTGCTGTCGGGCGGCCGCGAGGACCTCGAGCGCCAGAGCCTGGTCGACGAGGAGAAGGTCTTCTTCGTCGTCATCGGCGCCATCTTCTGGCTCACCATGGCGCGGGTGGTGCGCGGGCAGGTGCTGTCGCTCAAGAGCGCCGAGTTCGTCGACGCGGCGCGGGCGCTGGGCGCCTCCACCGGAAGGATCCTGCTCACCCACATCCTGCCCAACGTGCTCTCGGTGGCGATCGTCTTCCTGACGCTGACCATCCCCCAGGTGATGCTCTTCGAGGCCTTCCTGTCCTTCCTGGGCCTGGGCATCGATCCGCCCAAGGTGAGCTGGGGCCACCTGGCGGTCGACGGCATCGACGCCCTCAACCCGCTGGTGAGCTTCTGGTGGCTGGTGACCTGGCCGGCGCTGGCCATGGGCGTGACCCTGCTGGCCCTGAACCTCCTGGGCGACGGCCTGCGCGACGCCCTCGACCCGCGGGGACGCGAGAGGGATTAGTGCCCTGAGTCCGATGCATCTTCACACAACACGGCAGCCTGCGCGCCCCTGGCGGCGTTGCGGGGTCCCCTTCGCGGCGATCCACTGGATCGCCGCGATCGCCCTTCGGGCGACCGGGGCTTACCCCTCCGAGTATCACAGCGAATACGCGTCGTCCGCGCGCCTTGCCAGGAACGCGCAGTCTACCGTCTTGCGCAAAGATGCATCGGACTCAGGACACTAGGATGGCCCTGCTCGAGGTCGTCAACCTGCGCGTCTGCTTCGAGGGTCGAGCGGGCTCCCTCCAGGCGGTGGATCAGGTGTCCTTCAAGCTCGAGGAGGGGGAGACCCTGGGGCTGGTGGGAGAGTCGGGGTCGGGAAAGTCGGTCACGGCCCTGGCGCTGATGGGCCTGATCCCCTCGCCGCCGGGTCGGATCGAGAGCGGCGAGGTGCGCCTGGCCGGCCGCAACCTGCTGGAGCTCTCCGGGCGCGAGCTGCAGCGCGTGCGCGGAAGCGAGCTCTCGATGATCTTCCAGGATCCCACCACCTCGCTGAACCCCTTCCTGTCGGTCGGCCGACAGCTCACCGAGGTGCTGGAGGTCCACCGGGGGAGCTCGCCGGCCGAGGCCCGCAAGGCCTCGGCCGGGTCCCTGGGCGCGGTGGGCATCCCCGATCCCGAGGCGAGCCTGGCGAAGTACCCGCACCAGCTCTCGGGCGGCATGCGCCAGCGGGTGATGATCGCCATGGCGCTCCTGTGCCGGCCCCGCGTGCTGCTCGCGGACGAGCCCACCACGGCGCTGGACCCCACCATCCAGGCGCAGATCCTCGAGCTGATGGCCGACCTCCAGGAGCGGCACGGGACGGCGATCGTCCTGATCACCCATGACATGGGGATCGTCGCCGGCGCCTGCGATCGGCTGTGCGTCATGTACGCCGGCCGCCTGGTCGAGACCGGCGGAACCCGCGAGCTCTTCGAGCGGCCGCTGCATCCCTACACCCGCGCCCTCCTGGAGGGCGTCTCGGCCCTGGCCGGGGAGCCCGGCGAGACGCTGCCCACGCTCCCGGGCCGGCCGCCGGACCTCGCCGCGCTCCCCGAGGGCTGCGCCTTCGCCCCCCGCTGCGAGCTGTGCGTCCCGCGCTGCCGTCGCGAGCGCCCGCCGCTGGTGCTGGCCCAGCCGGCGGCCTCGGCCCCGCCGGAGCCGGCGGTCCCGGCGGAGAGCGCGCCCGGCGGACGGATCCTCCTGGGCGGTCGCCGCTCGGCCTGCCTGCGGGTCTCCGAGCTCGTCGAGCCGGGGCCGTCGCCCTCGCCGGGAGAGGCGCCATGAGCGAGGAGCCCCTGCTCCGCGTCCGCGACCTCCGGGTGCGCTACCCGGTGGGGAGGAGCGGCCTCCTGGGGAAGCCGCTGCGGTGGCTCCACGCCGTCGACGGCCTCTCCCTCGACGTCCGGCGCGGTGAGGCCCTGGGTCTGGTGGGCGAGTCGGGCTGCGGCAAGTCGAGCGCCGCGCGGGCCATCGCCGGCCTGCAGCCGGCGGCCTCCGGCTCGGTGAAGCTGGACGGCGTCGAGCTGACCGGGCTCTCGCGGCGGCAGTGGCTGCCCCTGCGGCGCCGCCTCCAGATGGTCTTCCAGGACCCCAGCGGCTCGCTGGACCCGCGCCAGACGATCTCCTCGGTCCTCACCGAGCCCCTGAGGATCCACGCCATCGGCAAGCCCTACGGGCGCCGGCTGCGAGCGCTGGAGCTGCTCGACGCGGTGGGCCTCTCGCCGAGCCTCCTGGGTCGCTACCCCCACGAGCTCTCCGGCGGCCAGCGCCAGCGAATCGGCATCGCCCGGGCCCTGGCCCTGGAGCCCGAGCTGGTCATCTGCGACGAGCCGGTGAGCTCCCTCGACGTGGCGATCCGGGCCCAGGTGATCAACCTCCTCGCCGAGCTGCGGGACCGCTTCGACCTCTCCTACCTGTTCATCGCCCACGACCTCTCGGTGGTGCGCCACCTCTGCCGGCGGGTGGCGGTCATGTACCTGGGCCGCACGATCGAGGTCGCCGACCGCGACGAGCTCTACCGCGATCCCCGACATCCCTACACCCGGGCCCTGCTGTCGGCGGTCCCCCTGCCGGACCCGGCGCGGGAGCGCGGGCGCCGGCGCGCGGCCCTCGCCGGGGAGGTGCCCTCGCCCCTCGATCCGCCCTCGGGGTGCGTCTTCCACCCCCGCTGTCCCGATCGGGATCGGGTGCCCGAGGATCGCTGCGGGCGAGAGGAACCGGCCTTCGAGTCCCTGGAGGGATCGCGCTCTCGCGGTGCGGCCTGTCACCTCGCCAGGGGAATCGAGGCGGTACAGCCGATGCCCTAAGTGCCTGAAATCAGGAGGGTTGGGCTCGCTGTCCGCTTCCACCTGCCAGGTACTACCTCGCATATACTCGTAAGAGCGATCCCTCCGGTATCATCCGCGCCCTCGTGGCCGAGATCCGGCAGGGACCCGGCCCTTGTGACCGTCTCGCATTCACTCAGAAGAACCCATTCATGCGCAATCTCTTCCATGGCAGCGGTGTGCTCGCTGCGCTCGCACTGACTCCGCTTTGCATGGCCCAGGGCCAGGTCGACGGCGTGGGCTTCGAGCCCACCGCCCGGCCCGGCACGACCCAGGCCGAGGACGGCGCCACCGTGCCGTTCCAGCGCCTCAGCAGTCGGGTCGTCGTCGGCGGCGGCTCCGACGCCTTCGTCTGCTACACCGACCTCGCCTCGTGGACGGCGGCGGCCGGCACCCCCACCCACGTCGAGGACTTCTCGGGCTTCACGGTCGACACCCCCTTCGAGGGGGCCGTCGTGGCCCTGAACGGCGCCACCATCACCGTCAGCAGCGGCGGCGTGGGCTTCCGCAACATCGTCGACGTGCCCCCCTTCCAGTTCGGTGACAACAACGGCACCAACAACTGCTCCAGCTTCACCAACTGGGACGAGCCGACCGAGATCACCATCGCCTTCGCCAGCCCGGTCTCGGCCTTCGGGTGCGAGATGTACGACGCCCTCGGCCTCGAGATGGCCGAGATGGTCGCCATGGCCGGCGGCAGCCCGGTGGGCGTCTGCGCCCCCGCCTCCCAGGGGCCGGCCTTCGCCGGCTTCGTCAACGACAGCGCCACCATCACCCACGTGATCCTGCGCTCTCAGACCTACTCCCCCGGCGGCGGCGGCGAGGGCTTCGGCCTCGACGACCTGGTCATGGTGCAGGGCGGCGGCGCGAGCACCACATGCTACACCGACTACGCCACCTGGCTGGCGGCAGCGGGCACCCCGACCCACACCGAGGACTTCTCGGGCTTCACGGTCGACACCCCCTTCGATCCCACCGTCGGCGGCACCGGCCCGGTGGCCCTGAACGGCTGCACCATCGAAGTCCTCCCCGGCGGCGGCGCGGCCTTCCGCAACATCGTCGACGTGCCGCCGTTCCAGTTCACTGACAACAACGGCACCAACAACTGCTCCAGCTTCACCAACTGGGACGAGCCGACCGAGATCACCATCGCGTTCACCAACCCGGTGAGCGCCTTCGGCGCCGCCATCTCCAACGGCCTCGGGCTGGAGATGATGGAGTACGGCATCATGGCCGGCGGCACCGAGATCGGCGTCTGCGCGCCGGGCGCCAACGTGATCGACGCCTGGTCCGGCTTCACCACCGGCTCCCAGATCGTCACCAGCGTGGTCCTGCGCTCGCAGACCTACTCCCCCGGCGGCGGCGGCGAGGGCTTCGGCCTCGACAACCTGGCCATGGTCGCCGGCGTCCCCGGCTGCACCCTGCCGATCGTGTACTGCACCGCCGGTCAGGGCACCAGCTCCAGCGGCTGCTTCGCCTCGATCTCCACCAGCAACATGTCCGCGTGCCCGACCTCCGGCGCCAACGACTACGACGTGCTGGTCAGCAACGCCGAGGGCGCCAAGCCCGGCATCGTCTTCTACGGCTATGCCCCGACCGCCATCCCCTTCTCCTCCGGCACCCTGTGCGTCCAGCCGCCCATCAAGCGGACCCCGGCGCAGAGCACCGGCGGCGCCTCGGGGAGCTGCAACGGCTCCATGACCCTGCGGATCAACGATCCGGCCGGCGTGGACCACGCCTCCGGCACCATCGTCTACTTCCAGGGCTGGAACCGCGACCCGATGGCCGCGGCCAACACCGACGTCTCCGACGCGATCGAGATCGAGTACAACTGATCCACCCCGCGCGAGCCGCGCCCCGCGCGCGGCCCGGATGACACGAACATGGCGGCGCCGCCCCCGCGGGCGGCGCCGCCTTCGCGTTCCACGGAGGGCGGCGGCGGGACCCGGGCCCCTACGGCACCGCCTCCATCCTCACGTATTCCGGCGGCCCCTCCTCCAGGGTGAAGGAGAAGACCAGGTCGCGGTGACCCGCGCACGCGGCGCGCACCTGGATCGGGATGCGCTCCCAGGGGCGGGCGCCGAGCTCCTGGGAAAGGGGCCGGGCCAGGGAGGTCACCCGCACCCAGGCCCCCTCCGCCCTGGCCGGTCGGTTGTCGGGCAGGAGCACCAGTGCCTCCAGGGGGGAGGGGTCCACGCTCACGCCCGCGTAGCTCGTCCCCGCCAGCCCGCCGTCCACCCGCACCTCGACGTCGCAGCCTCCTTCGATCCGCAGGAGGACCGGCTCGGAGTTTGCCTGGCACCGCGAGTCCTCTCGGAAGGCCCCGAGGGGGAAGCCCGACCGGGGCCGGGCGCTCACCGGGACTCCGCCGCGGGGCTCGGGGATCCGGGGCCGGGGCAGCACCCCGCCCCGGGGGGCGCGGAACTTGCCGGAGGAGAGCAGCCGGCGGGGGGTGAGCCAGGCGGGCGTCGGATCGCGCTCCCCCATGGCCGCTCGACCCCGGACGCTGCGCGCGCCGGTGATGGGCTGGCCCTTCGCGTCGTAGACCCGGCAGTGGACGGGCCGCTCCTGGGGCAGGTCGACCGGCAGGTCCACGCGCATGAACGTCCCGCGGACCTGGAATTCGTACGGATCGGGCGAGGCGTATCGCTGGGCGAGGATCACCGCCCGGTAGCGCCCCTCCGGCAGGCCCGGAAACTGGTGCCCCTGCTCGCCGACGAAGGCCTCGGCCAGGAGCTGGTCGCCCACGCTCCAGGCGTCGTTGGCCGGCGCGCCGATCCGCCACAGATGGACGGTGCTCTCGACGGGCATCGCGCTGGCGCGATTGCGCAGCCGCAGCACCAGGATCCCGCTGCCCCGCAGGATCGGATCGGGGGGCGCGGCGGCCTCCTCCTCGGGGCTCAGCCAGGGATCCTCCTCGACGGGCACCGCGGATCCGATCCGGCCGCCCTGATCCTCCCCGGCTCCCCCGGGGCCGGCGCGATCCCCCTCCGGGCGGACCAGGGGGACCTCCTCCGGCGGATCCTCCGGAGCGGTCCGCCCGGGACCGGCCGGCAGCCCGGCCACCGAGAGCGGCTCCTCGTCGCCCTCGAGCCCCCGCAGGGCGAGGTAGCCGACCGCCAGCAGGGCCAGGGCGAGGAGGAGGACGAGGACGGGCTTCATGGACGCGATCGCGCGGGACGGCGCGGTCCCCAGGTTACTCGACGACGCCCGCGGCCCGCGCCTATTCCCCGCTCACGTGGACCAGCACCCGGCGGCGGTGCGGGGCCGTGCGGTGCTCGGCGAGGAAGAGACCCTGCCAGGTGCCCAGGCCCAGTCTGCCCGCGACCACCGGGATGCTCTCGCTGGTGGCGGTGATCGCCGCGCGCAGGTGCGCGGGCATGTCGTCGGGCCCCTCGGCGCCGTGGGCGTAGCGCGGGTCCCCGTCGGGGGCGATGCGCGAGAGCCAGTCCTCGAGGTCGCTCTGGGCGCTGGGATCGGCGTTCTCGCCGATCACCAGGCTGCAGGAGGTGTGGCGGCAGAAGACCACCGCCAGCCCGGTCTCGATCCCCGAATCGCCCACCACCCGCGCCACCTCGGGGGTGATCTCGAGCAGGCCGCGTCCGCGGGTCGGGACGTCCAGCGTCTCCTGGTGCTGCTTCATGGGGTGCCCAGGGTACGTCCTCGCGCCGCCGCCGGCTCTCCTCGGGGGCCAAAGCCGCGCGGTGGCGATCACAGGATGTCGAGGATGCCGGTGCGCTCGGAGTTGGTCAGGGCCTCGGTGGTGGCGAGGTAGTTCACGCCCACCGACATGCTGCTGTTCCAGGGCAGGGCGAAGCGATCGCACACCCGTCCGAGGGCCACCGCCGCGAAGGCGCGGGCGCGAGCGGTGAGCTCCTCGTCGCCCAGCATGGCGAGCAGGGGATCCAGCGAGCGGGAGTCCCCGATGAAGCCCAGGGCCGATGCGATCGAGGCCTGGGACGCGAGGCTGCCGGCGGAGGCCAGCATCTTCACCAGCTCGGCTCCGGTGCCCTTCTCCCCCATCAGGGCCAGCCCGATGGCGGCCTCGCGCAGGAGGCCCGGGCGGTACTTCGAGGAGCGCAGGATCTCGCGGATGGGCCCGATGGACTCGCGCGCTTCGATCATGCCCAGGGCCAGGGCCGCGAAGCCGCGCGCCTGGTCGTCGGCCAGCCCCTCGAGCTTCTCGCCCAGCACCGGGGTCGCCTCGACGCAGCGCATCAGCCCCAGACCGACGCACAGCGCGCCGACCTCCTCGGGCGCTCGGGCCCCCCGCAGGGCCGAGATCAGGGCGGCCGCCGTATCGCGCGAGGCCAGCCGCCCGGAGTCCAGGAGCGATCGCTCCAGCACGCCCAGGGCGAGGGCGGCCCACGGCCGCGTGGTGCTGCGGCCGCGAGCGAGCTCCTGGAGGAGCTGCTCGCGGGCCGGCGCCAGGCCCGCCAGGGGATCCCTTCCCTCCGCCCCCGGACGCCCCGCCACCTGGGCCAGGGCGATCATGGCGAGGCGGCGCAGGGAGCCGTCGCCCCCGCGACCCACCGCCTCGGAGAGCGCCGCGCGCACGCTGCGGTCCAGGGGATCGCCGTCGCAGTCGGCCAGACCGCCGAGGGCGAGGACGCAGCTCTGCACGATCTCCCTCTCGTGCTTCGAGCGCGGGCCCATGGCGGCCAGCAGCTTCCTCACGACTCGCTCGGTCCACTCGGCGGGCAGGCTCGCGTCGGTCAGCAGGCGGCCGATGGCCGTGGCCGCGTGGGAGCGGACCACGTGGTCGATCTCCTCGTCCTCGAGCAGCTCCAGGAGCCAGTCCACCTGTCCCTGCAGCGATCTCGAGGGCGATCTCCCGCCGCGCCCGCGCACCGCCGCCGGCTTCGGATCCGGCGCGAGGGGGGACAGGCCCAGGGCGGTGACGCAGGCGACCTCGACCTCGCGGCGGCGCAGCCCTCGCGGCTTCTCCACGGCGCCGACCAGGCGGTGCACCGCGTAGCGCCTCACGTCCTCCCGGCCGCTGCGCTCCGCCACCAGGCCCAGGGCGCAGGCGGCCAGCGTGCGGGTCCGCACCGAGACCTGGGAGCCGCCGAGCGCCTCCCGGCCGCGAGGCCCGTCGTCCAGGAGATCGCCCAGCAGGAAGGCGCTCTCCTGGGATCCCAGGATTCCCAGGGAGAGGACCGCGGTCTGGGCCACGATTCGATTCGGATGCGAGATGAGCCCCCGGATCCGATCCGCCGAGCTCCGCCCTCCCGCGGCCTTCGGGTCCTCGCCGATCCTGGCCAGAGCCACCAGGGAGGCGGTGAGCACGTCCTCGTTGTCCTCGTTCGCCAGGGCCTCGCAGAGGGCGGGCACCACCTGGGCGCGGATCCGCCGCTCCGTGGGGCGCAGGTCCCGCGCGATCTGGTTCGACTGGCCGCGGCCGAGGAAGAGCTCGTCCCCGCCGGTGCGCACGCTCGCCTCCAGGACGCGGGAGCGCAGCTGGAGGTAGGGGTGGCGGTTGTAGGCCCACCAGTACGCCCAGCTCGTCGGCGACAGGCTCGTCGAGCCGCCCGAGCCGGGAGCGCCGGAGATCGGGCCGGGTGTTCCGGCTCCGCCTCCGGGCCCGGTCGCGGGGGTTCCGGGGAGCTTCGCGCCCCCCGGAGAGCTCGGGCCGGGGCTGGTCGGGCCTCCGGCGGCCGGGGCGCCCGGAGCGCCGGGGCCGGTCCAGGGGGGAACGACGTCCCCCGGACCGCCGTAGCTTCCCCCGGGGGGCTTGCCCCCGGCCGTCGGCGGGGGCGGCGGCGGCGGAGGGTAGACACCGCCGTGGGCGGCGCAGACCGAGGGTGCGGCCAAGGCCCCCAGGAGCAGCAGGGAGGCCGGCAACAGGAGCTCCTTCATCGGGAGTCCTCCGGGGTGGGCGTGGGATGTCGTTCCGGTCGTGCCTCGGGCGCGCGAGCGCCCGTCCATGAGAGCCGCATCCCATGGTAGGCGCGGCGCGCGCCCGGGTTACGCCCGATCGGGATCCGGATCGTCGGAATCCCCTCCCGGCCCCAGGGATACGGTCTCCCGGACCTCGAAGCGCCCCTCTCCCGAGCGGGCGATCCAGGCCACCTCCTCGATCGGGAAGGCGAGCCCCGACCAGCTCGCCCGGACCTCCGACAGCAGGGACGCCAGGGCGCCCCGTCCCCGCGCCTGGCCCAGGCTCAGGTGCGGGGTGAAGCCCTCCGGGAAGCGGTCGAGGTGGTCGCAGGCGGGGAAGGCCTCGAGCAGGGCTCGGTGCAGGGCGCGGATCCTCTCTCCGGGCTCGGGGGCCAGCCAGACCGTGGCCGAGCGCGGGCCGTGCTCGAAGGCGCGGACCTCGGACAGCTCGACCCGGAAGCTCGGGATCCGTCTACAGGCGATCTCCAGGCGGGGCAGGAGGCTCGGCACCTCCGAGGCCGGGTGGAAGGGGTACAGCAGGTTGAGATGCGGCATCCAGCGATCCACCTGGCGATCGTGACGACGGCGGATCGCCTGGATCGGCTCCCACGCCGCCCGCGGTGGGATCAGGCAGAGGGCGGAGCGATGGACGGGCTGGGCCCCGCCGTACGGGCCCGGCTTACGGTCGTCTGCGCGTCGAGCGCTGCTCAGCTCACCCACCTCCTCGCGGGCGGGGAGTATACCGGGACCCCGCCGGAGGGCGCGGCCGGCGTCCCGGGCGGGCGCCCACCGCGGGGGGACGCGCGGTCGAGGGCGCGGTTTCGGCCGCTCCCCCCTTTTTTTTCCTAGGATCGGCCGTCCGGCTGCACCTCCCTCCTGGCGCCGGTGGCGCCGCGGAGACGACTGGAGAGCGAGCCACATGAAGAGAGCCAGACGCGCGGCCTTCGAGGATCTCGTCCGGGAGCACCACCTGGCGGTCTACCGCACCGCCCTGCGGATCGTGCGCTCCGAGGCGGACGCCCAGGACGTGACCCAGCAGGTCTTCCTGAGCGTGCTCGAGGGCCGATCGCAGGCGGCCCGCTCCGACGAGGTCGGCCGCAGCCTGCGCTGGCTGGCGACGCGCACGGCCCTCTCCCACCTCCGCGGCGCGAGGAACCGCCGGGCCCGGGAGGACCGATGCGCCGTGAAGAACGAGACCCACGACGAGGTGCCCCGTCCCGAGGGCGAGGAGCGGGTGAGCGCCCTGCGGCGGATGCTGGACCGGCTGCCCGAGGAGCTGCGCACGGCCGTGGTGCTGCGCTTCCAGGAGGGCCTGACGTACGGGCGCATCGCCGCCGCCCTCGACTGCTCGGAGCCCACGGCGAGCGACCGGGTTCAGCGGGGGCTGGATCGCCTGCGCGGCCAGCTCACCCGCGCGGGCCTCGCGGGCCTGGTCCCGGACCTCACCGACCTCCTCGCGACCGAGGAGGGCCGGCGGCCCCCCGCCGGCCTCGAGCAGAGCCTCCTGACCCTGGAGCGAGCCTCCGCCGGCGCCGGCCTCCTCGGCGCGCCCTGGCTCGGCGCGGCCGCGGTCGGCCTCCTCGTCGCCGGGATCGCGATCGCGGCGGTCTGGATCCGAGGGGGCGCCGACCCCCCGACGGCCCCGACCTCCTCCCCGCGGGAGGACGGGACCGCGGCCCCGACGATCCTCACCGTCGAGCTCGCGGGCGATCCGGATCCCGGGGACCGGGCCGCGGCCGCCCCCTCGGAGACCGACCACGGCGCCGCGGTGACCCCGACCGCGGATCCAGCCCCACCCCCCACCGGGACCATCATCGGTCGGATCCTGCACGTCGATGGCCACCCCGTCGGCGGGGTCGCGGTGACCGCCCTCTCCGTCCAGCGATCCGGCAAGACCCCGCGCTTCTCCCCGAGCACCACCACGGACTTCGCCGGGCGCTTTCGGATCGACGCCCCGGTGGACCTCGAGGACGGACAGGACTACCGCATCCGCACGCGCCATCCCGACCTGGTGGGGCACACCGGCGAAGCCTTCCGCCTGGGAGCGGGCCGGGTCGAGGTCCGGGGAGACCTCCTGCTCCACCCCAACTCGGAGGACCGGCCGGGGTCCTATGCCCTGGAGTGCATCGTGACCGGCCCCGCCGGCCTGCCCCTCGAGGGAACGCCCGTGAGGGTGTTCCGGCGCACGAAGAACGCGCGGGGAGAGTGGACCCGCGCGCTCGAGGCCGGCGACCTCACCGACGCGGGGGGTGCCGCGCGGCTCGAGGGAAATCGCCTGGGCGAGAAGCTGCTCGTGGTGGAGGGAGGCGAGGCGGGCCTGCGGTCCTTCGAGGAGGCCCTTCCGATCTCGACCGGCGGTCTGATCGAGCGGAGGATCGAGCTGCTGCCCGGCCTGCGCCTAGCGGGCCGCGCCCGGGACGTGGACGGGGACGCGCCCGCCGGCCTGGATCTCTTCCTGATCCGGGGCGAGGGGGGGGAGTGGATCCGGGCCGCCGTGGCCGCCGACGGGAGTTTCGAGTTCGAGGGCCTGGACGAGGGCGACTTCGAGCTCCGCGTGCTGGAGAGCGGGTGGTCGGATCCCGCCCTGGAGGGGATCCGCTCGGGGAGGGAGGACGTCGAGCTCCTGCTCAAGCGCCGGGACGACCCGCGGGACCGGGGCATGCACCTGGGCGAGCTCCACGGCTCGACCTTCGACGCGGCCACGGGAGAGGAGCTCGAGCTCGCCCGCCGGCACGTCGAGGCCGTCGCCGTGGGCACCAGCGATCCCTCCGTGCTCCGGCGGGACCTCTTCCCGCTGATGCTCCATCCGACGCCGCCGCAGGTCATCGAACCGGAAGAGCCGCGGAGGGGCTTCCACCTGACGGGTCTGGACGCGGGCTCCTGGATCGTCGCGGTCCGCCTGCCCGGCTACGCCCCGGCCTTCGCCGGACCCTGGAACCTGGGGGAGCGCGGCCTGCAGAGCGGCCTGCGCGTGGAGCTCCAGCGCCCCGCGAGCGTCTGCGGGGCGGTGGTCGACCCCGAGGGCCGGCCGGTCGAGGGGGCGGTGGTCTTCGCCGCCGGCTCCGGGGCCGCCGCCCGCGAAGAGAACGCCCTGCGCGACCGGCGCCTGCGGGCCGAAGGCCGCCACCCGCGCGGCCTCTGGCAGGGAGTCGCCGAGACGGGCCCGGAGGGCCTCTTCGAGCTCCAGGGGATCCACCCGGACCTCTCCCTGCGTCTGGTGGTGCTGCACCCCCACCACGAGCCGGCCTTCGCTCCCATGCCCGAGCTCGCCCCCGAGAGCTCGGCCACCGGCCTGCGGCTGGTCGCCGGCGCCGCGCGCGAGCGGTGAGGCGACGCCCTCGTTACGCCACCCGTACGCAATGGCGGCGGGATCGTGCGTAGGGTAGGGCGAGCCCCGACCGGAGGAGGAGACATGAAGATCGCCCTGGCCGCGCTGATCCTGGGCCCCGTCACCCTGGACGTCGCCCACTCGCAGGACGTGGACGCCGACGAGCGCGAGGCGGTGATCGCGACCGCCGCGAAGCTCCTGGAGGAGCACTACGTGCTCCCCGAGCTCGCCGTCGAGATGCGGAACGCGCTCTGGGACGTGCTGGAGGACGGTGCGTACGAAGAGATCACCGACGGCAACGAGCTCGCCGGGGCGCTGCAGCGGGACCTGCTGGCGGTGTGCGCCGACCGGCACCTCTCGGTGCGCTTCTACCCCGAGGGGATCCCGCCCAGCGTCGAGTCCGAGCCCTCGCCCGAGGAGATCGAGCGGGGACGCGCCGAGGCCCGGCGCCGCAACTTTGGCTTCGAGCGGGTCGAGCGCCTCCCGGGCAACGTCGGCCTGCTCGACCTGCGCGGCTTCAACCGCATCGACCTGGCGGCCGAGACCGCCGCCGCGGCCATGAACTTCCTGTCGGGCTGCGACGCGCTGATCGTCGACCTGCGCCGCAACGGCGGGGGCGACCCGGCCACGGTGGCCTTCCTGTCGACCTACCTCTTCGGCCCCGAGCCGGTGCACCTCAACAGCCTCTACGACCGAGCGAAGGACAGCACCCACCAGTGGTGGACCCTGCCCCACGTGCCCGGCCGGCGCCTGGGTCCCGACGTTCCGGTCTGGGTCCTGACCAGCTCGCGCACCTTCTCGGCGGCGGAGGAGTTCACCTACAACCTGAAGTGCCGGGAGCGCGCCACCATCGTCGGGGAGACCTCCGGCGGCGGGGCCCACCCGGTCCGCGACATGCCGCTGGGCGAGCGCTTCGGGATGAGGGTCCCCTACGCCCGCGCCATCAACCCGATCACCGGCGACAACTGGGAGGGCCGGGGGGTCGAGCCGCACGTGAAGGTGAGCGCCGAGCGGGCCCAGGTGCGGGCGCACCTCCTGGCGATCGAGACCCTGCTCGAGGGGGCCGCCGACCCGCAGCACCTCCAGGAGCTGCAGCTGGTGCGCGCCGGCCTGCAGAGCCAGTAGCGGGCGGGCGCCGACGACCGAGGCCCGCCCTGGATCGACGATCCGGCCGGGCCTATGGTGCCGGGTCATGGCCTCCCCCCACCCGGAACCCCCGAGCCGGGCGACGCTCATCCAGTACCTGCTGAGGCCGCTGGCGATCGCGCGCGGCCTGCGGCGCGATCACCTGGCGGCCGACCTGATCGCCGGCATCACCGTGGCCGCGGTGGCCATCCCCCAGGCCATCGCCTACGCCTCCATCGCCGAGCTGCCGCCGCACTTCGGCCTCTACACCGCGGCCGTGGCCGCGGTGGTCGGCGCCCTGTGGGGCTCCTCCCGATTCCTGGCCACGGGTCCGGTCAACGCGCTCTCCCTGCTGGTGCTGCCGGTGCTCCTGGCCGTGGCCCAGCCCGGGACCGCCGAGTTCCTGCTGGCCGCCAGCACGGTGGCCATCCTCGCCGGCCTGCTGGCCATCCTCCTGGCCGTCCTGCGCTTCGGGGCGCTGGTCACCCTGGCGTCGCGCTCGGTCCTCCTGGGCTTCACCGCCGGGGCCGCGGTCCACATCGGGGTGGGTCAGCTCAAGCACCTGATGGGGATCGAGCTCCAGGCCACGCCCGAGCTCTACCGGACCGTCCTGGCCGTGGGCGAGGCCGCCGTCGGGGCCCACCGGAGCACCCTGATCCTGGGGATCGGCGCCACCCTGGGGATGATCGGCCTGCGCTGGCTCGGACCCCGCGTGCCGGCCGGACTGACGATCATCGTCGGCTCGGCCGCGGCGGTGTGGTTGCTGGGCCTCGAGGAGGAGGGCGTGCGGGTGGTCGGGTCCATCCCGCGCAGCCTCCCCCCCCTGAGCTTCGCGGAGGCCGGGGGGCTGCCCGACCTGGCGCTGATCCGCGGCGTGCTGGTCGGCGCGGTGGCGGTCACCGCCCTGGGCCTGGTGGAGGCGGTGGCCGCCGCCCAGACCCTGGCCCGCCGCTCCGGCGACCGCCTGGACAGCAACCAGGAGTTCTTCGGCCAGGGGCTGGCCAACGTCGCCTCGGGGATGCTCTCGGGCTACCCCTGCTCGGGCTCCTTCACCCGTTCGGCCCTGGCCCAGCAGTCGGGCGCGAAGAGCCATCTCACCGGGATCATCACCGGCCTGACGGTCCTGGCGGCGATGCTGCTCCTGGCCCCCTGGGCGAGCTACATCCCCCGCGCCGCCATCGCCGGCGTGCTGCTGGTGGTGGCCTGGGGCATGATCGACCGCGCCGCCATCCGCCGGGTGATCCGCACCTCCCGCTCCGAGGCCGCCGTCATGGCCATCACCTTCGGGGCGACGCTGGTGCTGCCCCTGGACTTCGCGGTGCTGGCGGGCATCGTCTTCTCCCTGGCCTTCTTCGTCATCCGCTCGAGCCTGCCGCGCGTCTACCCGGTCGTCCCGGACGCGACCTTCCGCCACCTGATCCACTCCCCCGCCCGCCCCGACTGTCCTCAACTGGGCGTTCTGAACATCCGCGGGCCGCTATTCTTCGGGGCGGTCTACCACGTGGAGGAGGAGCTGCGGCACAACTACGAGCGCCACCCCGGCCAGCACATCCTGATGCTGCGCATGCACGGGGTCGACATCTGCGACCTCTCGGGTATCGAGATGCTCGAGTCCACGGTGCGGACCTACCGCGCCCTGGGCGGAGACGTCTACATGGTCCGCCCGCGCAGCCCGGTGCTGGACAGGATGGTCAACTCGGACTTCCTGGATCAGAGCCTGGGGGCGGATCACATCCTGGAGCAGGAGGGCGCCATCGAGTACCTCTTCGAGCAGGTGCTCGATCCGGTGGTCTGCACCTACGAGTGCGAGCACCGCGTCTTCGCCGAGTGCCAGGCCGTTCCCAAGCACAGCTACGGCGAGGAGGTGCCCTCGGCGGCCCGCGCCCGCCACGATCAGCACCGCCACGTGGCGCCGGAGGAGTTCCAGGAGATGATGGAGCAGGAGGGGGTGCTGCTGCTGGACGTGCGCGAACCCTCCGAGTTCCTTGGCGGACACCTCGCGGGCGCGCGCTCGCTGCCCTTGAGGGAGCTGCTCGCGGACGGGGAGGACCTGCCGCGCGATCACACCCTGCTCCTGTCGTGCCGCTCGGGCAGGCGGACCTCGCGGGCGCTCCACTACCTGGAGGACCTTGGGTACGAGCAGCTGGTGGGGTTGAGGGGAGGGTTGCTGTCGTGGCGGGCGGCGGGACTGCCGGTGACGACGCCTGGGGAGGAGGGGGTGGAGTGAGGAGTTTCCGGCCCCTCGAGCGATTGCTGCGGCGTTGAGGCGTGGGCCCACGCAAGGGCAGGTGTGAGCGGTGTACTCGGCGAGCGCCCGCGGAGCGGGCGCGGACTCGGAGGGAGCCGCACGGGAGGCCGACGGGGTTCCTGCCCCCACGGACGATTGGTGAGGCATTGAGGCCGCGACCGACGCAAAGGCAGATGTGAGCGGTCTACTCGGCGCGTGCCCGCTTCGCGGGCACGGCCTCGTGGATACCTCCCGGGAAGCCCACGGGATTCCTCGCCTCCCATGCCCCTCCTTCCAGCGCTGCGGCGCCCTGACCGCAACGCCAGCCTCGGACGGTTCGCCGATGGACACGCGGTTCCCGCGTGGGATGCCTCCGGCGGGAGGAAGACCAGATGGATGCCGCGCTGCGCGCGGCGTGCCTCCCGGCGGAGGAAAGACCCGATGACGAACGCCACATGCTCGGTGCGCTGCGCGCACCTCGCGTGGCTCCCGGCGCCACTCGATCGGGATAGGGGCCGGCAGGGAATTGCCCTGCCGGATCCCCTCCCACACCACCGGGCATACGGGTCCGTACCACGGCGGTTCGAAGATAGGGCGGAAGCCGTAGCTGTGTTCGGAGAAAGTCGGGTCGATGATCGGCTGCAA
>CAZTTG010000087.1:25256-27295 GCA_964615935.1 uncultured Planctomycetaceae bacterium | reverse complement strand
ACCACCGGCCCGACCGCCGAATAACCGCGGATTTCGGCAGCCGCTAACACCCCGAGATGATCGGGTGGAAGCAGCACTGGTCGGTGGCCGAAAGGCTGAGGCGAGCGAATCAGCATCAACCCGCGATCGAGGTGCTCGTCCGAGGCGTGGAACGCTTTCCCGATGAGGAGCGCCTGAGGATCTACCTCTCCAGGGTTCGTGATGAGCTGAGAGGCTCGAACATGCCCGACGCCGAGAGGATGATCGCCGAGCTGGAAGCCCTGGGCTACCTCGGCGACATCGACGGCGATTGAGCCCCTCCCTCAGCCCGAACCCGTCGAGGCTCCGCCCGGCTCGGGCTCCTCGGCGGCGGCCTCGGCCTCGCGCTCCTCGCGCGCGCGCCGCTCCACCTCCAGCACATTCTCGGTCAGCTCGCCGGTGATGTACTCGAAGGCCTCGTCCACCGAGTCGGTGTGGTAGAAGAGGTCCAGGTCCTCCGGGCTGATGGTGCCGTAGCGCACCATGGGCTCCATGTCGAGCACCTTGTCCCAGTACTCCTTGCCGAAGAGCACGATGGGCAGCTTCTTGTGGATCTTCTCGGTCTGGATCAGGGTCACCACCTCGCAGAACTCGTCCAGGGTTCCGAAGCCGCCGGGCATGGCGACGATCGCCTTGGCCAGGTATGTGAACCAGTACTTGCGCATGAAGAAGTAGTGGAACTCGAAGGCCAGGCGCCGGGTGATGTAGGAGTTGCTGGTCTGCTCGAAGGGCAGCGAGATGTTCAGGCCCACGTTCACGCCACGGGCCTCGGAGGCGCCGCGGTTGGCGGCCTCCATGATCCCCGGGCCACCCCCGGAGCAGATCACGAAGCGGTGCTCGGTGCCCTCCAGGGACTTGGACCACTGGGTGAGGCGGAAGCACAGCTCGCGGGCGGCCTCGTAGTAGCGCGACATGTCGAGCTGACCCCGGGCGGTCTCCACGTCCCCGCCCTCGGCGATGGCCTTCTCCAGCCCGACTTCGGCCTCGGCTCGCGAGAGGACGCGGGCCGAGCCGAAGACCACGATGGTGTCGCGGATCTGCAGGTCGGCGAAGCGCGACTCGGGCTCGAGGTACTCGGCCAGGATCCGGATGGGGCGCGCGTCCGAGCTGCCCATGAAGCCCAGGTTCTTGTACGCCTTGACGCACTGGTAGCGGCTCTCGTTCATGGATCGTCGTGAGGCGTCTGGCAGGGCGCTCCTGCCGCAGGGGGCTTCCGGGGACGGGGGAGGGCCGCAGATGGTAGGCGACCGGCGGGGCCGCGGATCAGCGGGACTTCCGAAGTCGGGCCCCGGGTCAGGGCCGGGCGCGGGAGGGCCCCTCGACCGGCCCCCCGTCATGTACTGAGCGGTTCATTGCGGCGGACGCTGGGGCCTTCACTCCTCATCCCGCCGCTTGGCCTTGTCCTTGGCCTTGGTGAAGAGATCATCCAGTGTATCGGCTTTGTTTCGCTCGCGATCGAGGGCCTCCTCCAGCTTGTCCTGGCCCTCCTGCGGGCGCTTTCGCACGCGATCGCGTACGGATTCCCAATCTTTCTCGCTCATGAGTATGCGGCCCGACTCGTCCTCCTCCTGGGGCCGCCTGGAGCGGACCACCTTCCCCGTAGAAACGTCCACCCAGATCCGGCTCGCACAGCACGGGCAAGCAACTTCGATTTCCTTGATGGCCATTCCGAATTCCTAGTGCAAGCGTGGGTTCGGAGCCCAGGAGGCTTCTCGGAGAGCGAGGGAACACGCCCGCCCCATTGTAAGTCAAACCCGTGGTGAATAATCTCGGTCTCCGGACGGCGTTACTCCGGTCTTCCCTCCGGCTATACGCCCTGGCAACGGAATCGCTCGCATGAAGACCTATCAGTCCGGCTACGCTGGCGACGTGGCCCGTATGCAACGCCTCATCGGCGTCTTCGTCTGGGGCCTGCTCCTGGTCGTCCTCTTCGTGATCTGAGGGCCCCACCCTCCACGAAGTCCCAAGGACCGGGCCCCGCGGGCCCCCCCCCGCGGGGGGCGGGGGGCCGGGGGCCGGGG
>CAZTTG010000087.1:0-25246 GCA_964615935.1 uncultured Planctomycetaceae bacterium | reverse complement strand
CCCCCCCCCGCCCCCCCCCCCCCCCCCCCCCCCGCCGCCCCCCGGGGCCCGGTCCTTCTCGTTCCGCCGCGGGTCCCCGGCGAAACGCCCCTCGTCACGGACCCACCCAGACCTCGAGGGCGTCCGAGAGTCCCACTCCGGTGCCGTCGAGGTGCTGGGGATCGCGGTACCAGGTCTGCCAGTACTGCACCGTGCCGACGTCGCCGGGCAGGAAGGTGACCGGGACCTGCGCGAAGCCGAAGGGATCGAACTGGAAGACCGGGGCGCGCGTCAGCGGAGGCTGGGCGCACAGGATGCCGCCCTTGAAGGGGATCACCGCCGGCGTGCCCCCGTGGAAGAGCTGACCGGGCTTGCCGGCCAGACCGTTGGTGCAGGTGATCTCGAAGTTGGCGGCGGAGAGCGAGGGCTCGCCCAGCCAGCCGATCTGGGGCGTCAGGCCGGCCGAGTTGACCTTGGCCGTGCAGTACACCAGCGGATCGGGGGACAGGGGGTGGAAGTTCTCGATCCAGGTCTTCCAGGTGCCGGCCCGGTACTCGTGAATCCCCCAGAAGGAGCCGGGAATCGCGGGTTCCGCGGCGGTACCGCTGTAGTCCCCCCAGCGCCCGGTGGTGTCCGCTCCGGTGCTGTTCTGCACGATGGTCATGGGCTCGGTGTGGCCCGCGGGGTCGCTCGAGCGGCGCGTGGTCACCGCCATGGAGATGTACTCGTTGGGGCTGGAGCGCGCGACCGTCAGGGCCGCGTTGTCGTCCTCGTCGACCCAGATGCTGCCGAAGAAGGTGCGGATGTCACCGCCCCCGTCGACGTCGCCCCACTGGACCAGCGAGGGGGTCCCGCTGGTGGGCCAGTTGGCCATGTCGATCTGGTACCAGCGCTGGACCACGCGGCTGCCGCCCTGGTGATGGGTCGCCCACAGCGAGCCGTTGCGGTACACGCAGCTCCAGAAGCGCGGCTCGAAGAGCTCCGGCCGGGTGCTGGTGCCCTGCTGGGGCGGGTCCTCGGGGTACTGGTAGGTCGGGACCGTCAGGTTGGTCGACTGCAGCTGCGGCGTCCCCAGGGGATTGGTGATGGCCCACAGCACGAACTGGGTGTTGCTGCTGTTCTCCTTGGACTCGATCATGTACTGCGCCGGCGGAGTGCCGTAGGTCACCGGAATGCCGAAGGACTGGTCACCGGTGATCAGGGCATTGGTGGTCGACGCCGTGCCCCCGTTCAGGACCGAGGACTTGTCGATGATCCAGATCAGGTACTTGTCGGGCCCGAAGAAGTCGGCCGTCAGGTAGACCGCCTGGGAATCCACCGCCATGTTGGGCGAGTCGATGTCGGTGTCGCCCGCCGCGGACTGCACGTTGAAGCGGTACTTGTGCCAGCTCCCGTTCGGATCCGAGTCGTCGGAGACCGCGAAGAGGAAGAAGGGCGGCCCGTTGCGCTCGCAGGCCATGGCCATGAAGCGGTCGGTGTGGGGGTCGTAGAGGACCTCGGGGTCGAACACGAATCCGCCGGCGCCCTGGGCGCCCCAGAAGCCGCTGGAACCCTCGATCTCGTCCTGGAAGGTCTTGGTGCCGTCCTTGTCGAAGAAGGCGATGGCGCCGTTGGTGATGGCCACGATGTCGGTGGGGCCCACCGCCAGGTGGGGATCGGGCGGCGTCCAGCCGGAGTAGGTGATTCCCAGGAAGCCGGTGGCGCGCTCCGGCGGCACGTATCCGCCGGGATCGACCCAGTCGGGGTCGAAGACCGGCGGCTCGTGCGGTCGCGCCCCCTCGGCGGGCGCCTCGAAGGCGATCTGCGCCGCCGCGTCATCGGCCGCCGCCGCCACCTCCATCCCCGCCGGCCACAGCAGCGTCAGCGCCGCCGCGCTCCCGTCGCCCTCCCCCGCGTTCCCGCTCCACGCGATGGCCGCCCGGCCGTCGTCCTCCAGCGCGACGCGCCGCGTGCCCGTCGCCACCCCCATCCGCTGGTGGCCCTCCTCCACCCCGCTCGCGCGGAAGCTCTCTCCCAGGGGGGAGCCCGCCGCGTCGAAGACCTGCGCAAAGAGCCCCGCCCGACGGCGCTCTCCCTCGCGCTCCACCGCGAAGCGGCTCCAGCTCAGCAGGCACCGACCCTCGCCGTCCAGGTCGATCGCCAGGCCGCTCGCGTACCCCGGACCGCCCGTGTCCACCGACACCACCGGACCCCGGCTCAGCCCGCCCTCCTCGTCGAAGCCGAAGCGGCCCAGGCGCGCCCGGTAGCCCTCGCCTTCCGGCACCATCCAGGCCACCGCGAAGCCGTCGCCGCCGACCGCGAGGGCCGGCTCGATCGCGCCCCCCTCGTCCTCATCGCTGATCGCGACCTCTTCCCCCAGCGGCGCGCCCTTCCGGTCCAGGTGGCGGCACAGGATCTCCGCCGGCCGCCCGTCCGCGCCGATCCGCGCCCAGGCCGCCAGATAGCCCTCGCCGAAGCGCGCCAGCGCCGGGAGGCCGTCGCTGCAGCCCTCCGCGCCGCCGAGCTCCATCTCCTCGCCCGTCGCCCTTCCGTCCGCGCCCAGGCGTCGAGCCCGGATCCGACCGAGCTGCCCCGCGCCCTGCCGCGACACCCACGCGACCAGGGCGCCTCCCTCCTCGTCCGCCACCAGCACCGGCGCCTCCTGGTGGCCGGCGGCCCTCTCGTTCACCACCACCTCGGCCGTGGCCGTCGCCAGCGTCGCGTCGAACTTGCGGGCGACGATCGCGCCCTCGCAGCCGTCCTGTCCGAAGGACTCCCACGCCAGCCACACCGTCCCGTCGGGGCAGACGTCCACCGCGGGCCGCGTCTGCATCGAGCGCGCGGTCGCGTTCACCTGCACCTCGCCTCCCAGCCGGCCGCCGGCCTCGTCGAAGCGCTGCGCGTAGACGCCGTAGGAGCCTTCCTGCTGCCGCCGGCTGTGCCAGGCCACCACCGTCCGACCGCGCTCGTCGCGCGCCAGGCAGACCGCCTCCTGGCTGCTCGAGGTGAAGGTGTTGGCCTGCAGGTCCAGCCGCTGCCAAGCGGCCTCCTCCGGCTCGGTCGGCTCCTGGAGAGGCGCCAGGCTCGCGAGGAGGGGGATCAGGACGAGGGGCAGACCGGTGACGACGCGCGCCGAGGCACTGGGGGGCGTGCTCATGGGGAACTCCTGATGGGTGTGGGGGCCGTCCCGAGGGGGGAACGACCTGGGGGATCCCGGGATCGGAAGGCCCCACGCCTGCCGATCCCCATACTCTGATCTACCACGGTTCGCGGAATTGGGGACATCCGTGCCGGGATCCCCGCGCGCGCGCGGGATCCGGCGACCTTTTCCTTACCCCTCCTTACCCCCGGTCGCGCCCCGCGCCCTCCGGGTGGGGGGATGGGAGCCCGGGATCAGGAGAGACGGAGGAGCGCCCCCCTCAGCTCACGGTATCGCTGGAGCAGCGCAGGCGTCTCGGGGCAGCCGGAGCAGGCCCAGTGGAACAGCAGGGCCTGGTCCTCTCGGGCCAGGCCGTTGGGGGAGTAGGGCGCCCGGACGAAGGCCTCCACGCAGCAGGGGGGGTAGCCGAACAGCAACCCCTCGAAGCGCCGGGTCGCGGGGCGCTTGTCGATGGGGCGCCCATCGAAGCGGGCCAGGTACTGCTCGACCCGACGCGCCTCGGGCGAGAAGAGCGTCTCCACGACCTCGCTGCCGTTGGCGCACCTCCGCCGGGCGCGACCGAGCAAGAGTCCCAGCCCGGTCAGGGCATCGGCCAGGTGTGATGCGAGGGGCTTCTCCCAGCGGCTGGCCGGCTTGACGGCGTCCACCGTCAGGAGGGCCAGGAAGGCGAGCTGGAAGTCGTCCTCCGCGAGCCTCAGCAGCAGGGGTTCCCTCTCGGGCCCCGGACCGCCCTCAGGCATCCTTCAGGATCTCGTGCAGCCGGGGTACGTCGACGCGGCCGTCGTGCACCGTGCCGTCGAAGGCGAACGAGCCGTGCTCCATGTGGTGCAGGGCCACGTAGTAGACCATGGCGCTGAGCTGCTTGACGGGATCGGTGATCTCCAGAAAGCCCATGTTGTAGACGCCGCCGCAGATCTCGCAGTTCTCCAGCCCGAAGGCCATGTGGTCCACCTTGTACACCCGGTCCGGAAGCGGACCGCTGGGGAGCAGCTCGATCTGGGCCAGCATCGTGGCGGCCAGGTCCCGGCCGTCTTCGACGAAGTTCCCGTTCTCGTCGGGCTCCAGCGGATCGGTGCCGATGGCGACCTCCTCGCCGTTCTCGAGCAGGTCGCCGTCCGCGTCGGGGGTGACCCGCAGCCGGTGGAGGTCGTCCAGCACATCGTGCAGCCGGGCCGCGTCGATCCGGCCCTCGTGCAGGGAGCCGTCGAAGACGAAGGACCCGTGCCGCAGGTAGTGCATGCCGATGAAGTGAAGGTCGACGCCGAGGTCCTTCCAGGGGTTGTAGACCCGGATGAAGCCCATGTTGACCTGCTCCCCGCAGACGTCGCAGAGCTCCATGCCCCACTGGCTGTAGTCGATCTTGACGATCTCCTCTGGCGCGGGGTCGGGGGGAGCCCACCAGGGAAGAACATCGATGACTTCGCCCAGAAGCCGCGCCAGCTCCAGGCCGTCGAGCTCCTGGTTCGAGTCCTGGTCCGGGTCGTGGGGATCCAGGATGCCGAAGGCCACCTCCTCGGCGTCCAGGATCCGATCCCAATCGGAATCACCAGGCAGGGGATTGGGCAGCCAGTGAGGATCGAACAGCGAAGCGCCCATCCGTCCGTGGGGGCCGGCACCGCCAGCGCTCGAGTGAGGTGGAGGGCTCACCCCCTGGGGTCTGGAAGTCCTCGCGGACTGGAAGGCGCTCAGCAGGGCGCCCGTCAGCCCACCCAGGGCGGCGAAGAGCAGTGCCTTCCACAGCCTGATTCTGCGCACCATGTCGCACCTCCCGCGAATGGCGTGTTCTCGTGAGGTAAGGGACGGACGCCCCCATGCTACCCCGAATCAGCCGCGCCGTAACCCCGGGTCCGATCGGCCCTTGCGCCGTCCTCGGCCGCCGGGGTCCCCAGGAGGGGGGATCTTGTCGCGGAGCGGCCTCGGCAGTAGCCTCGACGGGAGCCCCATCCCGGGCCCGGACACCCGGAACGAGGGCCTCGGGATCCACAGGTGCACCACCAGCTCCAGAGCCTCACCCTCCTCATCGCGCTCTCCCTCGCCTCCTGCGGGGGGCGCGGCGGTGAGGAGGTCGATCCCTCGCTGATCCACACCGTCGGCCGCAGGGATCTGATCATCACCGTGCGGGAGCGCGGTGAGCTCAAGGCCGCGCGCGACACCCGGATCACCTCCGAGCTCGAGGGCCGAGCGACCCTCATCTACCTGATCCCCGAGGGCACCATCGTGGAGGCGGGGGAGAAGGTGGCCGAGCTGGACGTCAGCGCCATCGCCGAGAAGCGGGCCCTGCAGGCCATCAACGTGGCCCGGGCCGAGGCCACCCTGGAGCAGGCGCGCAAGACCGTTGAGATCGTCGAGAAGGAGCTCCAGGCCGCCGCCAAGACCGCGGAGACGCGCCTGCAGATCGCCCAGCTGCGGCTGGAGAAGTTCCAGGGGCACCAGCGGACGGAGGGTGAGGCCGATGGAGAGGCCTCGGCCGGCACGAACGGCGAGATGGTGGACCGCCTGCGCGAGCTGCTCGGCAGCGTGGGCTCCGACTCCACCAACGCGGCCCGGCACCCGCGGCTCCTGGAGAGGGTGCTCGAGGTCCTGGGCTCCGAGGAGAGCCTGAGGCTCGAGATGGGCGAGATGGCCAACCAGATCCTCCAGCAGATCGACGAGATCAGCCTCGCCCGCGCCGATCTCGAGCTGGCCACCGAGACCCTCTTCCACAGCCGCAACCTGGAGCAGAAGGGCTTCATCACGACCACCGAGCTGGAGCGGGACGAGATCAACCACAAGCGGCAGCTCTCCAAGCAGACCGTGGCCTGGAACAACCTGGGGCTGCTGGTCAACTACACGCTGCCGGAGGACCTGATCAGCCTGGAGCTGGAGGTGGAGAACGCCGGGCTCGACGTGGAGAGCGTCCAGGCCGCCAACGAGGCCCGCCGGGTGCGGGAGGACGCGGAGCTCAAGAGCATCGAGGCGGAGTACGCTCTGGCCGTCGAGCAGCTCGCGAATTGCGATCAACAGATCCAGAACGGGATTCTGAGAGCCCCGGCCGCCGGCCTGGTCGTCTACGGGAGGTACGACTGGGACGAGCCGGTCTACGAGGGGATGTCGGTGCGCGAGCGGCAGGAGGTGATCATCCTGCCGGACGTGAGCACCATGAAGGTGGAGCTCAAGGTCCCCGAGGCCCAGATCGGAAGGGTGGCGACCGAGCAGACCGCGACCATCGGGGTGGAGGCCTTCCCCAACGAGAGCTTCACGGGCCGGATCACCCACGTCGCCACCCTGCCCGACCCCGCCCCCCGCAGCCGGGTGCTCAAGGTCTACGTGACGGAGGTCCTGGTGGACGGCGACAACAGCCAGGGGAGGCTCCGTCCCGGCATGAACTGCACGGTGACCATCGAGATCGGCACCCTGCGGGACGTCCTGAACGTGCCCCTCCCGGCCCTGGAGCGGCGCGGCGATACGCACTTCGTCTGGAAGGTCACACCCGAGGGCCCCGCCGCCGCCGAGGTCGAGCTGGGGGGGAACAACCTGACCCACGTGCAGATCGTCGCCGGCCTGGTCGAGGGCGAGCGGATCTACCTGGTGCGCCCGCCGGGCGCCGAGCTCCCGCCCTCCGCCGAGGAGGGACCGCGGGAATCGTCGCCCCCGGTCGAGGCGGAGACGGCCCGGTACCAGGGGGGAGCTCCGGCGGCGGGCCTGTGAGCCGGTGAGCTCGGTGGCGCAGGTCAGGTCGAAGCGGGGCGGGAACTGGGTGTTCCGCACCCTCAAGCTCGGCACCAAGAGCTTGATGCTGCACAAGCTGCGCTCCTTCCTGACCATGCTGGGGACCCTCTTCGGCGTGTCCTCGGTCATCTCGATGCTGGCCGTGGGGGAGGGCGCCAGCTACGAGGCCCTGGAGCAGATCAAGGCCCTGGGCCCGACGAACCTGATGGTGCGCAGCCAGAAGCCGCCGGAGACCGAGACCACCAGCAGCGGAAGCCGGTGGCAGTCCCTGGCCTTCGGCCTCACCTACGAGGACGCCGACCGGATCCGGGCCATGTTCCCCGACGCGAAGCGCGTCGTCTCGGTGCGCGAGACGCCCACCAACCTGCGCAGCGGCCCCCGGTGGTCGAGCAGCGTCGTGGTCGGGACCTCGCCCGAGTACCTCGACGTGATGAACCTGGAGATCGAGGAGGGCCGCTGGCTGTCGGAGCTGGACCTGGATCGGGTCGAGAACTCCGCCGTCCTGGGGGCCGCCGCGGCCGAGGTGCTCTTCCCCATCCAGAACCCCCTGGGCCAGGGCGTGCAGGCCGGGACGACCCAGTTCACCGTGGTCGGGGTGCTGAGCAACCTGGGCCGGGAGGCGAGCCCCGGCGGCGTTCCGCTGGACCAGTGCATCTTCATCCCCATCACAACCTCGCGCTCCCGCTACGGCGACGAGATCCGCCGGGTGAGCACCGGCAACGAGGAGCGGACGCGGGTGGAGCTCAGCGAGATCAAGCTCGAGCTGCACTCCACCGAGGCGGTCATCCCCGCATCGCGCCTGCTGGAGCGCGTCCTGGGGATCGGCGAGCGCCCTCAGGACGACGTGAAGATGATCGTCCCGCTGGAGCTCCTCCGCCAGAAGGAGGCCACCGCGCGGATCTTCAACATCGTGCTCGGCTCGATCGCCTTCATCTCCCTCCTGGTCGGCGGCATCGGCATCATGAACGTCATGCTGGCCACGGTCACCGAGCGCACCCGCGAGATCGGGATCCGCCGGGCGCTGGGCGCCAGGAAGAAGCACATCATCCGGCAGTTTCTGGTGGAGACGCTGGTACTGAGCTTCAGCGGGGGTCTCCTGGGTGTCGGCCTGGGCTTCCTGATCCCGCGCGCGATCACCGTGCTCAGCACCAACGTGACCATCATCCGCGCCCAGCACGTGCTGATGGCCCTGGGCATCTCCGCCGCCGTGGGCCTGGTCTTCGGGCTCTATCCCGCCTGGCGCGCCGCGAACATGGATCCGGTCGAGGCGCTGCGGCACGAGTAGCCCGGGACGGGGCGCCGCGCCGCGCGTGGTGATCGGAGGCTCATTCCCCCTGCGTGGGGGGAGAACCGCTCGGTTGCGCTCCATCCGGGTGACGATCCAGATGGCGCACGGACCACGAGATTCCCGACGCGTGCTACCATCGACTCGACCTGGCGCGCGACCGGCAAGCAGGGCGGCCGCGCGCCAGATGCACAGCCTCCCCAACCCTCCGAGCTCACGGAACCCAAGATGCGCACAACTCGATTCAGCAGGCCCCTCGTCGGGGCCATCTCGGCCCTCGCCATCCTGTTCGCGGTCTCGTCGACGGCGTCCTCGAAGTCGAGCTATCTCTCGACCTGGAGAGCGCTCTACCCCAACTCCCTGACGGACGACAACATCATCAACGGCACGGGAACCAGCTGCCTGCTGTGCCATCGCGACGTGGGAGGTAGCGGAGGCGACCACTACAACGCCTACGGCTACAAGATGTACCAGTACAAGAACTCGGGGCAGAGCACGACCAACTCCATCCTCCTGTCCGAGCCCTTCGATTCCGACTCCGATCCCACCGGATCGACCAACCTGGCGGAGATCGACGCCAGCGCGCAGCCCGGGTGGACCGACGGCCCCAACAACACGACCTACCACAAGAACGGCGGCACCCAGACCGGACAGATGCCTCCCACGGGAATCCTGGGCAACCTGGATCCCTGCGATGGAGGCCCGCTGACCTACTGCACCGCCAAGGTCAACAGCAAGGGCTGCACCCCGCAGATCGGGTGGATTGGAGCCCCCAGCGCCTCCCCGGCGGGCTCCTTCGACGTGACCGCCTCGAACGTGATCAACAACAAGAACGGCATCCTCTTCTACGGCCTCGCCGGTCCCTACAACCTCCCGTTCCAGGGCGGGTACCTGTGCGTCAAGCCTCCCACCAAGCGCACGCCCGTCCAGGCCAGCGGGGGCAACCCGCCGCCCAACGACTGCTCGGGAGCGTACAGCTTCGACTTCAACGCCTGGATCCAGGGAGGCTCCGATCCCAACCTGGGCGCCGGCGTGCAGGTCAACGCCCAGTACTGGTCTCGCGATCCCCAGAGCCCCAGCACCACCGGGCTCACGGATGGCATCGAGTTCGTGATCTGCCCGTAGCCCGGGTGGGCCGTTCGACTCCCCGGTGACGGGTCCTCTCCGAACGAGCGGGGGCCGGCCAGCTCTCTCGAGCGGGCCGGCCCCGCCTGCTCAGCGGCCGACGCCTCGAGCAGGTGAGGCCCGATAGCGCTCCTCGACCTGCCGTATGGCCTCGTCGGTGAGCGGGGTCTCCCGCACCATCTCCCGCGTCTGGCCGTCCGCGAAGACGTAGAGGTTCGGCGCGAAGCTCGGGAAGTAGCCCGACGGGGCCCGGCGGTCGTGGGCCATCCGGCGCTCCTGGCCCGGCGCGACCGGGGAGCGGGCGATCACCCAGTCGTTCAGGCCGTAGGCATCGAGGATGGCGCAGTGCGGGTGGACCCAGGAGAGGACCCCCACGCTGATGCCGACGATCACCGGGTTCTCCTCGCCCTCGAAGCGCCGCGCCCCCTCCGCACGGGACGGCAGCCCCTCGAGCTGGGTCTGCCAGAAGACCCGGTGCTCCTGGTGACGCATCCCGACGTGGCGCGGGATGAGCCACGCCTGCAGCTCGTCGAAGAGAGTCGCGTACCACCGAAGGGGCGCCGGCGTCACCTCGGCCATCGGGATGACCATCACGTGGGTCTCGGCGCGGGTGGTCAGGGAACGGGCGCGGGCCCAATGCGTCCAGGGGATCCACGAGCCGGCCGCGATCGAGATCGCCAGCAGGGCGGCGCCCGTGCGGAGACCCAGTCCCAGCCGCAGGATCGCCCAGATGAAGGCGACCGGCAGCAGGGGGATCAGATGGCTGTACACGCGGTACTCGAAGTGGTCGCCTCCGATGACCAGGGTGTAGTAGGCGAGGTGTGCGCACAGGGTCAGCACGGCCACGGCCATCACCACGCTCCCCCTCTCGCTCGTCCAACCGCGCCAGGGGAAGGCGCTCCTCACCAGGGCCGCGCCGACGAGGGCCAGCCACAGCCAGAGGACGTACTCCAGGAGAAAGGACGCCAGGTAGCGAACACCCGACTCGGGCCACGCCGCGACGTGCTTGGCGTAGTAGGTATTGGGCAGCCACTCGCCGTAGGTCAGCCGGCGCCACAGTACGTGGGCGACCACCGCCAGGAGCGGCGTCAGCCGCAGGAGGAGGGCGCCGCGTCGGGCTCGACCCACCGGACGGTCGCCCCGATCGATCACCGCGGCCGCCACCACCGTCGCCGCGACCAGCAGCAGGCCGTCCGGCCTCGCGAGCGCCGCCGCGCTCGCGGAGCAGGCCATCCAGCCCAGCCCCCCCGGCGGAGCGCGCCCGAGCCGCATCGCGGCCAGGAGCCACAGGTGGACCGAGAGGTTGAACAGGGCCGTCTCCAGCCCGGAGCTGGTCCACATCAGGAAGGTGCGGTTGGTGGCGATGCCGACCAGCGCCAGGGCGAGCATGGGCAGCCACCCTCGTCGGTCTCCGCTCCTCTCGAGGAGGAGAACGACCATCCGCGCGGCGACCACGAGGGATGCCAGGGAGAGGAGCAGCGAAAGTACGCCGGAGGAGTCGGGGGGCTCGACGCCCAGCAGGGTCCAGACCGCGTCGAGCAGCACCACCCACAGCAGGCTGGTGTAACCCTCCACCGGGAGGAAGGGCGGGGCATTCCAGGCGTAGCCGTATCCCAGGTGCCGGTTGCTGACGTAGCGGAAGGCGATGTAGGCGTCGTCGGTCAGGAACCAGTGGAGCATCCAGCCCACGACGACCAGCACCGCCGCGCCCAGGAGGATGAGGGCGGCCGGCAGCTTGTGGGATCCGACCAGGCCGGCTCGCTCTCTGCCCTGCGGGTCCATCGCCGATCCGTCCGCGGCTTCGGGGGCCGAGGAGGTGCGCGGTGATTGTACGCTCCGGCCGAGCCGGCGGTCAGGCTCGGCGCCGGGACTCGATCAGGGAGTAGACCGCCGGCAGGACGAGGAGGGTCAAGGCGGTCGAGGTCGCCAGGCCGAAGACCACCACCGCGGCCAGCGGCCGCTGCACCTCCGAACCGAGGCCCTGGGCCAGGAGCAGGGGCATCAGCCCCAGGATGGTCGTGAGGGCGGTCATGAGCACCGGTCGCAGACGCAGGGCGGAGCCATCTACCACGACCTGGTGCAGGCTGCCCCCTCCCTCGGCCATCTGGTTGAAGCGGCTGACCAACACCATGCCGTTCTGCACCGCGATGCCGAAGAGGGCGATGAAGCCGACCGAGGCGGGCACGGACAGGTACTCGCCCATGAGGAACAGCCCGGCGACGCCGCCGATCAGGGCCAGGGGCAGATTCAGGATGATCATGGCCGCGTGGCGCAGCGTGCCGAAGGCCAGGTAGAGGAGCACGAAGACCGTGGCGATGGCGATGGGCACGACGATCGACAGGGTGCGCATGGCCCGCTGCTGGTTCTCGAACTGCCCGCCGTACTCGACAAAGGTCCCGGGCGGCAGGTCCACCTCCTCGGCGACCCGCCGCTGGATGTCGGCCACCACGCCGCCCAGGTCGCGCCCGCGCACGTTGCCCTGGACGATCCAGCGGCGCTGGTTCTGCTCGCGATGGACCTGGATCGGGCCGAAGGCCTTCTCCACGCCCGCGAGCTGGGCCAGGGCGATCATGCTGCCATCCACGGTGGGCACCTGGAGCTGCTCGATGGCGCGGATTTCGTCCCGCGTCGCCTCCTGGTAGCGCAGGTGGATGCCGAAGCGCCGGGTGCCGAGGAAGATGGTGTCGATCACCTCGCCCCCCACCGCCAGCTCGACCAGCTCCAGGATCTGGTCGGCGTTGACCCCGTAGCGGACGCAGGCGGCGCGGTCGACCTCGATCTTCACCTGGGGCTGGCCGAAGCTCTGCTCGACCGAGAGGTCCACCAGGCCGGGGACGTCCACGATGGCCGCCGCGATCTCGCCGGCCTTCTCGCGCAGGAGGTCGAGGTCCTCGCCGAAGACCTTGATCGCGAGCTGGGCCCGGACGCCGGAGAGCAGCTCGTCGAAGGCGTTCTGGATGGGCTGGGTGAAGTTGAGCTGCACGCCCGGGAAGGAGCCCAGGTCCTGCGAGAGCGCCCGGACCAGCTCGGCCTTCGAGCGGTAGCGCCCCCACTCCTGCCGCGGCTTCAACTCGATGTGGATCTCGGCGTAGTTGACCGGGTGAGGGTGAGACCCGGCCTCGGGGCGCCCCACGCGCGAGACCACCTCCTCGACCGGCCCGTACTCGACGATCTCGCGCTCCATCTTCTGGACGATCTCGGTCCCCTTCACCAGCGAGGTGGAGGGGGCCATGGCCACGCCGATCAGGATGCTGCCCTCCTCGAGGGTCGGGATGAACTCGGTGCCCAGGCGGGGCACGGCGGCCAGGGTGGCCACGAAGGTGGTCGCCGCCGCCGCGACCACCGACTTGCGCCAGCGCAGGACGAAGCCGAGCAGGGCCCGGTACACGCGCGTGAGCAGGGCCAGCAGCCGGGGCTCCTTCCCCTCTCCGCGGCGCAGCAGGTAGCGCGCCAGGGCGGGAGCCATGATCAGTGCGGCCAGCAGGGACCCGAAGAGCGCGAAGGCGATGGTGTAGGCCATCGGCCGGAACATCCGGCCCTCCACGCCGGTGAGCGTGAGCAGGGGCAGGAACACCATGATGATGATGGCGATCGAGAACAGGATGGGCCGGGCCACTTCGGCGGCGGCCCCGGCGATGACCTCGCTCCGGGGCTCGTCCCGCCGGCGGCTCAGGTGGCGGTGGAGGTTCTCGACCATGACGATGGAGCCGTCGCCGAGCATGCCGATGGCGACGGCGATCCCGCCCAGGGACATCAGGTTGGCGCTCATCCCCTGCCATCCCATGAGGAGGACCGCCACCCAGGCGGACACCGGCAGCGCCAGGGCGACGATGAAGGCGGTGCGGAGGTTGCCGAGGAAGACCACCAGCGTCGCGACGACCAGCAGGGCGCCGATCAGGAGCGAGTCCTTGACCGTCCCGGTGGCCCGGGCCACCAGCTCGGCCTGCTCGTAGTAGGGCTCCAGGTGTACGCCGTCGGGCAGACCGGCCTGCAGGGCCTCGAGCTCGAGGTAGAGATCCTCGATCACCTTGGAGGTGTTCTCGCCGTAGAGCTTCATGACGATGCCGGAGACGACCTCGCCCTCGCCGTTGCGGGTGACGACCCCGCGACGGATCTCGTGGCCGTGGGCCACCTGGGCCACGTCCCCCACCGTCACCGCCACGCCGTCGACCGTCCGGAGCTTGATGGCGCGGATCTCCTCCAGCGTTCCCAGCAGGCCCAGCCCCCGCACCAGGTACTCCTCCGAGCCCATGACCAGGAACTGGCCCCCCACGTTGCGGTTGTTGGCCCGGATCGCCTCGACCACCTCGTCCAGGTGCAGGCCGTGCGCCAGCAGGGCCCGGGGATCGACCCGGACCTGGTACTGGAGCACGTGGCCACCCATGGAGAGGATGTCGGTCACCCCCGGAACGGTCTGCAGCTTGCGCTTCACCACCCAGTCGTTGAGCTCGCGCAGGTAGGTGCCGGCGTCCTTGCCCCCCGTGTCGGCGCCGGCCTCGAGGCTGAGGTAGTACAGGAACACCTGCCCCAGGCCGGAGGAGATGGGGCCCAGGGTGGGAGGCTCGTGGAGGGCGGGAAGCTCGCTCAGGGCGGCGCCCAGCCGCTCCGACACCAGCTGCCGCGCGAAGTAGATGTCCACCTGGTCCTCGAAGTAGACGTAGATCACCGCCATGCCGAAGGCGGAGGTGGACTGGATCCGGGTGACGTCCGGCAGGCCGTTCATGGCCGCCTCGATGGGGAAGGTCACCAGGCGCTCGATCTCTTCGGGCGCCATGCCATGGGCCTCGGCGAAGACGGGGACCATGACCGGCGAGATGTCGGGGAAGGCGTCGACCGGCAGGCGGCGCCAGGCGTCGATGCCGAAGCCGGCCAGCGCCAGCAGGCCCAGGACGACGAGGAGCCGCCCGCGGATGGCGGCCCGGACGAGTCGATCCAGCACGGGAAGCACCCCCCCTCTCAGTGTCCGTGCCCGGCGTGGGAGCCGAGGCCGGAGGTGGTGATCTGGGCCTTGATCTCGAAGGCGCCCTGGACCACGACCGGCGTGCCGGCGGCCAGGCCTTCGAGGATCTCGACGTGGGCTCCGTCGCTGGCGCCGGTGCGAACCGGCCGGGGGACGAAGGCCCCGTCCTCCTCCACCAGCACGACCTCGCGCTGGTCGAGGATCTGGACCGCCTCCATCGGGACGGCGACCGGCACCTCGCCGCCCTGCTCGGAGACGGCGACCGAGACGAACAGGCCCGGGCGCAGGCCTCCGTCGGGGTTCTCCAGCTCGACCCGCGCCGTGATCGTGCGGGTCCGCTCATCCACCACGGGCGAGACGTAGGCCACCCGGCCGGAGCGCACCGCCCCGGTCCCCGGCACCATCACGTCCACCTCGATCCCCTCGCGCACCAGGGCGAGGTCCTTGGGGTAGACGTTGAAGCGCGCCCAGACTCGGCTGGTGTCCACGACCACCAGGACGCTCTCCTGGCCGCTGACGCGCTCGCCCAGCGCCAGGTGCTTCTCGGTGACGACGCCCGCCTGCTGCGCGCGCAGGGCGTAGCGGCCCAGGTCGAACTCGCCCTTCAGGCCCTCGTCCACGGAAGGGATCTCGTCCTCGGGACAGTCCGGATCGGGGCAGGTGTAGTGCTCCAGCGTGGAGGGCTGGGGGACGAGGTCGCGCAGGCGCTCGATCCAGCTCTCCTCGACGCCCAGGATGCGCAGGCGGTTCTCCGTCGCCACCAGGCCCAGCTCGGCGACCTGCCGCGCTCGAGCCTCCTGCCCGAAGGCCAGCAGCGTCCGGTAGCGGGCCAGATCCATGTCCGCGTCCAGGGTCGCCCGGGCCCGCGCGAAGGCGGCGGCGGCATCGATCAGCCCCTCCTCGCTCGAGATCCCCCGCTCCCGGAGCGCCCGCTCGCGCTCCAGGGTGGCCCGGGAGGAGGTGAGCTCGGCCTGGGCACGGAGCAGGCTGCCGCGCCACTCGCCCATCTCCCTCCCGTCGAGGGCGGCGATCTCCTCGGTGCTGCCGCCCTCGGCGAGGACGCCCAGCAGGGCGACGACGTTCTCGTGGATCTCCTGCGCGCGGGGGAGGACGATCTGACAGCGACCGAACTCGGCCGCGGCGGCGAAGAAGGCCAGCTTGGCCTCGGCCAGCTCGCTGCTCTCGATCCAGGCCAGGGCCTCGCCGGCCTCGACGCGATCGCCGATCGTCTTCAGGGTCTCGCGGACGATGCCGGGCGCCTGCGGTACCACGTGCATCACCCGATCGGGCTCCAGGAACACCTGGCCCGGGAAGCTCCGCGCGAGGTCGAGGGAGGCCGGCCCGGCCGGCCGCAGCCGCAGCCCGATGCGCGCGCGCTGCAGCGCGCTGAGCACCACCCGGTCCTCGGCGGACTCGTCATGGGCCTCAGGGTCCGGCTCCGCGACCGGGGGCGCGGCCTCCTCGCCGGCGTGATCGTGGCCATCGCCCTCGCCGTGGCCGTCCTCCGGGGGGCCACAGGCGCCCAGGGCCAGCAGGCAGATCAGGGCCGGGCCGAGCGGTCGGGGTCGTTCAATCCTCATGTCCGTCTCCTTGCGCGCGCTCGCTGCCACGCTCCAGGTGCTTCCGCAACTCCTCCAGTGGGATCCCCAGCGCCTGCTCGAGCTCGGGGCACACGACGGCGCTCCGCAGCCTGCGCTCGACGTACTCGCGGCGCATCTCGAGGAAGCGCTGCTGCGCCTCCAGGGCCGAGAGGAAGGAGACCTTCCCCTCCTGATAGGCCTCGCGCGAGAGCTCCATGTTCCGCCGGCCGTGCGGCAGGAGCTCGTCGCGGAAGAAGGCCGCGGTCTCCCACTCGATTCGAGCCCGCTCATGGGCCTGCAGCACCTGCCGATGCACCTCGAGTCGGAGCCCCTCGAGCTCCCTCTCGGCCGCCATGTGCAGGTAGCGGGCCTTCGCGATCCGCGCCTGGTTCTGGTCGAAGAGCGGGATCTCCACCCCGACGCCGGGCCCGATGGCGTCCACCCCGTCCACCCGTTCCCAGGACAGGCCCAGCTCCGCGCGGGGCGTGCGGCGTCGAAGCTCCGCCTCCAGCCGCTCTCGCGCGACCGCCACCGCCCGTCTCGCCGCCTCGAGGTCGAGCCTCCTGCGCTCGGCGAGATCCAGGAGCAGGGTCTCGTCGGCCTGGCACTCCGGAGGGTCGGGCAGGGGCGAGGTGAGGTCTGCGACGCAGGGCGGCCGGGCCAGGCCAAGAGCCGACGCCAGGTCGAGGAAGGCTCTCCGGAGCGAGAGCTCGGCGTCCCGCTCTTCGAGGCGACTCACCCCCAGCTCCGAGAGGGCCACGTTCACCTCGAGCTGGTTCCCGGCGCCGGCCTCCTCACGCGCCTCCGCGACCCGCAGGAGCTCCCGGGCGACGGCGACGTTCTCGGCGGCGATCGCGCTCCGCTCGGCCGCGGCCTGGGCCTCGAAGTAGGCGAGCTGTGTCCGCAAGGCCAGCGTCGAGGCCTCTCGCGCGACCGCCAGGATGGTCGCGCCGAGCTCGGCCTCGGCCGCCCGCTCCAGCGGCGCCATCTGCCAGAACATCGCGACCTCCTGCGCGAGCTCGCCCTCGACCTCCGCCGAGCCTCCGCCGGCGGGGAACCGGAGGGCCAGCCCGATGAAGGGATTCGGAAGGAGCCCGGCCTGCACCCGATCGGCCCGCGCGATCCCGACGCGCAGGAGCGAGCGCTGCAGCTCGGGGTTGTTCAGGAGGGCCAGCTCGACGGCCTCGAAGATTCCCAGCCCGTCGTCGAGGAGAGCGGCGACCCGCTCTCGGGCCTCGTCGTCGGCCGCGGGCCGCCAGATTCCGGGCGCACCGGTGGCTCCGGCGACGAGGCGCTCCACCTCATCGTAGTCAGGCTGTGGATCGACGGCCGCACAGGCGGCGCTCAGGGGGAGCAGCAGGCCTGCCCCAATGGCCATGTTCGCGGTTCTCATTCATCCGATTCCCGAGGCTCGTGTTCGCGGATTCCTAGGGAGGCGATGCGGAGCGCGGCCACGAAGTGCCGGGTCCGCCCACTCCCCTTCGAACGAAGGCGAGAGGTCGGGTATCAGATGCGCAGCGGACGATCGCTGACCGCGTAGGCCAGCCGCGGCCGGTCCGGTGGGACGGGCCAGACTGCTGCCGGGGCACCGCGGCGGATGAGTCGCTCGAGGCCCTCGCCCGGAGCGGGGAAGGCCGCCGCCATGGGAGCCGCGTGGGCCAGGAGATCCTCGCGGTCCTCCGGCTTGACGGTGTCCGAGCACGGGTCGGAGGCGCAGGTCTCCTCGTGCTGGCACTCGGACCCGTCGCCGCAATCGCAGTGGTGCTCCAGGAGCCCGCCCATGCACAGGGCCGGCCCCAGGAGGAGCATCAGGATCATCAGCAGGCTTGCGGCGGGCCGGGACATGGCGGGTCCTACGCTAGATCGGCCGTCGAGATGGCTCAAGCGCGAAGAATCCCCCGGGTCCGGTGGGCCGTCCCGGGCGGAGGAGAGAGCGCGCCGCCGCGGCCCCCGAGGTCTGCCGGCTCCGGACGGACCCGGTCGAAGTGACATAATTCATTGCATCTCAATAGCTTATGCCAGGAACGGTGAGTCCACCCGCTCCCCATGTGAAGCCCTGGCTCGGTTTTGGCGATAACTCGATTGCTTTATCTCTTTAGTTCTGCAACTAATGAACTCGTGAACACACGAATCGACGACGCGACTCGGCGAGGAGGAGGCTCCGCGCCCCAGGAGCTGAAGCCTCTGAGCCCCGAGGTCCTGGCCATGCAGGTCTCCTTCTGCAAGGCCATGGGTCACCCCTCCCGGCTCCAGATCCTCCACTTCCTGCACGAGGCGGGCGGCCGGATCTCCTCGGCCACCCTGCTCGAGCTCCTGGGCCTCAGCCGAGCCAGCCTCTCGCAGCACGTGGCCAAGATGGCCGCGGCCGGCCTGGTCCGCACCCAGCGCGAGGGCCGCTACCTGCACATCGAGCTGGCCTGCCCCGAGGTGGGGCAGGCCTGCGAGTTCGTCCACAACGCGCTGATCAGCCAGGCCCGGCTGCGGGCCGACCTCCTCGAGGAGTGAGCCAGGGAGCCCGAAAGTGTCGAAGCAAGAGTTCAGCCGGCGCAAGTTCCTGAGCATCACCGGCGCCACCGGCCTCTCGGCCGCGCTGGCCGGCAGCCTCCGCCCCTCCGGGGATCCGCTCGACCGCGTCCTCCGGCAGGCGCCCGGCGCGCCCGACGGGGCGGTCCCGACCTTCTGCGAGGTCTGCTTCTGGAAGTGCGGCCAGCTGGCCCAGCTCCGGGAGGGGAAGGTGATCGCCATCACCGGCAATCCGGACCACCCCCTCAGCAACGGGCGCCTGTGCGGGCGGGGCACGGCCGCAACCGGAACCCTCTACGACCCCGACCGCCTGGTCAAGCCGTTGATCCGCGAGGGCCGGCGCGGCGAGGACCGCTTCCGCGAGGCGAGCTGGGAAGAGGCCCTCGACCGGGTGGCGGAGGGCTTCATGCGCGTGGCCGAGGAGCACGGGCCCGAGTCGATCGCCATGCTCTACCACGGCGCCGGCAGCTCCTTCTTCAAGACGCTGCTCCATGGGCTGGGCTCGCCCAACATGGCCGCGCCCTCCTACGCCCAGTGCCGCGGCCCGCGCGAGGTGGGCTTCGAGCTGACCTTCGGGGAGGGCGTCGGCTCGCCCGAGATCATCGACGTGCCGCGGACGCACTGCCTGGCGCTGCTCGGCTCGCACATCGGCGAGAACATGCACAACACGCCGGTGCAGGACTTCGCCGCGGCCCTGAAGCGGGGCATGCACCTCATCGTCGTGGACCCGCGCTACTCCACGGCCGCCGGCAAGTCCGACTGGTGGCTGCCCATCCGCCCCGGCACCGACATGGCGCTGATCCTGGGCTGGATCAACCTGATCCTCCGCGAGGGGTGGTACGACGCGCGCTTCATCGAGCGCAACGCGGTCGGCCTCGAGGAGCTGAAGGCCGAGGTGGCCGTCTACACGCCCGAGGCGGTCTACGTCGAGACCGGCATCGAGCCCGCGATGCAGCGCAAGACGGCGCGCGCCCTGGCCGATGCCGCCCCCCACGCCCTGGTCCACCCCGGCCGACGGGTCACCTGGTACGGCGACGACGCCCAGCGCAGCCGCGCCATCGCCATCCTCAACGCGCTCCTGGGCAACTGGGGCCGCGAGGGGGGCTTCTACATCTCCTCCAAGGCCAGGCTGGCGCCCTACCCGGACCTGCCGGCCTTCCCCGAGCACCGGGAGCCGGCCGATCGCAAGCCGGGCGAGCACGTGTTCGCCGGCGAGCAGCTCGCCAGCGGCCTGCGCGACGCGACCCTCACCGGCGAGCCCTACCCGATCCGGTCCTGGCTGGTCTACGGCTCCAACCTGCCCGCGGTCCTGCCCGACCCACAGAAGACCTACGAGGCCATCCAGAAGCTCGACTTCATGGTCGCCATCGACATCCTGCCGGCCGAGATCTGCGGCTGGGCCGACGTGGTGCTGCCCGAGTGCACCTACCTCGAGCGGCACGACGACCTGATCGCGCCCTGGTACAAGCAGCCCTACGTGGGGATCCGCCAGCCGGTGGTGCCGCCCATCGGCGACTCCCAGCCCGGCTGGTGGATGGCCAAGGAGCTCGCCGGGCGCATGGGCCTGGAGAGGTACTTCCCCTGGAAGGACCCCGAGGAGCTGCACGAGAAGCGGCTGCTCGCCAGCGGCTACGACGCCGAGCAGATCGCGGAGCTGCGCCGCACGGGCGTGATCCTGACCCAGGCCGATCCGCTCTACCTGCCGGAGGACTACCAGCCGGAGTTCAACACGCCCTCGGGCAAGATCGAGCTCTACTCCCAGCAGCTCGCCGACCAGGGCTTCGACCCGGTGCCGGTCTACCGCCGGCCACCCATGCCCGCTCCGGGCAGCTTCCGGCTGATCACCGGCCGCGCCCCGGCGCACACCTTCGGCCGCACGATCAACAACCGCATCCTGCTCGAGCAGTATCGCGAGAACGACGTGTGGGTGAACCGAACTGTGGCCGCCGACCTGGGCCTCGAGAGCGGCGACCAGGTCACCCTGCGCAACCAGGACGGCGCCGAGACCGGCCCCATCCGGGTGCGGGCCACCGAGCGCATCCGCTCCGACTGCGTCTACATGGTCCACGGCTTCGGCCAGCGGGCGAGCCGGCTCAGCCTGGCGCACGGCCTGGGCGGCGACGACTCGACGCTGACCACGCGCTACGAGACCGACCCCCTGATGGGCGGCACGGGCATGAACGTGAACTTCGTGACCCTCGAGAAGGTGGAGGTCTGAGATGGCGTCTCGCTCCGACAAGCGCTTCGGCATGGTGGTGGACGCCCGGGTCTGCGTGGGCTGCAGCGCCTGCGTCATCGCCTGCAAGGGCGAGAACGACGTCCCCGACGGCCGCGCGCGGCGCTGGGTGACGGAGATGGTCGAGGGGCGCTTCCCGCACCTCAAGATGACCGTCTTCTCGGACTGCTGCCAGCACTGCGACGATCCGCCCTGCGTCACCACCTGCCCCACCGGGGCCAGCTACGTGGAGTCCGCCATGGGCACCACCCAGGTGGACCACGAGCTGTGCACCGGCTGCAAGGCCTGCGTCGCCTCCTGCCCCTACGACGCGCGCTACATACATCCGGTGGGCACCATCGACAAGTGCACGCTGTGCGTGCACCGCCTGACGCGCGGGGAGCGCACCGCCTGCGAGGAGATCTGCCCCACCGGGGCGATCGTCGTGGGCGACCTGAACAGCCCCCGCTCGGAGATCAACGAGATGGTACGGACGCGGCACACCGACCAGCAGCGGACCGGGGCGGGGACCCGGCCCCGCTTCTACCTGGCCAACTAGGGGGAGTGATCATGGACACGCGTACCACGGTCGAGATCACCAACACGCGGCTCAACCCGCACATCGATCCCGAGCTCTCCATCTGGGGCTGGGAGATCCCGGTGTACCTCTACCTCGGCGGCCTGGTGGCGGGCCTCCTGGTCCTGGGCTCGCTGGTGGTGCTGACCCGCCGGGAGGAGGAGCACCCCACCCTGGCGCGGATCGTTCCCCTGCTGGGAGTGCCGCTCCTCGGGCTCGGCCTGCTGGCGCTCTTCCTGGACCTCGAGTACAAGCTCCACGTCTTCCGCTTCTACACCGCCTTCCGCATCGGCTCGCCGATGTCCTGGGGCTCGTGGATCCTCCTGGTGGTCTTCGCCACCAGCGGGCTGAGCGGGATCGCCGCGCTGCGCCGGACGGACTGGGGGCGGCGCTCCTTCCTGGTCCGGCTGGGGCCGGTGCGGAACCTGGCCGATCTGGGCGATCGCTGGGCCCGCCCGCTGGCCTGGGCCAACCTGCTGCTGGGCCTGGCGCTGGGCATCTACACCGGCATCCTGCTCTCGGCCTTCGCCGCGCGGCCGCTGTGGAGCTCGGCCATCCTGGGCCCCCTCTTCCTGGTCAGCGGGATCTCCACCGGCGCGGCGCTGAGCGTGCTGCTCACCCGCAGCCGGCTCGAGCACGATCGGCTGATCCGCATCGACATGGGGCTGATCGCGGTCGAGGGCTCCTTCCTCGCCCTGTGGCTCATCGGCCTGCTCTCGGGCTGCGCCGCGGAGCGCGAGGCGGCCCAGCTCCTCTTCGGCGGCCCCTTCACCGCCGCCTTCTGGGCCCTGGTGGTGGTGATCGGACTGGCGCTGCCCTTCCTGCTCGAGCTGATGGCCGTCGGCGGACGGTGGCGGCACACGATCATCGCGCCGGGCCTGATCCTGATCGGCGGGCTGGCGCTGCGCTTCGTCGTGGTCAGCGCCGGCCAGGTGGCCGGAATGGGAGGCTGAGATGAGCTCTACGATGACGGGTGATTCCCCCCGGCCCTACTGGTCGCCGTACGCGGCGGGCTTCGGCCTGGGCCTGGTGCTGCTGGCCTCCTTCCTGGTCCTGGGCCTCGGCCTGGGCGCCTCGGGGGGCTTCGCGCGCTTCGGGCTGCTCTTGGTGAACGCCATCGCGCCGAACCACGTGCAGGGCCTGGACCACGCCGCGCCCCTGGTGAACGCGGGACCGATCCTGAAGGACGGCATGGTGTTCGGGGTCATCGGGGTGGCCATCGGAGGCTTCCTCGGCGCCCTGAGCGCGCGCCGCCTGGTGCCCATCGGCACGGTCGAGCGGGGCCCCACGACCTCGCGCGCCCTGCGCCTGACCCTGGCGCTGGTGGGCGGCGGGATGATGGGCTTCGCCGCGCGCCTGGCGCGGGGCTGCACCAGCGGCCAGGCCCTCTCGGGCGGCGCCCAGCTCGCCCTGGGGAGCTGGGTCTTCATGTTCGCGGTCTTCGGCGGCGGCTTCGCCTTCGCCTGGTTCGTCAGGAGGCAGTGGCGATGAAGTTCCCCATCAACGCCTTCGCCGACTTCGGCGTCGACGGCTCGCTCCTGCTCTCGCTCCTGATCGGCATCGGCTTCGGCTTCATGCTCGAGCGCGGCGGCTTCGGGAGCAGCAAGGTCCTGGCGGGCATCTTCTACGGCCGTGACTGGCGCGTGCTGAAGGTCATGTTCACCGCGGTGGTCACCGCCATGGTGGGCCTCTACGCGCTCGACGGTCTGGGCCTGGTCGCCATGCAGCAGGTCGCCTTCAAGTCGACCTACCTCGTCCCGCAGATCGTCGGCGGGCTGCTCCTGGGCGTGGGCTTCGTGACGGCCGGCTACTGCCCGGGCACCTCGGTCGTGGGGGTCGTCAGCGGCCGCCTCGACGCGGTCTTCGCGCTGGGCGGGATGATCCTGGGCATCGGGCTCTTCGAGGAGTTCTACGGCTCGCTGAAGGGCCTGTACCTCTCCGGCTACATGGGCGAGATCAGCGTGGCGCAGTACTTCGGAGTCTCCTCCGGCCTGGTCGCGCTGGCCGTCGCGCTGATGGCCCTGGGCGCCTTCTCGGCGGTGGGCTGGTTCGAGCGCCGGCGGGAGGGCCGCCCCCTGCCGCGCAACGCCATCCCCAGCGTGGCCCTCCTGGCCGGCGCGGGCGTGCTGGTGGCCGCGATCCAGATGGCGGGCCCGGGAAGCGCGCGCCCCCTGATGGCCAGCGGCCCGGTGGGCTTCATCCCCGAGGTCCAGGCGGTCGAGCTGGCCGCCTGCAAGGTCGAAGGCCGCACCGACCACATGCTGCTGGACGTGCGCGGCGCGGGGGCCCAGCCCGCCCTGCCGGGCGCGGTGGTCCTCTCGCCGGAGGACCTGGTCGACCTGCGCCGGAGGCCGCTCCTGCCCGCCGACCGCGTGCTGCTGGTCGTGGACCAGCGCGACGAGGGCACCGCCCGCGAGGTGGCGGCCGCCCTGCGCCGCGACGGCCTGGAGGCCGACGTGCTCCGGGGAGGGGCCGCCTCCTGGCAGTCGCAGGTGCTCGACGAGAGCGCCGCGGATCCCCGCGCTCAGGCCTACCGCCTGATGATCAGCGGCGAGAGCCCCTTCGGCGGCGCACCGCCTCCGCCCCCCGCCAAGGCGTCGGCGCCTCCCCCCCGTACACAGAAGAAGGGTGGCGGCTGTTCCTGAGCCGCCCTGAACAATCCGACCGGCCGCACGTCGCGGTCGGCCCCTTGGGAGCGCTCGAGCCCGGGAGGATGCATCTCCTGACGTCCTCTCGAGGCTCGGCGCACCCAGGATCCCCATTATTCCTTTCGAGGCACTCGCTCGCGCCTCTCCCACCCGAGAACCAACCGATGAGCAACCACGGCATGAGCTGGAAGCTCCCTCTCTCCTCCGCCCTCGTCCTGTCGATCCTCTCCGCGACCGCCTCCGCCCAGACGGGCCACGTCCTGAACGGCGTGGGCGCGGTCAACCAGTCCATGGCCGGCGCCAGCACCGCCGCTCCGCTCGACGCCTCGGGCGCCCTGCAGTGGAACCCAGCCGCCATCAGCGGCCTGGAGCGCTCGGAGATCGAGTTCGGCATGGAGCTCCTGAGTCCCTCCGTGACCCTGGACTCCTCGGTGACCAATCCCATGTCCATGTCCGGCTCCAGCGAGAGCGACATGGGCATGTCGGCCATCCCCAGCTTCGGCTTCGTGTTCAAGCCCCAGGACTCCAGGTGGACCATCGGCCTGGGCGCCCTGGGGATCAGCGGCTTCGGGGTCGACTACGGCGCCAGCACGACCAACCCCATCCTGATGCCCCCGCCCAGCGGCTTCGGCTCGATCTACTCGGAGTTCCAGATGCTCCAGGTGGCGCCGACCTTCTCCTATCAGGCCGACGACCACTGGTCCTTCGGCTTCGCCCCCACGATCAACCAGGCCCAGCTCGCGGTGGATCCCGCCTGCTTCGCGGCGCCGAACGGGAACGGCCAGTACCCCTCCGGGGCGCACGGCGCCGATGCCTGGGGCTTCGGCGGTCAGGTCGGCGTGCTGTACCAGGGTGACTCCGGATGGAACTTCGGCGCCTCCTACAAGAGCCAGCAGGACTTCGAGAACTTCCAGTTCAACTCGGTCGACGAATCCGGCCTGCCGCGCACTCTCGAGCTGGACCTGGACTTCCCCAGCATCGCCTCGCTCGGCGCCGCCTACATGGGCTTCGAGAAGTGGGTCCTGGCCGCCGACCTGCGCTACATCGACTACCAGAGCACCGACGGCTTCCAGGAGGCCAAATTCAACCCGGACGCCTCGGTCAACGGCTTCGGCTGGGACAGCATCTTCGTGCTGGCGCTGGGCGCGCAGTACGAGATCGACGACAAGTGGACGGCCCGCGCCGGCTACGCCTTCAACCAGAACCCCATCGCCGACGAGGACTCGACCTTCAACCTTCCCGCTCCCGCGATCCTCGAGCACCACGCCTCCCTGGGCGTCTCCTACTGCTTCGACGAGGCTTGGTGCCTGGACATCGCCTACCGGCACGGCTTCGAGAACTCCATCGAGGGCCCCATCGGCCACCCCGCCATGGGGACGGTACCGGGCTCCTCGGTGAAGAACACCATGTCCACCGACAGCCTGATCGTGGGCTTCCGGGTGGGCTTCTAGGCTAGAGTTTCGCCATTGTCATGCGGCCAGCAGTGCGTCGGAGAGCCACTGCCGGA
>CAZTTG010000086.1:0-27835 GCA_964615935.1 uncultured Planctomycetaceae bacterium | reverse complement strand
AGAAGCCGACCAGGTGCCCCTTGACAGACCGGGCCCGTTTAGAGATGGCCGAACTGCGCAGCCGCGACATCGGCACCCAGCAGAGGCGCGTGGACACCCTGCCCATCGGCAGCTCCCTGCAGTTCGAGATGACCTCGACCCTCTCCGGCTACGTGACCCTGGTGAACATCGGCACCAGCGGCAAGGTGTGGTTGCAGGTGCCCAACCCCTTCGTCCTCCCGGACGCGGCCAGGGTGGAGGCCAGCCAGCTCTACACCGTGCCGGGGCCGCAGCTCCTCCCCGCCCAGAGCATCGAGGGCTACTTCGAGCTCGGGCCGGAGGGATGGGAGCACATGGCGGTGACCATCACCGACGTGCCCCTGGTGGACCCGCGCTTCATGGAGCTGGCCACGCCGGAGAGCCCCTTCATCGACCTGACCTCCGAAGCCGCGGCCGAGCTGGCCGAGGCGCTCGAGAACGCGGAGCCCGACCACTACGCCTTCGGCCTGCTCTCCTTCCTGGTGGAGTAGCGGCCCCGCCCGACGGACCCTCGCGATGCCGCCCCGCCTGCGCGCCCTCCTGCGCTCCCCGAAGTACCGCGGCCCGCGCGTCGTCCTGGCCATCCTCCTGTTCCTGCTGGGCCTCCACGTGCTCGCGGAGATGGACACGGATCGCGAGAACGTGCTCTCCCACACCGAGGTGGATCCCGGAGCGGAGCACCGCGAGCTGGTGGTCCTGCTCCACGGCTACGTCAAGGATCGCTCCTCCCTGGCCGACCTCATGGAGGTCGCGCGCCAGGAGCTCCCCGACGCGGACATCCTGGCCCCCGAGTACAGCTCGGGCCTGCTCTCCAACATTCCCCCCGAGGAGGTGGCCAATCACCTGCGCTTCCAGATCGGCGAGGTCTTCGACGAGCGGCGCCGACTGGGCCGGCCCTACGAGCGGGTGATCCTGGTGGGGCACAGCGCCGGCGCCCTCATCGTGCGCAAGGCCTACCTCGATCAGTGGACCCTGGCGGTGGAGCGGGGGCTCGAGGGGACCTGGGCCCAGAGCGTGGACCGCATCGTCCTGCTGGCCGGCATGAACCGGGGTTGGTCGCTCACTCCCAAGCCCCCCCACATGCACGGGTCTAAGAAGCTCCTGTGCCAGTTCGGCCATTTCCTGGGGCGCCTCAGCGGGACCTCGCGCTTCGTGCGCGCACTGGAGCGCGGCTCCCCCTTCGTGGGAGACCTCCGCATTCAGTGGGTGCGTGCCGCCCACGACGAGGACATCCGCCTCGCCCCGGTCTTCCAGATGCTGGGGCTCACCGACGACGTGGTGACGCGCGAGGACAACATGGACCTCCTCGCCGCCGAGGGCTTCACCTTCATCGAGACCCAGGGGGGGCACCGCTCCATCGTCGAGCTCGACGACACCCCCCAGGGCCAGCACCGCCGCCGGACCTTCGCCCGCCTGATCGCGACCGAGGACGCCGCCAGCCTCCGGGATGCGGCCTCCGAGGAGGCCATGGCCCGGATGCTGGGCAAGCGCGACGACGTGGACCACATCGTGTTCATCATGCACGGCATCCGCGACGACGCCGAGTGGATCAGCGGGCTGAAGCAGCGCATCGAGGAGACGGCCCGGGCCCGGCTCGAGTCGGGCGAGACCGACGAGCGGGTGGCGGTGGTCACCTCCGAGTACGGCTTCTTCCCCATGGGGTCCTTCCTGATCAGCCCCTGGCGCATGGCCAAGGTGCGCTGGTTCGTCGACCGCTACACCGAGGAGCTCGCCCGCACCACCGTCGAGGACGCCCAGATCAGCTTCATCGGGCACAGCAACGGGACCTACCTGCTGGCCAAGGGCCTGCAGGACTACGCCCAGCTCGAGTTCCGCAACGTCGCCTTCGCCGGGAGCGTCAGCCCCCAGGACTACCCCTGGGACGCCATGCTGCGCGAGGGCCCCGGGCAGCGGGTGCAGGCCTTCCGCAACGATTGCGGGGACAAGGACTGGGTGGTGGCCATCTTCCCGCATCTCTTCCAGCAGGTAGCCGGCCTGACCGGCCAGCGCGAGGGCTGGCTGGCGGAGCTGGGCAGCGGCGGCTTCAACGGCTTCATCGAGCAGGAGGGCCACAGCCGCGAGACGGTGATCTCGGGGCCCCACGGCGCCGGCATCGTCGAGCCCAACTTCGACTCGCTGGCCGTGTTCATCCTCACCGGCGAGGGCGGACCCGCGAGCGAGCTGGTCGTGCCCGGCAACGAGGTCCACTGGCTCGTGAGGACGCTCTCGCGGATCGCCTGGCTGATCTGGATGCTCCTGGGCGGCCTGGTGGTCCTCCTGGGGCTGGCCATCACCCGGAGGCTGTCATCGGCGCGCCGGCTGCGGGTCTCCTACTGGGTGTCCTGGCCCCTCTACGCCCTGCTGCTGATCCTGGTCCTGCAGACGATCTGAGCCGGCGGCCTCACTCGATCCGGAACACCTTCCCCCGCGGAGGAAAGGGCAGGTGCCGGCCCCGGGGGATCAGGTAGGCGTGCTCTCGTCGGACTCGCAGCCGATCGCAATAGCCGTCGGTGATGATCAGCAGGGGGCCCTTCTCGGGGAAGTCCGCGGCCTTCTCGAGGAGGTCGATGCTCGGCTGGATCACCGTGCCGCCCCGCCCCCGGACCTTCACCCTCCCGGCGATCTCCTCCGGCGACATGTAGCCCTGGTCGTAGGTGGCGGCATCGCAGAAGACCACCCGCACCGCGGGGACGTCCCGGGCCACGCTGTAGCTGGCGATCGTGCCCAGCGCCTTGGCCAGGACGGCGCGATCCATGGAGCCGGAGGTGTCCAGCACGACCCCGAAGGTGCGGCCCTTCTCGGCGCCGGGGACCGGCACCCAGCTCGGGCGGGGGATATCGGGGGTGGCCGACTGCCGGCGGCTGGGCCGGGCGTAGGAGCGCCTCATCTCCAGGGGATCCAGGAAGGAGTCGAACCACTGGGCCAGCTCCACGTCCCAGGGGATGGCGGGCTGGCTCAGCGCCCGGATCTCCTCCACCAGGCCGGCGGGCAGGTAGCCGCGCCCCTGCTCCTCGTGATAGCTCAGGCCCTGGGCCAGGCAGCGCCGGTAGAGCTCGTCCAGCTCGATGGTGGCGCCGTCGCCCCAGTCGGGGACTCCCCGCCGGAGGATGTCGCACTCTCCCACCCCCCGCAGGGTCCGCAGCTTGCGATGCTTGCGCAGGTCGCAGGCCATTCGATCGTAGATGGCCTCGGCCGAGAGACTCGCCAGGCTTCGATCGTGGAGGCCGCCGAGGGTGGGAAGCGACCCGACCTCCATCTCGACCAGCCAGCCGTTGATCACGAAGTCGCAGGCCACGTTCCATAGGAAGGGGTCTCGCCCCTGGCAGCGGGAGTCGTGTCTCAGACCGACGTGCAGGAGCTCGTGGGCGATGACGAAGCGGCACTCGGCGGCGTTCAGGCCGGCCGCCGGGTTGATGAAGACCTCCCGGGTCTCGACGTCCACCGCGGCCACGGAGATGCCCATCCGCCCGCAGATCGCCGCGTCCTCGACGATCTCGAAGCTCGCCGCCAGGGCTCCCAGGAGGGGGTAGCTGCTGATGAACCAGTCCCTCGCCCTCTGGGCGACCGTGGCCGTGCTCGCGCCCGAGACCAGCGAGTCCCGCGCGCCGGCCGCCACGTCGACCGCGCCCCTCACGGCATTGGCCAGCCCGGCGGCAAGGCAGTCCTGCCAGTCCGATGGACTCATCCACACGTATCCCCGCGGGGGCTCCAGGATCATGTCGCTGGCGTGGGCTCCCCCGGTGCCGAAGCCCTGGAGATTCTCGGGAATCCCCCCCTGGCAGTACTCCCGGTACAGCCGCTCCTCGCGGCCCCGGGGGACCTCGCCCTGCGCTCCCTCCCACCTCGGCCGGCGGCCCAGCTTCAGGTCCGCCAGGAAGCTGGCGATGACGCAGTCGCAGGCGGTGTTCCACTCCCGGGGCCGCTCGCGCTCCTGGAAGTGCCCGAAGCCCAGGTGCAGGAGGCAGTGCGCCAGGACGTACTGCCACTCCCCGGGATCCGCGAGGCGCCTGGGGTGGACGTACACGCCGCCCGAGCTGTCGCCCACGGCCCAGCCGTCCTCCGGACAGGGGCCGCGCTCGCCCCGCCAGATGCTGCAGCGGCCCGTCAGGGGCGCGAACAGCGGGTGGGCCCTCAGCTCCCGATAGCCCTCCTCGAAGTGAAGGCGCGCCCGGTCCCGATTCGGCTCGCGCCGCGCCCGCCTACGAGCCATCCCTCTTCGCCACCAGTCGGGGCAGATCCCTGACGATCTCGACCATCAGCCAGCCGGGCAGGGCCTGCCCCCCCTCCTCGTCGGAGACTACCATCTGCGCGATCTCCAGGCTGATCGACGACAGGTCCGCGATCAGCCCCTTGGCGCGGTGCGCCAGCTGCCGGTGGGCATCGGTGGCCTTCTCCCGCTCGGCGGGGAGCTCCTTGATGAGCTGGGCCCGCATCGACTGCGCCAGGAAGTAGAGGACGTCCCGGTCCTCGGGCTTTCGAGGCCAGCCCATGTCGCCCTTCAGGATGGCGGCCAGGCGGTAGCGGCCCCGGAGCTGCTTGACGAAGGCCTTGAACTGGCCGGCGTGCGCAGGGGAGAGGCAGCCGAAGGCCAGCACCTCCAGCCGCTCGTCGCCGATACCCTCGTCGTACTCGTGGAGCGCGTCGCTCAGCATGTGCCAGGAGCGCGGCGTGGAGAACACCTCCTCGTGCTTGGGGGGCTGGACCCACAGGTGGTCGGGCCGGGTCTGGACGTACTCCATGACCCAGCGGTGGATCCCGTTGGCCCCCGCCCAGGCCAGCCAGTCGCGGTGCGAGACGGAGAGCTGCACGTGTACCATGCGGTTGAGCAGGGCCGACGACATCGGCTTCACGATGGCGCTGTCCTGGGTCCGGTTGCCGGCCCCGACCACCACCGAGCCCTCGGGCAGGGCGTACTCGCCGATCCGCCGCTCCTGGATGAGGCTGTAGAAGGACTTCTGGACCTCGTGCGAGCAGGCGTTGAGCTCGTCCAGGAAGAGGCAGTAGGGCTCGCTCCGGGCGATCGTGCGCGGCGGGCAGAAGCGGCTGCAACCGTCGATGATCTGGGGCACGCCGATGATGTCCTCCGGGGCGAGCTGGCTGCCCAGGAGCGACACGCACTCCAGCCCCACCTGCTCGGCGAACTGCTGGACCAGGGAGGACTTGCCGATGCCCGGCGGTCCCCAGATGAAGACCGGGCGGACCACCGCGGTGTTCAGCAGGAACTCCGAGAGCTGCTTCTGGCTGACTGCTGCCGGCAGGTTCATGGCGTCGCGAGCGTCGGGGAGATGCACTCTAGCACGCGGTCGGCTCCCATCCAGCGGTCGCCAGGCGGTGCAGCCAGCGAACGGCGCCGGCCGGGTCGCAACCAACCGCGGTCTCGTCGGAGAGCACGAAGCCCGAGCAGCCCTGCTCCACGGCGGTCGACACGTCGGTCAGCTCGGCGCGCGAGGGGATCGGACGGCTCACCAGCGACCACAGCACCTCGCCGGCCAGCAGGATGGGGGTGCGCGACTCGCGCGCGGCCGCGACCACCCGGCGCTGGACCGCGGGCAGCCGCGGCAGGTCCACCTCCACGCCCAGGTCGCCGCGCGCGAGGCACAGGGCGTCGGCGGCCTCGGCGATCGCAGCCGCATTCTCGACTGCGACCGCGCGCTCGATCTTGGCGACGATCGGGATCTCGAGCCCCCTCTTCTCCAAGGAGCGGCGGAGCAGGGCGATGTCCGCCGCGGCCTCCACGTAGGAGAGGTAGACGAAGTCGGGCGCCAGAGGGGCCAGGGCGTCCAGATCGGCCTCGTCCTTGGCGGTCAGGGCCGGGAGGTCGATGGCCCTCCCCGGCAGGTTGAAGCCGCTGCGCTCGGGGAGGGGTCCGCCGACCCGCACCTCGCAGAGCACCGCCTCGTCCCCCACCGTCTCCACGCGCAGCCGAAGCGCGCCGTCGTCCAGCAGCACCTCGTCGCCAGCGCGGGCCAGGCCGGCCAGGGAGGGGCAGTTCACCGATGCGCGGCTCGTCGATCCCGGGGCCTCCTCGTCGGTGCCCACCGGGAGGAGCTCGAAGGGAGCGCCAGCCTCCAGGGCGATCTCGCCGCCGGGCAGGGGACCGATGCGCATCTTCCGGCCGCGCAGGTCGGCTCCGATGCGCAGGCTCCGCCCGGCCCGAACGGCCGCGCGCCGGACGCACTCGAAGCTCTCCGGAAGGCCGGAGGCCTCCGCGTGCGAGAGGTTGATGCGACACGCATCCACGGGCGCGGCCATCAGGGCGTCGAGCTCGGCCTCGCCCTGGCAGGCGGGCCCCAGCGTGAAGTGGATGTCGAATTCCATGGTGTGTGCGCGGCCGGATCTTGGCACACCGTGGGCCTCGGAGCACGCTCCCGACCGAGGACGCAGCGCCGCCCCTAACAGGGAGCGAACCGCCACGAGCGGGCGGTCTATTCTCACTTCGCCGAACTCGGGCTGACAGAAGCGCGCGGCGCACGACATCATGTCGGGATCGACCAGCGGCCGGAGGCCGCACCCGGACATCGAGCCCGCGCGATCGCCAGGACCCCTCCATGATCTCGACCCTCGAAGACGCCACATCCCACGCCGAGGCGATCACCCCCGCCCTCATCGAGGATCCCGTCGGCATCCTGGCCATCCTGCTGGCGGTACTGGCCCTGCTGTTCTGGTTCGGGGAGCGGCCAACCGGCAAGCGGATCTTCGGCATCGTGCCCAAGCTGGTCTTCTGCTACTTCGTCCCCACCACGCTGACGACCCTCGGGGTGCTGCCCGAGGAGTCCGTTCTCTACAGCTGGGTCAAGACCTTCCTACTTCCCGCGAGCCTGATGCTCCTGATCCTGGCGCTGGACGTTCCGGGCATCCTGCGACTGGGCCCCAAGGCGGTCATCATGCTGCTGGCGGGAACCCTGGGCGTGGTCGTGGGGGCCCCCATCGCGCTCCTGATCTGCCAGGGATTCGTCCCGGCCGACACCTGGCAGGGCATGTCCGCGCTATGCGGGAGCTGGATCGGGGGCGGCGCGAACATGGTGGCGATGCAGCAGATCTCCGGGTGTAGCAATGAGATGTTCGCGGTGATGGTCATCGTCGACGTTTTCGTCGCCAACATCTGGATGGGCGTGCTCCTCTACATGTCTGGACAGCAGAAACGGATCGACTCGTGGACCGGGGCGGATGCCAGCGCCATCGGGGACCTGCAGCGGCGCATCGAGGATTACCAGGCCCGAACCTCCCGCATCCCCACCCTGAGCGATCTCCTGGTCATTTGCGCCTTCGGCTTTGTCGGCGCCTGGCTGGCCTACGTCGCCGGCGGCTGGCTGGCGGAGAGCCTCCGGTACGTCGACCAGGTGGCCACCGAGGCGGCTCGCGCCGAGCTGGGGGCGGCGGCTGCGGTGGTCACCAAGCCCTACCTCAGCGATACGACCTGGAAGTTCATCCTGATCACCAGTGTCGGAATCATCCTGTCCTTCACGAGGGCGCGCCGCCTCGAGGGCGCCGGTGCGTCAACCATCGGCTCGGTCTTCCTGTACCTCCTGGTGGGCTGCATCGGCGCCGGCGCCAACTTCCAGAGAATCGTGGACGAGCCCCAGCTCATCGCCATGGGCTTCATCTGGATGTCCTTCCACATCGGGATCCTGCTCCTGGTCGGCAAGCTCATCAAGGCGCCCATCTTCTTCGTTGCGGTGGGGAGCCAGGCGAACATCGGCGGCGCGGCCAGCGCGCCGGTGGTGGCCAGCGCCTTCCACCCCACCCTCGCGCCGGTCGGCGTGCTGCTGGCCGTGGCGGGCTACGTGCTCGGCACCTACGCGGGTCTGCTATGCATGTTTCTCCTGAAGCTGGTGGCGGGGGCCTGAGCCCGCGCCCCCCCAAGAGCCGCCTCTGGCGCGGGCTGCTGGATCGCATGCCCGCCCCGGTGGCGGCCTGGCTGTTGTGCCGGCGCCTGCCGCAGCACGTCTTCATCGAGCCGACCAACCGCTGCAATCTGAGCTGTCCGCTGTGCCTGCAGCCCAACCACCCGCGCGAGCGGGGCTGCATGGGCCTGGAGGACTTCCGGCGCATCGCGGACGAGCTGAGGCGCTTCGCCTCGGGCCTCATCATGCACCTGCTGGGCGAGAGCCTGCTCAACGAGGACTTCTTCGAGATGGTGCGGCACGCGGAGAGCCTCGGCCTGCAGTGCACCTTCACCACCAACGGCGAGCTCCTCGACCGGCACATCGGGGACGTGTTCGACTCGCGGCTCACCGCCATCTGCGTCTGCCTGGACGGCGTCGACCGCGAGACCCACCGGCGCTACCGGACCGAGGGCGACTTCGACCGGGTGCGGGCCTCCATCGTCGAGCTGTGCGCCGAGCGCCGTCGGCGAGGGACGACCCGGCCCCACGTGGCCATCCAGAACCTGGCCCTGCGCTTCAACGTCGAGCAGCGGGGCGAGCTCGAGGCCTGGGCCCGCTCGGTGGGCGTCGACCAGGTGGTCTACCGCGCGCTGCACCTGGGGCTGGGCAAGGTGGACGGCGCGCCCGAGGAGCTGGCGGCCGAGTACCTGCCCGAGGAGGCCGGCGAGCGGGGCGAGGACGGGGAGGCCGTGGGCCTGTGCAGGAGCGGCGGGGTCTGCGGGGAGCTCCACCGCGCCACGATCCTGTGGAACGGCGACGTGGTCCCCTGCATGCGCAGCGCCTGGAACGCCGAGGAGACCTTCGGGAACGTCCTGAAAGACGGCGGATTCCGCAGCGTATGGCGCTCACGGAGGCACCGGGAGTTCCTGAGGCGCCACATCGTGCGAGGAGGAGAAGCATGCCGGGTCAAGGAGCTGTTCGACGCCGCGCCGCGTTCCGGGGGGGGGTGAGGGTCGCCCTGACGGCGGCGCTCGGCCTGGGTGCGGCGGCCCAGGAAACCTCCGACAACGCGTCCCTGCGGTACACCGTGACGCTGGACTCCCCGAACTCCCAGCGGGTGGCGGTCAGCGCCCTGCTGGAGGGGCTGGATCCGAATCGCTCGACGCTCTCCTGGCGCATGCAGCAGGGCTTCGCCTTCGTCCGGCTGCCCGAGCCCCTGCTGGAGGGTCCGATCCGGGCCAGCGCCGGTGAGGAGCCTCTGGAGGTCACCCGCGACGCTTCCTACGCGTGGACCGTGTCCACCGGGGGTCGAGAGACCGTGCGCCTGGAGTGGGTCGTCCCCCTCACGCACCGCGAGCTCGAGGCCGTCCAGCAACGCGACGCCTACGAGTACCCCTACGTGGCGGAGGACCACGGCCTGCTGGTCACTCCGACGCTCTTCGCCTGCCCCGAGGACCTGGCGGACGCCGAGATCCGGGTGCGCTTCGATCTCCCCGAGGGCTGGGAGGTGCTGGCCCCCTGGCGCGAGGTCGGCGACCGCGTCTTCGACCCGGGGGACGGCCGCTCCCTGGTCCACGACCTGGTCGCCATCGGCGCCTGGAGCGTCCACACCATCCGCGTGGGCGAGTTCGAGGGCAGCATCGCCTTCGCGCCCGGGCAGGCGGCGCTCGAGGAGGCAGCCGTGGAGCCCATCCGCCGCATCGTCGAGCACGAGCTGGGGCTCTTCGGCCTTCCCGCGGAGGGTCGCTACCTCTTCCTCTTCGGCCGGCCGGAGACGCGGGGCCTGGCCGGCTCCCCCAAGACGAGGTCCATGACCCTCAGCGTCGAGCCGCGCCTCGCGGCCTTGGCGCCCGGCTACATCCCCCACCTGATCGCCCACGAGTTCTTCCACACCTGGGCCGCCTCCCGCATGGAGCTGCCCGACGAGCTGCGCTGGGTGAGCGAGGGCTTCACCGACTACTACGCCTACCTCGTCCCGGCGAGGCTGGGATTGGCCGGCAACACCTGGCAGGACTTCGGCGGCACCCTGGCCGACAAGATGAAGGCGTACCAGGCCAATCCCCTCGTCGGGAGGCAGTCGCTCGCCGGGGCGGGCGGCCCCGCCTTCTTCTCGGATCAATGGGCCTACCACCTCGTCTACGACGGCGGCCTGCTCCTCGCGGCCTGGCTCGACCGCAGGATCCGCGCGGAGCATCCCGATCGGTCCCTCGACGACCTGATGCGTTCCTTCACCAACGATCCCCGCTGGGGGGAGGACGGGGCTCGCCCCGGGCTCGCGGACTTCATCGCGACCGCGGCGCGGTACGCCGGAGAGGAAGCGGCCGAGCGGCTGCGGGGTTTCGCGGCGCAGCCAGGCGCCTTCGACCCGGTCGAGGAGCTGAACGGCGTTGGGGTCGGGGTGAGCTGGAGGTCGGCGCCGCCGACTCTCAGCCTGCGCGCCAACCTCGATGGCACCCGCCTGGTGGACATCGACACCAGCGGGCTCGCCTTCCGGCTGGGGATCCGCGCCGGCGACCGGCTGATCGAGGTCAACGGCCGGGAGGTCACCGATCCGGGAGAGGTCCACCGCGCGTGGCGCGAGCCGGTCGAGGACCGCGTCCGCGTCGTGCTGGAGCGCCGGGGGGTGCGGACGACCATCGACGAGCCGATCCCCGAGGAGCCGGTCGTCGAGGTCTCGATCCAGCCCTGGCTGGACGATCGGGACCGGACTCCGTCGGACGAGGGCGGGTAGGCGGGAGCCCGCTTACCCGTCGAGCGCGTCGGTCTTCGCCGCGCACACGAAGTCGTTCCTGTGCAGGCCCTCGATGTCGTTCCTGTGCAGGCCCTCGATCTTGTGGGTCCACCAGGTGACGGTGACCTTGCCCCACTCGAGCAGGAGGGCGGGGTGGTGCCCCTCCTCCTCGGCCAGCTCCGCCACGCGGATGGCGAAGGCCACCGCCTCGGCGTAGCTCCCGAAGGAGAAGACCCGCTCGAGCCGGTGGATCCCCTCCCGCTCGACGAGCTCCCACTCGGGTACCTGGGCCCTGTACCTCGCGGTCTCCTCCCCGCTCACCCGGGGGGCGTCGGCGCGGCAGGCCACGCAGCGCATCTCGTTCAGCTCGGACATCCCGATCCTCCAATCGAACCCCTATGGGCCGGCTCGCCGGGGATTGGAAGGGTCAACCGCCCCCTTCGGGCAGGGCCAGGGGGGCCATGCGCAGGTCCTCGACGCAGGAGGTGTCCAGGCCCTCGACGCTGCCGCGCTCCAGGAACTCCCGCTGGATCCGCTCGATGCACGGGCCGCCCACCCCGTGGGCCCCGGGGACGACCAGGTGCAGGCTGGCCGGCAGGTGGCGGGCCGCCTCCTCCCCCCATAGGGGCGGGGTGACCGGATCGTGGGTGCCCGAGAGCAGGAGGACCGGCACGTCGACGCTCACCGGCAGGCCGTACTCGGGGGGGACCTCGCCCCGCGTCCAGATCCCGGCCACCGCCATCTGCCGGCGCACGCGGCCGTCGCCGAGGAAGGTGCCCTCGCAGAGCTCGGGGATCGAGTCCGGATCGATGCGCGGGATGTCCTCGCTGCCGACCACGGACATCAGCATGCCCATGCAGAGGAGGCCCCGCAGCCCACGGTTGGACTCGATGGCCTGGATGGCGAAGGGGCGGAAGTCCCCCTCCGAGGCCCGGAGCAGGAGCAACGGCACCTTCCGGTTGGTGCCCGTGTAGTACATCATCACCCGCAGGGCCTCCGCGAAGGCGTTGCGGTCCAGGGTGACCTCGGCGGGCTCGCCGGTGGCCGGGTGGGGCACGGTGACGCCGACCGGTTCCTCCTCCAGGCGCTCGAGGATCCCCTCCACCCTCTCCCGCAGGTCGGGAAAGGCCACGCGGTAGCGCGGGTCGGAGCGGCACTCCTCGATCAGGCGCTCCATTCCCACCTGGGCGGCGGAGGCGTGGTAGAGCGGGTTGGTGAAGGCGATCGGCGCGATGCCGTTCAGGGTGGCGGTGCGCACGGTCTCGGGGTGGCGGCGCATGTAGACCAGCGCGGCGCGCGAGCCGTAGGAGCCCCCCCAGAGGTTGACGCGCTCGTAGCCCAGCGCCTCGCGGACTTCGTTCGCGTCGTCCATGGCGATGGGCGTGGTGTACAGGCGCAGGTCGGCGATCCGCTGCAGCCGCGGCAGGGCCGCGCGAAAGACCTCCACGCGGAAGATCGGATCCAGGTAGCCCTGCAGGTCGTCGTCTCCCCCGGGCAGGGCCACCCGCAGGGGGTTGGAGCGCCCCGTGCCGCGCTGATCGAGGAGGATGATGTCCCGGCGCTCGCGCTGCCACGAGCTCGCCAGGCCGTCGAGGAAGCCCGTGGCCGCGGCCCCCGGTCCGCCGTGGAACACGAAGATGGCGTCGGGCTCGGGATCGTCCCCGGCAGCCGGCAGCACGATCAGGTTCAGGTCGATCTGCCGGCCGGTCCGCGCGGCGCGGTCCTCCCAAACGCGATAGCTGCCGACCAGCACGCGCGTGTCGGAGACCTGGTGCAGCCGCTCCTCGAGCTGGAGTCGCGGGTTCTCGGCGGCCGCGGCGAGCAGCCTCCGGCCGGCCTCCGACTGGGCGGGAGCCGCGACTCCGAGGGCGAGGACCGCCAGGAGGGCGAGGGTCGCGCCGACGCCTCGCCGCGCGGCCCGCAGGTTGTCGATGGGGTTCACGTCCGGCCTCCGATGCCGATCCTATGCGATGGGGGCCCCCACCTCACGCCGCGGCGGTTCCGATACTTCCCTTACACGCTCGCCCGCGGCGGGATTCCCGGGCGAGGCCCCACGCCGGCGCTAGCATGGTGGGATCGCCGCACCGGGCTCCCGAGCCGGGGCCCGTTCTTCCACGGGAGGTGGAGTCATGAGATCCGAGGGAATCGGGACGAGGCGCCCGCGCGCGCGCTGGGTGATCGGAGTCGGGACCGCCCTGCTGCTGGTCGGCTGCGCGTCGGCGCAGCGCGAGGAGAGGAGGGACGTTCACCCGGACGCGCACTACGAGAAGCTGATTCACCAGCTCGAGCTGGGGATGGCGGCGCTGAAGGAGCTCGGCCGCCACGACGCGCTCGAGCTGCTCGCGCGCGTGACCGAGGACGTGCGCCGCGAACGGGAGGAAGTCCGCCACGGTCGCGAGGGCCAGGGCCGCGAAGGTCACAGCCGCGAGCGGGAGGTGGCCGAACGACACCTGGAGATCCTCCGCTGGGCCTTCCACGCCTTCCAGGAGGCGGAGGCGGGCGACGCCGCCGAGCGCATGGAGCACGCCATCCACGCCCTGGAGCTGACGCTCGAGGGCCGCCGGGACGACGAGGCCCTGCGCGTGCGCGAGTCGGCCCCCGGCCTCGAGGAGCGGGTGAAGCTCCTGAAGAAGGCCTCCGCCCTGTGGGAGAAGTGGGGATGGGAGGGTCGCGCCGGCGCGACCGCCGAGCTCGCGCGGCACTACGCCGAGCGGGCCGGGGGCGATCGCAGGAAGCCCGCCCCCGCGTCGGAGGCCGGGAGGCGCTGGGACGTCGATCCCGAGTTCGCCAAGCAGCAGGTCAAGGCCCTGCAGCTCGCCGAGAAGGCCGCCCGCGAGGCGGGTCGGCAGGACTCGGGAGACCTCTGCAAGCACGCCTGGCGCGCGCTCGAGATGCAGCTCGAGAGGCGCCGCGACGAGGAGGCCCGGCACTTCGTCCAGAAGGCCCCGCCCCTGGGCGCGAGGATCGAGCTCCTCGCCTGGTCCTCCAAGCTCTACGCCGAGTGGGGCCACGAGGAGAGGGCCCAGTTCACCGGCAAGATGGCCGCGGAGCTGAAGGAGCGGTGGCAGCGGGCCGAGGGCCGGCGCGAGGAGAGCCGCGACAGGCAGCCCGACGATCGTCAGGAGCACATTGAGAAGCTGCACCACCGCCTGGTGGAGATGCAGCGCGAGCTGGACGAGCTGCGCCGGCACCTCGAGGAGCTGATGCACGAGCGCCGCGTAGCCCGCTGAACCTCGACCTCCCTATCCGCCTCCCCCCGCCAGGAGCTCCCCGTAGAGCTCCGGGCGGCGGTCGTCCACGATGTGATTGCGCGGCGTGGCCATCTTGTCGCGGGCCAGCGCGAGGTCGATCTCGACCGCCAGGCACATGGCGTCCTCCCGGGTGGCCCGGGCCACGACCTGGCCGGCGGGATCGGCGATGAGCGACTCCCCGGTGAAGGTGAGGCCCCGCTCGGTCCCGGTGCGGTTGGCGGTCGCCACGTAGACGTGGTTGAGCAGCGCGTGGGCGCAGACCGCCTGCTGGCAGCGGCCGGGGATGACCAGGTTCGAGGGGTGGCAGATCAGGTCGGCGCCCTTCAGGGCCAGGATCCGGAAGGCCTCGGGGAAGTGCCAGTCGAAGCAGATCAGGATCCCCAGGCGCAGCTCGCCGAGCTGGAAGACCGGGAAGCCCAGGTTCCCCGGCGCGAAGCGCAGCTTCTCCTCGTTGAAGAGGTGCACCTTGCGGTAGGTGCCCAGCGGCCCCTCGGGACCCACCAGCACGGCGGAGTTGTAGAGCTCATCGCCATCGCGCTCGCACAGGCCGACGACCAGGTGGAAGCCGTGGCGAGCGCAGGCGGAGGCCAGGTGGTCGAGGAAGGGGCTCGCGTCCAGGCTCTCGGCGCAGGCCAGGGCGTGCTCGCGGGACTCGAAGTTGTAGCCCGAGTTGCACAGCTCGGGCAGGACCGCGACCCGGCAGCCCTCGAGCTCCGGCAGCAGCGCGTCCAGGCGCTCGAGGTTCGCGGCGAGATTCCCCAGGACCGGAGCCATCTGGAGCAGGCCGATCTTCACGCGTCCCCCCTCACTTCAGGAGCAGGTAGATCCCCACCCCGATGATCACCACGCCGGCGATGCGCTTGGCCCAGTCGTTGACGCGGCGGAGCCCCTTCGAGTCGATCATCTTCTGCGCCGCCCCCATGGACGTCCCGCCGATCAGGATCAGCGCGCAGTGCCCGATGCTGTAGCTGACCAGCAGCGTCCCCCCGAAGACCGGGCCGTGGACCGGGACCAGCGCCAGCACCACCGCCAGGATCGGACCGGCGCAGGGAAGCGAGATGAGGCCGAACAGGAGGCCCAGGAGCAGCGCGCCGACGAAGCCCTTCCGCCGGGGCTGAGCGGCGCCCGGCGCGGGGACCGAGAAGCGCAGCACGCCCAGCAGGTGCAGGCCCATCAGGAGGCAGACCGCCGCGGCCACGTAGACCCACCACTGCTCCTTCAGGACCGAGGAGGCCGCCCAGGCGGTCAGGAACATCAGGCCGAAGGTGATGGTCAGCCCGATGCTGAAGGTCAGCGAGAGCAGGAAGGAGCGAAGCAGGCCGCCGCGGCCCTCCTGGCCCGCCAGGAAGGCCATCATCAGGGGCACCGCGGCGATCACGCAGGGGTTGGCGGCGGTCAGCAGTCCGCCGACGAAGGCCGCCAGCGGCGCCAGCCAGGGGCTCGTCTCGATGACCCGGACCAGGGTTTCGGTGAAGGCCTCCAAGGGCTACTCCGGCGGCTCCGCGCCCAGCTCCCCGAGGATCCGCACGATCTCCTCCCGGGCCAGGAAGCCCTCGTGGGCCCAGTGTTCCTGGCCATCGCGATCGTAGAAGACCTGCGTTGGCATGACCCGGTAGGGATAGAAGTCGCCGGCGGCCGGGTCCTCGACCACGTCGATGAACTGGATGATCGCGCGCCCCGCGTACTCCTCCCGCAGCTCGGCGAGGATGGGGGCCATCTTCTTGCAGTCGGGGCACACGGTCGAGCCGAAGTCCACCATGCGCGGCAGTCCGCTGTCGACGCCCTCGGGGCCGCCGGCAGGCGGATCGAAGGCGCCCTTGTACCAGGCCACCGCGGCCACCAGCAGGATGACCGCCGCCGCGATCGCGCCGTTCTGCAGCAGTTGTCGCGACACGCCCGTCAGTCCCCCCGCAGGAGCTTCTCGATCTCCGCCTGGCCGAGCACCTTGCCGGAGGACTTCAGCGCGCCCTCGACGATCAGGGCCGGGGTCACCATGACACCGCGGCCGGCGATCTCGGCGAGGTCGGAGACCTTGATCAGCTCGTAGTCCACGCCCAGGCTCTCGGCGGCCGCCCGGGCGTTCTCCGCCAGGGTCTCGCACCTCGAGCATCCCGGTCCCAGTACCTCGATCTTCATCTCGCGCTCCAATCCCGTATTCGGGGGCCACATCCTCGCATCAGCCGCCTCCGGCCGCAACTCGGGTCAGCTCGCCGTAGGCCATCCCCACGACGGTGGCCATGACCACCACCAGGCAGGAGAAGACCGCGGTCTTCCTGGTGCCGATGACCGAGCGGATCACCAGCAGGCTGGGAACCGACAGGGCCGGCCCCGCCAGGAGCAGCGCCAGGGCCGGCCCGCGGGCCATGCCGTGCTCCATCAGCGCCTCCAGGATGGGGATCTCGGTCAGGGTGGCGAAGTAGAAGAGGCAGCCCACGACCGAGGCGATCAGGTTCGAGGCGAGGTCCTCGTTCCCCACCCAGGCGGCCACCTGCTCCTCGGGCAGCAGGGCGCCCAGGAAGCCGACCGCGAACACACCTCCGAAGAGGAGCGGCACCAGCAGCTTGGTGAAATCCCAGGTGTTGCGCATCCACTCCGCCACCTCGCCGCGGTCGAACCAGCGCCACACCATCAGGAGGACGGCCAGCCCCATCAGCCCGGCGAGGTACCACTTGACGCGGTGGATCGACGTCACCCAGCTCTCCACCGCCTCCACCGAGGCCACCTCGGAGCGGGCCAGCTCGAGCTTCTCTCCCCCCTCCACCTGCAGGACCACCTCGTCCCGGGTCTCCTGCATCACCACCGCCTCGATGGCGGCGCCCGCCACCGTGCGGACCACCACCTTCTCCGGCCGGTACCAGTCGCTGAAGACCAGAAAGGCCATCATGGCGGCGAAGTAGAGCACCGTCTGCCAGCCCTTGCGGCGCGAGGCCGGCGCCTCGGGCATCAGCATGGCGTCGGCCGATCGGGCCTTCTCGTCCCGGCGGAAGAGCACCGCCATGATCAGCCCGATCAGGATGCCGAAGACGATGGCGCCCACCGCGCGGGCCACGCCGATCTCGAGCCCCAGCACGCGGGCGGTGAGGAAGAGCGCCAGGATGTTGATGGCCGGTCCGGCGTAGAGGAAGGTCGCCGCCGGGCCGAGCCCCGCTCCCACGCGGTAGATGCCGGCGAACATGGGCAGGACGCTGCACGAGCACACGGCCAGGACCGTCCCCGAGACCGAGGCCACCGAGTAGGCCTGCAGCTTGCCGGCCCGGGGTCCGAGGTGCCGCAGCACGGCCTCCTTGGACAGGAAGGTGACGATGCCGCCGGCGATGAAGAGGGCCGGGACCACGCAGGCCAGGGTGTGCTCGCGCGCGTACCACTGGAGCATCTTGAAGGCCTCGAGGATGGCCCCGCTCACCCGCGCGTTGGAGAGCGGCAGGTAGTAGGCCGTCAGGAACACCGAGGCCAGGGCGACGGGCACCTTCCACTGCTTCACCGCGGCTCACCTCGCGATTCGATTCGGCGGTCGGGCTCGACCCGCGCGCGCAGGTCCTCGAGCTTCTCGCGCAGCACGCGCTCGATGCACTCGAAGAAGCCCTGCAGGCAGGGACAGGTCAGCCGGTACCAGGTCCGGGAGCCCTGCTTGCGGGCCCCGACCAGTCCGGCGTTTCGCAGCACCGCGAGGTGCTTGGACACCGTCGACTGATCGGCCCCCACCCGTTCGGTCAGCTCGCCGACGCACAGCTCCTCGGCGTCGAGCAGGTCGAGTATCCGCAGCCGGCTGGGGTGGCCCAGCGCGCGGGCGATCCCCGCCCGCGCCTCGTAGTGCTCCTGGGATCGGTCATTCATGGCGACATGGCCATCATGCCATGAACGCGTGGGGCGTCCAGGCCCGCGGCGGGAATCCCCCTTGGATTGCGGGCGCCGTAGAGCACGCCTCGCGACTCGTAGGTGGGCTTCGCCAGGCAGGACTCGAGGCCCAAGTACGTCCTCGCGGACGAGGGCGGGCAGTTCTTCCGAAAAAAGAGGCCGCCCCGGCATCGTGCCGGAGCGGCGTGGTGCCTCGCTATCCGTCCTGGCGGGTGCCTTCGACGGACCACCCGGTCTTCAGTCCGACGATGAAGACGCCGATTCCGACCATGCCCAGGGAGAAGATGACGTCACCGATCACTCGAAGCCAGCGCAGGTTCTGAAGCAACTCCTGCTGCATGAACTCCGCCGACCGGGCATACCACAGGCCGTGCTGCACGGCGGCAACGGTCTGGATCAACCCGATCGGCAACAGGGAGATCAGAGCCATCAGGGCCAGGCCGATATTGAGTGACCAGAAGGAGAAGCGCAGCACCTTGCTGCTCCAGACGGCCTGAGTTTTCATCGCCCGGAGGCTGAAGAGCATCAGGCCGATGCCCAGCATGCCGTAGACGCCGAAGAACGCCGTGTGGCCGTGGAGCGGAGTCAGATTGAGGCCCTGCATGTAGTAGAGGGCCAGCGGCGGGTTGATCAGGAAACCGAACAGGCCGGCCCCGATCAGATTCCAGAAAGCCACCGCGACGAAGAAGTAGATCGGCCAACGATAGTGGCTGACCCAATCGGCGGACTTGGCCTCACGCAGATTCTGCACGGCCTCGAAGCCCACCAGGACCAGGGGCACGATCTCCAGCGCCGAGAACACGGCACCCCAGGCCAGGACGCCCGTCGGCGTTCCGGCGAAGTACAGGTGGTGCATCGTCCCGATGATGCCACCGGTCAGGTAGATGGTGCTGGAGAAGATCGCCGCCTTGCCCGCGGTGGACGCGCGAACCAGACCCATTCGGGCGAAGAGGAAGGCGATGACGACGGTGGCGAAGACCTCGAAGAAGCCCTCGACCCAGAGGTGGACGACCCACCACCGCCAGTACTCGACGATACTCAAGGGGGTGCTGCTACCCCACATCAGGCCGGCGCCGTAGAAGAGAGCAATGGCCCCCGAAGCGACGGCGAAGAGCCGCAGCAGGGGTCCGCTTTCCTTGTCACTCTTCAACGCGGGCATCAGGGCGCGAATGAGAAGGAAGAGCCAGATGAACAGGCCGACGAAGAGGAAGATCTGCCAGAAACGACCCAGATCAACGTATTCGTAGCCCTGATGCCCGAACCAGAAGTTGGTTCCGAGATCCAGCTTCTGCATGGCGCCCAGCCACTCCCCGGCCAGGGAGCCAACGACGATCACCAGTAGAGCGCCGAAGAGCACGTTGACGCCCAACCGCTGGAACGCCGGTTCCTTGCCGGAGACCGCCGGGGCGACGAAGAGGCCGGTTGCCAACCACGCCGTGGCGATCCAGAAAATCCCCAACTGAACGTGCCAGGTCCGGGCGACCGAATACGGGAGCCAATCGGCCAGCTCGACGCCGAAGAACGCCTGCCCCTCGACTCCGTAGTGGGCCGTGATGACGCCGACGAGGGTCTGTACGACCATCAGTGCCGCAACGACCCAGAAGTACTTGACCGTGGCCAGCATCGAAGGGGTCGGTTGGAGACCGAGCAGGGGGTCCTTGCCGGGGGCGGGCCTCTCTTCCTCTTTCTTGCCGGCCGCCATGAACCAGACCAGGGCACCGATACCGGCCAGGAGACCGAGGATGCTGATCACCGACCAGATGAAGATCGACGGCGTCGGCCGGTTCCCGATCAGGTTCTCGGCCGGCCAGTTGTTGGTATAGGAGATCCCCGTGCCGGGCCGATCGGCAGAACAGGCCCACGAGGTCCAGAAGAAGAACGCTCGAAGTGCCGCCCGCCTCTCGGGATCCTCGACCGTCGGTTTCCGCAGGGCATAGTCTTCCCGGAGCTCGTCCAGCGAAGCGTCATCGCCGAACAGGGCGTCGTAGTGCCTTGCCACTTGACCGGCCGCCTCGGCCCGCACAGCGGAAATCGTCAGATCACCGCTCGCCGCGTCATAGCCGTTGGTCCGGACATCGATCCGCAGACTCTCTCGAAGAGCCGCCTGCTCCGGGGGCGGCAGGGACTCATACGCCCGGCCGTGAGCATCATGAGCCATCAGGTCGAGCATGGCCACCATCTCGCGGTGCAGCCAGTCGGCCGACCAGTCGGGCGCCACATAGGCGCCATGGCCCCAGACAGAGCCCAGCTCCTGCCCACCGATCGACTGCCAGACCTGCTGGCCCTTGCGGATGTCGTCGCCCGTGAAGACCAGGTCACCAGCGGACGTCACCACCCGCTCGGGGATCGGCGGCGCCTCCACGTAGATCTGGCGACCGTAGTATCCCAGTACCGCGAACGACAGCACGACCACCGACCAGAATGCGATCCAGACCTTCCTCGAAGAACCCATGTCTCTTTCCTCCATGAAGCGGAGGGTACGCGCCCCAGGGGGTCGGTTCTAGACCCTGGGCGCCCCGTGCAGAGGCGGGCTGGGGCGCCCACGGGTCAGGCCGACCGTGCCTCAATGCAGGGCTCCTGACATAGGTGCGTGGAGTGGCGGCATTGGCCGAATGCCGTTCATTCACGATGAGGGGGTGCGTCATAAGGTATGCAACGCTTTGACGGGGGCCGCGATCGACACCGACCAGGGAGCGAGCCCGACACGCCGTTTCCCTGCTGAGCCATGAGCGGATGGTTGCATGAATCGGGGCGCATGTGTCAGGAGCCCTGCAATGGGGTCTGGGAGCCGATTCCGAACGTGGAGCGAGGGACCTTCCGGGGCATGATGAGGAGGTCCCATGCTGGCCCCCCTGAACGCCTCGCGCTGGCTCGGCCTCCTCCTGCTCCTGCCCGCCGGCCCGGTCCAGACCGCCGATCCCCACGAGGCGCCCGTGTCGGAGATCCGCCTGGCCCGGGGCTCGCGGTGGACAACCTCGGCCTGGCAGCGGCGCTCGGACCTCCCCGGCCCCACCGTCCTGATCGTCGGCGGCATGCACGGGAACGAGGCCGCAGGCTGGCGCGCGGCCCATCAGATCCGGCACTGGCCCATCCGCCGCGGCGAGCTGATCGTCCTCCCGCGCGCCAACGCCCACGGCTGCGAGGCCTTCGAGCGCCGGGTGCCGGACGAGGAGCCCTACGATCTGAACCGCTGCTTCCCCTCCGAGGAGGGCGAGCCGATCGTCGGTCCGCTGGCCGGCTCGATCTGGGAGCTGGCGGCGCAGCACCGCCCCGACTGGGTGGTCGATCTGCACGAGTCGGTGGGCTACCGCTTCGAGTCCACCGAGGAGCGCAAGCTCCTGGGCAACTCGCTGATCGGCTACCCGGACGAGGAGACCCGGGCCGCGGCGGCCCGGATGGCCGAGGCGCTCGACGAGCTGGTGAGCGAGGAGGACCACCGGTGGGCGCTCCTGCGGTGGCCGATCGAGGGCAGCCTGGCCCGGGCCGCGGGCTCCCGGCTCGGCGCGCACGCCCTCATCGTCGAGACCTGCCGGAAGGACCACCTGGCGGTCCGCATCCTCCAGCATCGCGTCGCGGTCCACCGGCTGCTGGTCGAGCTCGATATGCTCCCGGATGGTTCCTCCCCCATGGCGGTCTTCGGGGAGGAGCGCGAGCCGGGGGAGATCCGGACGGCCATCTACGACGATCGGGGCACCGGCTCGCGGAGCGCCTTCGACCTGGAGAGGTGCCTGGATCCGCATCAGCGCGCGAGCGCTCGCCGGATCACGGCCGAGGAGATCCGATCCGGCGGCCTGGACGCCTTCGACGTGGTGATGTTCCCCGGCGGGACCGGCTCGGGGACGGCCCGGGCGCTGGAGGAGGAGGGGCGGGCCGCGGTCTGCGAGTTCGTCGAGGAGGGTGGCGGCTACCTCGGCGTCTGCGCGGGCGCCTACCTGGCCACCAGCCACTACTCCTGGTCGCTGGGCATCCTGGACGCCCGGGTTCTCGACACGGAGCACTGGGCGCGCGGCAAGGGCACCGTCCGGATGGAGCTGAGTTCGACGGGCCGGGAACTCTTCGGCGGAGATTCCGCGGTGGTGAGCATCCGCTACGCGCAGGGTCCCCTCCTGGCCCGGGGCGGGGATCCGGATGTCCCCGACTTCCAGGTCCTCTCGACCTACCGCAGCGAGATCGCGGAGAACGGCGCTCCCGAGGGCGTCATGATCGGCACGCCGGCGATCGTGCGGGCGCCCTTCGGGGAGGGGAGGGTGCTGGTCTGCGGCCCCCACCCGGAGAGCACGGCCGAGCTGCGCGGCTTCGTGCGTGCGGCCCTGGGCTGGCTGGCCCGGCCTGGACCCTGAGGGCCTCAGCCCTCGAGGGGCCAGGACGCCGGGGTGGCCTCCCACGGAGGCGATCCGGCGTAGGCCTCCTTGGGAGAGTCCGTCGCTTCCTGGGTGGAGGCCCCGTACTGCTCGGCCGGCTCGCTCACCGGGTAGTGGATCGTGGCGTCCGGCGCCCGGCCCCCCACCATCAGCACCGCGCAGGGCCCGTCGCCGGCCCCGATGAAGACGTGCTCGGTCCCGGACGGGCAGTGCACCAGGTCCCAGGCCCGAAGCGATCGCTCCTGGCCCTCGATCAGCAGGGTGCACCGCCCCGACAAGACCAGGAAGTCCTCCTGCTGGTCCTCGCGGTGGTAGAGGCACGCCGGCTGCCCGGGCTCGATCACGTGGAGGTTGATGCCCAGCGTGGGGAACTGCTGTTCGCCCTCGAAGACGCAGATCCGGCCGAAGCGCTGGTTCGCGTACCAGCGCGCCCGATCGGCGTTCAGCACGAACCAGCCCGCTCCCTCGGGGGCGAGGCCGCCCCCGCCTTCGATCAGCTTCGCTTCCTCGGTCATTGGATCCGCTCCTTGCCTCGATGAGTCGGGCGCGGCCCCTCGCCGCCCGCCGAGGCGCAGGATACTCCGTCGGGCGCCCCGAGGCCCCCTCCCGGCTCGCTGGGGACCGCTCCCGGGGGCCGTGTGTATGCCTTTTGCTTTCCCCCGGCCTCCCGCTGCGCCCGGCCTGATATCCGGCGGGAGGGGGGGGTACCGTTCCCATCCCCACCCCGGAACGGGAGGATCGCATGGATCTCGAACGCACCCGGCCCGCCCTCCTGCTGGCCCTCTCCCTCGCCCTGGCCTCCCCGGCCGCCGGACAGGAGCCCCACGAGGGCGCTGCCGCTCGCATCCGGGAGGCCTGCGCCGCCGAGCTCGGTGACATGCACGCCCGCGGTCTCTTCCCCGGCGCCTCCCTGGCGCTGGTCCTGCCGGGGGGGGAGGAGATCGCCCTGTGCGCGGGCCTCGCCTCCCGGGAGGACGAGCGCGCGATGAGGCCGAGGGACCGGATGCCCGCGGGGAGCATTGGCAAGACCTTCGTGGCGGCCGCCGCCCTGCGCCTGAGGCAGGCGGGCCGGCTCGATCTCGAGGACGCCGCATCGAGGTGGCTGGGAGAGGAGGAGTGGTTCGCGAGGCTGCCCAACGCGGAGCACCTGACGCTCCGGAACCTGCTCGAGCACTCCAGCGGGATCCCCGAGTACTACGTGAATCCGAGCTTCATCGAGAACCTCCGTGAGGAGCCCGCCCGGGTCCGGCCGCCCGAGGAGCTCGTCTCCCTGGTGCTCGACGCCCCGCCCCTCTTCGCCGCGGGCGAGGGATGGTCCTACGCCGACACCAACTTCCTCCTGGTGGGGATGGTGATCGAGCGCGCCTCGCAAAGGACCTTCTACGAGCAGGTTCGCGAGCACTTCCTGATCCCCCACGGCCTCCGGGACACCCTCCCCAGCGATCGCCGCGACCTGCCCGGCCTGGCGCAGGGATACGTCGTCATGGGGCAGGGACTGGGCTTCCCCGCGCGGGCCCTGGTGGACGGCCGCCTCGCGGTCAACCCCCAGTTCGAGTGGTGCGGGGGCGGCTTCGTCACCACGCCCTCGGACCTGGCCCGCTGGGCCCGGATCCTCTACCAGGGCCGGGCCTTCGAGGGGGAGTACCTCGACGAGCTGCTCGCCGGGGTCGAGACCGGCCGCGGGCCCGGGGAGCGGTACGGCCTGGGCACCTTCCTGCGCGGCACCCGGGCGGGGCCCATGCGGGGTCACGAGGGCTTCTACCCCGGCTACCTGTCGGCCATGGCCTGGTTCCCGGAGTCCGGCTTCGCGGCCGCCCTGCAGGTCAACACCGACGACCTGCGCGCCCTGGGCGTCCGCTCGATGCACACATTCCTGGAGCCCTTCGCGCTCATCGCCTTCGAGGAGCTCGGCGGTCGCGAGGGCTCGTCGGGGTCGGGAGGGGGCTGAGCGGGCGACCTCCGCCTTCCTCGGCTACCAGACGCCGGGCAACAGGCGGTGCCGCACGCGCCGCGCGTAGTCCGGGTAGCCCTCGAGCTCGCGATGCAGCGTCTGATCCTCGAGCGCGGTGCGCACGATCAGGATGGCGGCTCCCACCCCCGCCGGGACGAGGGCCCACAGCGATCCGAGGATCAGCGGCGTCGCCAGGAGAAAGGCGATCACCCCCACGTAGCCCGGATGGCGCACGATCCGGTAGGGCCCGGCGGAGACCACCGCGTGCCCCCGTTCGGTCTGGATGCGGAAGAAGGTCGAGAAGAAGGTGTTCGAGACCATCGCCCAGAACCCGAGGCCACAGGCCAGCACGCCGACGCTCAGGGCCGCGAGCTGGAGCGCGAGCGGAAGCGGCGGAGACCAGCCGAAGCGTACGTCCAGGCCGGCGACCACCAGCGATGCCGGCGTGGAGACCAGGCCGAAGAGCACGACCAGGACCCGGTCCCATCCCTTGGCCCCCGCCGGCCTCCGGGTGCGCTCCTTCAGCAGCTCGGGGTCGGCGATCGCCATGTAGGCGAAGGCCAGGCTCACCGCGCCCAGATAGGTGCCGAGGTAGACCCACCCCCACGCCCAGTCCAGGCGACCCACCGGCCCGAACACGAGCGCCAGCAGGATCAGGAGCCCCACCGCCACCCTCAGCGAGAGTCGGAAGGGGCCCGGGCTCGGGGCTGTCGATTCGTCGCGCATGCTCACCCCTCCCGGCCGGATCCGGGGGCGGATGGCGGCGATCATTCCAGCGCGGGCCATCGGCTGCACGTGCAAAGCGCCCTTTGCTAAGCTGCTCCGAGTACCACCACGAGGAAGATCCCATGCTCCGACGCATCCTCCCCTTGGCCGCGCTGGCCATCGGCCCGGCCGCGACCTCCACCTTCGCCATGCAGGACTGGAAGCCGGCGCCGGGTCCGCTCCTGACCCGCTGGGCGGCGGACGTCTCCCCCACCTCGGTGCACCCCGAGTACCCCCGCCCGCAGATGGTCCGCGCGGAGTGGTCCAACCTGAACGGCCTGTGGAGCTATGCCATCGCCGGGCGCGAGGCCAGCCGCCCGGCCGAGGCCCAGGGCCGCATCCTGGTGCCCTTCCCGATCGAGTCGGCCCTGTCCGGAGTGATGCGCCGCGTCTCGCCCGAGGAGCGCCTGTGGTGCTGGCGCGCCTTCGAGATTCCCGCCGACTGGGCCGGCCGCCGCGTGCTGCTGCACTTCGGGGCGGTGGACTGGGAGGCCCGGGCGTGGGTGAACGGCCGCGAGGTGGGCAGCCACCGCGGCGGCTACGACCCCTTCCACCTCGACGTCACCGACGCGCTCGTGGCCGACGGGCCGCAGGAGCTCGTCGTGGCCTGCTGGGATCCCACCGACGCCGGGACCCAGTCGCGCGGCAAGCAGGTGCGCGAGCCGCGCGGGATCTGGTACACGCCCACGACGGGCATCTGGCGGACGGTGTGGCTGGAACCGGTGAATCGGGTTCACGTCGAGCGGCTGAAGATGGTGCCCGATCTCGAGGCGGGCATCCTGCGGCTGAGCCCGATCGCGCCCGGACTGGGGGGAGGGGTCACCGTGGAGGCCGTGGCCAGCCTCGAGGGTCGCGTCGCGGCCATGGGTCGCAGCCAGGGGACGGAGCTCAGCCTCCGCCTCGCCGATCCCCGTCCGTGGTCACCCGACGACCCGGTGCTCTACCACCTCGTGGTGCGCCTCCGCCGGGGAGCCGAGGTGCTCGACGAGGTGCAGAGCTACTTCGGCATGCGCAGCATCGAGCTGGGCCAGGACGGGAACGGGATCACGCGCCTGTTCCTCAACGGCCGCCCGCTCTTCCACTTTGGCCCGCTGGACCAGGGCTTCTGGCCCGACGGGCTGTACACCGCCCCCACCGACGAGGCCCTGCGCTACGACGTGGAGGTCACCCGGCAGCTCGGCTTCAACGCCGTGCGCAAGCACGTCAAGATCGAGCCCGACCGCTGGTACTACTGGTGCGACCGGCTGGGGCTGCTGGTGTGGCAGGACATGCCCAGCGGGGATCGGTATATCGGTGGAGGGGATCCGGACGTGGACCGCGATCCGGAGTCGGCGCGGCAGTTCGAGCTCGAGCTGGAGCGAAACATCGATGCCCTGCACGAGCACCCGTGCATCGTCATGTGGGTGCCCTACAACGAGGGCTGGGGGCAGTACGCAACCGAGCGGATCACGGACTGGATCCGGAATCACGATCCCTCACGGCTGGTGAACAGCGCCAGCGGATGGTCGGATCGCGGCACGGGGCAGGTGCACGACATCCACTCCTATCCGGGTCCTGCCATCTGTGCCCTGGAGGAGGAGCGCGCGGCGGTCCTGGGCGAGTTCGGGGGACTGGGGCTGCCGGTGGAGGAGCACACGTGGCAGGAGAAGGAGAACTGGGGGTATCGCAGCTACGACACCCGCGAGGCGCTGACGGAGGCGTACGTGGAGCTGCTCGCCAGGCTCCGGCCGCTGATCGGCGAGGGGCTGGCGGCGGCGATCTACACGCAGACCAGCGACGTGGAGATCGAGGTCAACGGGCTCATGACCTATGACCGGGCCATGATCAAGATGGACGCGGAGCGGATCGCCGCCGCGGCGCGGAAGCTGTACCTGCCGCCGCCGGTCATCCTGCCGGTGGTGGAGAGCTCCAAGGAGAAGGCCAAGTTCTGGCAATACACCGCCGAGGATCCCGGCGAGGGCTGGGAGCTGCCGGGCTTCGACGACTCGGGCTGGAAGGAAGGCGTCGCGGGATTCGGGACGGATGGCACGCCCGGGTCGATGGTGAGGACGCTGTGGGACGGCAGCGACATCTGGATCCGCAGGAAGGTGAGCGCCGAGCGGGAGTGGCGGCCGGGGGCCCTGCAGCTGAGGGTGCATCACGACGAGGATGCCGAGGTGTACCTCGGGGGGGTGAAGATCGCGGAGCTGGAGGGCTACACCACCTCCTACGTGCTCGTTCCGCTGGGTGAGGAGGCGGGGCGCGCGCTGAGGGCCGGCGAGACCGTCCTGGCGGTTCACTGCCGCCAGGAGGCCGGTGGCCAGTACATCGACGTGGGCCTGGTGGAGGTCGAGGAGGCGGGGGAGTGAGGACGGCTCCTCAGTCCGCGATCTCCACGCTCAGGATCTTGCCGTAGTAGACCCTGTGGTAGTCGGCCTCCGGATAGCACTCCGCGATGGCCCCGTCGAGGAAGTGCTCCGGGTCCATGTCCTGCCAGTAGGTCTTCTCGCACTCCAGGATCAGCCTCGCCTCCTCGAAGCCCGGGGCCTCCACCACCCTCGAAGGCCTGGGCGTCAGGCCCGAGTCGGCGATCTTGTCCCCGTCCCTCCCGGATCGGGTTCCCAGGAGCTGCAGGGCGTCGCGCCCCTTCTCCCCGAAGGCGCTCAGGGTGAAGTGCGGGTGCTCCTCCAGGAAGCCGAAGGTGTGGCGGCTGTGGCGGACGGCGATCTGCACGAAGGGCTCGTTCCACATCCCCCCGATGCTGCCCCAGGCCACGGTCATGGCGTTGAAGCTCTTCCGGGTCCCGGCGCACAGCAGCAGCCACTCGTTGAGCCACAGGTCCGCCGGCCTCACGGCCAGCTCGCTGGGGAGGATGGTTCTCATGTCGGGGCTCCGTCCGGAGTAGGGGAAGGCCGCCACCCCCCCGACGAGGGGGGATCGCGGCCCCCTGTTTCGCACGCGCCCCTGCCGGCCGCAAGGCCTTTCGGACCGGCGGCCTCGGGCTAGTGTCGCGCACGGGAAGTTCCGGTTCTCCTGCGGAGCTTCTCGGCGTCGCTGGCAAGGCGCGCCGACGACGCGTATTCGCTGTGATACTCGGA
>CAZTTG010000085.1:0-27856 GCA_964615935.1 uncultured Planctomycetaceae bacterium | reverse complement strand
GGCGTCCCGCGAGGCTGTGACGAGGCCGCGCCCGCTCCGCGGGCGCTCGCCGAGTAGACCGCTCACGTCTGCCGTTGCGTCGGTCGCGGCCTCACGGCCACAGGAATCGCCCGTCGGGGCAGGAACCCCCCGCGGGCGTCCCGGGAGGCCGTGACGAGGCCGCGCCCCCCGGCCCCCTCGCCTACCCCTCCGCTTCGGCGGTCTCCGCCGCCACCTCCGGCTCGGGCTCCGGCGGAGGAGTCGCGTCCCCCGTCATGAGGAAGCGGTGCATCGCGTCCGCCGCCACGCGACCCGCCCCCATGGCCAGGATCACCGTCGCCCCTCCGGTCACGATGTCACCCCCGGCGAAGACGTCCGGCCAGGAGGTCTGCATGGTCTTGGGATCGACGATGATGGTCCCGCGCCGCTCGTTGCGCTTCAGCTCGGGGCAGTCGGCCGTGAGCACCGGGTTGGGCCCCTGCCCGATCGACACCACCACGGTGTCCACCGGGAACTCCTTGGTACGCCCCTTGATCGGCACCGGCCGCCTCCGGCCGCTGTCGTCGGGCTCGCCCAGCTCCATCTCCTGGCAGCGGATGGCCGCCACCGCCCCCTTGCCGTCGTCCAGGATCTCGGTGGGGGAGTGCAGCAGGTGGAACTCGATGCCTTCCTGCTCGGCGTGGTGGATCTCCTCCTCCCGGGCGGGCATCTCCAGGCGGCTGCGCCGGTAGACCAGGTAGACCACCTCCGGCTTCAGGCGGCGGGCGGTGCGGGCGGAATCCATGGCCGTGTTGCCGGCGCCGATCACGGCGATGCGCTTGATCTTCTTGACCGGGGTGTCGGAGTCCTCGGGGAACTTGTAGCCGCCCATGAGGTTGACCCGGGTCAGGAACTCGTTGGCGCTGTACACGCCGTTGAGGTTCTCGCCGGGGACGCCCAGGAACCAGGGCAGGCCCGCGCCGACCCCGATGAAGGTCGCGTCGAAGCGCTCGCGGATCGACTCCAGGGGCTCGGCCTTGCCGACGGGGTAGTTCATCACGAACTCGACACCCATCTTCTTCAGGCCGTCGATCTCCTTGACCAGGATCTCCTTGGGGAGCCGGAACTGGGGGATGCCGTAGAAGAGCACACCGCCGGGCTTGTGCAGCGCCTCGAAGACGGTCACCTCGTGCCCGCGCTGGATCAGGTCGCTGGCGCAGGTCAGGCCGGCCGGCCCGGAGCCGATGACGGCCACCTTCTTGCCCGTGGGCGGGTCCTTCTTGGGCAGGGCGTCCAGGCCGTGCTCCATGGCGTAGTCGCCCACGAAGCGCTCGACGCGGCCCACCGCGCTGGACTCGCGGCCCTTCTCCGGCTTGTTGAGCGTGCAGACCAGCTCGCACTGGTCCTCCTGCGGGCAGACCCGGCCGCAGATGGCCGGCAGGAAGTTCTTCTCCTTGATCTTGCGCAGGGCGTCCTCGAACTTGCCCTCTCCGACCAAGAGGACGAAGGCGGGGATGTCGATGCCCACCGGGCAGCCGGGGATGCAGGGCTTGTCCCGGCACTGGGCGCAGCGCTGGGCCTCCGATCGGGCCTGATCCGCGGTGTAGCCCAGGGGCACCTCCTCGAAGTCCAGGATCCTCTCCTCCGGGGGGCGCTCCGGCATGGGCTCCTTGACCTTGGACTTGTTGATCTTGCGCTTCTTACGCTTCTTCTTCCGGTCCTCCGCCATGAGGGTCGCTCCTTGGGTCTTCCTGCTCGGTCGTCTCGGTCTCGAAGGTCCGGTGCTCTCAGTCGTCGCAGCGGCGAGCCAGCTCGAGCGAGAGCCGCTCCTCGGGCTGGTAGTAGGCCAGGCGCGTGATCAGCTCGTCGAAGTTCACCTCGTGGCCGTCGAACTCGGGTCCGTCCACGCAGGCGAACTGGGTCTTCTCGCCGACGGTGACCCGGCAGGCGCCGCACATGCCGGTGCCGTCCACCATGATCGGGTTCAGCGAGGCCTGGGTGGGGATTCCGAAGGGCTTGGTGGTGGCGCAGACGAACTTCATCATGACCACCGGGCCGACGCAGATGACCTCGTCGATGCCCTCGCCGGACTCGATCAGGTCCTGCAGGGCGTGGGTGACCACCCCCTTGCGGCCGTAGGAGCCGTCGTCGGTGGTGGTGGTGACCTGGTCGCTCACCGCCGTGATCTCCTCCTCGAGGATGAGCAGCTCCTTGGTGCGGGCGCCCAGGATGCAGATGACCTTGTTGCCGGCCTCCCGCAGGGCGGCCGCCTGGGGCCAGACCACCGCGTTGCCGATGCCCCCCCCGACGCAGACCACGGTCTTGCCGCCGGCGGGGATGTCGGTGGCGCGGCCCAGGGGGCCGGCCAGGTCCAGGATCTCGTCCCCGGCGCGCAGCCGGTTCAGGTCCCGGGTGGTCTTGCCCACCTCCTGCACCACGATGGTGATGGTGCCGCGCTCGACGTCCCGGTTGGCGATGGTCAGGGGGATCCGCTCCCCCGGTTCGCTCACGCGCAGGATGATGAACTGGCCGGCCCGGCCTCGCTCGGCGATGTGCCGGGCCTCGATCTCGAAGAGCATCGTCTGGGGAGCCAGCTCCCGGGCCGTGACGATCTTGCTTCCCACGATGGCGACTCCTCGCGGCTGGTGGTGAGGGGATGGAAGGGGCGGCTCGGTCCGGCCGGAGCTCCCGCCAGGAGCGGTCGGGGGCGCCTGTCAGGCCCTCCGCCCAGAGGGCTGCAGGGGCGTCCCGTTCCGGCCCGATCCGCCTCGGGCGGATCGAAGGGCCGAGCATTCTAGCGAGGCTTCGCCTCAGACCGACCAGGCGTGTCGGAGAATCCTCGTCGGCGCGCCAGCTCCGCAGGCGGCGCCACCGCCCGGGGATGGACGAGCCAGGGGGCCGGGGCAGGCCGGTGATCGCGCCGCGCGCTCCTGCGCGCGGCTGCGCCACATGCTCGCTGCGCTCGCGTGGCGCGAACGGGCCCCTGACGGGGCCCGCGCTCGCCTCCCGGCGAGCGCTGGAGGCCTTGGGCGCCAAACTCGATTCATTCGCCCACGCAACGGGGGCCCAAGACCTCTAGCGCCCCCCCGAGCCCCGCGCCAGCCGCCTGGCCGCTCCGGGGGCCCCGCGGCCGGCCGCGAGCGCGCCGCGTCCTCCGGCTCCGCCCCGGCCCGAACGGGACATTCCGAGGCCCGCCGGCCGACCGCGCTCTCCCGGCCGGGGGATCTCCGGTAGGATCCCCACTGCCGGGCGCGGCTTCCCCCCCGATCCCCGCCCCGGCGAGCGACGTGACCCTTGCCATGACGTCGGAACTCCATCGGGCCGACCGGCCCGCCCGGATCCGGCCGGATCCGCTCCCGCTCGCGTCGAACCGCCCGGCGCGGCCCGGGGTCCTCCCCTCATGAGGGTCGCCGTCCTCGGGGGAGGGGTGACCGGCCTCACCGCGGCCCTGGCCCTGCTGCGGGGCGGGGCCTCGGTCGCGCTCTTCGAGGCCCGGGCGGAGCCGGGCGGCCTGGCCGGCTCGTTCAAGCGGGACGGCTACACCTTCGACTACGGGCCCCACGAGCTGTGCACCGACGACCCCCTCCTCCTGGGCTTCCTGCGCGAGGTCTGCGGCGAGGACCTGGTCGAGGTCCGGAAGAGCACCGCGCAGTACTTCCGGGGCCGCACCATGCGCTTCCCCTTCGAGGTGAGCGAGGTGCTGGCCAGCGTGGGGCCCCTCCTGTGCCTGCGGGCCGGGGCGGAGGTCGCCTGGTCGCGCCTGCGCAACTGCGTCCGGAAGCCGCGGGACGAGTCCTTCGAGGAGTGGACCCGCTCCCGCTTCGGCCGGACCCTGTACGAGCTGTACTTCGGACCCTACACCGAGAAGGTCTGGGGCGTGGATCCCGGGCTGCTGGACACCAGCACGGCCTCGGACCGGATCTCCTCGGTCTCGCTGTGGCAGTTCCTCCGCAAGTCGCTGGCCTTCCAGTTCCTGGGCCGCGAGGACCGGGCGCCGCGCCACAGCGAGCTGCGCAGGAGCTTCCTGTACACCCGGGGGGGCATCCGCGGGTTGTCGCGGCACCTGGCGGCCGGGATCGAGGCGGGGGGCGGGGAGCTCTCCTGCGGCAAGCGCCTGGTGCGGCTCGACACGGCCGACGGCCGGGTGGAGGCCCTCCGCTTCGCCGACGGCACCTCGGTCGGCGGCTTCGACGCGGTCCTGTCCACCGTCCCCCTCCCGCACCTGGTGGAGGCGGCCCTGGGCGAGGGCGCGCGGGATCTCCTGGCGGCCAACGAGCTGCCCTTCCGCGGTATGGTCTTCGCGTTCCTGCGGATCGACAAGCCCCGGGTGACGGACTTCGACTGGACCTACTTCTCCGACGGGGACGTGCCCTTCCAGCGTTTCACCGAGTTCGCGCGCTTCGACCCCGGCATGGCGCCGCCGGGCCGCACGGGCCTGGCGGTGGAGATCTCCTGCGACCCCGGCGATGACACCTGGTCCCTGGAGGACGCGGCGATCGAGCGGCTCGTGACCGAGGCGCTGGTAGGCCTGGACCTCCTCCGGCCCGAGGAGATCCTGGGCTGCGACGTCGCGCGCCTGACCTGCGCCTATCCCATCCAGGTGCGCGGCTTCCAGGAGCGGACCGACCGGCTGCTGGACGCGCTCTCGCCCCTGGCCAACCTGGTCACCCTGGGCCGACAGGGGCTCTTCCGCTACTGCAACATGGACGAGTGCGTGCAGATGGCGCTCGAGGTCGCCCCCCGGATCCTGGCGGGGGAGTCCTCGATCCGCTATCGCGGGGAGGGATCCTGGAAGGGGGTCGGGGTCGAGGGGTCGTAGGGGAGGCCGGCGAGTCGGCACTCGCCGGCCCTTGTTGATCCGGGATCTCGCAGCCCGGTATCGGGCCCGGCTCTTGAGGTGGTGCGATTGTCACTCCGAAGCGAGGCGGCCCTCAGGGGATGGGCGTCTCGTACGCGCCCATGTCCGCATGGTAGCCGTTGGGGTCTGGATTCGGCGTACCGGGGAAATCCACCTGTCGCGGCTGGAGGTCGAGGTCCAGAGGCAGGACTGCGGTCGTGCTCGGGTTTTCGTCGACATCGGCGAAGTCATTGCCGGTGAGGGTGTCCGAGGCCGTGTCGATGCAGGGTGACTGGTACGGACCGCTTGGATCTACGTTGATCGGATTCAGGCGCAGGTTTCGTCCAGCGGGATCGAGGAAGACCGGATCGAGATTGATGCACTGCGCGTCGAACTGCAGGCTGGCGGGGCCCTGCCAGGTGCCGACGTCGGAGTGCCTCACGAAGGTGGGAAACGCACCCGCAGCCTGGTACAGGTCGCTGCCGCCTATGTTGTCCCAGAGAATGCTGTTGTCGATGTAGATCTGGCCGTGGGGCTCGATCATCGATGATGCAGACTCCGTGATGTGGATGCCGGCACCTCCGCCGCTGCTCTGGTTGAAGGCCAGGGTGGAGTGGCGCAGGGTGTGGGCGTCCGACGCCGTGGGTTGCGTATCCAGGTGGATGAAGATACCGCCACCGAGCAGGGCGATGTTGTCGTGCATGAGGCAGTTGGCGCCAGTGAACGAGCTCTCCCAATCGAGGTAGATCGCGCCTCCTGCCAGGGTAGACTTGTCACTCGGTGGAGACCCATAGGATCCCCCATTGTCGGAGAATGTCGCATTGCACATGTGGGCCATGCTGTGATTGTACAGGTAAAACCCAGCACCCTTCAGGGCCCAGTTGTTGGTGAACACGCAGCGATCCACCTCCAGCGTGCCACCAGCCTGGCAAACCGCGCCGCCAAAACGACCAGCCATGTTGTTGGTGAAGGTCAGGTTCTCGAGAACCACGTTCCATGAGTTGGCGGAGAGCACACCGCCCCCATCATCGTTGAGGCCGGGAGCGTTGCCGTTCGCGATCAGGAAGCCGTCCAGGGTCGCATTGGTCATGCCGCCTGGTGCGGTGATCACCGCGGGTCCCCCGCCGGGGAGACCGAGGACCTTGGTGGCCCGGAACCTGCCGTCGGGCAGCCACCAGCTCGCGCTGGTCTGCGTGCTTTGGATGTAGCCCTTGAAGCCTCCGTGGGCATGGGCATCGCTGAGCAGGGTGATGGGAGCATTGTCGACGCCGCCTAGGCCGTAGGTGCCATCAGCGACGAGGACGTGGTTGTTGGGGGGGCTTTTCCCGCTGGCAGCCAGGAGACCCTTGTTGATGGTCAAGAACGCCGTATTCCAGCTCGTTCCGGCTTTGGTGTCGTCTCCGGTATTGGCATCGACGAAGTACTGTGCCAACGCCGGCCCTGCGGTCAGCGTGGACAAGACGAGCAGAGCCGAGGCGGCCCTCCGAATGGTACTCATGAGTATCTCCTCCAGCTTGGGTAGCGAGTGGTTGCCGAACGACTCCGCGACACCTACTGCAGAGTCAAGGAGATGGCATTCGACAGCTCGATCCTCTGGCCCGATCCCTTCCCTGCATGGACAAACTGGTAGTACGAGGTGGCCCCTGCTGCGAGCTTGCCAGCGAGGCCGGGGTCGGTCCAATCGACGTCATGTAGGGCAATGCCATCTATTCCCGTGAGAGCCGTGCTCAGTCGTACGACGGGAGCACCCAGACAGAGCTGATGGCTGCCAAAGGGCAGGCTCCCGGGGCTATTCGATACCAGGAAGACTCCGTGCGCCTCGGCCGGAGCATCGCGGGCCGTGAGAGTCAGCCGTCGACGCCGCGCCACCTCGCTGCCAGTGACCGCTAGCGTGGCGTGGGGTCCAGGGGAAGTCGGCTCGCAGTAGGATGTCCCCAACTCGATGGTGAATACCAGAGCCTTGCCGGGCCGGATGTTGCCAGCCCATCCGTTCGGCGCACCAGCCAGCACGAAGTCCTGGTGGAGGTCCACCGCCCAGCCGAGGTGCTCTCCCCACACCGGGTGGGGATCCGAGGCGACCATACGCACCTTCTCCGTGGCCGGCCAATAGCCAGCCTGGGTGCGAGCGAAGAGATACACGGTCCCGGAGAAGGGACCGTTGAGGTTGGCGTTGGGTGCCCCGACTGCAAGTCGATCCCCCTCCAGTGCCAAACAGAAACCGAAGTAATCACCTTGGAAGCCATCGCTCGCCCTGATTTCTCTGGTCAACGCCCAGTCACCGATAGCGTCCCTTTCGTAGATGTACGCCTCGCCGATGCGGGTTTCGCTGCCGCCGGCCACTGGCATTCCCACGACGATGGTGTCGCCGGAGATGTCGGCCGAGTAGCCGAAGGAGTCATTCCACTCGGGGGTGGGGTTCTCGAGAAGGGCCGTACGCGACCAGCCCGAGGGTCCCCGCTCGTAGACGAGGGCGGCCCCGAACATCTTGCTCGCGCCCGCTACGATCGTGTTGCCGGAGATCGCCAAGCCGGTTCCGAGGAAGCCGTACTCCTTGTTCAGGACGTCTGGTACGGCCGGGAGTGCGAACCGCTCGACCAGAACCCAGGTGCCCTGGATGCGCTCATAGACGAAGACCGCGCCGGCGCCCTGCACAGGGTGATCGGCTCCCACGGCCGAGACTGCAAGGACGTCACCGGAGAGGGCCAGGGTCCAGCCGAACTCGGGGTCATCATGGCTCCATAGGCCGCCGGGAATCAGCTCTTGGGTCTTCGTCCATTCGGATCCGCTCCATTCGTAGACGTAGGCCTTTCCTTGGAGGTTTACAGGCCATCCCCACATGTACTCCCCAATGATGAGGGTGTCTCCCTGGATAGCGAGGCTGGACCCGAAGTTGGTGGCCGGCGCCTCGAGGATTCGCTGCACGAACTCCCAACCGGACGGCGTCTTGCGGTAGAGGTAGACCTCACCCGTTCGTCCGGCGGCATAGTCCCCGACCGCAATCCACTCCTCGGACATGGCGACATCCTTGCCGGCGAAGTTGTTGTACAACACGTTGGCAACCGGCGCAGGAGGCGGGACGACCTGGACGAACTCGCTCTGCTGGGAACCGACCGGAGCAGTGAGGACCAGGAGCCCGAGAAGCGCTGACGTGAGCTTCATTAGTGATCTCTCGAGTGCAGGCCGCAACCCGCAACGCGCGTGCCGGCCAAGTGATGACTGTGCACATTCACGTCGGTGCTTCCCACCGCGTCTTCCGGCGGACGTGCCGCGTCAGCCCACCGTGTGCGGTCGAGACCCACGCCGCGAGTCCAACAGGCGGCCCCCGGCCCAGGGCCTCTTCGTCCCTGTATAACCATAACTGGTATTCGCTCAGGAGGCAAGCTCGGGCAACCAGGAGGCTGGTCTTGGCTGATCGGGGAGGTGCCCTCGATGTGAGCTCGAACAGGCCACGTCCCATGGACTGGGCCCGCTCCTGAGCGGAGCCGCACGACTCCGCCGTGCAGATGTGCACATCGAGACCAAGCAGTGAGTAGTGCGTCCTCTCGCGACGTCTCAAGGTCGAGAGGAAGCTCGAGAATTGGGGAATAGGCATGAGAGACGTCCCCGACTCGCTTCAATCTGGCTTAGCCTTTCCAGGCCTTTTGCCAGCCTTTTCGGCACCGCGCAAGAAGTGATCCCCTCGGAGAGCTGCGGTGCCCATCTTCGGTCAGGGCAAGGGTCACTTGCGGCGTGGTGGGGATGGCCGACTCACCGCGATCAGGCTCTGACACGGGACGGGGTGGCAAGCGTCTGGAGCGGCTGAGCTCGTGGACGGTCGGGTAGAGGTTCTTGAGTTCGCCGACGGAATCAGCGCCGGGGGCTTCGACGCGGTCCTGTCCACCGTCCCCCTCCCGCACCTGGTGGAGGCGGCCCTGGGCGAGGGCGCGCGGGATCTCCTGGCGGCCAACGAGCTGCCCTTCCGCGGTATGGTCTTCGCGTTCCTGCGGATCGACAAGCCCCGGGTGACGGACTTCGACTGGACCTACTTCTCCGACGGGGACGTGCCCTTCCAGCGTTTCACCGAGTTCGCGCGCTTCGACCCCGGCATGGCGCCGCCGGGCCGCACGGGCCTGGCGGTGGAGATCTCCTGCGACCCCGGCGATGACACCTGGTCCCTGGAGGACGCGGCGATCGAGCGGCTCGTGACCGAGGCGCTGGTAGGCCTGGACCTCCTCCGGCCCGAGGAGATCCTGGGCTGCGACGTCGCGCGCCTGACCTGCGCCTATCCCATCCAGGTGCGCGGCTTCCAGGAGCGGACCGACCGGCTGCTGGACGCGCTCTCGCCCCTGGCCAACCTGGTCACCCTGGGCCGCCAGGGGCTCTTCCGCTACTGCAACATGGACGAGTGCATGCGGATGGGGCTCGAGGTCGCCTCGCGGATCCTGGCCGGGGAGTCCTCCGTCCGCTACCGCGGGGAGGGGTCCTGGAAGGGGGTCTGGGTCACGGACTCGTAGGCGGCCAGGCGCGCCTCCCCCTCGCCCTCCTCCGCGAAGAGGAACCACGCCTTGCGGTCGCCGAAGTGCTCGACCAGACGCCGGTTCCGCTCCGGACCCAGGTCACGCGCCCACACCACCTCGGCGGCGTCGATGTCGGCCGCGTTGTAGATCCACTCGTCGTGCACCGAGTGATCCGGCCCGTAGCGCACGAAGACCAGGTGGCGGTGCTCGTCGGCCTCCAGCGCGCGCAGGATGCGCGGGCGCTGCCGGAACCAGGCCTGCGGATCGGCGCCGCGGGTCGCGGCCTGGGCCAGGCCCAGCCCCATGATTCCCAGGGCGATGCCCAGCATCGCGCTACGGCCCGCGCGGCGGCCCCGCAAGCGCACGGCCGACAGGGTGCGCATGCAGCTCATCACCAGGATCACCAGGAGCGCGGTCCCGGGCGCGGCGTAGTGCGCCATGCGGTAGGTCTCGCCCAGGAGCGCCGCCAGCAGGAGCAGGCAGCTCGCGAAGGCGAAGAGGCGCAGCCGCTGGCGACAGGCCCAGGGCAGGGCCAGGAGCAGGAAGGTGGGGAGCGGTCCCAGGAAGAACCACCACAGGAGGGGCATCTTCTTGCCCAGTCCCTCGATCCAGCCGCCCAGGCGCTGCTGGTGCTCGTACTCCTCGAGGATCTCGCCGGTCCAGAACTCCCTCATCAGCGGGAGGCGGTACTCGGGCTGCGGCGCCTCGTCGGCCCACAGGAAGGGCGGGGCCACCGCGTACTGCTCGTCGTGCTCCTCGTAGGGCAGGCGGAGGGGATTGCCGGTCACCGCCCGGTTGTGCAGGCCGATGAAGAGGAGGCCGAGGGCCAGGGCCGCCGCGGTGCCGGCCGCGGCTCGCAGGCGTCCGCCGAGCGGGACCGAGCGCGATCGGAAGAGCCACAGGGCCAGCAGGGCCGCGGTGGGCAGGGCGCAGACCAGCCCCTCGAAGGGCCGGGAGGTGGCGAGGAGCACGAGGCCCGCCCCCAGGACGGCGCCCAGCCCCGCGCCGCCGCCCCTGAGGATCCGCGGGAGGGCCCCGAAGACCAGCGCGCCGCCGGCTCCGGCCACGGCTCCTCCCCAAAAGGACTGGGCCCAGTAGGAGGCCACGCCGTACTGCGCCACCGCGAGCAGGCCGCCCAGGACCGCCCAGCGGGGCGGCAGCCAGCCGAAGAGCATCCAGGCGATCGCGCCGCACAGGAGCGCCGACGAGAGCCAGATCCCCACCAGGGGGTGCCCTCCGACCGCCCACCCCAGGGCGATCAGGAGGCCCGAGCCGGGCGGGAACTTGGTCGAGTAGCTCGGGTGGTGGATGACGTGGAAGGTCTCGAAGTGCTCCCAGAAGGGATGGGTGGGATTCGAGAGCCGCCCCTGCAGGAAGGTGTCCGCCGACAGGAGGTAGTTGAACTCGTCGTGGATGCGCGGCTCGGGCCAGAAGACCAGCCAGGCGACCAGCGCGCTCCCCGCGAAGGCCAGGACGGCGCAGGCCAGGGCCGCCAGCGAGGGGCGGCGGGCGAGGCGGTCCAGCCAGGCGAGGAGGCGGCCGAAGCCCCGCGCTCCGGGGCGCGGCCAGGCGAGCGAGACGAGCAGGATGGCGCCCAAGAGGACGCACTCCCAGAGGAGGAGGTCCTGGGTCCCCATGGACCGCGCGCCGGGGCTAGCCCGCCCCCTCCCGCTCCGCGCGCCGGGCGCCGGCCTCAGGTGCGATCATCCAGGGCGCTCTCCAGCTCGGCGACGATGCGGTCCTGCTGCTCGTCGGTCATGCGCGCGTGCAGCGGGACGCGCAGGAGCGTGTCGGCGAAGCGGCGGGCCCGCGTCAGCTCGGGCGCGTCGCCGCGCACCAGCGCGCGGCCGAAGGCCGTGTCGTGCAGGGCCTCGAAGTGGGTGGCGACCCCGATGCGCCGCTCCCTCAGCCGCTCGAGGCAGCGGTCCCGCGTGCGGCGGTCGGGCAGGGCCATGTAGAAGACGTGACCGTTGGACTCGACGCCCTCGGGGAGCTCGGGGAGCACCAGCCGCCCGGCCGCGCGGGAGTCCGACAGGAGCCGCAGGTAGCGGTCGAACAGCCGCCGGCGGCGGCTCAGGATCTCGTCGGCCTTCTCGAGCTGGACCTCCAGGAAGGCCATGAGGAGCTCGGAGGGCATGAAGGAGGAGCCCACCTCCCGCCATGTGTAACGGGGGATGCGTCCGGCGCGGAAGAGGGCGCGGTCGGTCCCCATCTCGCGGATGACGGTGGCCCGCTCGGCCAGGGCCTCGTCGTCGGTGAGCAGGACGCCGCCCTCCCCGCAGACGACGTTCTTGGTGTCGTGGAAGGAGAGGCAGCCGCCGTCCCCCAGGGTCCCGCAGGCACGGCCGCCGAAGCGCGCGTCCAGGGCCTGGGCGGCGTCCTCGAGCAGCAGCAGCCCCTCCTCCCGGCAGAGCTGCGCCAGGCCATCGACCCCCAGCGGGATCCCCGCGTAGTGGACCGCCATGATCGCCCGCGTCCGGCTCGAGACCCGGCGACGGGCGTCCTCGGGGTCCATGTGGGGCGAGCCCGCCAGGGAGTCCGCGAACACCACCCGGGCCCCCGCGCGCAGGACGGCGTTGGCCGAGCTGGGGTGGGTGAAGGAGGGGATCACCACCTCGTCCCCCGCGCCGATCCCGTGGGCTGCGATGCACGTCTCCAGGGCGTGCGTGCACGAGGTCATCATCAGGGCGAAGCGCGCCCCCAGGCGCTCGCGCAGGCGTTCCTCCACCCGCTCCATGAAGGGACCGCCCCCCTGGAAGCGCCCGGCCTCCGCGGCGGCCGCCAGGGCGGCGGTCTCGCGGGAGTCGGTGTACGGCTCGCTCAGGGGGATGAAGGGCTCGGTCAAGGGAGGGGACCCGGATCCGACGGGCGGGAGATTCGAGGATCCTATCGGCCGTTGTCAAGAGCCGCCTGTCCGACCGGTCGCCCCGGTCCCCCGGCTGGGACGGCCTGCGCCGGTGCGCATCGCCCGCCGAGCGCGCTGGACGGCGCGAGCGCTCTTTGCTCTGCTCTGCATCCTCCGCCGGCGCGGAGGCTTCGACATGTGCGGGATCGTCGGATTCGCGGGCTTCGAGGAGCCCGGGCTGCTGAAGAGGATGACCGACGTCATCCGGCACCGCGGGCCGGACGGCGAGGGCTTCTTCAGCGAGCCGGGCCTGTCCATGGGCAACCGGCGCCTGTCGATCATCGACCTCGAGGGCGGCTGGCAGCCGATCTACAACGAGGACGAGAGCCTGGTCGTCTGCTTCAACGGGGAGATCTACAACTACGTGGAGCTCATGGAGGAGCTCCGCGAGCGGGGACACGCCTTCCGGACCCGCTGCGACACCGAGGTCATCGTCCACGCCTTCGAGGAGTGGGGGATCGAGTGCCTGCAGCGCTTCAACGGGATGTTCGTCTTCGCCCTTTGGGACCTGAAGGCCGGCGAGCTGATCCTGGCGCGGGACCGCTGCGGGCAGAAGCCCCTCTACCTGTGGTCCGAGAGCGGCGCCCTGATCTTCGCCTCGGAGGTCAAGGCCATCCTCGAGTCGGAGCGGGTCGAGCGCCGCTGCAACCTCCCGGCGGTGGACGCCTTCCTGGCCCTGCGCTACGTGCCCGAGCCCCAGACCATGTTCGCCGGCGTCCGGACCCTGCCCGCCGCGCACTACCTGCGGCGGAGCCGGGACGGCCAGATCGCCATCGAGCGCTACTGGGACGTCCCCCTGTGGGAGGGCGACTACCTCTCCGACGGCGAGTACCTGGAGCAGCTCGAGGAGAAGTTCTTCGAGGCCATCCGCCTGACCATGCGCAGCGACGTGCCGGTGGGGGCCTACCTCAGCGCGGGGGTGGACTCGAGCCTGATCGCGGCCGCCATGTGCCGTCACAGCGACCGGGTGAACACCTTCTCCATCGGCTTCCACTCGAACGTGGACGAGACCGCCGAGGCGGCCGAGACCGCGCGCCTCCTGGGCACCCAGCACCACGAGGTCTACTGCACGCCCGAGGACTTCGACCGCCTGCCGCAGATCGTCTGGCACATGGACCGCCCGGTGGGCGACGCCCTGGTGATCGCCTTCCACAAGCTGGCCGAGGCCACCAGCCAGCACGTGAAGGTGGTGCTGGGGGGGCTGGGGGCGGACGAGATGTTCGCCGGCTACTCCTTCCACAAGCTGATCCAGCTCACCGAGCGCTACCGCCGCCTGGTGCCGGGCGCGCTGCACCGCGCCGTCGCCATGCCGCTGCTGCGGGCCACGCCGGTGCGGCTGCTGGATCGCTTCTTCCAGTTCCCCGCCTACCTCGGCAGCCGCGGCAAGGCGCGGCTGGTGGACTTCCTGGCTCACTACTCCGAGCGCGACCTCTTCCACAACTACGTCTCCCTGAGGACGCTCTTCGAGCTGGAGGAGCGGCGCGAGCTGTACTCGGGCGGGATGCGGGAGCACGCCGGCCTGAGCTGGATGCCCCCCGTCCGCGACCGCGGCGGGCGCTTCCTGGACCGCCTGCTGAAGCTGCAGTACGACGAGTGGCTGCAGGACTGGGCCATCATCCGCGACGACAAGAACACCATGGCCCACTCCCTCGAGATCCGGCTGCCCTTCCTGGATCACGAGCTGATCGAGCTGGCCTTCCGCATGCCCCCGCACCTGAAGACCAGCCGCATGCAGGACAAGGTGATCGAGCGCCGGCTGGCCCGGAAGCTCCTGCCGCCCGAGGTGGTCCGGCGGCCGAAGAACCCCTTCTTCCTGCCCATGGAGTACTTCTACGAGCACCCCAACGTCCGCGAGCTGATCCGCCTGACCCTGAACGAGGAGCAGGTCCGGCGCCGCGGCACCTTCGATCCGGCGAAGGTGAGCGAGCTGGTGCAGCGGATGGAGTCCCGCGAGTTCCTGTGCCTGAAGCAGGTCATGTCGCTGGTGATCCTGGAGCTCTGGCACATGATCTTCATCGACAAGCAGAAGCTCTGGTAGGGGCTCCGGCGCCGGCGGGGCCGCGGGCGCGGGATCAGCGCCCCTCGAAGCCGGGCTTCCGCTTCTCCAGGATGGCCGACAGCCCCTCCGCGGCGTCCCGGGTGCGGAAGGTCATCGCCTGCGCGCGGCTCTCCGCCAGGAGGGCCTCCTCCAGGGTGCGCTCGCAGGCGCCGCGCAGCGTCTCCTTGACCGCCCTCACCGCCACCGGGGCGGCGTCGCGGATCTCGGCGGCCAGTCCCTCCACCACCTCGTCGAAGTCCTCGCCCGCCACGCGGTTCACCAGGCCGATGGCGGCGGCCTCGGCGGCGTCCACCAGCCGGCCGGTGTAGAGGAGCTCGGCGGCCCGGGCCGGTCCCACCAGGCGGGGCAGGTTCCAGGTGCCGCCCATGCCGGGGTGGATGCCCAGCCGCACGAAGGTCATCCCCACCCGGGCGCGCTCGTGCATCACGCGCAGGTCGGCTCCCAGGGCCAGGCACAGCCCGGCGCCGATGGCGTGCCCGTTGATGGCCGCGATCGTCGGCACGCGCAGGGAGGAGATCGAGAGGAAGCGCCGGTAGAACTCGACCTCGCCGCCGAGGCCGTCGCTCCCCGAGCGACCGGAGTCCAGGCCCGCCTCGCGCGCCAGCCTGCCGAGGTCGGCCCCGGCGCAGAACGCCCGGCCGGCGCCCCGGATGACGGCGACGCGGACCCGCTCGTCCGCGTCGATGCGCCGCACGGCCTCGGCCACCTCCTCGCCCATCGCGGGCGTCATCGCGTTGCGCTGCTCGGGGCGGTTCAGCAGGATGCGGGCGATGCCGCCCTCGTCGATCTCGAGCTCGATGTCCTCGAACATCATCCGCAGGCGGGCGTCTGCACCGAGGGGGGCTGGCCCTTCCAGGGGCTCTGCTCGGCGCGAGCCATCTGCAGGGCCGTCTCGGCCGCCCCGGCCGCCAGCCGCATCGCACCGTGCATGCTGGGATAGGTGAAGGTCCCCTGGGCGCCGGTGGACTCGAGGTTCTCGAAGCCGTCCAGGAAGTCGAGCAGGGTCTTCTTGCGGTCCTCGAAGCCGATGTCGAAGATCGGATAGGCGTGCTGGTAGCGGCCGTGGTGGGTGTCCACGATCTCCTCGCGGCGCAGGATGCGGTCCTTCTCCAGGTCCTGGATGGCCTGCTCGATGATCGAGGGATCGCCCCGCCAGCGCTCGTCGCCCACGTCGCAGGTGGTCTCCAGGACCAGGATGCTGTGTCCCTCGGGCGAGACCCGCAGCCCGCTGAGGCGCGGCTCCGAGGCGCGGTGGAACATCCGGTTGCGGAAGTGGACGTACAGCGCCGGCAGGAGCGGCGTGCGCGTCACCAGAAAGCTGATGACCGCCAGGGACTTGTACTGGAGCTTCCCGGCGGCGGCCAGGACCTCCTCCGGCGCGGCCGGCTCGAGGGCGCGGCACAGATCGGGGATGGGGATGGTGGAGATGCACCGGTCACACGGCAGGCGCAGGGCCTCGGATCCCCGGCGGCAGTGGACCGCCGTCACGCGGGTGCCGTCCCGCTCCAGGGCGACCACCGGGCTCTCGGTCAGCACGCGCCCGCCCCGCTCGGTGACGAAGCGGGCCAGGGTGGCGGGGAGCTCGCCGGCGCCGCCGGAGCCGTAGTAGAGGATCTCCTCGGCGGTGGCGCTGGCGACCGCGTCCTCCTTCACCCGCGCCAGGCCCAGCTTCGCCAGGGCCCGCTTGGCCATGTCGATGGCGCTCAGGCGCGGCATCTTGGCGCGGATGAACTCGGCCGACAGGTGGCTGGTGGGGAAGCCCCAGTAGCTCTCGGTGAAGTCGCGGAAGAAGTACTCGTAGAGCGGGCGCCCGTAGAGCTGGATGAGCGCCTCCTCGGCGTTCTTGGGCTCCCGGGTCGAGATCTTGTTGCGGCTCTGCTGCAGGACCATCGCCGTCACGGCGCGGACCAGGAACCAGGCCGGGACCCCGGTCAGGAGGTCGAAGAACTTCAGCGGGTAGGAGCGGTAGCCCTTGCCGAAGCGGATCTTGGCCGACTTGCGCACCGAGTTGAGCTCGTCGGCGAAGAGGCGCTGGATGTCCTGCAGGATCTCGGGGTCGTGGCCGTGGAGGTGGTGCACCCCCAGGTCGTAGGCGTTGCCGTTCTGCTGGTAGCTGGCCGCCAGGCCGCCGAGGATGGGCTCCTTCTCCACCACGGTCACCTCGGCCCCCGCCTCGGCCAGGACGCGGCCGGCGTACAGGCCGGCGACGCCGGCGCCGAGGACGACGATCCTCGGGGGGGAGGGATCGGGGGTCGCTCCGGACAAGGATCAGCCTCGGTCCAGCATGCCCTGCTGCTCGCGGAACAGGCTGAGCTGGTAGGTGTCGGGGAGCTCCACGTCGTCCCAGCTCAGGGGCTCGTCGCGCTCCATGGCCCGCTTGACGCTCGGGCAGACACCCTCCTCGTTCTCCAGCACGGTGACCGGAACCAAGCCCTTGCGGTCGGCGTCGGCGCAGGCGTCCACCAGCCCGTAGAGCTGGTCACCGCCGATCGCGTGGGGGATCTCCTCCCCGGCCTCGATGGGCCGCTTGGCGTAGGCGTAGACGTCCGCCTGGCACCCGTGGGTGGGAACCATGACGGATCGGCCGAAGAGCGCCGCCTTGGCGATCGCCCGGGTGGTCTCCAGGTGGCACAGGTGGTAGGGGCGGTAGAAGAGGTAGAAGGGGCCGTCGCCCATCTTGTAGTACTTCAGGTACTCGGCCTGCAGGGGGTCGTCGCAGTGCCCCACCACGAAGACGCCCCCGCCGGGCTCGGCGCCCAGGATGTAGTCCACCACGCCCTGCTCGCCATAGCGGGTGAAGTCGAAGTGCTGGAAGACGTCCTGCACGTTGGCCGCCGCCGGACCCTCCATGCCCGGCACCCAGGGGCGCAGGCCCTTGGCGTTGGAGATGAGGGCCATCTCCACCCCCAGCTTGGTGCCGTCGGTGTAGGCGCAGCACTGGACCGGGTTCAGGTTGCGGATCGCCGCCTCGTGGGCCAGCGACTCGGCGGTGGCGTAGCGGTCCAGGAAGCCCTTGATGTTCCCCGCCATCGCGATCCGGAAGCCCCACAGCCGGATCTCGTCGATCATCCGGCCCAGCACGGCGTGCTGGTCGCCGGCGTCGCTGGTGACCACCACGCCGGCCCGGGTGGCCGCCCGGTGCAGCAGGGGTCCCAGGGCCAGGTCCACCTCGGCGTTCATCAGGACGACGTGGACCTTCTTCTCGATGGCGGCCAGGCAGGCCTGGGCCGCGAAGCCGATGGTGGGCGTGGACTCGACCAGGACGTCGACGCCCAGCTCCTCGATGCGATCGGGCAGGAAGAAGGGCTCCCGGCTGACCAGCACGTGATCGCGCGGGGGCCAGGCATCATCCGGCCCGACGACCCCGAAGGGCGCCCCGTAGGCCTCGGCCGCCCGGGTGGCGGCGTCGAGGTCGATGTCGGTCACCGAGACCAGCTTCATCCCGGGGGTGTGTCCCACCTGCCAGGCGATGCCCACTCCCATGCTGCCGGCCCCGATGAGGGCCACCCGGATCGGCTGCCCGGCTTCCTCTCGCTGAACGAGGTCCTCAAACACGGCGCAGCCTCGGAAGTAGCTTCATCTCCAGGGGGGGGCGGTCCTTTGCTCGTCCCGCCGGGATCTGCGAGGCCAGCCACACCCCCTCCCCAGGCTCGATCTCCGCCCCCCCGGGCGTCGCTCGGCTTCGGCAACGGCGCGTGGTCCGGTCTCTCGACCCGACAACATCGGCAAAATAATGCATGAGCTGGACTCCAGGGAAGGGGGGACCCTGGGAACCCCGAGCTCGAGCAGTGGCACAACCCCTTGGGTCGAAGGGATTTGCGGGCGTCGATGGCCTGGTGGGGGGGAGCCGGAAGCCGGGGAAGTCCCGCCTTCGGGGAGGCCGCACGGGCCCCGGGGCGCCCAGAGGGCTCGCCCGACGACGGGGCGGCGGTCGGCGGCCGGCTCCGCGGGGGAGCTGAGGGCGGGCTCGCCGAGGTCCGCGGGGAGCGCGATCGGGCCCCGCGCTCCCGGCGGCGCGCCGGTCGCGCGAGACGGGCCGAGCGGGCTCGGGATCGAGCCGGGACGAGGGCCGGGAAGGCCCCGGCGAAGGCCGGCCGTCGGGCGCGGATGGCGGGCGCCCGAGCGCGCTCCGGCGAGGAGGTGGGAAGGGCCACCTACGAGGGCCCGCGCGCGCGATTCCCCGGCCGGCATTCCCACCGACCCCGGTGGACAGTGGCCGGGGGGAGGGATATAGTTTTTCCCCTATTATTTGGAGGACGTGGACCCCGTGCCGACGCCTCGGTCCAAGCCCTTGGAGCCGAACCCAGGAGGAAAACATGCTGGAGAGGAAAAAGGGACAGGACATCGCCACCGAGATCGGAAACGTCCTGACCGTCGGCGCGGCGATGGAGCTCTTCGAGAGCAAGATGGATTCGGAGCAGCTCGCCCGGATCAAGACGATCACCAACGAGGAAGTGCTCCTCAAGATCGCCAACGCGATCGCCCTCTGTGATCCGGACAGGTGCTTCGTCAACACCGGCTCCGAGGCGGATCGGGAACTCGTGCGCAAGCTGGCCCTCGAGCAGGGCGAGGAAAAAGAGCTGCCCATGAAGGACCACACGATCCACTACGACCTCAAGGACGAGCAGGGTCGGATCGTCGACCGCACGTTCTACATCGTGAACGAGGGCGAGGCCTCCAGCTCGCTGGGCAAGAAGATGCTCCGCGACGAGGCCATGGAAGAGGTCCGGGTGAAGATGGGCGGCATCATGAAGGGCCGCACCATGCTGATCGGCTTCTACATCCGCGGCCCCGTCGGCTCCCCGGCCTCCAACCCGGCGCTGGAGCTGACCAGCTCGGCCTACGTGATGCACAGCGCCAACATCCTGTATCGCTGCGCCTTCGAGGCCTTCAACGAGCAGGTGGGCAAGCTGGGCCACTTCTACGCCAACATCCACAGCGAGGGGCCCAACCGGCTGGAGGACCTCCCCAACGCGCGGGTCTTCATGGACCGGAGCTGGTGGACCACCTACAGCATGTTCTGCACCTATGCCGGCAACACCCTGCTCATGAAGAAGGGCAACCACCGCTTCACCGTGGACAAGTCGGTCTACGAGGGCGGCGGCAAGCAGCTCTCCGAGCACATGTTCATCACCGGCATCGACGGCCCCGGCGGCCGCGTCACCTGGTTCTGCGGCGCGGCCCCCAGCGGCTGCGGCAAGACCACCACGGCCATGGCCGGCAACCAGTTCGTGGGCGACGACCTGGCCCAGATGTGGATCGCCGCGGACGGCAGTATCCGCTCGATCAACCCCGAATGCGGCATCTTCGGGATCGTCGCGGACGTGAACTGGGAGGGCGACCCGTACCTGATGGACCTCCTGCGCAACCCCAAGGCCGAGGTCATCTGGTCCAACGTGCTGATCGACGAGAGCGGCACCCCGCACTGGACCGGGAGCGGCGAGGAGCACCCCGGCAAGGGCTTCAACTTCCAGGGCCAGTGGACCCAGGGCATGAAGGACGCCAAGGGCAAGGAGGTGCCCATCTCGCACCCCAACGCCCGCTGCACCGTCAGCGCCAAGGCCCTGCCCAACTACTCCAACGAGACCGAGAACCCCGACGGGGTCGTGACGCGGGTGTTCACCTACAGCGGCCGCGACAGCGACACCATGCCGCCGGTGTGGGTGGCCCGCAGCTCCGACGAGGGCGTGGTGATCGGCGCCTGCATCGTGTCGGCCGCCACCGCCACCGAGGTGGGAGCCAGCGGCGTCAAGCGCGCCCCCTGGGCCAACGCCCCCTTCATCCCGGGCCCGCTGGGCGACTACATGGACGCCCAGTTCAAGTTCTACGGGAACCCGGACATCGCCGCGGGCAAGAAGCCGATCCTGGCCGGGCTCAACTACTTCCTGACGAACGAGGCGCGCGGGGGCAGCGGCAAGCAGCTCCTGGGCGAGAAGAAGGACGTCAAGGCGTGGCTGGGCTGGCTCGAGCGGCTGGCCAACGGCGAGGTCGAGGTCATCGAGACCCCCATCGGCAACCTCCCCCGCTTCGATGACCTCGCCAAGCTGTTCCGCGAGATCATCGACAAGGAGTACCCCCGTGAGCTCTACGACAAGCAGTTCTCGCTGTACATCGACAACATCCTCGCGCGCAACGAGCTGCAGACCGAGGCCTACGGCAAGGAGGAGGGCGTTCCCCAGCGCCTCTTCGAGATCCTGAAGCAGCAGCGCTCCGGCCTGCTGGAGCTCAAGGAGCGCTTCGGCGCCGTCGCGACTCCCGATCAGCTCGTGGAGTCGATGAGCCCCACCACCTGAGCCGGACCATCCACTGCATCCACGGGCCCGCCCGGGATCGACGATCCCGGGCGGGCCTCGTCCGTCCAGCGGGCTTGCCGTCCAGGAGATCGAGGTCGGTCTCCCGGCCCGGGCGCGGGTCGAGGAGGGCGCTCCGGGCCCCGATGTCCGCCGCCGGCCATGCACCGAGACCCCCGGAGGAGTAGGCTGTCCGCCGGCCCGTGAACCCCGCCGCGCTCGGGCCGCTGCCGCCGGGGATCGGCACATGCCGGACGGATCGCCATCGCTCTGCTCGCTGCTGGGTCTGGCCGCCCTGACCCTCCTCCTGGCCCTCCAGGCCCTGCGCCCCGAGCGGCCCCGGCCGCCGCCCTACCTGGGGGCCCTGTGGGTCTTCTTCGCGACCTTCGCCGCCGTGGAGCACATCTCCTTCGGCCCGGCGATCTGGATCCTGGCGCTGTTCTCCTTCGCCGCCCTGAAGGAGTACTTCTCGCTGGTCGACATACGGCTCCAGGACCGGTGGGGGATCCTGGCGGCCTACCTGTCGATCCCCTTCATGACCTGGCTGATCCAGACCGACTGGTACGGCTTCTTCATCGTCTCGATCCCGGTCTACGCCTTCCTGGTGGTGCCCTTCCTGGTGGTCCTGGGGGGCGCGGAGCGCCGGGGCACGGTGCTCTCCATCGGGGCCATCGACCTCGGCCTCTTCCTCTTCGTGTACTGCATGGGGCACATCGGCTACCTGACGCGCTTCTCCACCTGGCTGGGGATGCTCCTGGTCTGCGGCGTGGCCCTGTGCGACTTCGTCGCCCACCTCTGCCCGACGGCCCCGGGCCGGCCCTTCTGGACCCTCGCCCGCAGGTACCTGCTGGCGGCGCCCCTGCCCCTGGGGGTCTCGCTGCTCCTGGGGACCCTGGCGGGCGTGCACCTGCCCTGCGCCATCGTCCTGGGCCTCCTGATCCCGGCGCTGGTCCTCATGGGCAACTTCACCCTGGCGGGGATCGAGGCCGACCTGGGCATCTCCGCCGACAGCCTGGAGCCGGGCCGGGGGCGCATCCTCGACGGGCTCAAGTCCTACCTCTTCACCGCGCCGGTGGTCTTCCACTACCTGCGCTACTTCACGGACGTCATCGAGTGAGGTGAGGCGGGTGGGCGGCGTCCTCTCCCCGCGCCTGTGGGCGCACCTGCTGCTGCTGCGGCCCCTGCTGCGCCTGGTCTTCGGCGTGAACGTCCGGGGCCGGGAGCACCTGCGCGAGCTGGAACGCTTCATCCTGGTGGCCAACCACAACAGCCACATGGATGCCCTGCTGCTCTACTCAATCCTCCCGGCGCGGCGCATCCTGACCACCTACCCCGTGGCCGCCCGGGACTACTTCGCCCGCTCGCGCGCGGTCTTCACCCTGATGGAGCGCCTCTTCGACCCCATCTGGGTGGATCGCGACCACCGGCCCGGCGAGGCGCTGGAGGAGATGTCGCGCCGGCTGGAGGCGGGCGGCAGCGTCCTGATCTTCCCCGAGGGCACCCGGGGCGAGCCGGGCCGGATGGGCGAGTTCAAGGCGGGCGTGGGCCAGCTCGTGGCCCGGCACCCCGACGTCCCCGTGGTGCCGGTCTTCATCCGGGGCCCGGAGCGCTCGCTGCCCCGCCAGACCTCCCTGCCACTGCCCCTGTGGAACCACCTGATCGTGGGGCCGCCGCAGCGCCGGGAGGGGGATGCCCTGGACGTGGCCCGCTCCCTGCGGGAGGCCATCGGGGACCTGGAGCGCTCGGAGAGCGCGCGGCGCCAGCGGCGCCGGGGTCAGCGCTCGGCGGCCCTCACCGTGGCCGCCCTGGGGATCGACGGTTCGGGCAAGAGCACCCTCTCCCGGGGGCTCGCCCGCTCGCTCTCCGAGGAGGCGCCCGCCTGCCTCGTGGGCGACGCCCTGGAGCTCTACGCCCAGGGCTCCCCGCGCGACATGCAGCCCCTGCTGGCGGACAAGGTGCGGCGGTGGCTCGGGCGCCAGGCCAAGCGGGCGGGATCCCTGGCGGGCTACAAGGTCCCCAAGCTCAGCGAGATGCTCCTGCGCGACCGCCTGCTGGGCGAGAGCGAGCGCTGGTACGGGCCCCGCTGGCTGGTGCTGGACGGCTCGCCCCTCCTGAACCTGACCGCCTGGGCGGTCCTCTACCGCGAGGAGTGCTTCGACCGGGGCTTCTGCGCCCAGGCGATGGGGGTTCTCTCGGGGCGCCGGGAGCTGGGGCGCGGGGATCCGATCCTGGACCACTTCCCCGAGCTCCGGCTGCTCGAGCGCCTCAAGCTCACCCGGCTGCGCGTGCCCGACGCGGTCCTCTTCCTGGACGTGGACCCGGCCGTGGCCGTGTCGCGCATCGACGCGCGGGGCCAGCCGAAGCAGGTTCACGAGACCGAGGAGAAGCTGGGCAAGCTGCGGGAGGCGTATCTCATGGTGTGCGAGGTGGCGGAGAGCGAGTGGGGACTGCCGGTCCGCCGCCTGGACGGGCAGCAGACGATCGAGGCGGTGGCCGCGACGGCCCTGGATTTCGCGAAGGAGCTGGAAGGAGCCGCCGATGGACACCCGACCCCTTGACGTGATCGCCACCAGCATCTCCGGGTCGATCCGCGACTGGAGCAAGGTGGATCGGATCGTGCCCCTCTTCGCGGAGCGCGGGATCGAGGCGCGGCTGCAGGTGACCGACAGCCATCGGGGGGCCCGCGAGCTCGCCCGGGCCGCCATCGCCGAGGGCGCGCGCACCCTGATCTCGGCCGGGGGGTCGGGCACCTTCAACGCCGCGCTGGAGGGCTGCTGCGACAGCGGCCTGCCCCTGGGCGAGCTGCGCCTGGGCTTCCTGCGCAAGGGCTCCGCCGACCTCATCGGCAAGGTCCTGGGCATGCCGGACGAGATCGAGAGCGCCGTCCGGGTGTTCGCGGAGTCGATCCGTGCGGACCGGACGCTGCCCTGCGACGTGCTGGAGGCCGCCTGCGAGGCCGAGGCCGGGCCGCCGCGCCACTTTGTGGGCTACGGGGGCGCTGAGGTCATGGGGCGCATCCCGTACTACACCGAGAACCGCTTCATGAAGTGGTACAAGGGCGTGCTGAGCCAGCTCCTGGGGGACCTGGGGCCCTTCACCACCGGCATGCGCCTGGCGGTGCTGGAGAAGCTCCTGAAGCGCCCCTTCACGAGGAGGCGCCGGTGGCGGATCGAGGTGGACGGCTCGCCCGCCGCGGAGGACGCCTTCATCGCCCTGATCCTGGTGAACGGCTACCTGGGGCCGGACCTGCCCTGGTCGGACGATCCCCTCGGCTCCGGGCGCTTCCACCTCTTCGGCCTCCGGGACCTGGGCCTGCGGCGGCTGCCCGCCCAGCTGAAGCGCGCGCGCTCGGCGGACATCCTGGAGGAGCCCGAGCGCTGGGGGATGCGGGCCTTCGCCATCCGCGAGTCGCTGCGGCTCGCGCCGGTGGATGGCGGGCAGTTTCCCGTCAACGTCGACGGATCGACCCTGCTTTGTCGCACGTCGGTCGACTTCCGGATCGTCGATCGCATCCGGCTCATCGCGGGACCCGCCCCGGCGGAGGACGAGGACTGAGCCGCAGCGCGCCGGACGGCGGGCAGCGGGGCTTTGCCCGGCAGATCCCGGAGGTCTATGCTGCCTCGGGGGGCTTCCCGCGCAACGACCCGGAGGACGCTATGACCAGGATCGCCGTACTGTACTGCAAGCGGATCAAGGACCACTCGTGCATCGCCTGCGCCAAGTGCCACAAGGGGATGTTCGAGAGGAACGGCGAGTACGGCCGGCACGAGGAGATCGAGCTGGTGGGGATGACCGACTGCGGCGACTGCCCCGGCCTGACCGTCCCGCGCGTCAAGCTGCTGTCCGAGCTGACCAAGGGCCTCGGCCGCGAGATCGAGACGCTGCACCTCGGCACCTGCATGAAGCTGGCCATGGAGACCGCCGAGTGCCCCATCGACTTCGACGACCTCAAGGTCACCCTGGAGGCCAAGTTCGGCGTCGAGGTCGTGCTGGGCACGCACTCCTACTAGCCCCTCCTACCCCGGCGGTCTCGGTCCTGGGCTGAAGCCCTCCTCCGCCAGCCACGCCAGGCGCCGCACCCCGCGGTTGGCCATCCAGCGGAAGAAGAGGAAGCCCGCGGCGAAGATGGCCGCGCTGAAGAGCGCCAGGCCTCGGGTCATGGGGATGATCAGCATGGCGGCCGCGAACTGCACCCCGATCGAGATGTACAGCAGGGTGGACACGAAGAGGCGCGAGCGGCGCTTGATGAACCAGGCGCCGGCGGGCGCGCCCACCACCACGATGGGCACGCACACCCACCAGTAGCTCCAGGCCTCGGGGCTCATCCCGGCCCCCAGACCGCCCTTCCAGGCGAAGCCCACGGCCGCGTTGATGCCCATGAGCACCACCGAGGTGGGCGTGGCCACCGACTCGGTGATGCGCAGCCGCAGCACCAGGAGCGAGAAGGTGGTGATGTCCAGGCCGCTGCCGGTGATGGAGGAGATCAGCCCGCCGACGATGCCGGTGCCGAAGAGCAGCACGGCGTGCCGGGGCAGGAAGTTCGTGATCCCCAGGTGGACCTCGCGCTCGTGGTAGCGGTTGATCAGGTACAGGGCGAAGGCGAAGGACAGCCAGGTGCTGCAGAACAGCATCTTGGCGAAGGCCGGCGGCAGGAGGTCGGCGATGAACTCCAGGCCGAAGATCACGCCCACCGCCCCTCCCATGCTGGCCCACACCAGGGCGTGCCGCTCGACCCGGATCCCGGTGAACAGGATGGTGGCCGTGGCCGCGGTCATGCCCACCGACTGGATCATGAGCGAGAAGTCGCGCGCGGTGGAGGGCGCGATCCCGAACATCAGGGTCATCACCGGGAAGGCGACCGCTCCTCCCCCCTCGCTGGTGGCGCCGGCGATGAAGGAGCCGAACACCATGGTGATCGACATGAACCACGCGTCGGCGAACAGCTGCCAGCGATCCCCGCTGATCATGCCCGCGACCCACGCGACCCAGACCACCGAGGCGGTGATCCCGACGGTCAGGACGGTCGGGCGTGTGATGCGGAACGAGGTCATCGGGGATCCCGGTTCAGCTCAACGGGCGCGGCCCTTCCTGGCCGGGGTGCGTTCCTCCACCCGCAGCCGCATGTCCACCGCCACCGCGCCGTCGGGGAAGGCCAGGATGGGGTTGATCTCCATCTCGGCGATCTCGGGCAGGTCGAGGGCCATCTGGGAGATGCGCTGGATCACCTCCACCAGGTGGTCCTCGTCGATCCCCGCCTGGCCGCGGACTCCCTGCAGGATGGGGTAGCCGCGGATGTCCCGGATCATCTCCCGGGCGCGCACGTCGCTGATCGGGCAGAGGGCGAAGGAGACGTCCTTCAGCACCTCGACGTAGATGCCCCCCAGGCCGAACATCAGGATGGGGCCGTAGGCGGAGTCGGCGGTGAAGCCGATCACCACCTCGCGCCCGCCGGGGAGCATCTTCTGGACGTTGACCCCCTCGGCGTCGCGGCGCACGAGCCGGCCGAAGGCCTTCCACACGCTGGGAGCATCGGCCACGTTCAGCAGGACCCCGCCCACGTCGCTCTTGTGGGGCATGTTGGGGACGGACATCTTCATGACCACCGGGTAGCCCACCCGGTCGGCGATGGCCACGGCCTCCTCGGGGCTGCCCGCCAGGCCGCCCGGCACGGCGGGGATGCGGTAGGCCTGGGCCAGGGCGCGCCGGACCTTGACGCCCTGCCAGCCGGGCTTCAGGAGGCGGCGGATGGCGGGCACGTCGACGCGGAAGCGGCGCACCCGGCCCTCGGGCCGGTCCAGGATGCGGCGCCGCTCGACCAGGGCGGTCAGGGCCCGCACCGCGGATTCCGGGTAGAGATAGACCGGCACCCAGTCCTGGGGGCTCTCGCGGGCGATGTCGTCCATGACCTCGTCCCGGGACATGAAGCAGCCCACCACCGGCTTCTTCGAGCCCTTGGCGGCCTCGAAGACGGTGCGGGCGACCGGGACGGCGTCGTGGGTCACGGGCGGCACGAAGATCACCAGGACCATGTCGACCGTGGGGTCGCGCAGCAGCAGGTTCAGGCACACCTCGTAGTTCTCGGCGTTGGCGCCGGCCACCATGTCGATCGGGTTGCGCACCGAGGCCTCCGGGACCAGGGCCTCGCGCAGGGCGTCCCGGGTCTTCTTGCGCAGGGGGGCCATCTCCAGGCCCGAGGCCACCAGGGCGTCGGTGGCCAGGATCGCCGGGCCGCCGGCGTTGGTCAGCACCGCCACCCGCGGGCCCCTGGGCAGGGGCAACCGGGAGAGGGCCAGGGCGATGTCGAACAGCTCCTCCACCGAGTCCACGCGCTGCACGCCGCAGTCCTTCAGGATCGCGTCGGCGGCGACGTCCGCGCCCGCCAGCGCCCCGGTGTGGCTGGAGGCCGCCAGGGCCCCGGCCTTGGAGCGGCCCGACTTCACCGTGAGGATGGCCTTCTCGCGGGTCACCCGGCGCGCGATGGGGACGAAGTTGCGCGGGTTGCCGAAGGACTCGAGGTACAGCAGGATGCAGCGGATCTGGTCCACCTTGGACCAGTACTCCAGGAGGTCGTTGGCGCTCACGTCCGCCCGGTTCCCGACCGAGACGAACATCGACACGCCCAGGTTGATCTGGTCGGCCTGCGCCAGGATGGCCTCTCCCATGGCGCCCGACTGGGAGACGAAGGCCACCGGGCCCGCCTGCGGGAAGCTCCGGGAGAAGGAGGCGTTGAGCCGCACCCCGTCCTGGGCGTTCTGGATGCCCATGCAGTTGGGTCCCACCATGCGCATCCCGTGGGCCCGGACGGTGCGCAGGATGCGCTCCTCGACCTTGGCGCCGTCAGCCCCGGTCTCGCGGAAGCCGGCCGTGATCACGACCACCGCGCCGATCCCCTTGCGGGCGCACTGCTCCACCGCCCGGGGGACGAGGGCCTTGGGCACCGCGATCACCGCCAGGTCGACCGGATCGGGGATGGCGGTGACCGCGTGGTGGCACTTGATGGAGTGCAGCACGTCGGCCTTGGGATTCACCGGGAAGACCTTCCCCGCGAAGCCCCCCGAGATGAGGTTGCGGAGCACCACGTAGCCGATGGTCCCGGGCTGCCGGGAGGCCCCGATGACCGCCACCGCGCGGGGGCGGAAGAGCGAGCCGAGGTCTCTCTTGACGGGTTTCTTCGCCGCGCGCCTGGTCTTCTTCTTCACCTGCCTGTCGCCGTGGTCGGGGTGCTGGGAGGGGGTGGGTGGAAGGGGGGATTCTAGCGAGGCTTCGCCTCAGACCGACCGGGCGTGCCGGAGAATCCTCGTCGGCGCGCCT
>CAZTTG010000084.1:0-28145 GCA_964615935.1 uncultured Planctomycetaceae bacterium | reverse complement strand
AGAGCCCCCCCACGCTCGAGGAGGCCATGGCCCCCCCCTTCTTGACCGCATCCGTCAGCATCGCCAGCGCCGCCGTGCTCCCCGGCGCGCCGGTCCGCTCCACCCCGATGGCCTCCAGGATGTCGGCCACCGAGTCCCCGATCGCCGGAGTCGGCGCCAGGCTGACGTCCACGATCCCGAAGCACGTCCCCAGCCGCCGCGCCGTCTCCCGCCCCACCAGCTCGCCCATGCGGGTGACCTTGAAGGCCGTGCGCTTGACCGTCTCGGCCACCGCCAGCAGATCCGCCTCGGACCCCAGCCGCTCCAGCGCGGACCGCACCACCCCGGGACCGGACACCCCCACGTTGAGCACCGTCTCCGGCTCGCCCACCCCCACGTGCGCGCCCGCCACGAAGGGATTGTCCTCCACCGCGTTCGCGAAGCACACCAGCTTGGCGCAGCCGATCGCGCCCGCATCCCGCGTTCGCTCGGCGGTCTCCCGCACCACCCCGGCGAAGCGCGCGGCCGCGTCCATGTTGATGCCCGAGCGCGTGCTCGCCAGCGACACCGACGAGCACACCCGCTCGGTCTCGGCCAGGGCCGCGGGGATCGAGTTCACCAGCGCGTGGTCCGCCCGGGTGAAGCCCTTGTGCAGGTAGGCGGTGAAGCCGGCGATGAAGTCCACCCCGCACTCGGCCGCGGCGGCGTCCATGGCGCGGGCGATGGGCACCAGGTCCTCGGCGCCACAGGGACCCGCCAGGAGCGCCGTTGGCGTGGTGGCGATGCGCTTGTTGACGATGGGCACGCCGTAGTCGTTCTCCACCGACTCGGCGGTGGAGACCAGCTCGCGGGCGTGGTGGACGATCTTGTAGTAGACCTTCTCGCAGGTGCTCTCCAGGTCCGGGTCGGCGCAGTCCAGGAGGTTGATGCCCAGGGTGGTGGCGCGGATGTCGAGCGTCTCCAGCTCGAACATTCGGATGGTCTCGAGGATCTCCTGGTCGGTGAAGGCCACGGGAACCTCAGATTCGGTGCATGAAGCGGAAGACCCGCTCGTGCATCACCCGCAGGGCGTAGTCGTCTTCGCCGCCGAGGCTCTCGAGGGCGGCCTGGATCTCGTGGAAGGTCGTCCCCGGCGGCAGCTCGACGGTCAGGATCAGGTGGAAGTACTCCCCCACCGTCTTCTGCGAGATGTCGTGCACGTTGCCCTTGAGGCCGCCGATGGCGGCGGTGATCTCGGCCAGCACGCCGGGCCGGTCGCGGCCCACCGCGGTCACCACCACGCCGGTCGGGCCCAGCTCGTCGGAGCGGGGCTCGGGCAGGTTGGGCAGGGCCGCCTGGCCGCGCTCGGCGTCGGGCCCGCGATCGGGGACGGGCTCGCTCCAGGCGCCGCCGCCGGCCACGCGGATGATCACCCCCCGCTGCCGGGCCTCCTCCTGCGCCTGGGGGGTGACCAGGGTGCCCGGGTCCACCTCGATGTCGCCGGCGCCGGCGCGGCGGACGTCCTCGGCGGTCAGAAATCGGCGTGCCATGGCGCGACTACAGCAGATGGTCCTTGAGGTCGGGATGGGGACGCGGCACCACGATCTGCCGCGCCAGCAGGCCGCGCTCGCGCGCCAGCTCGGCGCCGCGGGCCACGGCCGAGCGCACGTCGCTCACCTCGCCGGTGAGGGTGTAGAAGCTCTTGCCGCCCAGGCCGTTGGCCAGGCGGATGTCGATGAGGTCCACGGTGGAGGTCTTGAGGGCGGCGTCGCAGGAGAGCACGGCCGAGGCCACGGTGGTCGTCTCGACCACGCCGATGGCGTCGGGCTGGCCGTTCAGGCGGCCCTCCCCCTGGCGGAGCTTGGGGGTGAGCTGGAGCCGGGGCGGGATCTGCGGGTGCACCTGGGGGATCAGGAGCTGGTCCACCAGGTCGGTCTGGGCCACCTCCGCGCCGCGCCGCACCGAGGCGGCCACGTCCTGGACGCTGCCGGTGAACAGCAGCACGTACTTGCCCGGCTGGACGGGCGTGGCGAAGAGCATCTCCACGCTCGCCTCCCACAGCACGGCGTCGGTCACCTCGATCCCGCGGGCCACCGAGGAGAGCTCGAGCAGGCCGATGGCGGGCTGGAATGCGGCCTCCTCGCGGAGCTCGGGGTTGAAGTCGTTGCGCTTCATGTCGTCCTCACTCGCGGTCCTTCTCGGGGAAGTCGGCCCGGTCCACGATGGCCGCCACCGCGCACTGAAAGCCGATGTCGTGCCCGCGCCCGATGGCGTGCCGCGCGGCGCGGCCGAAGACCACCAGCACGCGCTCGCCCACGCCGGCGCCCAGGGGATCGACCGCCACCATGGTCTCGGCCGATTCCTTCCCGTCGGTGGTGTAGGGCCGGACGATCAGGAGGCGCAGCCCCTCCAGGGTGGGGTCCTTCACGCTGGCCCAGACGTTGCCGACGACGGTCGCGAGCAGCATCAGGCGCCTCCTCCCCCGCGCGCGCCGCCGCCCGCCGGGACCTCCCAGTCGTCCACGATGCCCACCACGGCGGCCTCGAAGGCGTAGTCCCCGTCCCCGCCGCAGGCCACCCGCGCGGCCTTGCCGAAGGCCACGATCACGTGCTCGCCGGGCCCCGCCCCGATCGGATCGGCGGCCACCACGGGGGTGACCATGTCGGCCTTGCGGCCCTGAGGCTCGTCGACCTGCTCCACGACGAGCAGGCGCTTGCCCTCCAGGTCGGCCACCTTGCGGGTGGCCCACACCTCGCCGATCACCCGGCCCAGGAACATCTCAGTCCACCCCCTCGTTGGGCCGCCCCGGCAGGTCCTCCAGCGCGCGGCGCACCGCGCCCACGGCGGCGTCGATGGCGGCGTCCGTGCCGGCGAGCTGCAGGCGCCCCACCGCGCCGTCGCCCTGCAGGCCCACGATGCGGATGGGCGCCGCCTTCTCGGCCTCGTTGGCGGCCAGCAGCACCCACACCGCGGGGTTGACCTCGAGGGTGTACAGGGTGTCGTCCGCCAGCAGCAGCATGCCCTCGCGGCCGCGGTTGATGAGCATGGCCTGGTGGCTCGAGACCTTGCGGATCACCTCGTCGGTCATCACGTGGGGCGAGAGCCCCTCGGCGGGCCCCACCCCGGCGCCCTCCAGGATCACCCGGCCGGCCTCGCGAACCTGTCCCTGGTCGGGCCCGTGCACCTCGAGCGTTCCATAGGAGCGCTCGGTGATCAGCGCGCCCGGCGTGACCTCGCAGGTCTTGAGGGCCAGGTCCATCAGCCGGTTGATGGCGATGCCCGGCCGCACCTCCAGCCAGAAGGCGGACTCGCCGACCACCGGGAAGTAGCCTTCCGAGGTGGCCGCCACGATGGCCGCGAACTGCGGCTGCATCTGGTCGATGACCAGGGAGCCGCGCAGCTCGATCCCGCGGTGGGTGGAGGGGGACATGGTGCGCCGAGGCGCGCCGGGCGAGGCGGGCCGGGCCCGCTACCCGGAGCGGCTCACTTCTTCCTGGGGGCCGCGGGCGAGGGGCCCTCGCGGCCCTCGAAGTGCCCCAGGTAGTGCTCCAGGTCGTAGGCCGGCCGCGGGATGACGTGGACCGAGACCAGCTCGCCCACGCGCCGGGCCGCCGCGGCCCCGGCGTCGGTGGCCGCCCGGACCGCGCCCACCTCCCCGCGCACCGCGACGGTGATCAGGCCGCCGCCGGACTTCTCCTTGCCGATGAGCGTGACCTTGGCGGCCTTGCACATCGCGTCCGCGGCCTCGACCGATCCCACCAGGCCGCGGGTCTCGATCAGGCCCAGGGCCACATCGCCTCTCAATGCCATCTAGCTGCTCCTGTGTTCGGGGGCAACCGGGGGTCCGGTCGCCCGATTCGGGGTGGGGCTCGGGTTGTGCGTCAGGCCAGGCAGGCTCCGGTCTGGACCTCGGAGTGGGGACAGCCGCGGCAGGGGCCCATGGGGCAGCCCTCGCCGGCCTGGGACATGATGGACTGGATCTCCTGCACGGAGAGGGCCGCGCCCACCTCGGGTCCCGAGGCGCCAGTGGATCGGCTCGCCGGGGCCGACGCACCGGCAGACCGGCTCGCCGGTCCCGGGGGCCGAGGGTCGGCGGACCGCGTGAAGACCGGCGGGCTCGCCTTGGGCGCGGGCTGGACCTTGGACCGCAGGGCGGTGGAGCCCGAGGGAGGGGGCGAGGGCGCCGATGGTGTCGGGGGAGGAGGCGCGGGCCCGGGGTTGGGGCTATTCGAGAGCACCACCGGCGGATTGCCCCGCCAGTTGCTCAGGCTCGAGGACGCGTCCTCGGCCGGCCTGGGAGCCGGGGCCGCCCCCAGCGCCGGATCGCCGGGCAGGCCCGAACCTCGGGGCGCGCTCACGCCGCAGAGGGCTCCCGCCCGGGCGTGGTCGCGGCGCCGGATCTCGGACCAGTCGGAGCGGGGCCGCGCGGCGCGGGTGACGTTGATGAGGTGCCGCGCCGTGATGTTGTCCGAGGTGATGTTGCCGGCCTGGGGTCCGCAGCCCAGGCTCATGGAGGGGACCAGCCCGGTCGAGTAGCCCACGCCGCCCTGGGAGGAGGGCCCGTTGATCACGATGCGGCTGGCGGGCTTCTCCATGTACCAGGCCTCGAGGATGTCCTCCTCCCCGGCCCACACCGCGCAGGTGTGCCCCAGCCCGCCGTAGTGCAGCACCTCCATCGAGGTGGCGCAGCCCTCGCGCCAGCCATCGACCTCGTGCACCGAGAGCAGCGGGCACAGGATCTCGATCGAGAGGGGATGCGCTCGCCCGACGCCCTCCTGGCGGGCCAGCAGAATGCTGGTGTGGCGCGGCACCTGGAAGCCGGCCTGCTCGGCGACCCACCAGGGGTCCTTGCCCACCAGCTCGGGGTTCATGATCCCGCCCTGGTTGGCGTAGCTCGCCAGCTTCTCGGTCTGCCCGGGGCAGCACAGATGCGCGCCGCGGCGCTGGAGCTCACCCAGCAGGGCATCGGCGATCGGCCGATCCAGGACCAGGGCCTGCTCGGAGCAGCACAGGGTGCCGTTGTCGAAGCTCTGGCTGGCGACCAGGGCGCAGGCCACCTTGGAGAGGTCCGCCGAACGGTCCACGTAGACCGGGACGTTGCCGGGGCCCACTCCGTAGGCGGGCTTGCCCGAGGAGTAGGCCGCGCGCACCAGGCCCGACCCGCCGGTGGCCAGGATCAGGGCCACCTTGGGGTGCTTCATCAGGGCCCCGGTGGACTCGATGGTCGGATTGGAGAGAGCGCAGACCAGGTCGGGCGGGCCCCCGGCGCTCTGAATGGCGCGCCTGAGGATCTCGGCCGTGCGCGCGATGCACCGCCGCGCCCGGGGGTGGGGGCTGAGCACGATGGCGTTGCGCCCCTTGACCGCGATCAGCGCCTTCCCCAGGGCGGTGGAGGTCGGGTTGGTGGTGGGGACGATGCCGGCGATGACGCCCACCGGCGTGCCCACCTCGATCACCCCGGTGCGCTCGTCCTTCGAGAGCACCCCGACGGTCCGCTCCTCCCGGATCGAGCTCCAGATCCCCTCGGTGCCGAAGAGGTTCTTCAGGACCTTGTGGTGCACCTGCCCGATGCCGGTCTCCTCGACCGCGAGCTGCGCCAGCTCGAGGGCGGCGTCGCTGCCGGCCCGCACCATGGCGGCGCACAGCGCGTCGGTACGCGCCTGGTCGAAGCCGCGGATGGCCTCGGCCGCGGCCTTGGCGCGCTGGGCCGCGTCGCGCACCTCTTGCAGCGCGCGCAGATCGGGATCGATTCCGTTCGCCGGCATGGTGCCCGGCCCCTAGCCCGGGTTATTCATGAATGATCCGGGCTAGCTCAGAGGGACTTCTCGGGGAGCGGGACCATCTCGGGGAGGATCTTCCACAGCTGCTCGTGCGGCCTGGGGATCACGTGCACGCTGACGAGCTCCCCTACCCGGCGGGCGGCCGCCGCCCCGGCGTCGGTGGCCGCCTTGACCGCGCCCACCTCGCCGCAGACGAACATGACCACCAGCCCGCCGGTCGCCTTCTCCTTGCCGAACAGCCCCACCTCGGCGGCCTTGACCATGGCGTCCCCGGCCTCGATGGAGCCAATGAGACCCTTGGTCTCGATCATTCCCAACGCGACGTTCGTATCCATCGATCCCCTTGCTGGTGCGGGTTGCTCGTGAGCTCGGGAGGCGCCCGGTGCGGCGGAGGGCCGCGCTCGGGGAGTGTAGGCGCGCATCGGACCGATCGCAATCGCGGGGGAGAGATGTGAAGACCCCTACCGCATAAAACCCAGTTATTGAGTCATAACAACCCACTTGATGGGTCATCGTCGTCGCTGGAAACCGGATCGAGGCGATCGATCGGGCCGTCGGGGCGAATCAGGGGGCCGAGCAGGTCGCTCTGCGCGCGCAGCGCCTCCTCGTAGGCGGTCCGGTGGTCGGTCGAGCCCCTCGCGCCGAGATCGAGCGCGCGGCGATCGCCATAGGGGTCGTCGGCGGTGGCCTCGTCCCCGTCCGCGGGGACACCCAGGACGTGCCGCAGGTAGCGGGTCAGGGAATCGTCCTCCCCCAGCTGCTCGGCGAGGACCGAGGGCGCCTCCGATCGAGGCTCCTGCGCCTCGGCGCCCGAATCGTCCGTGGCCTCCAGGAAGGCGCGAGTCCAGGAGCTCTCGAAGTCCTGGGCCCTCTCCCAGGCGCGGCGAAAGCGGTTGACGACGCGGTCGCGGAAGCGGCGGATCGCGTCCTGGTCCGGGCGCAGGTCGCCCAGGACCGAGCGGCGGAGGGTCTCTAGCTCCTCGCGCTTCCGCTCGATGGCCGCGACCTCCTCGACCACCAGCTTCCAGTCCTCCTCCCAGCGGGCCCAGTGCTGCGGGTCCCGGCGACGCAGGTCGGGATCGGGCGCCCCCTCGGGAGCGGTGGGGAGGGAGCCGTAGGGAATGGAGGGGGGAGAGGGGCGGGGGCCCGGGAGGGGAAAGGCCGGCGGGGAGAGGGGAGGACCCACGGAGGCGGCCCGGCTCGAGGGATCCCGCTCGCTCCGGTTGGCTCCCCAGCACTCCACCGCGTAGCGCTTCCAGGCGGCGAGCAGGGGGCTCTCGCGGTAGGCGTCCAGCCTCGCCGCGCACTGCGCGACCTCCCGCTGGTAGCGCTCCAGCTCCAGGCGGGAGCCGCGCAGCTTGCCGCGCATGAGGTCCATCCGCGCCCGCGCGGCTCGCAGGGCCAGCTCGGCCTCGTTCTTCGCGCGGGCGCAGCGGGCGCTCGCGGCGGGGTTGCGCAGGTAGCTCAGGATGCCGGCCAGACGTCGGCCGATGCGGGGCGGTTGGCTGCCAGTCATGAGCGGAACGCGTCCTCGTCGAGGGAGGGCTCTCCGTTGGCCGCCAGGCCCAGGGCCAGGCCCAGGGCGGTGCAGGTGGCCAGCAGGGAGGAGCCGCCGGTGGAGAGCAGGGGCAGGGTCAGACCGGTCATGGGGAGCAATCCCAGGTTGACCCCGACGTTGATGAAGAAGTGGGCGGCGAAGTACAGACCCACCCCGCCCACCACCAGGCGCGAGTAGCGCTCGCGCACGCCGCTTCCGCTGCGCAGCAGCAGGACGATCATCATGGCGTAGAGCGCCAGGAGCGCGGCCGCCCCCAGGAAGCCGCCCTCCTCGGCGCACACCGCGAAGATGGAGTCGCTGTCGCGCTCGGGCAGGTGGCCGGCCTCGTTGGCCACGCCCTGGCCCAGCTTGGTGCCGAACCACCAGCCGTTGCCGATCACCAGCCGTGCGTGGTAGGTGTGGAAGGCGGGGCCGTTGCGACCCTCGATCAACTTCTCGGGCTCGAAGGACGCCACCCAGGTGTCGACGCGCTGGAGCTGGTAGTCGCGCACCAGCTCGAAGCGCCAGGTGATCCAGGCGGCCGAGAGCGCGATCAGCACTACCCCTACGAGCACGCGGGCGCGGGCCCCCGCCAGGTACAGCATCCCCAGGGCCACCGGCACGATGGTCAGGGCCGTGCCCAGGTCGGGCTGCAGCACCACCAGGCCCATGGGGAGCAGGCACAGGCACGCCGGGCGCCAGAACTCCCCGAGGCTCTCCAGGCGTGAGCGGTACAGGACGCGGGCCATGGCCAGGATCAAGCCCACCTTGGCCAGCTCCGAGGGCTGCAGGTCGAAGCCCATGGGCATGGAGATCCAGCGGCGGGCGTTGTTGCGCGTCTCCCCGATGATGGGCACCAGGCACAGGAAGAGGATGCAGAGGGCGTAGATCGCGTAGGAGTTGCGGCGCAGCCAGCGCGGCCGCACCAGCGCGGCCAGGACGATGCAGGGCAGGCTGATCAGGACCTTGCGCAGGTGCCCCCCGAAGAGCTCCACCCCCTGCCGCTCGAAGGCCAGGTCGGCGGCGTCCATGGCGCGCACGAAGACCATCCCCAGGCCCAGCAGCAGCAAGGCGATCAGGAGGGTCGACCACTCGATCTGCGGCCAGCGCAGGCTGCGCACCGAGAAGACCTGGCTCACCCAGGATCGGCTGCGCGGGAAGAAGCCCGCGCCCTGGACGGCGTCGTCGGGCCTCATCGCAGGCGCTCCTGCACGCTGGCGTGCTCCAGGAACTGGCGCGCGATCCACACCGTCGAGTGGCCCGAGGTCACCCGGGTCGAGTCGCAGAAGACCACCAGGACGTAGGCCGGCGACTCCGCCGGCAACCAGCCCGCGAACCAGGTGTGCTTGGGGTTGCGCCCCGGCCCGGCCTCGTCGCCGCTGGAGACGAGATCCGCGCTGCCGGTCTTGGCGGCCACCGAGAAGCCCAGGTTCTCGGCCCTCAGCCCGGCCGAGAAGGCCGTTCCCCCGCGCTCGCCGCACACCGCCACCATGGCCCTGCGCACGATCTCGAGGACGTCTTGCGAGATGGGGATCGGCTGCGAGCGACGGGGCAGCTCCCTCCCCCCCACCCGGTCCACCAGCCTCAGCTCGGGCAGGCGCCCGGTGGCCAGGCCGGCGGTGGCGCGGGCCACCTGCATGGGGGTGGCCTCGATCACGCCCAGGCCGTTGCCGAACAGCCGTCGCTCGAAGGGGCCCAGGCTGCGCCGGTACACGCCCGCGCACTCGTGCTCCCGCAGGCCCGCGCGGGGCTCCTCCATCGAGCGCACCCCGGTCGGCTGCCCGAAGCCGAAGGCCCGCGCCGCGGAGAGCAGCTCGGCCGGCGGCAGGGCCTCGCCCACCTGCGCGAGGTAGACGTTGCAGGACGCGCTGAGCGCCTCCCGCAGGTCGACCGCGCCGTGTCCCCAGCTCTTCCAGCAGTGCAGCGAGCCGTACTCCGCCAGCCGGCCGCGGGTCGGGATGCACTCCAGGACCCGCGCCGGGTCCCAGCCGCAGCGCTCCATGGCCCAGGCGGCCACGAAGGGCTTGAACACCGAGCCGGGGGGCTGGAAGCCGGGCTTGAGCAGGGTGCGCTCCATGTGGAGCCGGCGGTGGGAGATCCGGCCCCCCGGCGGATCGGCGTCCTCCAGGGGCGCCGAGGCGGCCGCCAGCACGTCGCCGTCGGCGGTGATCAGGACGATCGCGCCCACGGGGTTCGCCAGCCAGGCCTCGTCGCGCCAGGCCGGATCCGGATCCCAGGCCGGCCGCGCCAGCACCTCCTGAGCCGCGCGCTGCAGCTCCAGGTCGAGGGTCAGCGAGAGATCCTCGCCGTCCACCGGCTCGAGGCTCCACCCGCCGCTCCTGAACAGGGGCTGGTCGGCGGCCTGGAGGCCGCGCCTCTCCTGATAGCCGTTGTGGCCCGAGAGCTCGGGATCGAAGTAGGCCTCCAGCCCGCTGCCGCCCTGGGCCTCCTCGGGCCGGGCGACCTGCACCACCAGCTCGCGCAGGAGCTGGTCCTCCGTCACGCTGCGGGTGCCGCGCGCCATCAGCTGGGCGAGCTCCTCGCGCATCTCCCGCTGCCGGCGCAGCTCCAGCACGCTGTGCTCGCGCACGGCGCCGATCAGGTGGGCCAGGGATCGCCGCACCAGCTCCTCCTCCACGTCGAGGACGCGCAGGTGCACCTCGCTCACCTGGAAGCCGGCGAAGCGCTCCTGGTAGCGCGTCAGCATGTGGACCACGGTGTAGTCGGGGTTGCGCGCGATCCGGCGCCGGCGGCTGCCCTGATCCCGCAGGGTGTAGCGCGCGCGCTCGCTGGCCCGATCGAGCGCGCCGTCGCGCAGCCTGAGCAGCCCCTGCGCGGAGAGCTCGCCCCCGCGCTCGGCGCGCCGGTGGAGCTCCGCCAGGCGCTCCTCCACGGCCCCCTGGAAGAGCCCCTCCCAGCGGTGCAGGAGCTCGGTGCAGGCGGCCAGGAAGGGATCGCGGCGCCAGCCGCGGTCGAGGGCCGCGCGCCAGAGCTCGGCCACCCGTCGCGCCTCGGCTTCCTGCTCGTGCCGCGAGAGCCCGCCCGTGCGGCCCCACAGGTCGGCGTACCCGAGCAGCATCCAGCGCTCCTCCCCGTGGAAGACGAGCCGCGCCAGGCCGGGATCCCGGACGGGCAGCACCGGGGGTGGATCCTCGCCCCAGGGGTCGGCCAGGTCGAAGAGCCGCGGCAGGCCGTCGAGCACCGCCAGGCGGTCGAGGCGCCGCCAGCCGGGCTCCTCCTCCTCCCCTTCGGCGGCGAGCCGGCGGAGGAGGCCCCCCTCGGCGAAGAGGGTGGCGCAGGCGGTCAGGATCCGGTCGGGCTTCTCCCAGCGCGAGCTCCCCGTGCGCAGCTCGGCGGCGATCTCCTCCACCGCCAGGTAGTCGCGCCAGCCGAGCCAGGTCCCCCGGGCGGCGCGCAGCCACGCCCCGGTGCGCTCCGCGTCCCAACGCAGGCGGCGCGCGATCCAGGAGAGGTCGACGTAGGCGGCCAGCACCGAGTCCTCCACCCGGCCGGGGGGGAAGCCCGCGGCCTCGCGGAAGAGGGCGCTGGCGGTGCTGTCCTCGACCAGGCGGCGGCTCTCCTCCAGGTCGGCCAGGAGCCCGGCCAGCGGATCAGCGAACCCGATGGAGGCGCGGGGCGCGGGCGGCGCGCCCTCCGCCTCCTGCGACTCGTGCAGCATGCGCGCCAGCCCCTCCAGGTCCTCGAGCGAGCGGACCAGACGCCGCTCGAGGTGGAGCTCGAGCTCGTCCCGCGAGCTGCGCGGCCGGAGATCCGCGGCGATCTGGACGAAGCTCTCGGGTCCGTCGCGGCGCAGCGCCTTGCGCCAGGCGACCCGCTCCCGGCGCGTGATCTCGAGCAGCCGGCCGACGTAGAAGCGCACGTCCGAGGCGCGGGAGGTGCGGTGCTCGGGCGAGGGCCTGTCGGTGCCGGGAATCTGCGTGCCGCCGAATCCGAGCCCGGCCCCGCGCTCGAACTCGCGCAGCTCGCGCGGCGAGAGGCGCACCAGCGCGAGGGCCACCTCGACGAGGCGCTCGCTGGCCTCCGCCAGGGGAACCGCCCGCATCTCCAGCGCCGAGCGCGCGTGGGCGACCTGACCGAGGGGATGCCCCCGGCGGAACTCGCGGTAGACGAGGTCCACCTGGTAGACCTCCTGGTCGCGCGCCACCACGTGGCCGCCGGCGTCGGTGATCCGCCCGCGCTCGTAGGGCAGGACCTGTCCCGATCGCACCAGGTTGGCCGCCTCGTTGGCCCAGATCTCGTGCTCGACGACCTGCACCTGCCAGAGGCGCGCCAGGAGCAGGAGGGTGCCCGCGAGCACCAGCCTCACGAGGGGTCGGAAACGGCGCCCAGCCACGATCTCCTCTTGCGCAGGGGGGTGAGGCCGGGAAGGCCGGCGAGCAGGGGGTCGGCGAGCCAGGCGACGGCCGCGCTGGCGCAGGCCGTGGGCAGGGCGGCGGCGCCGATCGCCAGGGCGTCGACGGCCTCCGGACCGCCGAGCCGCACCTGGCCGACGAGCCGCAGCCAGGCGGTGAAGACCAGGGCCGCCAGCCCCGCCAGGAGGGCCGAGGGCAGGCGGCTCGCGACGTGCAGGATCGAGCGCGTGCCGCGCGCCAGGCCGGCCGCGGCCAGGGTACCGGCGCAGATCGCGGCCGGGGGCTCGATCGAGATGGAGGCGCGGGCGAAGGCGGCGAGCAGGGCCGCCGGGACCAGGTCCTCGGGACGCAGGCGGGCCTGCAGGCTGAGCAGGAGGATCAGGCCCAGGTCGGGAGTCCAGGCCCCGGCCCCCGCGCGGGCCACCAGCCCTTGCAGCGAGAGCAGCCAGACGGACCAGACCGCGAACAGCAGCCAGGCGAGCGCGATCGAGGCCCTCACGGCCGTCCCTCCACCTCGACCCGGGCCGAGAGGTTGCCCAGGATCAGGCCGTCGCCGACGCCCAGCACCTCGAGCTGGTGCGGACCCGGCCCGCGGGGCAGCAGGGTGCGGCCGATCAGGAGGCCCGACGGCACCCCGGGCTCCCCCGAGCCGCTGAACAGGCGCGCGGGGAGCTGTCCCGGCCCGTCGCCGCCCTCCGCCAGGTGGACGGCCGGGCTCCACTCGAAGAGCACCGCGCCCGCCGAGCTGCCGCGGCCGCGCGAGACCAGCCGCCCCAGGGCGAAGGGCCGCTCGATCCCCTCGATGCGGGCCAGAACGATGAGCCCCAGCCCCTCGTCGGCCAGCAGCCGCACGCTGCTGCTCGCCAGTCGACTGCGCTCGACGCGGCCGACCAGCCGCGGCCCGCGGATGACCGCGGAGCCCGGCGCGACGCCGTGGGCGGTCCCCACCGGGATCTCGAAGGCGGCGCGCCAGGGCGTGGGATCGCCGCTGGTGAGCCTCCTCGCCTTCCGCCAGCGGCGCGGGTCGAAGAGGTCCTCGCCCTCGGGCTCGGGGGCCCGGTCGAGATCGGAAGGGCTGGCGATGGCGAGCTGGGAGAGGCCGCTGCGGTAGTCCACCTCGGGCGCGACCCCCGCCCGCCCCGCTCCGTCGTAGCGGAGCTCGCCGAGCAGGAAGCCCCGCGCCTGCTCCCGGAACCCGACCAGCCCGCCCAGCCCCTCGTCCACCCGCACCCAGCCCTCCGGCGGATCGCGGCGCCCGGGGTTGTGGACCGCCAGGCGCGGGTCCCGTAGCCTCCCGCGGCCCACCGGGACCAGCCCGCCGATCACCATCCTCGTGGGCACCATCCTCCCGGGCGCCCCTCCGCCGGGGGGCGCCAGGACCGCCCCCACCCGGAAGTCGCGGCCCGCCACCAGGTCCACGGTGGCCCAGCCCGGGTGGGGATCGTCCACGGCGCGGATCCGGCCCACGTAGACGTCGCCGCAGACCACCGGCATCTCGGGCCAAATGCCCTCGCTGCTCTCCCCCTCCAGGAGCACCTCCACCCGGTCCAGGGCTCCCCGGACGCGACCGATCACCCGCGCGTGGACGAAGCGCCGCCCCTCCCGCAGCTCGGGCGCGCCGGGGAGGGCGAAGCGCAGGACGTCCCGGCGCAGGGCTCGGCACTCGTCGAGCTCCGCCTCCCGCCCGATCCGAAGCCCCTCCTCGGCGGCGATCACCGCGCTGCGCTGCAGGAGGTCGACGGGCGCCACCAGCTCGGCCAGGACGCGCGAGGGGGCGAGCAGCCACGAGAGGGCCGACTCGAGGGGCCCGAGGGGACGCAGCGAGAGGATCGCGAGCGCCAGGGTCACGACCCAGTAGAAGCTGCGCGCAACCGTCCTGCCCACTGAGATGGTCCCCTACGCCTCTCCTCCCTCCCCTCCTCCCCGCTCCTCCGCGGAGGCACGGAGACCAGCCGAGGGCCGGGGGAAGGGATCAGTCGTCGTCGTCGGTCGAGAGCACCCGCGAGAACACGTCCAGCTTCTCGAGGAACACGCCCGTTCCCCGCGCCACGGCCCCGATCGGATCCGAGGCGACCCGCGCCGGGATGCCCAGGTAGTCCGCGATCGCGTCGGCGATCCCGTACAGGAGCGAGCCCCCGCCCACCATGAGGATGCCCGCGTCCACCAGGTCGGCGGAGATCTCGGGAGGAGCCTCCTCCAGGATCGCGCGGATGGCCTCGGAGATCTGGCGCACCGGCTCGGAGAGGGACTCGCGGATCTCGATCGAGGTCACGGTGGTGCGGCGCGGCAGGCCGCTGATGGTGTCGCGGCCCTTGACCTCCATCGACAGCTCCTGGCTCATGGGCCAGGCGGAGCCGATGGTGAGCTTGATGCGCTCGGCGGAGAGCTCGCCGATCGACAGGTTGTGGTGGCGCCGGAGGTGGCTGGTGATGGCCTCGTCCATCTCGTCCCCGGCGATGCGCAGGGAGGTCGAGACCACCGAGCCGGCCAGCGAGAGGACCGCGATCTCGGTGGTGCCCCCCCCGACGTCGACGATCAGGGAGCCGCGGGCCTCGGTGACCGGCAGGTCGGTGCCGATCCCGGCCGCCATGGGCTCGTCGATCAGGTACACCCGGCGGGCCCCGGCCCGCTCGGCGGAGTGGATCACCGCCCGCCGCTCGACCGCGGTGATGCCCACCGGGACGGCGATGACCACCCGGGGCTTCACCCAGTGCCGGCCCTCGTGCACCTTGGTGATGAAGTACCGCAGCATGCGCTCGGTGACCTCGAAATCGGCGATCACCCCGTGCCGGAGGGGCCGGACGGCCTCGATGTTGCCGGGGGTCTTGCCCAGCATGGCCTTGGCGGTGTTCCCCACCGCCATCCCGTCCAGCAGGACCTCGTTGGTGCCCTTTTTGACGGCCACCACGCTGGGCTCGTTGAGGATGATGCCCCGCCCACGGACGCAGACCAGGGTGTTGGCCGTCCCCAGGTCGATCCCCATGTCGACCGAGAAGCGGCCGAGGGTCCACTCGATCGGTTTGAAGACGTTGGCCATGCGCCGGCTCCCCCCCAGGTCGCTGGCCCGAATTCCGCGCAATCTCGGGCCGAATTCGAAACTCGTTTCCGCGGGCAAGGGCAGTCTACTTGTCGGGGCGGCCCGATCAAGGCCCGACGAAGCGGCCCCCTCGACCCGCGCGGGGAGGGGCGGGGACACGAGAGAGGCCGAGCCGCCCCAGCGGGCCCCGGCTCGGCCTCTCCGGCCCCCTCGAAGGTCGCGTGCCTGCCGCGAGCCGGGGGCCGGCCCGCGGGGCGGAATCGTCACTCGGACGACTGGTAGGTGAAGATCTGACCCTTCCCGTAGTGCGAGCCCATCTCCTTGTCGACCAAGAGCAGGGCGACCAGCAGGAGCAGGAAGGTGGCGACCGCCACTCCCGCCTCCCAGGTGGCTCCCCCGGCCTCCTCGACCACCTCGACCTCGGCCGCCGGAGCGGGCGCCCGGCGGGAGCTCTTGACCGAGCGCGCCGGCTTGTCCTTGGTGGTCCGGGCCTTACCGCGGCTTCGACTGCGTGCCATGGCTGAGTCTCCTTCCGCGGCCTAGAGGGTGGTGGTGGCGGTGTCGCCCTGGCGGATGACGGTGCCCACGGCCGGGGTGATGACCAGGCAGGAGCACATGTTCTCGCGCACGTTCTCGACCTTCACCTGGCCCTTGTAGACCTCGCCGGCGAAGACGTCGAAGACGAAGCCGCGCTGGACCTTGTGGTTCTTGCCCACGTTGAGGGCCACCAGGCCGGGCTCGACCCCGTAGTCGACGCCCAGCACCGCGGCCTCGATCGCCGGCATCGCGAGGATGTCGTCCAGGGTGCTGCCGGTCTTCTGCTGGAGCATCAGGAGTTCGGTTCCCTTGCGGTCGACCTCCAGCTGCAGATCGGTCCGGGCCACCTCGAGGTCGGCGATCTGGTTGGCCCGCGTGCGGGCCACGTCCTCCGCGTCCCGCTGGGCCTGGATGGCGGAGTCCTTCTCGTCCACGGCGTCGTCGCGCTCCTGCTCGGCCTGGACGCGCGCGGCCACGGCGTCGTCCTTGGCCTGCTCGATCTGACCCAGGCGGTCGTCGAGGGTGGTGAAGGTGGCGGCCATCTGCTGGTACGAGGAGTCCAGCTTGTCGATCTGGGTGCGGGCCTCGCGCAGGTCGCTCTCGGCCCGCGTGAACTCGGCCTTCGAGGTCTGCAGGTCCGCGCGCAGCTCGCTGGCCGTGCTCTGACTGGCGGTGAGCTGCTCATCCAGACGGGAGATCTCCCCGTCCTTCTCCTCCACGGTGGCCTGATGGTCGTCCACCTCCTGCTCGTACCGGAGCCGGAATTCCTGGCTGGTGGCCAGGCTGGTGGAGGCGTAGCCGAGGAAGACCCCGGCCATGATGAGGTTCAGAACGATGAAGACCTTGCCGATCGTGCTCATGCTCGTGACGCGGGCTGGGGTTATCACCGGCGTGCCGTCGCGCTCGCTCGTGCGCCTCCCCGAGGCGCTCTAAGGTCTTGCCGAGCAAGGCTTTTTGGCGCGATGCGGCCGATGTGGGACTGATGGGGGCGGAAGTATAGGTGCCCCCGGAGGGGGGCGCAAGGATTTGGCGGGGCCCGGAGAGACGCTCCCCAGGTGATCTCGTGGGCGATCCCCCGGGCGGGAAGGGGACGACCTGCACTAACCCGCTCCCCGCAGCGGGTTACCGACCTTCCGCCGGGCCAGCGCGGCCAGAACCCCGGGAGCCAGGATCCAGAGCGCCACCCACGCCAGCCCCACCCTCACGAAGGGCGTCCCGGCCCCGGGATCGACGGGAACCGGCAGGGTCGCTCGCAGCGTCCCGGGGACCTCGCGATCCCGGCCGCCGACCACCAGCCGCGCCAGCTCCCGGCCATCGGGGCCCAGGACCGCGCTGATCCCCGAGTTGGTGGCCCGGGCCACGGTCCGGCCGGTCTGGATCGCGATCAGGCGCGAGAAGGCGATCATCTGGTCGAGCTCCAGGCTGGAGCGGAACCAGGCCTCGTTGCTGAGGACCAGGTGGAAGTCGAGGTCCCCTCGCCGCAGGGGCTCCACGTAGGGCCAGTCGAATGCGTTGTCGAAGCAGACGGTGACCCCGAAGCGGTGGCGCTGGCCTTCCCGGGAGACGAGCTCGAGCACCTCGGTGCGCTCGGCCGGGAGCAGGTCGGGGACGTAGCCGGCGAGGGAGAGGATCAGGTCCCGAGCCCACTGGTAGCGCTCGAGGCCCAGGAGCCGCTCGGCCCCGGGGACCACCTCCACCTTGGCCCCCACCCCCATCCGCCTGCCGTCGGCGTCCCACAGAACGGCCGCGTTCTGCCGGCGCAGGCGCCCGCGATGCACCTTCCAGTACTCGACGCCGGCCACCAGGCTGGTGCCCTCCGGCAGGAGCCGCTCCGAGGGGGGGAGCCCCTCGCCGAAAAACACGCTCCGGACGAAGGCCGGGCCATCCCGCGACCAGAGCTCCAGCTTCTCCTCGTCCCACGCCTCGCTCCAGGGCGGCGGGCGCGCGCCCCGGCGCCAGGCCTCGACCAGGCCCTCCTCCAGCACCGGGACGGGGAGCATGGTCTCCCCCCAGCTCACGAGATCGGGCGGCGGCTCGCCCTGCCGGGACGCGCTCTCCAGACCCTCCTCGGTCAGGTCCAGCGACTCCTGCAGCAGCTCCGCCCAGCCGCGCTGCTCCATCTTGCGCTCCTGGGGAACCGCCGGCTGGACCGTCATCCAGCGCGGGCCGGGTCGGGTCGCCGGAGCGGGGACCAGGAGGGAGAGCAGGACGGCGAGCGCGGCGGGTCCCAGCCCCGCGATCCAGGGCAGGGGGCGCCGGGCCCGCCGGTTGGCGAGGTCCGCCGCCAGACCCGCGGCCGCGGCCAGGGCGAAGGACAGCCCGCCCACGCCCCACACCCGCGCGCTCCCCGACAGCCACAGGAGGTCGTGCAGGTGGGTCCCGAGCCGCATCCACTGGATGCCGAAGGGCGGCGGCAACACGGCGCGCAGGGTCTCGATCGCGCACCAGGCGACCGGCGCCGCCAGGGCCAGGGGGAAGCGGCGCGCCAGGCGCCGCGCGAGCGCGGCCGTGGCGGCGAAGTAGAGGCCGAAGCCCGGGCCGAGGAACAGGAGGCTGCTCCAGTGCACCAGGGCCGCCCAGGAGGTGATCCCGCACCAGGCCGTGCCGGCGGCGAGGACCTCGATCCGGAAGGCCCAGGGCCCCGGACGGCCCGCGCACCAGGCCCAGAGGGACGCGCCCGCCAGGGCCAGGGGCCAGATCCCGGCCGGCTCGACCACCCCCGGCCCGGCCAGGTAGATCAGGCCCCAGGCGAGCGCGCTCGCGAGAAGCCGCTTGGGGGCGGAGAGCTGCGGCAAGGCGGGGTCCTCAGCTCAGCTCCCGCCAGGCGACCCGCTCGCCCGGCGCGAGGGGGCGTTCGGCGGGGATCGCGGCCAGGGCCGAGGCCCTCGTCAGGCCCACCACGTCGGCCGAGCCGTTCCAGGGAACCGCGCGCACCTCGACCGAACCGCCGGCGGTCCACTCGGCCTCGACCGGCAGGTACCGCTCGCGCCAGTAAGCCTCGAGGGGATCGCCCGCCCAGCGCCCGGTCCGGACGATGCCCGCCTCGGGGTCGCTCTCGCCGGCCATCTTCCGCAGGGCGGGCTGCACGAAGACCGAGCAGCCCACCAGGGAGGAGACCGGGTTGCCCGGCAGACCGAAGACCGGCTTGCCGTCCAGCATGCCGAACCACAGGGGCTTGCCCGGCTTCATGGCCACCTTGTGGAAGACCAGCTCCACGCCCAGGGACTCCAGCGCCGCGCCGACCAGGTCGTAGCGGCCCACGCTCACGCCGCCGGTGACCACCAGGGCGTCGTTCGCCTCGAGGGCGCCGGACATTCCGCACTCGAGCGCCGCCGGATCGTCGGGCCAGATGGAGCGCTGACCGACCTCGGCCCCGGCCGAGCGGACCATGGCCGCCAGGAGCAGGGTGCTGCCCTCGCGGATCTGTCCCCCGCGGGGCCGCACCGAGGGCTCGACCAGCTCGTCCCCGGTCGTCGCCACCGCCACGCGGGGGCGCCGGCAGGCGGTCACGGGCTCGCAGCCCACGGAGGCCAGGAGCGAGAGATCGGAGGCGCGTAGGCGCCGGCCCGCGGTCAAGATCCGGGCGCCCAGGGCCACGTCCTCGCCCCGATTACAAATGTTTTGCCCCACCCTCGGCAGCTCGAGGAAGGTGACCTCCTCCCCACCGCCGCGGGTCTCCTCCACCTTCACCACCGCGTCGCAGCCGGCGGGAACCTCGGCGCCGGTGTAGATCGCCGCGCAGGCGCCCGGCGGCACGGCCTGGCCCAGGGGCTTCCCTGCGCGGGATTCGCCCACGATGGGCAGGGTTTTCTCGCCCCCCGGCGGGGTTGGGGTGAAATCCGCGGTGCGGACGGCGTACCCGTCCATGGCACTCTTTTCGAAGGGCGGCAGATCGATGTCCGAGACCGCGTCGTGAAGGAGCACCCTCCCGGCGGCCTCGCCGATGGGCACCTCCTCGGGCGCGTCGAGGGCCTCGACCCGCCCGAGAATGACATCCAGGGCTTCACGCGGACTGCGCACGGGCGCAGTGTAGCGACTCGAAGCGGGCCTCGCCCCAGTTCCAAGCGCGGGCCGGCCGCGGCTGGCCGAGCTCGATCGACCCTCGATCCGGAAGAGGGAGAGGCCGAATCACAACCAGGAAACCGGGTAGGTCACTCGAACCCGGTGCCGGTCGGGCCCTCTCCCAGCCGGCCCCCACCGCCGTCCCAGCCCCAGCCGGACCCCCACGAACATGCTGCGCCCCCGCAAGCCGGTCCTCGCAACCGCCCTGAGCCTGCTCTTCGCCTGCGGTGGGAGCCCGGGCCCGGGCGGCGACGAGTTCCTGACCCAGGTCGTCAAGGTGCGCGAGCCAGCCCGCGTGCGCACCGTCCCCGTCGAGCGACGGGAGATGCTGCAGATCTTCGAGACCACCACCGCGGTGGTGTCGGAGAACGAGGTCGTGCTCTTCCCCCGCACCACCGGCGTGGTGGTCGAGGTGCTCGCCGAGGAGGGGGACCGGGTCGAGACCGGCCAGGTGCTCGCGCGCCTGGACCGGCGCGAGGCCCAGAACGCCGTCACCGACGCCGAGCTGGCCCTGGACGAGGCCCTGGCCAGCGTCCCGCGCCTGGAGGTCGCCCGCAAGGAGGCCGAGTCGGGCGAGCGCACCGCGGCCCGCGCGTACGAGCAGGCGCGGCGCGACCACGACCGCAACGTGGCGATCACCCAGGGGGAGGAGGACCTGCCGGGGCTCCTCTCGGAGCAGGCGCTGGAGACCTCGCGGGTGGCGCGCGACAACGCCGAGGACGACTGGGGCTCGGCCAGGCTGGCCCTGGAGCGCGCGCAGCTCGACAAGACCGCCGCCGAGAGCGCGGTCGTGCGCGCCCGGCTGACGGTGGAGCGGGCCCGCCTGTCCCTCTCGTTCATGGACGTGGTGGCTCCCTTCGACGGCGTCCTGGCCCAGCGCACGATCCGGGTCGGGGACAGCGTGGGCGCGGCCTCGCCCGCCTTCCTGCTCACCGACCCCGTCGAGCTGCGCGCCGTCTTCTCGCGGCCCCAGGTGGAGCTGCCGCTGTTCCGACCCCGCGGGGCGCCCTCGAACGGAGGCGGTCTGCCGCCGGTGGAGATCCGCGCGAAGGCCGAGGCCCTGCCGGGCCAGGCCTTCCGCGGCATCGTGGAGCGCACCTCCCCCACCATCGATCCCCAGAGCGGCAACTTCCGGGTCACCACCCGGCTGGAGGCCGAGGAGGAGAACGAGGCGGGCCCGGGCCTGCTGCCCGGCATGCTGGTGCGCCTCGAGATCGTCACCGACAGACACCCCGACGCCCTGGTGGTCCCCAAGCGCGCCATCCAGCGGGAGGGGGACCTGAGCCTGCTCTTCGCCGTGTCCGACGGCGTGGCGCGGCGGGTGGAGGTGACCGAGGGCTTCCGCAGCGATCAGGACGTCGAGGTGCTCCCGCTCGAGGCCGACGCCCTCTCCGTGGGCGACGCGGTGGTGGTGGTGGGCAACCGCGACCTGGAGGACGGCAGCGAGGTGGTGGTGGAGAGGGCCGAGCGACCCGCCCGGCCCCCCGACGAGGTGAGCGGGGAGGAGGCGGCGGAGGACGCCGAGACGCCTGAGAACGACCAGGTCTCGCGGGACGCCGAGACCTCGGGGAACGACGGGTGAGGCGGCCTTGATCCGCAGGCGCGAGGAGCCGGCCGCGGAGTCCACCGGCGGCGAGCCGACCGGGGACGGCCCCCGCGGGCCCCTGGCCTTCGTGACCCGCCGGCCGGTGGCCATCACCATGTTCATGGTGGCCATCGCGGTCTTCGGGCTGGTGTCCTTCGGCAAGCTGCCGATGGACCTGCTCCCGGAGATCAGCTACCCCACCCTCACGGTGCGCACGAGCTACCCGGGGGCGGCCCCGGAGGACGTGGAGGACCGCATCTCGGTGCGCATCCAGGAGGCGCTCTCCACCCTGCCTGACCTGGTGCGCTCCACCTCGATCAGCCGCGCCGAGACCTCCGACGTGGTGCTCGAGTACGAGTGGGGCACCCCCATGACCTTCGCCGTGCAGGACGTGCGCGACAAGCTGGACGGCGTCTTCCTGCCCCAGGGCGCCGACCGGCCGCTGATCCTGCGCTACGACCCCAACCTCGATCCGATCCTGCGGATCGGGGTGACCCGGCCGCAGGGGTCCTCGCCGGAGGCCTCGGTCCAGGAGCTGGTGCAGTTGCGCTGGATGGCGGAGCACCGCATCAAGCGCGAGCTGGAGTCGATCTCGGGGGTGGCCGCCATCCAGGTGCGCGGGGGCCTGGAGGAGGAGATCCGCATCGCCGTGGATCCCTTCGCCCTGGCGGCGCTCAACATCGACCCGGGCACGGTCTCCACCCGCCTGACCCAGGAGAACATCAACGCCTCGGGGGGGCTGATCCGGGAGGGCTCCACCGAGTACCTGGTGCGCACCCTGAACGAGTTCCGCGACGTGGAGGAGATCGCCTCGCTGCCGGTGGTGCGCCGCGGCGAGGGGACCATCCGGGTGCGCGACATCGCCAAGGTGCAGCGCACCCACGCCGAGCGCGAGGTGGTCAGCCGCATCGACGGCCGCGAGGCGGTGGAGATCGCCATCTACCGCGAGGCCGGGGCGAACATCGTCGAGGTGGCCGACTCGGTCAAGCGCCGCCTCTTCGGCACGCCCGAGCAGCGGGCCCACGCGCGCAAGCTCCAGGAGCAGTCCCGGGGCCAGCCAAGGGGGCTGCGCGAGAGCTGGGAGGACCGGCGCAAGACCGACTTCCTGGCCTGGCAGCTGCGCAAGTCCTCGCGCATCGAGGAGCTCTCCGACCAGTCCACTTTCATCCGCGCGGCGGTGGACGACGTGCGCCAGGCGGCGCTGCTGGGGGCCCTGCTGGCGGTGGCGGTCATCTGGATCTTCCTGCGGCGCCTCTCGGCGACCTTCATCATCGCCACCGCCATCCCCATCTCGGTGGTGGTCACCTTCGCGCCCATGTTCCTGCTGGACGTCTCCCTCAACATCATGTCGCTGGGGGGGCTGGCGCTGGGCGTGGGCATGCTGGTGGACAACGCCATCGTGGTGCTGGAGTCGATCACCCGCTGCCGCGAGGAGGGCGACGACCTGCGGCACGCCGCCGTGCGCGGGGTGCAGGAGGTGGCCGGCGCCATCACCGCCTCCACCCTGACCACCATCGCGGTCTTCGCCCCCATCGTGTTCGTGCACGGGATCGCCGGTCAGATTTTCGGCGACCAGGCGGTGACGGTGGTCTCGGCGCTCCTGGTCTCCCTGCTGGTGGCGGTGCTCTTCATCCCCATGCTGGCCTCCCTGCCCTGGCTGTCGGGGGGCGGGGGCCAGCCGGCGGCGCGCCCCGCGGGGCTGCGCGAGGGGCTCGACTTCTCCCTGGGGCGCCTGGTGCCGAGCCTGCTGGCGCTCCTCGGCCGCCTGTTTCTGCACTTCCTCCAGAGCCTGATGCGCGTCCTGGGCGGGATCCTCTTCGCCCTCTACAAGCTGGGCGCCTGGGTGACCTGGCCCCCGCGCGCGGCCTTCGACCTGGTGTGGCGCGGGATCGAGGCGCTCTACCCGCGGCTGCTCGGCGGAGCCCTCCGCCTGGCCTGGCTGGTCGTGCTGGCGGCCATCGGGCTCTCGTACTGGGCGTGGACCGCGGCCCTGGAGCTGGACGTCGAGCTCCTGCCCGAGATCCACCAGGGCGAGTTCACCGCCCACGTGGGCCTGGAGGTGGGCACCCCCCTGGAGGTGACCGACGAGACCCTGTGCGCCCTGGAGCGCGAGATTCGCGCGCTGCCCGAGGTCGCCGGCACCGCCCTGACCGTGGGGGTGGAGAAGGACACCCTCACGCGCGAGATCGAGGGCAAGCACACCGCCCGGCTCACGGTGAAGCTGGAGCCCGAGGCCAGCGGCTACGAGCGCGAGGAGGCGGCCGTGGCGCGGGTGCGCCGCCACCTCGCGGAGCGGCCCGCGGTGCGCTCGGTGGACGTTTCGCGGCCGACGCCCTTCGCCCTGGAGGCCCCCATCACGGTGGAGGTCCTGGGCTACGACCTGGACGCCCTGCGCGAGGTGGGCGAGGACGTGCTGGGGCGCCTCTCCGAGATCGAGGAGCTGGACGACGTGCGCACCACCGTGCGCCCCGGCCACCCCGAGGCTCGCATCGCCTTCGACCGCGACAAGACCCTGGAGTACGGGCTGGACCTGGCGCAGGTGTCCAACCTGGTGCGGAACCAGGTGCTGGGCCTGGTGAGCACGCGCTTCGTCGAGGGCGACGAGCGCATCGACATCCGCGTGCTGGGCGACGAGGACATCCTGTCCAGCCTGGACAAGGTGCTCGACATGGTGATCAACCCCGAGTCCGTGGCGCCGGTGCGCCTGAGCTCGGTGGCGCGGGTCGAGCGGGTGCAGGGGCCGGCCGAGATCCGCCGCATCGGCAACAGCCGCGCGGTGCAGCTCACCGCCGCGGGCAGCGGGCTGCACCTGTCCGGCCTCAGCTCGCGCATCGAGGGGGCCCTGGCGAGCCTCTCCACCCCCGACGACGTGTCGGTGCAGCTCGGCGGCCAGAAGCGCGAGATGGACGAGGCCCAGACCAGCATGCGCTTCGCCCTGCTGCTGGCGGTCTTCCTGGTCTACGTGGTCATGGCCAGCCAGTTCGAATCCCTGGTCCAGCCGCTGATCATCCTGGTGTCGGTCCCGCTGGCCGGGGTGGGCGTGGTCTTCGCGCTGGCGCTGCTCGACATCCCCCTCTCGGTGGTGGTCTTCATCGGCCTGATCATGCTGGCGGGCATCGTGGTCAACAACGCCATCGTGCTGATCGACCGCATCAACCAGCGGCGGGCCGCGGGCCTGGAGCTGCGCGCGGCGATCGTGGAGGCGGGCAGCGCCCGGCTGCGACCCATCCTGATGACCACCGCCACCACGGTGCTGGGACTCCTGCCCCTGACCGGCTGGCTGGAGGGCGTCCCCTGGCTGGGCGAGATCGGCGCCGGGGAGGGCTCGGAGATCCGCGCCCCCATGGCCATCTCGGTGATCGCCGGCCTGATCAGCTCCACCCTCCTGACCCTGGTCGTGGTCCCCGTGATCTACTCCCTCGTGTCCCGCCGCCGCCGGGTGGCCCAAGCCGGATGAGCCCCGCCGAGCGCAGCACCGGCTTCTTCGCGGGCCTGGTCCGCCGGCCGATCACCCTGCTGGTGGTCTTCGCCACCCTGATCGTGGTGGGCGTCATCGCCTACGGCCGCATCCCGGTGCAGATGTGGCCCAGCGGGGTCGCCCTGCCCCAGCTCGTGGTGTGGGTCTCGCACCCGGGCTCGAGCGCCCACGAGAACGACCGCAAGGTCACCCGCGTGCTGGAGGAGCAGCTGCGCACGCTCTCCGGGGTGGCCGCCCTGTACAGCAGCTCCGGGCCCGACACGGCCCGGGTCCGCGTCGAGCTCGACGCCGACCAGGACATGGGCCTGGCCAAGGCCGAGGTGCGCGACCGCATCGAGCGCGCCCGGGCCCTCCTGCCCGACACGGTCGACCGGATCGGCATCTGGTCGTTCAACATCGACCAGATGCCGATCCTGATGGCCGCGGTGCTGACGCCGCCGGAGTCGGACCGCACCGACTTCCTGCTGGACACCGTGGTGCAGCGCCGCCTGGAGGCCGTCGACGGCGTGGGCCGCGCCGACATCCACGGCGTGCTGGACGACTCGGTGCGCATCCTGCTCGACGAGGACCGGGTGCGCGCCGCCAACCTGGACCTGGGGCGGCTGATCGGGCGGCTGGCCAGCGACAACTTCGCCCTGCCCATGGGGGAGGTCCTGGACGGCGGCCGGCGCGTGCTGCTGCGCGCCGACATGCGCTTCGACTCCCTCGAGGAGATCCGGAACTACCCCGTCGGCGGGGGGCTGGTGATCGGCGACCTGGGCACGGTCGCGCGGGTCAAGAGCGTGCGCGAGCGGCTGGTCCGCGTGGACGGCCGGCAGGCCTACGTGTGCCAGATCCAGAAGGACAGCCAGGCCAACACCGTCGCCACCAGCCGGCGCGTGCGGGAGGCCTTCGACGACCTGCGGCTGGACGCGGAGCTGGCCGGCGACTTCGAGTTCCTGCCCTTCTTCGACCAGGGCCTGATCATCGAGTCCTCGCTGACCCAGCTCCGGGAGACCGCCATGTGGGGCGGCGGGCTGGCGCTGGTCGTGCTGCTGGTCTTCCTGCGCCGGATCCGCCTGATGCTGGCGGTGGCGGCCTCCATCCCGGTCTCGGCCCTGCTGGCCATCGCCTGGGCCTTCTTCAGCGGCGGCAGCTTCAACATCATGACCATGGTCGGCATCACCCTGGCCATGGGGATGCTGGTGGACAACTCGGTGGTGGTCATCGAGAGCATCTCGCGGCGGCGCATGGCCGGCGAGGGCAAGCACGCGGCCGCCTCGGGGGGGACCGCCGAGGTCGGCCTGGCGGTGGCGCTGGCCACCCTCACCACGGTGGTCGCCTTCCTGCCGCTGATCTTCATGAGCGAGAACCCGTTCCTGAGGGTCGTGCTGACGGAGATCGGCCTGCCGCTGTGCATCTCGCTGCTCTCCAGCCTGATGGTGGCCCTGGTGTTCCTGCCGGTCATCGCGGCGCGCATCGTCGGGCGCGCGGGCGGAGCCCGCGGGAAGCTGGCCCAGCGCCTGGCCCCCGTCGGCCGCCTGCCCGCCCGGCTGGCGTCCCTCGCCGTCGGCGCGCTCTCCTTCGTGCGCTACCACGCCGCGCGGGTCGCGCAGAGGGGCGAGCGGGGCCTCCTGCGCGCGCTCTCGCCCCTGCGCTGGCTCCTGGCGGCGGGCGTCGTCGGGCTGGTGTGGCACCAGAGCAACGCGACGCGGGAGGCCCTGGGGGTGGCCGAGGAGCTGCAGCCCCTGGGCGTCCTGCCCCGCGCGAGCTACTTCGGCGTCCCCCTGCCGGCGGGGCTGGACGCGTGGATTCCCGTGATGTACTGGGTCCCGGGCGCGCTCCTGGTGCTCCTGCTCCTCTTCGGGGTGAGGCGCTGGAGGAGTCGGCCGCCCGGCGAGCCCCGGCGCCCCGAGCGCTGGATCCCGCGCGCGAGCTCGATCATGGACCTGGTGGTGGCCAGCAACCGCGGCCTCCTCTCCTGGTCCCTCGAGCACCGCCTGCTGGCCAGCGCGCTGGCCGCCCTGGCCGTGCTCTCGGTGATGGTGCCCCTGGGCCGCATGGAGATCACGCCCTTCCTGCAGGACGAGGACGGCGGCCAGATCCAGGTCTACGTCGAGCTGGAGGCGAACTTCACCCTGCAGGAGGCGGCCGCGGAGATGGCGCGCTACGAGGAGCACTTCAGCGCCCTCCGCGAGGACTACGGCTTCGTCAACCTGGTGTGCGACTTCCGCGAGTCCGGCGGGGAGGTCAGCATGTACTGGGAGGCGCGCCAGGACCCCGAGTACCTGGAGGAGCTGCGGCGCCGCGTCCGCGAGGAGGTGCCGCGCTATCCGGGCCACTCCATCCGCATGCGCGGCGAGGGCAGCGAGGAGGGGCGCAGCAAGACCGTGGTGGCCTTCCGGCTGCACGGGCCCGACTCCGAGGAGCTTGAGCGGATCGGGCAGCACGCCGAGGAGATCCTGAAGGGCGTGCCGGGCCTCACGGGCATCACCTCCCGGCTGCAGTCATCCCCCGAGCAGCTGCGGGTGGTGATGGACCCGGAGGTCGCCAGCGCCCGGGGGGTGACCGCCGACGCCACCCTGCGCAACATCTCCTGGGCTCTGCGCGGGTGGCAGCTCCCGCGCTACCAGGAGCCGGGGCGCGAGGTCCCGCTGATCATCGAGTACGACGAGGAGGAGGTCGCGGGCCTGAACACGCTGAAGGACCTGCAGGTGTTCACCGGCGCGTCGGCGGTGCCCCTCTCGTCCTTCGCCAAGCTCGAGTTCATGCGCGGCAGCCGCTGGATCTACCGGCGCAACGGCAAGACCTCCTACACCATCGTGGGCGAGGTGGACGGTCCCCTGCAGCAGAAGGCGGTCTCCGAGGCGGGCCACGCCGCGCTGGCCGCCGGTCTGGAGCTGCCGCGGGGCTACGAGATCGGCGAGGAGGGCCTGCTCAGCCGGCGCCAGCAGGAGGAGCTGTTCGAGATGGCCCGGGCCTTCCTGCTCTCGGTGACCCTGGCCTTCCTGCTGATGGGGATCCTGTTCGAGTCCTTCCTGCTCCCCTTCTCGGTGCTGTTCACCATCCCCTTCGCCATCGCCGGCGCCTGCTGGACCCTGTACGTCTCGGGCACCACCATGGATACGGTGGGGTGGTTCGGGGTCATCATCCTGGCCGGGGTGGTGGTGAACAACGGGATCGTGCTGCTGGACCGCGTCCACCGCCTGCGGGTCGGGGGCATGGAGCGCGCCCGGGCGGTGCTGGAGGGATCCGCCCAGCGCGTGCGCCCGATCCTGATGACCGCGCTGACCACGGTCTGCGGCCTCCTGCCCATGGCCCTGGCGCCGCCTCCGAGCCAGGGCATCGACTACCGCGCGCTGGCCACCTGCGTGGCCGGCGGCCTGGCCATCAGCACCTTCTTCACCTTGTGGGTGGTGCCCCTGGCCTACACCCTGCTGGACGATCTGTCGGCGGCGCTCATCGGCCGGGTGCGCTGGGCCTTCCGGCCGCCGGCGCGGATTCGGTCGCGAGTCGGGTAGGCCGATGAGAGCGGTCTACTCGGCCGGCCCGCTTCGCGGGCGCGGCCTCGATGACGCCTGACGGGAAGCCCACGGGATTGCTGCCCCCGCTACCCATTCCTGTGAGCGCACGGCCGCGACCGACGCAACGGCAGATGAGAGCGGTCTACTCGGCCGGCCCGCTTCGCGGGCGCGGCCTCGTCGCAGCCTCCCGGGACGCCGACGGGATTCCTGCCCCCACGAGCGATTCCTCCGGCCGTCAGGCACGGTCCACGGCATTGCAGCCTCGAGCGGCTCAACCGATTGTCTCGCCACATGG
>CAZTTG010000083.1:0-28489 GCA_964615935.1 uncultured Planctomycetaceae bacterium | reverse complement strand
GTGGCGCGCACGGGCCCCTGACGGGGCCCGCGCTCGCCTCCCGGCGAGCGCTAGACGTCCTCCGCGATCGCCGCGAGGCACTCGGCGCAGAGGCGATCCAGGCGATCGCGCTCCTCCTCGTCCGCGAAGGGAGGAAGGCCCGACCGGGCGCTCTCGGCGTGGACCAGAGCATCGTCGGGCCGGCCGATCCGCAGGCAGGCCCGGGCGAGGGTCTCCATGCACAGGTACTGCCCCTGGGGCGTGAGCTCGACCGCTCGCTCGGCCAGGGCGTGCGCGCGCACGGGATCGCGCAGCCGGTCGGTCTCGCAATCGAGCAGCCAGCCGGCGAGCGCGTGGATCTCGACGAAGGAGGGATCCGCCCGCCCGGCCATCTCCTCCAGCATCTCCAGCAGGCGCCGCTCCAGGCGCTCCACCTCCCCGCCCTCGTCCATCTCGATCGAGACCGACACCAGTCCCCGGACCAGGTCCGACAGCCGATGGGTGACCAGCCGGCTGCTGCGCTCACCGCTCCAGAACGCCCGCGACCACTCGAGCCCCTCGCGGTACAGCGCGAGGGCCTCCTCGTCGTCGCCCGCGCGCAGCCAGACCCGGGCCAGGCCGTCGAAGAGCTGCAGACCCTGGGCCGCGACCTGGGGGTGGTCGGGCTCCTGCGCGCGGACCTCCTCGAGGATCCGCCGGGATCGCTCGAGCGCGTCCTCGGCCTCCCGGTCGAGCTGCTGGATCAGGCCGACGCGCGCCCGGAAGAGGTGCGCGGCGGAGAGCGCCAGCCGATCGGAGGTCCGCTGGCCCTCCGCGCCCTCCTCCTCCACGACCTGCTCCAGGACCGCCACCGCCTCGGGCTCCGCGCCGGCGAACCGAAGGGCCTCCTCGACCTGCCAAAGGGTCGCCACGTAGAGGCCGCGGATCATGTCGCTCGCCGGCCGCTCCGCCAGCGCCCGCTCGTAGTCGGCCACGCACCGCAGGTTGTGCTCGAGGCAGGCCACCCGATCGCCCGCGACTTAGGTACGCGCGCGCGAGCTGGATCCGTCCATAGCGATTCAGGTCGGTGGCCGAGACGTCTTCCCCCAGGGCCAGCACCTCCTCGCCCACGTGCAGCGCCCGCTCCAGGTGCTCGATCGCCTCCCCCACCTCCCCAAAGGAGAGGGCCAGCGGGCCGCAGGTCAGGAGGGCGAACTGCAGCTGCCGCTTGCACTCGGCATTCCGCGGGTCGCTCGCGACCAGAGCCTCGACCTCGGCGGTCGCGACGCGGGCGTTCTCCAGGGCCTCGGCGCCCTCCCCCATCGCCGACTGGACCCCGCTCAGGAGGAGCTGGTCGCGGGATCGGACCCCGCGTATCCAGGCGTTGTCGGGGTCCGCCCCGATCCGATCCTCCCACAGCGCCAGGGCGCGCTCGAGGTTCTCCCGGGCCTCCAGCTGGTGACCCATGGCGGTGAGGATCCGGGCGCTCTCTCCGAGGGCCAGCGCGAGTTTCATCTCCGTGTCGGCGTCGCCGGGGAGATCGCGGCCGAGCTCCTCGTACAGCTCCACCGCCCGCAGGGTGCACTCCATGGCCTCATCTCCCCGGCCCGCGCGCATCAGGAACTGGGAGCGGAGCTGCAGGTTGCGACCCAGCACGTCCAGCCGCGTGAGCTGCGCCGGGTGGTTCTCGTACAGCTCCTCCGCGGCGCGAGTCCCGCGCTCGAGCCACGACGCCTCGGCCTCCAGGTCGCCCCGGGCCTGCGCCACGAGCGCCAGGCACCCGATGGCCTCGCACCGGTTCTTCTTCAGCCTCCATTCGGTCGGATTCGCCGCCAGCGCCTGGTCGAACAGGCTCATGGCCTTCTCGTACTGGACCTGCGCGCCCTCCAGATCGCCCAGGCTCGACATCTGGGGATTGCCCAGGATGTCCCCCAGCTTGGCGTAGGCCACGGCCAGCTCGGACTTCAGCTCCGGCTCCTCCTCGGCGACCTCCGACAGCCTCTCCAGGAGCTCGATGGCGCGACCCACCAGGAGCTCGCGAGCCCGGGTCGAGCCGGCCAGGAACTGGATGCTGTCGTGCAGCTCGAACAGGAGGCTGGTGGCCTGCTTCCGCATCTCCTCGAAGCGCTGTCGGGCGATGTCGCGCTGCTCCTGGAGCTCGATCCCGCGCCGCTCGAGCTGGTCCCCGTGCAGCTTCTGCTGCCAGGCGACGAGACCCAACGCGATCGCCGCGAGGGCCAGGACCAGCGCCGAGCCCACGCTGGCGGTGGGGTGCCGCTGGGCCCAGCGCAGGAGGCGCAGCCAGGGACCCGGGCGGCGGGCCTCGATGGGGCGACGCCCCATGAGATTCTCCAGGTCCCGGGCCAGGCCGGCGACGCCGGGGTAGCGGTCCTCGCGCCGGCGCTCGATGGCCGTCAGGCAGACCGTCTCCACGTCCCAGGGCACGCCGCGATTCAGCCGCCGAACGCCGGGCGCGGCGCCCTCGAGGATTCGCGAGCGCACCAGCTCGGTGGTCTCGGCGGCGAAGGGGCGCCGCAGGGTCAGGAGCTCGTAGAGGGTCACCCCCAGGGAATACACGTCGGTGCGCGCGTCCAGCTCCCTCTCGCCGCGCACCTGCTCGGGCGACATGTAGGGCAGCGAGCCCGGCTGGGAGCCGCTGCGAGTCAGGTGATCGGCGCCCTCCGCGCTGGCCAGGCCGAAGTCCAGGAGCATCGCCCGACCCGAGCGGTCGATGGCGATGTTGGAGGACTTCACGTCCCGGTGCAGCACCCCGCGGGCGTGGGCGTGGGTCAGGGCCAGGGCCACCTGCCGGACTAGCTGCAGGCAGGCGTCGGTCCAGCTCCCCCCGAAGGGCGGCCGCGGCGGCTCCTCCCCCTCGGGAGCGGGGTCGGAGCAGAGCCCGATCGCCTCGACCAGGTCCCGTCCCTGCAGGTCGCTGGGCGCGCGCGTCGACAGGTGCTCGAGGACCTCGGCCAGGGTGCAGCCCTCGATCCGCTCCATGGCGAAGTAGGGCACCCCGTCCTCCTCGCCGACGGTGTACACCGGCACGATCCCCGGGTGCTGCATCAGGGCCACCGCGCGCACCTCGCGCCGGAAGCGCTCGCGGCTCCCGGGGAAGTAGAGGTGCTCGGGACGGATCAGCTTGAGCGCCACCCGCCGCCCCAGGGACTCCTGCTCGGCGAGGTACACCACCCCCATCCCCCCGCCGCCCAGCCGCTCGGGGATCCGGTCGGGGTGCGCCTTCCCGACGAGCCCCACGCCCCTCAGCGCGACCAGCCGGGCCCGCACCGTCTCGGCGTGCTCGGGGTGGGCCGCGAGCAGCTCGTCGATCGCGCCCTCGCCCTCGAGCTCGATGCGCTCCAGGCACTCGAAGAGCAGCTCCTCGGCGCCATCCCGGTCCTCGTCCGGGGAGTCGCGGGAGGATGGCTCGGCGGTCATCTCGTCACCTTCTCCGGCAAGCCGGACGGCGGATGGCCCCTCGCGCCTCGCCCGCTGGCCGGTGGCGCCCCATGCTACCCGGGACTCCTCCCCGGCGGAATGCGCCCGGATCACTCCCCGTCCGTCCTCCCGCCCTTCCCCTTCGGAGCGGGCGGAGGAGTCGGCGGCGTCGGTGGAGGCGGACCGGGCGGCCCTCCCTCTGCCGGCACAAAGCCGGGCGGCAGGGGTCCCTCAGAATTTCGCCACGGCCGGTCCGCGGGGTAGGCGGCGTCGGGCAGCGGCTCGCCGTCGGGACGCGCCAGCCGTCCGATCACGAGGATCGCCCCAGTGGGCTCGTGGAGGATCGCGTAGACGAAGGGGTGATCGACGTGCATCTCCGGAGGAGGCGGCGGGCCGGGCCCCATGTAGACCTTGCCCCGCGTGACCGCGGCCACCCGGGTGCCCTTCTCGTCGACCTGGATGACCGCCTCCTGCTCCATCTCGCCGAGGAAGGCGCCCTGCTCGCGGGTCATGGCGGACAGGTCCGCCTCCCCCGCCCGGAAGACGCGCGGCGGCCCGCCGTCGGCGAGGAGCACGGCGACGTCCACGTGGCTGCGGATCTCGAAGAGGGGCATGACCAGGACCATCTTGCGGGCCTTCGCCTCTCCGACGATCTCGGCCAGGTAGGCGGGAGTCAGAGCCCTCTCCAGCGCGGCCACGCCCCCCACCACGTCCTCGGGGAGGAGCACCAGCATGGAGAAGGAGCAGCCCCGGTAGGGGATCACCACCGCCTCCAGCCGCGGATCCGCGAAGTGGCGGAGCCTCGACGTCACCGACATCATGCGTGCGGCGATCCGCTTCTCGGGGGCGATCCAGAACGGCTCGCCCTCCCCTCCCCGCCGGTGGAATACCTTCTGCCACTCGGCCCGGAAGCAGAAGGCGTTCGCCAGGACCAGCCCCAGTAGCGATTGGACGCGCTCCCGCCTCCATCCTCCCTCGATCAGTCCCCCGGTCTGCCGCCGCGTCCACTCGTTCATGCGCGCGCAGGCGGCGTCGGGATCCCCGTGGAAGTCGACGGTCTCCAGGGACGCGCCGTGCCGCTGCGCGACTCGCTCGAGGAAGCTCGGGAGGAAGCTCCCGCCCTCCTGCGTCCAGAGGGCGCTGGCCAGCCGGATCTCGCCGCCCGGCCTCCCGTCCTCGAGGAGCGTCCGTCCCAGCCGCTGGCTCTCGCTCGCGGGAGGGAGCCGCTCGAGGCCGGGGAAGAGGATCGCCTCCAGCTCCCCGCGGGTCTCCCCCGCAGCGCCCTCGAGGACCAGACCGAGGGCGGCGCGGATGCTGAATGGCGAGAGGACGAGGTTCTCCCGGCCCGACACGGCCCGCAGGTGCGTTACGACGGCGAAACGGTTGTTGACCTCGACCGCGTCCGCGAGGGGATCCTCCGCACCGTCATCGATCGGCGACTGCGCGGCGCAAAGGGAGGCGAGGACGAATCCCAGCCCGACGGTCGATCTGCGTGTCGTCCACATGGCTCTGCACTCCTGGGGCCTTCGAATGGCCTTGGAGGAGCAAGAGACGTGCCGCGCGTGGACAACCCGAGGGCGGATCCTCCTCGGGCCTCAATCGGAATCGAAGCGCGGGATCTCGAGCTGCTCGCCGCCGCGGAGCGCCGAGCGGTGCGCGACGATGCCCGGCACGCAGAAGGCCAGGGCCTCGTAGAGGTCGATCTCCGGCTCCCGGTCCTCGACCAGGGCGCGCACGAACTCGTGGGTGAGGAAGGGGTGCGAGGCGCCGTGGCCGCTGTCCCGGCGCATCCCCTCCGGCACCAGGTGCCAGTAGTCCGGCGGCTCGGCGGCGTCCTCGCCCTCGAGCTGGAGCCGGTACGGCTGCCCCCCCCAGCCGGGCATGTAGAGCGCCCCGCGGGTGCCCAGCCACTGAGCGCGCTCGCCGTGGGCGTGGATGTCCCAGGCCACGTTGCAGCGCACCGGGTGTCCCGACTCGCTCTGGAAGAGGGCCATGCCGTTGAGGAAGGGGTTCTGGTAGTCGTTGTCCTTCAGGGCCGGCTCCTCCGGATCTCCGGTCCCGATGCACGAGACCCGGCTGAGCCGCCCGCGGGTCACGCCCACCCAGAAAGCGGTGGAGTGCGTCGGGTAGAGCATCGGGGGGTAGCCGTAGCGCCAGGTGCGCACCCCCTCCCTCCAGGACAGGCCGTGGGTCGTGCGTGCGATGCCCGGGTGGTAGTACTCCGCCTCGGTCCACACCAGCTCGCCGAGCTTCCCCTCCCGGTACAGGCGCCGCGCGGTGATGGTCGGCCAGCGGTAGTAGGTGGTCTCGGCGCTCATGTAGCGCAGGCCGGTGCGCTGCTTGACCTCCACCAAGCGGTCCGCCTCCTCCACCGTCAGGCAGGCGGGGCAGGCGCAGAACACGTGCTTGCCGCTCTCCATGCACAGGGCCACGTGACGGGCGTGGTCGGGGGCCCCGGTGAAGACCGCCACCGCGTCCACGGATGGGTCCCGGACCAGCTTCTCCAGCGACTCGTAGGACTTCGAGCAGCCGTAGGTCTGCATCAGTGCGGTCCGACGCTCGGGGATCAGGTCGCTGACCGCCTCGACCGCGCAGTCGGGGTGCTCGTGCCAGTGGAAGGCCCGGCCGAAGCCGCCGCCCACCACTCCGATGCGGACCGCCCCCTGGCCGTCGGGCGGCCGGCCGAGGGAGGGCCCCAGGATCCGGGAGAGCTCCGCCGCGCCCTTGCCCACGGCCGGAGCGCCGGCGACCGCGGCCCCCCGGAACAGGAGCTCCCGCCGGCTGAGGGAGGACGGATCGGTGCCGGGGCGCGCGCCTTCGTCGCGGGTGTTCATGGGCGAGCTCCTGCGCTCAGGCCACCAGGACCTCGTCGACGCGGTCCATGGCGTCGTCGATCTGCTCGGGCGCCGTGAAGCCGATGGTGGCGGCGTCCATCAGGCCGGTCCCCAGGGCGAGCCTCAGGGACTCGCGGCGCTGCTCGGGCGCGGTCAGGTCCCCGCAGCCGAAGATCTTCATGCCCAGCACGCCCTTCCCCGCCGCGCGGGCCAGCTCGAGGGTCTGCACCACATCCTCGGTGGAGGCGTCCTCGTCCATCCGCTTGTGGTGTGGATTGATGCGCGCCAGGAGCACGTCCACCCAGGGGTGCTCGGCCGCCACCCGAAGGCTCGCGTGGGTGTGGCAGGAGCAGCCCACAGCGCGGACCAGACCGCGCTCCTTGAGGGACGAGAGGCCGTCGCGGTGGCGCTCGAGCTGATCGGGCCAGGCGGGGTCCTGCACGCAGTGCAGGAGGCAGACGTCGATCTCGTCCACCCCCATCTCCCGGCAGAAGCGCTCCACGTCCGCCACGGCGTCGGTGCTGGGGACCATCTCGGGCGCCTCGGAGTGCCAGATCTTGCTCAGGATGGCCACCCGATCGCGGGAGATGGCTCCGTCGCGCAGCGCGTGGCGCACGAGCTCGTGGCTGCCGTAGAGGTCGGCGGCGTCGATGAAGGCCGCCCCCCGCTCGACCCCGTGGGCGACGAGACGCGAGAAGGCCTCCCGCCCCAGGCGCGTCTGGTCGGAGGCCTTCTTCCAGCCGTGGGTGCCGGTGCCCATGGCCAGGCGGGGCACGGCCACGCCGCTCTCGCCCAGGTCCACCCAGTCGGCCGCCGTGGGTCGGCCGCCGCCGGGCGCGGCGCGGCAGCCGGCCAGGAAGGCCGAGGCTCCCAGGGTCTGCGCGACGAAGGTCCTGCGGGTGATCTTCTGCACGACTCCTCCCTCTCTCAACGCGTTGGATTCGGATCTCAGGGCGTGAAGGGAATCTCCACCGCGTCCGAGAGGTCCCAGCTCGGACCGTCCCGGAACCAGGCCTGGAAGTTCCAGGTGGTGCCCGGGTGGATCTGGCCGTTGGGGTTCGGCGGGTCGGTGAGGTCGACCGCGTACGACAGGACTCCCAGATGACCGGCGTTGACCGGCGGCAGGAGCCGGAAGAGGGCCACGGTGCCGTCCACGCAGAGGGTGCCGTTGCCGAAGGGGAGCTGTCTCTGCAGGTCGCCGTAGAAGAAGATCCCGTTCACCCCGTCCGGCACCGGCAGGGCGAAGAGGACCAGGTCGTTGGCCGAGACGCTGCCGCTGCCGGTCGTCGCGATCTGCGCGCCGTTGGCCCCGGGGAGGCAGTAGGGGCTGCCCGCCGGGGGATCGATGGCGTACCGATAGAAGCCGTCGGGCGCGGTGCGCGGCAGGGTCTCGGCGCGCCCCGAGAGGTCCGCCGCGGCGATCCAGTACTCGACCGCGCTGCCCGCGGCCTGACCCGGGATCGTCGCCGCGTACACGTCGGCCTCAGCTGTGGGCGAGAGCTGCACCGAGCTCCAGCTCGCATGTCCCTCGAGGCGCCAGTGGATCCTCAGCTCGGCGGCGATCAGGCCGGCCTCGCTGCGGTCGTCGATGAAGACCTCGACCTCGTGCCCGGCGAGGAAGGGGGCCGCCTCGTCCATCCGCCGGTGCTGCAAGCGCAGCATGTGCCGGTCGAAGACGGCCCGCGTGCGGCAGTGCAGGGCGTCGTAGTAGTACCACAGGTTCCAGGGAAAGCCGATGACCTCGTAGCCGGGCATCGCGTCGGCGAAGGTCTGCAGCGCCGCGGGATCGCTGGGGATGTTGAACTGGGGCACCAGCACCTTCCCGTTCAGGATCAGCGAGTTGGTGTAGGCGGCGACGTTGTATCCGTCGTAGGGATCGCAGTCGATGCGCACGATCCGGTAGGGGCGACCGTAGCAGCTGGTCAGGCCCTCCAGCACGGCGAGGTTGGCCTCGATGCGGTCGTACTCCTCGTGCCCGACCGGGGGCCGCTTGACCAGCAGGGTCTCCTCGTCGAGGGGCTTGAACCAGCAGTCGATGTGCTGGATGCCCATGTTCTCCGTGTTGCCCACGATGCAGTAGTCCTCGACGCCCAGGTACTGCTCCGCCAGCGCCAGGAACTCGGCCGGGGTCCACAGCTGCGCGTTCTCGCCCAGCATGACGCAGGTGGAGAAGGCCGCCGAGCAGCCGTCCACCAGGAAGTTCCCGCCGACGAGGTAGGCCGGCATGGTGTGCAGCGGGGCGCCGAAGTGCTGGGCCACGTCGGCGTTGACCGCGTCGTCCCCGTTGTGGCCCCCCGGCGAGCTGACCGGCTGGCAGGCCGTCGGGACCCAGGGGTAGCCCTCGAAGATGGGATCGACGATGCCCCAGAGGCCGTTCTCGTCGAAGACCTGGTGCGGGCCCCAGTCCCGGGGCCAGTGGGTCTGGACGGGGGCGCGGATGTACTCGACCTGGGCGGGATCGATCCCCCAGGACTGGAACTTGGAGCGGGCCTGGTTCTCGGCCGCCTGGGAGACCACCAGGACGTAGAGCAGGTCGTCGGAGGCCAGCTCGATGACCAGCGCCTTGGGGATTCCCAGCGGCCAGCTGATCAGGGTGCCGACCGCGGGCTCCCACTCGGCGCACACCCGCAGCCCCCTGGCGTACTGCGCGGCCGCCGGTGGGGCCGCGAGGGCAGACACGAGGGTCAGGATGACCGGCCAGCTCCATCGCAGGTGCGCTCTCGACATCGACTCGTCCTTTCGCGGGGGTCCCCCCCATCGTAGCCGGAGACGGGAAGCGGGGGCGCTGCCCGTCCCGGCCCGGCTCCCGGGGGCGGCCGCGGCCCGGCTCACGCGCGGCCGGATCGGGCCCCGGGGGCCGGGAAGGGCCCCTCGGGGCCATCTCCGGCCGCATCCGGGGAGGAAGGCTCGTTTCTCGGCGAGAACCTCCCCCGTCCCGGGGCCGGCCTGCGGAGAACAGGGTTGCCGGTTCGCCGATCCGGTGCCGGCGGGAGGGTCCCTCCCCGGGGATCCAGAGGGATCCGAGCCCTCGCGGCGCGGGTCCTGGAGGAAGCGACATGCAGCCAGAAGAAGGTCCCGAGGTGGGTACGTTGCCCCGGCTCCTGCCGGTCGGGGCGCTGGTGGGCGCCCTCATCCTACCGATCCTCTCCCTGCAGGCGCCGGCCCAGAGCGCCCTCTACGCCTTCGACGGCAAGCAGGCCTCGGCCACCCTGGGCTCCTCGGTGGCGGCCGTGGGCGACGTGAACAAGGACGGGGTCGGCGACCTCCTGGTCGGGGACCCCAGCTTTGACGCCGGCGGCCCCTTCGCCGGCCGGGCGGTGCTCTACTCCGGCCTGGACGGAGCCGTGCTGGCGACCGTCCACGGCAACTCGGCCGACGATCGCCTGGGGGTCGCGGTGGCCGGCGCGGGGGACGTGAACGCGGACGGCTGGCCGGACTGGATCGTCGGAGCCGAGCTGGACGCCGCCACCGGAACCGCCCGGGTCTTCTCCGGCGCGGACGGCAGCGAGCTCCACCTCTTCCTGGGGACCTCGACCCTGAGCTACTTCGGCTCGGCCGTGGCGGGAGCGGGCGACGTCGACGGCGACGGCTGCGACGACCTCATCGTGGGCTCGCGGGGATCCAACGCCGCCGGCCCCGATTCGGGCTCTGCGACGGTGTTCTCCGGCAAGACCGGGGCGCCCCTGCTCGTGCTCAAGGGCGACGCGCCCTACGATTTCATGGGCTGGTCGGTTGCCGGTGTCGGCGACGTGGACGCGGACGGTTACGCGGACGTCGTCGTGGGGGCCACCGGCAGCGACCAGTCCGCGCCCGAGGCGGGGATGGCCCGCCTGTACTCCGGCCGGTACGGCAAGGTCCTCCAGACCTGCACCGCAGCCGGCGGAGGAGACCAGCTCGGCGGGGCGGTCGGCCCGGCGGGCGACTTCGACGGCGACACCGTCCTCGACTTCGCCGCGGGCGCCGCGCAGCCGAGCTCCGGAGCGGGCTACGTCCTCATCCTCTCGGGCGCCGACGGTTCGGTCCTGCACACCCTGAGCGGCGACGCCTACGGCGACGCCTTCGGCGAGTCCCTGGCCTGCCCCGGCGACGTGGACGGCGACGGGCGGCCCGACCTCCTGGTCGGCGCCCCGGGAGCCGCGGGCCTGACCGGCCTGGCGCGGGCGTTCTCGGGCCAGGGTGGCGGCCTCTTGATGGAGATCGGGGGCCAGCGGCCCGGCGATCGATTCGGACACGCGGTAGCGGGCGCCGGCGATCTCAACGTGGACGGCAAGGGAGACCTGATCGTCGGCGCCCCGGGGGCCGAGGGTCCGGGGACCCGCGGGGGCACCGCCTGGGTGTTCCTCAGCTGCTCGCCGGCCCCGCTGGTGTACTGCACGCCCAAGATCACCAGCACCGGCTGCACGCCTTCGGTGAGCTTCTCGGGCGCCGCCAGCCTGAGCGTGGGCGACAACTTCGAGCTGGTCGCCAGCGACCTGATCAACCACAGCATTGGAATCCTGACCTGGGGTCTGGGCCCCGCGTCGGTCCCCTTCGCGGGGGGCACCCTATGCGTTCAATCACCGATGATGCAGCTCCCGCCCCAGATGTCTGGAGGAACCCAAGGCGGGCCCAGCGACTGCACGGGAACGCTGAGGGCGCACTTCTCACAGGCCTACATGGCCCAGAAGGGTCTGAGCGCGGGAGCCGCGGTCTACGCCCAGTTCTGGTGCCGCGATCGGGGCTTTGCCGCTCCGGACGACATCGCGCTGACTGACGCCGTCGAGTTCACAGTGTGTCCCTGATGCGATTCCCTCACCGTTCGCGGTAGGGGAGACGACGCAGGGCGGGGCCTCGCTTCAGGGTGAGCGGGGTCCCGCCTCCTTTTTGGGTCCAGGGTTGCCGGATCGACTATACTCGGACCCGTGCACTGGGCCTGGTGGTTGGTCATCGGGGTCCTCTACGCAATCCTCGCCGGCGTGCTGGGGACCCTGGTCCTGCTCGTCTACCGGCTGGCGCGAGCCATCCCGGGTAGGGCGGCTGGTCTGAAGATCCGGCTCTACCTGTTGCTCGCCGCCTCCACCCTCCTCGCGTGGTTCGTCGCCCTGGGATACGGCATCCCGATGGGATCGTTCCCGAGGGGATCGAGCGCCAATGCGATCGCCATCCTGGTCGTCGGGGCCATCGTCGCGGCTGCGACCGGGCGACGGGAGGGCCGCTTCCATCCGCTGGCGATCATCGCCCTGACCTTCACCGCGGCCTTCGCCTACGTGGCCGCATGGGGGCAGAACCACTTCGTGGATTCGCTATGGGCGGGCGATTCCCGCTCGTACGGGTGGTACGCGTACGCTCATCCGGTTCCTTTCGTGGACACACCCCACGCTATGCTGCCGGCCATCGTTCCGGGAGCCCTGTCCGTGATCTGCGGCCTCGGCGCGCTGAGTGTGCTCCTCACCCGTCGCAAGAAGGACCGAGGCCGCGTCTTCGCACTGTGCGCCGTAGTGATCCCCCCCTGCTTTGGCTGGACGCTCTACGAGTGCATCTGGCGGCCGGTCGTCACTCCTCCGGAGCTCGCGAATCGGATCACGCTCCCACGGTCGATCCTGGCTCATGAGGCCCGGTATGATCCGGATGCGGCCCTGCCCGTTCTGCTCCTCTTTGCCGACGGGGGGGTCGGCACCGAGGAGGGCCCGCTCATCCGGAGCGATGCTCCGCCGGACGACGTCCGCCTGCTCGTCTTCCTCCGCGAGGCCGCCGCAGGGATGCAGACCCGGCCCCTGTATCGCGATTCGCCGAGCTCCCCCCCGGTGCCCGACGACCCCATCCTGATCCAGGCCGACGAGGCGGCACCCCTCGTGCGCGTTCTCGAGATCCTGTCCGCCTGCAGGGAGGCGGGGATCTGGAGGATCAAGCTGGGGACACGAAACGAGCTGGACTGGGCGCCTGGTTACCGGATGGCGGTGAGCTTGAACCTCCCCACGCCCACCGGGATGGCGGAGCTCCCTCCGCATGCCTCGATCGAGATCCGCGCCGCGAGCGAGGGCGATCCTGGCGAGCTGGAGTACGCTCTGGGCGATCGGGTCGCCCACGACGCCGCGGAGCTCAGGGAATGGGTGCTGGAGGACTTCGGCCCCGAGCCCGATCTGGCCCTGTCGGCCGGACCGGGCGCCACCCTCGCCGATGGCTTGAAGCTGCTCGATGGCCTCACCGACGAGCGGTACTTCAGCGGCCTTTTGATCCCATCGCCCCAACCGTGATCCGCTCCGCCCCCCTCCTGCTCCTCCTCGGCCTGGCCCCGGCCTGCCGCAGGCCCGATGAGCCCTCGCCTCCCCCCACCTTCCTCCCGCCCATGGAATCCGCCTCCTTCGAGCCCCTGCGCCCCCCCGTCCTCGGCCACGCTGTCGAGTGGGACCGCGAGCGCGACCTCTATCGCCTGGTCTCAACCGCCGAGCCCCCCGAGGTGCTGGCCATCGGCAGCCTCCCGGAGTGCGAGCGCGAGCTGGTCTCCCGCCTGGAGGCGGCCCACGGCGGCGGCCGCTTCAACCTGGAGTTCGGCACCCTCGGCGGGAAGCAGTTCTGGGGCGACGTCTTCTGGTTCGCCGACTGGCGCATCCAGGAGAACGTCTTCACGGGTCACTTTCGGCTGCTCGATCCCGAGGACCGCCGCCGCGCCTGGGGAACGCGCGAGGCCTGCCGCGCTGCCTTCGAACGCTTCCGCCTGGACGAGGCGATCGAGCTGGAGAGCGAGCACCTTGTGATCCTGCTCCACGGCCTGGGCCGCACGCGCTCCTCCTTCGATCGCCTCCGCGACGCCCTGCCCGAGGCCGGCTACGACGCCACCGGGATCGGCTACCCCAGCACGCGGCGATCGATCGCCGAGCACGCCGACGGCCTGGTGGAGCTGCTCGACTCGCTGGAGGGCGTGGCCCGCGTCTCCTTCGTCACCCACAGCCTGGGCGGGCTGGTGGCGCGCGAGGCCCTCTCGCGCGAGGCGCCCTGGAAGGAGCGCATCGAGGTGCACCGGCTGCTGATGCTCGCGCCCCCCAGTCGCGGGTCCTCCCTGGCCTCGGCGCTGGAGGACTTCATGCCCTTCCGGGCGATCGCCGGCCCCTCGGGGCGGGGAGTGGCCCTGGAGGAGGCGCGCGCGGTGCCGCTCCCCGCCTGCCGCTTCGGCATCATCGCCGGCGGGCGCGGCGACGGCCGCGGCTGGAATCCCCTGCTGGAGGGGGACGACGACGGCGTGGTGGCGGTCGAGGAGGCACGCCTCGAGGGCGCCGAGGACTTCCTGCTGGTGGACGGCCTCCACTCATTCCTCATGCGCAAGCCCGAGGTCATCGAGGCCGCCATCCGCTACCTCGACACGGGCTCCTTCGGGGAGAGCGGGCCGCGCTGACGGCCCTCAGCCCCCGCCGGGGCTGCCGCAGCGGAAGTGGTTCGCGATCTCCCCGTCGGTGAGCGAGATGGACGAGAGCACCGGCAGCCAGATCGTGCCCCGGAAGGGGCGGCCCCCGAGCTCGTCGTTGCCGATCAGGATCGGGTGGTCGCTGGGCTGCACCGACTCGACTCCGGCGGTCAGGAGGTCCGCTCGAAGGCCGTCGACGAAGAGCGCGAAGGTGGTGGGGCTCACCCCCCAGCTCTTGGCGGCGAAGGCGAGGTGGACCTCGCGATCGGGCGGCAGGGGACCGGCGTGCAGCCTCAGGCGGGGGCCGTCGGTCGAGCGCACCTCCAGGAAGACCTCGTCGTCGGACAGCCCGAGGCGCCAGCTCCCCTGCTTCTGGGCGATCACGCGCTCGCCGCTCAGCGCGCGCGGTCGGACGCGCGTGATCAGGCTGAAGTCGCCGTTGTGGAAGTCGAAGCGCGCGCTGGGCGCGATGCGGGCCGCGCCCCCGGCGGCATCGAAGAACAAGATCCCCTGCCGCTCGACCGCGCTGCCCGACAGGGAGAGGGAGTCGCGGTAGGGGATGGTCCCCACCTCCCACCGCCAGCGCTGGTAGTGCCCCTGCAGCTCGTGAACGACCTCGGGCCTCTCGAGGGCCCGATTGATGCTCTCGCCGATGTCGCGATCGATGTCGTGGAGGCCGATGTAGCCCAGGTGGCAGACCAGCTTCCAGTTCCGAAGGCGCACCGCGTAGTCGACGTAACGACCCTGGGACTCGTGGAAGTAGAGGGCCTTGCGCCGCGTCTCCCAGAAGAGCGGCTGCCCCCGCGAGCGACCCAGGCCGCTCTCGAGGACGTCCCGGTAGCTGCGGCCCCCCAGGAAGGGATCGAAGCCGTCCGCCCCCGCCACGGCGGCCAGGGTGGGGAAGGCGTCCATGCTCGCGACCGGGGTGTCGTTGGCCATCCCCGCCGGGACCGCCGCCGGCCACCGCACGATCAGGGGCGTGCGGATCCCGCCCTCCAGGATCCGGCTCTTGCCGCCCCGCAGGAGGCGACCGGGGATCCCCAGGTGGATGTCCTCGCTCCCGCCGTTGTCGCTCGTGAAGAGGACCAGCGTGTCGCGCGCGAGGTCCAGCTCGTCCAGCTTCGCCAGTAGCCGACCGATCTGCAGGTCGACGTTGGTGACCAGGGCGGCGAAGCGGCCGCGCTCGGTGCTCGGGTCGTAGCCGTAGCGGGCGTAGTCGAAGCCGGCCGGCGGATCCAGCGGCTCGTGGGCCGCGAAGTACCACAGGTTGAGGAAGAAGGGCCGGTCACCCGCGTCGTGCTCGAGGAAGCGCAGGGCGTGGTCGGTCAGGACCTCGGTCAGGTGCTCCCCCTGGTCGAAGAGCACCGGGGCGGCGCCGTCGAAGCTGAGCAGGAAGCGGGAGTAGTTCGACACCGAGAACGCGTCCACCAGCCGCACGCTGTGCTCGAAGCCGCGCTGGTTCGGCAGGAACTCCGCCTTCTCCGAACCGACGTGCCACTTCCCGACGTGCCCGGTTCGATAGCCCGCGCGCCGCAGCGCCTCGGGCAGGGTCAGGACGTCCCCGGGGATGCCGCGGTGGCTCTGCTGGCCCAGCGCCCGCCGCAGGCCGTAGCGGCTCGGGTAGTGGCCGGTCAGGAGCGCCATCCGGGTCGGCGTGCAGAAGGCCCCGTTGGAGTAGTGCTGGGAGAAGCGCATCCCCTCGGAGGCCAGCCGATCGACGCTGGGAGCCACGATCTCCGAGGCCGCGTTGTAGGGCCGCAGGTCGCCCCAGTCCACGTCGTCCAGCAGGATGAGCAGGACGTTGGGCGCGTCGCGCGCGGGGAGGCTCTGCGCCGAGGAGGGACCTCCGGCGAGTGCCAGCCCGAGCGCGATCAGAGCCGGAAGCCTGCCAGCGTTCCGGCGGTGTTCGCGGTACGCGATCATGTCCGTTTCGTGCGGCGGCCCACCGGGCCGCACGCAATTCAAACCTACGACCGCCTGCGCCAATCCGCAAGGGATCGCAACCCCACAACCGCATCGGGGTACCATCCCGCCGTGCGCTCCACCCGCCGCCGTCCCCTGGCCCTCGCGATCGGCGTCGTCCTCGCCCCGCTCCTGGCCGAGGCCGGCTTCCGGATCGCCGGCATCCGGCCCCCCGTGCCCGACGAGAGCGAGGTGGCGCGGGCGACTCCGGCCGACCTGAACAAGTTGCGCTACCACGACCGCGACTGGAAGCGGAAGAAGCCGGAGGGCACCTGGCGGACCATCGCGCTGGGCGACTCCTTCACCGCGGGGATGCGCGTTCCGCTGGAGGACCTCTTCGTGAAGCGCGTCGAGCGCTCCCTCAACCAGCGAGCCGGAGGGCGGCGGCGCTACGAGATCCTGAACCTGGCCCAGCCCAACTGGGACACGCGCGACGAGCTGGAGGCCTTCCGGCGCACGGGGCTCCCCTATCAGCCCGACGCGGTCTTCGTGGTGTTCTTCGTGAACGACGCGACCGGCCTGGACAGCAATCCGCTGATCGTCCAGCGCATGCACGAGGAGATCTACCGGCGCGAGGGGCGGCTGAACCGCCTGTCGCGGGTCTACGACTGGGTGGACTGGCAGCGGCGCAAGCGCTCGGTGTCGCGCCGCACCATCGAGAGCTACCGCGCCTCCTTCTTCGACGACGAGCAGCAGGAGCAGTGGCGCGAGAGCCGCGAGGCCCTGATCGAGCTGCGCGACCTGGCCCGGGAGCGCGGCCTCCCGCTGGGCGTGGTGATCTTCCCCATGCTGGTGCGGCTGCACGAGGGCCACGAGCTGGCCGACGTCTACCAGCTCGTGGCCGACACCTGCGAGGAGCTCGGGATCCCGGTCCTGAACCTGCTGCCGGCCTTCCTGGGCCGGGACGAGCACTCGCTGTGGGTCTCGGCCACCAACGCCCACCCCAACTCCGCCGGCAACGCCCTGGCGGCCGGCCCGATCGAGGCCTTCCTGATCGAGGCCGGGCTGGTGCCGGACCCCGAGGCGGACTGAGAGGCGACCCCGGAGCTCCCCGCCATGAGAAGCCACCCCCTCCGCGCCGCCAGGCTCACCCCCGCGCTGCCGCTCCTCCTCCTCGCGGCGACGCTCTCCACCTGCGCGGCCCCCTCGGGCCCCGCCGGAGCGGAGCGCCCCAACGTGCTCTTCATCGCCGTGGACGACCTGCGGCCCGAGCTGGGCTGCTACGGAGCGCGGCACGTCAGGACGCCCAACATCGACCGCCTCGCTGCGGACGGCGTCCTCTTCACGCGGGCCTACTGCCAGTCCGCCGTCTGCAATCCCTCCCGGGCGAGCCTGATGACCGGGCTGCGGCCGGACACGCTGAGGGTCTGGGACCTGAGCACCGACTTCCGCCAGACGACGCCGAACGCGGTGACCCTGCCCCAGCGCTTCATGGCGGGCGGCTACCACACCGCCGCCATCGGCAAGATCTACCACAACACCATCCCCGACCCGGCCTCCTGGAGCGAGCCCAAGCTCCACGCCGACGGCTTCCCGTTCGATCCCGACGCGGTCTACGCCGGCGAGGAAGAGCTCGCCTGGCTGGAGCAGCGCAAGCAGCAGATCGTCGCCGCGGGGCGAGAGGAGCGCCACATCGACCGCCTGGGCGAGTGGTACCTGAAGGCCGCCGCCACGGAGGCGCCCGACGTCCCCGACAGCGCTTACTTCGACGGCGTGCAGACCGAGCTCGCGCTGGAGAAGCTCGCCGAGCTCTCCGGCGGCCAGGAGCCCTTCTTCCTCGCCGTGGGCTACTACCGCCCCCACCTGCCGTTCAACGCGCCGAAGCGGTACTGGGACCTGTACCAGCGCGACCAGCTCCCCCTGCCGGAGCACCGCGAGCTCACCGAGGGCGCGCCGCTGATGGCGATCAACACCATGCGGGAGCTGCGTGGCTATCGCGACTTCCGCGAGGTCCCGCGCCCCGATCAGAGCGAGCTCCCCGAGGAGGAGATGCGCCGCCTGCGGCACGGCTACTACGCCTCGGTGAGCTACGTGGACGCCCAGATCGGTCGGCTGCTCGACGAGCTGGAGCGGCTGGGCCTCGCGGAGAACACCATCGTGGTCCTCTGGGGGGATCACGGGTGGAAGCTGGGCGAGCACCGGAGCTGGTGCAAGATGACCAACTACGAGATCGACGCCCGGGTGCCCCTGATCGTCGCCGCGCCCGGCGCGAGGGGGAACGGCGGGCCGTGCGAGGGGCTGGTCGAGCTGGTCGACGTCTACCCCACGCTGTGCGAGCTCGCCGGGCTGGAGGCGCCGGCGGAGCTGGAGGGGACCAGCTTCGCTCCGCTGCTAGAGGATCGCGCGCGGCCGGGGAAGGACGCGGTCTTCTGCCAGTTCCTCCGCCAAGGCATCTGGACCGCCCCCGACGGCGTCGAGTACATGGGCTACGGCATCCGGACCGAGCGCTACCGCTACGTCGAGTGGCGGAGCTGGGCCACGGGGGAGCTCAGCGCGCGCGAGCTGTACGACCAGCGCGCGGACCCCGGGGAGACCCTGAACCTGGCGGAGCGGCCGGAGCTGGAGGCGACCCTCGGCGAGCTCGCCCGGCGGCTGGCCGCCCAGCACGGCGGCGGCGGGAGCGCCAGCGCGCTCCTCCAGAGGGCCCGCGCGGCGCTCGGCGCGGACGGCGCCGGCGCGACCGTGCGGCTCTCGGGTCGAACCGCCAGGCACGGCCTGCCCGCGGAGTTCAGCTGGATCCTCTCGCCGGAGGGCCTCTTCCGCCGGGAGCTCCGCGGGCCCTTCCCCGAGAGCACCGGCTACGACGGGCGGACCGCGTGGCGGGTGGACGGGCGCTCTCCGTCCTACCCCCTCGTCCTTCTCGCGCGCGAGCGGCTGCTCGCCTCCGCCGGGCTCGTATCCGGCGCCTGGTGCCGCGAGGGCTCCGCCTTCGAGGCCGAGCTGGCCGGAGCGCCCGAGCCCGGCGCGCGGGCGCTGCGCCTGCGTCTCGATGGAGGACTGCTGAGCGGGACGCTGGTCCTCGACGAGCCGGGTCTCCTCCCGCGGGAATTCCGCTTCGACGAGGAGTTCGGCGGCGGAGCGGTGCGCTTCGAGGGCTGGCGGGCGGAGCGCGGTCCGCCGCTGCCCCGCCGGATCACCTTCGCGCCGGCGCAGGGCGAGCCGATGGTCCTCGAGGTCGATGACGCGGTCCCCTGGGAGGGCGGGCCACCCGACTTCGGGCCGCCCGCGCGCGCCGCGCGGGACGAGCGCTTCGACGCGGGGGCTCCGCCCGAGCTGGAGGTGCGGCGCGCCGCGAGCGGACACCTCTTCGTGCGCCCGCGCATCGACGGCCGGGAGCCGGGCTGGTTCCTCTTCGACAGCGGCCTGGGCGGCTCGGTCCTGACCCGGCGCGCCGCCGACGAGCTGGCGCTGGCGAGCTTCGGCGAGACCTTCGTCGGCGGCTTCGGCGGCCCGCCCGCGCGCGCCGTCTTCCGCCGGGCCCACGCGCTCGAGCTGGGCCCCCTCACCATCGAGGATCCGGTGTTCATCGAGCAGGAGAGCCTGGGGATGGCGGACCGGATGCTCGGCGGGGAGCGCTGCGCGGGCGCCCTCGGCTGGGACGTCTTCCTGCGCGCGATCGTGGAGGTCGATCCGCAGGTGGGGAGGGTGCGACTGTTCGATCCGCGGGCCTTCGAGGAGCCGGCCGCGCGCTGGCAGGAGCTCGCGCTGCACTGGCAGGTGCCCTACGTCCGCGCGCGCTTCGAGGGCGATCGGGAGGGCTGGTTCTGCATCGACACCGGCGCCGGCGAGCTCACGGCGCTCTTCCACCACTCCGCGGCCTCGCGACTCGGCCTCCTGGACGGCCTCGAGGGGGACGCCACCCCCTCGCGCGGCGCGCGCGGGGCCTTCGCGAAGCGTCCTCGCGAACTGGCCTGGTTCGAGATCGGCGGGCGCCGCCACGCGCCGGCGACGGTCCAGCTCAGCATCGCCGAGGACGGCGAGTCCGACCCCTACGCGCTGGGCTTCGTCGGCAGCGGCTTCTTCGGGGGCGAGCGACTGCTCTTCGACTACGGCCGCTCCCAGGTGGGCTTCGTGCCCCCGGACTGATCAGGAGGCATTGCGGCGGATGGCTACCGCCGGCGCAGCACCACCTCGACCTCGGTCGTCCGGCCGATCTCGACGGTGAAGGGGATCGACGCCGACCAGTACTCGGACTCGGGCTCGAGGTCCAGGGTGTAGTCGCCGGGCGGGAGGTTGGGGAGCGTCTCGAAGCTCCCGCGCAGCGACAGGACGGGGTCGGCTCGGCGGGACGGCTCCGGGAGCCCGGTCGGATGGGTGGGCGCGAGCTCGTCCTCCTCGAGGCGGTACTGGACCAGGTGCACGGGCACGCGCTGTCCGCCGGCATCGACCACCGATGCGGTGGCGCGCTCGACCCCTCCGTCCCAGCCGCGCACGAGGAAGCGGGCCCGGCCGCCGAGCCGGAGCTCCACCGGAGCGCGCGTCACGTCTCGAGCGGCGAGCTCGACCTCGAAGCTCGCGTCGAGGACATAGCTCCCGCTCCAGTGCCGGTGGTAGGAGTCTCCCGGGCGGATGTGGACCCGGACGTGACCGGGATCGAGGCTGCCGAGGAGGATCTCGCCCTCGCCGGGCGTCCTTTGGAAGCACCGCGGCCAGGGATCGTCCTCCACCGCGATCTGCAGCTCTTCGATCGTGTCGAGACCCGCGCCGGAGAGATCCAGCGCCAGGGTAGAGCGGTCCCCGGCGGCCTCCGGCACGACGCTCCCCTCCGGTTTCAGCTCGACCTGGCGCGTCGAGCCCCACTCGATCCGTCCGGCATCCACCGTGAGGAGGCCAGGAACGTAGCCCGGCGCGGCGAGGATCAGCCGGTACTCCTGGCCTGGGTGCACGAAGACGTGCACCTCGCCCCGCTCGTCCGCGCGCACGCTCGAAGAGCGAAGGCTGCCCGCGTTCGCGGGGCGGCCCGGCCCGAGGTCGAAGAGCCCGAGAAAGTCGGGGTCCTCCGCCCCGCCCGAGACCAGCTCCCGGGCGAGCTCCTCGTACTCCGTGGCGACGAGGATCGCGCCGGGAAGCGGCAGGCCGCCGCGACCGGTCACGCGGAGGACGAGCAGGACCTCCTCGACCGCGATCTCGACGCTTTCGGAGGGGACCTTCTCCCGGATGGACAGCGGCTGATCCCAGAGCTCGACCGAGGGTGCACCTCGGGCCCGCCCCGGGTCGGGTGCGAGAACGACGCGCACGCGGCAGGGACCGGCCGACAGGCCGCCCACGCGGAAGCTGCCGTCCTCGGCGATGGCGGCCTCCTGCCAGTCGGGCTCGGCGCGCGTCAGGCGCCAGCGGAAGGACGCCTGGCCCCGGGCGAGCTCGCGCCTCACCCCGGCGGAGAGGACCGGCTGGACCCGCACGCGAGCGCCGGCGAGGGAGGCGCCCGAGGCGTGTCGAACCCGACCGGCCAGCTCGAGGCCCGGCTCGAGGGTCATGGCCCGCAGCTCGAAGCGGTCTCCCAGTCGCAGCTCGAAGCGCTCGTGCGCCGGATGCAGACCGGGCAGGGTGGCGACCACGAGGTGCTCGCCCTCGCGCGCCGCGCGCAGCCGGAAGGAGCCGTCCGGGGCGCAGGCGGCCCAGTCCGCGGGCTCCTCCTCCGGTCGCGTGCCGCTGTCGTCGAACTCGAAGAGTCCCACGCGCGCTCGCGTGGGATCCGCGCCGGCGGGCGTCAGGATCCGACCGCGGAGCTGCGCCGCCGGCGGCGCCAGCTCCAGCTCCACCGGGATCTCGTGGGTCGGCGCCGGCGCGAGCCCCGCGAGGTGCTCGATGCCCGCGGTGGTCTCGCCCACGAGGCGATCGGGGTGATCGGCGCGCACGTGGAGCTGGTGGGGCCGGCCGGCGAGGAAGAGCGCGCTCACGTCGAGCCGGAAGCTCCCCGTGGGCTCGGCGCGACCGACCACCGCCACGGCGCGGAGCCCGATCGGCCGCACCGAGATCTCGGCCGCTGCCGCGCGCGACGGATCCAGGCCCGTGAGCCGCCCGACGACCCACCACTCGCCCGCACCGACCTCCTGCCGGGAGGGCTCGCCCGTCCCGTCGCCCGCCCGGTCGAGGGCATCCCCTCCGATCGCGTCGGGCCGCTCGCCCTCCCGCGCCGCGGTCCCCGAAGGACGAGGCCCGGCCGAGCCGACCGGCTCGCCTCCGAGCCTCCGCGATCCGATCCACAGCAGGAGGATCAGGACGGCGGCGACGGCCAGGATCGCGCCGATCAGCGGCCATCCGGCCCCGGACTGCCTGGATCCGGCCATGAACGCCAACTATAGCGGTCTGCGTCCGAAGGGGGGGGGAGCCCCGATGTCGGGCTCGCCACCCAGGGCGCCCGCCGGTAGGCTCCGTCCGGGTCCGCGGGCCCCGAAACCATGTCACGGAAGGACGATCCCAGAGCTCTCGAGGCCGGCCGACCCTCGATCCCCGCCGGCCGAGGCCGCGGCGCGATCCAGGGCCCCATGGCCCTCGCGCTCGGTCTGGCGGTCCTGCTGGTGCTGGCCCTGGTGGTCTGGAGGCCGTGGTCCACCGGGACCCCCGACCTCACCGGCGCGGTGCGCGGCGCGCTCGCGCTGGTCCCCTCGCCTCCGGCGGGCGCCTCGGAGCTCAAGCCGATCTTCACCGCGGTGACGTCGGATGGCCGCCAGGAGTCGGCCTGGCGCGCGGCCTTCGCGGACCTGGCACCGGACGCGGTGCTCGCGGATCCCCTCGAGGTGCCCGCTCTGGGGGAGGTAGGCTTCGGGCGCCCCGTGGTCGCGATGGATCCGGGGGGCGCTCGGGAGGCGGAGCCCTGGCCCCGGCTCCTCGGAGGACGCCTGGTGGAGCGCGAGGTGGAGCTCGAGGGCGGGCTCCGGGCGGCGCTCCTGCGCTCGATCACCGGCGAGGACCTGCCCGCCTTCGCCAAGCCCGGGCTCCATCTGCAGATGAGGGAGTCCCTGGAGATCGAGCACGGCGAGTCGGATGGGGGTGGGCGCGCCTGGCTGGAGCTCGCCGAGGGTGACGACGGCTCGGTCGAGGTCGGCGGGGTGCGATCCTGGACGGTGGTGTACGAGGCCGGCCCGCTGGGGATCGAGGTGGGCGGCAGCGTCTTCTTCCAGGCCTCCGTCTTCTGGAAGTGGAGCTCGCCCCAGACGCGCTGGGAGTCGGCGCCCGGCTACACGCGGGTGAGCTGCGAGGCCGACGGCGTCGACCTGAGCGCGGCCGAGGTCGATCAGGGCCTCCTGCGGATCCAGGTGGGCGGCCGTGCGCTGCGCGAGGGGGAGCGGGTGCGCATCGTCTACGGGGCCGGAGGCGGGGCGCGGGGCGACTCCCACGCCGAGCGCGGCGAGCGCTTCTGGATCGGTGTCGACGGAGACGGGGACGGCTCGCGCAAGCTGCTGCTCGATTCTCCGAAGGTCACCGTCCGGCCTCGCGACCCGGCGCGGCTGGTGCTGACCCTGCCCACGGTGGTCCGGCCCGGGGAGCGGGCGCGTCTGGTCGCGGCGGTCACCGACGGGGGGCTCAACGCCGGCTGCGAGGTCGCGGGCCGGCTGGTGCTGAGCGTCCAGCGGGGTCTGGAGGGGGAGAACTTCGGGGAGTGGCCCGCGGGGCTGGGGCCCGAGCCGAGGGTGGAGCTCGCGCTGGGCGATGGTGGCTGCACCGCGGTCGAGATCGGGCCGATCCAGGAGGAGGGCATCTATCGCCTGCGCGCCGAGCTGGAGCTCGGGGACCGCCGGATCGAGGCGCACAGCAATCCCATGCAGGTGAGCGCCCGGGGCCCGAAGGTCTTCTGGGGCGATCTGCACGGGCACAGCAACTACTCCGATGGGACCGGGGTGCCCGAGGACTACTACGCCTATGCGCGGGACGTCGCCGGTCTGGACGCGGTGGCGCTGACCGATCACGACAATTGGGGCATGCTGCCGCCCGCCCAGCACCCGGAGATGTGGCGGGAGATCCAGCGGCAGGCGGCCCGCTTCGACGACCCGGGCCGTTTCGTCGCCCTCCCCGGCTTCGAGTGGACCAGCTGGCTCCACGGGCACCGCCACGTGCTGTACTTCGAGGATCGGGGCGAGGTCCTCAGCTCGCTCGACGAGCGCTACGACACGCCTCCCGAGCTGTGGGCCGCGCTGCGCGGCTTCAGCGCGCTCACCATCCCCCACCACCCCGGCGGCGGTGCGATGCCCGTGGACTGGTCCATCGAGCCCGACCCCGAGCTGGAGCCGGTGGCCGAACTCAGCTCGGTGCACGGCAGCAGCGAGGCCACGGACTCGCCCAATCTGGTCTTCGGACCGGTGGCCGGGAACATGGTGCGCGACGCGCTGGACCGCGGCTACCGGCTGGGGCTGGTCGGCAGCGGGGATGGGCACGACGGCCACCCGGGGCTGGGGTGGGAGGCCCCCCACTACATCAACGGTGGCCTGGTGGCCCTCCTGTGCGACGAGGATCCCTGCGAGGGCCCGACGCGCGAGAGGGTCCTGGAGGCCCTGCGCGGTCGGCGCGTGTATGCCACCAATGGCCCGCGCATCCTGCTGCGGTATGGCCTGGGCGGCCGGCGCATGGGCTCGGTGGTGCCGGCCTCGGAGGTGGGCGAGACGGAGACCCTGTTCGTGGATGCGGTGGGTACCGCCCCCATCGAGTGGGTCGAGATCATCCGCAGCGGAGAGGTCGCCGGCCGCTTTCGGGGCGCGGGTCAGACGGCTCTGACCTTGACGGCGGAGGTCGAGGGGCTGGAGTCCGGGGAGTATGTGTACGTGCGCCTGGTGCAGGAGGGGCGCAGTCCGGGTATGGCGTGGTCGTCACCGGTGTGGGTGCGGTGAGGGGGTGAGTGTGGAGCCTGTCCCCCGACGGGCTCCCCCCTCCTCGCTCAGGCCGACCGCGCGTCGAGCTTCGAATCCCCCTCGCCCCAGCAGACCCGGTTGCGGCCGCTCTCCTTGGCCCGGTACACCTGCAGGTCGGCCTCCTTCAGCAGCGCGTCCACGGTCTGCAGCCCCTCGTCGACCTCGGCGATCCCGATGCTGACGGTGATCGCGCGCTGGAAGTCGGCCATCTGGATGACGTTCTGCTCGACCGCCTGACGGATGCGCTCGGCCGAGCTGCGGGCGCTGGCCAGATCGCTGGTGCTGCAGATCACCAGGAACTCCTCGCCACCCAGGCGACAGACCACGTCTCCCTTGCGGCACGTCTTGCGCAGCGCCAGGGCCGTCTCCCGCAGCACGTGGTCGCCCACGTCGTGCCCGTGCTCGTCGTTCACTCGCTTGAAGTGGTCGATGTCGAGCATCATCACGGTCATGCTGCCGCCCGCGCGCTGGAGGGTGGAGAGGTCCTGATCCAGCCGATTCATGGCATACCGCCGGTTGGGCAGCTCGGTGAGGACGTCCGTCAGCGCCGCCGCCTGCAGCTTGCGGTTGAGGACGGCCATCTCCGCGACCTGCCGTTGACGGTCCCGGCGGTCGAGCTCGACCTGCTCGCGCAGCTCGATCATGCGCTGCCCCGCCCGGACGCGCGCCAGCAGGATCTCCGGATTGAACGGCTTGCAGACGTAGTCGTCGGCCCCCGCGTCGAAGGCCTCGACCACCCGCTCCTCGTCCTCGCGGGCGGTCAGCACCAGCACGTACATGTTCCGGCCGATGGTGGTCCGACGCAGGGCCTTGCAGAAGTCGATGCCGTCCATCTCGGGCATCATCCAGTCGGTGACGACGAGCTGCGGGGGATCCGCCATGGCCATGGACAGGGCCTGCCGGCCATCGGAGGCCTGAGCCACCGTGTGACCGTCCCGGGTCAGGTTGTGCACCAGGAACCGCAGGGATACGGGTGCGTCATCGACCGCCAGGATGCGGAGACCCTTGCGCGCCTGCTCGGCCTCGCCTTCCCCGGGCGACCCCGAGCCCTCCCGGCCGACCAGCAGCTCGACCTGCCCGGCGATCTCCTCGAAGGAGGGCAGGCTGCAGGTGGGCACCTCCAGGAGGTGTCCCCAGCCGGGCCACTCCTCGGCCACCCGATCGAGCACCGCGCGGAAGGCCTGCGCTTCGATGCCCAGGAGGCGGCGGTGCTCCTCGAGCTCGGGCCAGCCCCACACCCAGCGCGCGCCGTCTTCGCGCGCGAGATCGACGCACATCCTGCCGATCAGCTGGGACGCTCGCAAGATCATCCGGAGGCTCTGGGCCTCCTCGCAGGGCGGCTCCTCATCGGGCTCACCCAGCTCGAGGTTCGAGGCCGCCCAGCTGAAGCTCCGCGGCAACTTCCAGTCCCCGAGCATGGCCGCCGCCAGCTCGCAGTGATCCACGTCGAAGGATCGACGCTCCAGGCGCAGGAGCTCCTCGGGCGAGGAGCCCTGGGCGCTCGTCAGCACCTCGTCGTAGCCCTCGGCGTGGACCGTGGCCAGCGCCAGGCGGCCGATGCCCGACAGGAGCGCGCAGGTGAAGGCGTCCGCCCCGGGGACGGACCGCAGGTGACCTGCCAGGTTCTGGGCCGCGACCGCCTCGGCCAGGGAGCGCGACCAGTAGCGCTCGTGGTCGAAGACCCGGCTCGTGCCGGAGCGGTTGCCGGCCACCAGGGAGAAGCTCAAGGCCAGATTGCGGACGGTGCGCACGCCCAGGCTGATGGTGGCCTTCTCCACCGTCCGGGCCGGCTCCACCCCGCTGTTGGCGGCGCTGTTGGCGAGCTTGATGACGCGGCCCGTCAGGGCTGGATCGGCCTGCACCACCCGGGCCAGCTCGGCCAGGCAGTAGTCATCGGTGCTGGTGAGACGCAGGATCTCCAGGCCGATGCCCGTGGGCGAGGGCAGCGAGCCTGTCAGCCGGATCTCATCCAGTCGTCTTGCCGGCATGTGGTGGATTCCCTTTCGATCGACTCACTGCCGGTTCAACCCGCCGCGCGCTGCGCCGAGGGGCCGGGATTCTCCATCTCACAGACGCGGTTGCGCCCGCTCTCCTTGGCCCGATAGACGGCCTCGTCGGCGGCCTTGACGAGCTGGTCGATGTTCTCCATTCCCGGGGTTCGGGTGGCCACGCCCAGGCTCAGGGTCACGGCCCGGTTCAGACCGCCGGCACTGATGACGTGCTGCTCGCACGCCTTGCGCACCCGCTCGGCCACCTCGACGGCGTTCTTCTGATTGCACTCCCGCAGGATGATCAGGAACTCCTCGCCGCCCAGGCGGGCGGGCTCCTCGCCCCGGCGCGTGGTCTGTCTCAGGATTCCGGAGACCTCCCGGAGCACGTCGTCGCCCGCGTCGTGCCCGTGGTTGTCGTTGACCAGCTTGAACCTGTCGATGTCCAGCATGATGACCGAGAGGTCGCCCCCCGAGCGCTCGGCCGAGGCCCAGTCCTGCTCCAGGCGCTTCATCAGGTAGCGGCGGTTGGGCAGCTCGGTCAGCGGGTCGGTGAGCGAGGCCGCGCGCCGCCGGCGTGTCAGGACGCCCAGCTCCGCCAGCTGCTTGCGGACGGTGTCCTTCTCGGCTTCCAGGTTGAGCTGGAGCTGGATCACGCGGTGAGCGCTCTTGACGCGCGCCATCAGGAGGCGCGAGTTCACCGGCTTGATGAAGTAGTCGTCGACCCCCGCCTCGGCGGCCTCGACGATGTGGTCCTCGTTGCCGTCCTCGGTCATGATGATGAAGAAGACCTTCTGCCCGGCGTCGAAGCGGCGCAGCGTCTTGCACAGGTCCAGCCCCGGGAGCTCGGGGGCATCGGCCGAGGCCAGCACGATGTCGGGCCCGAACTTCAGCGCCACTCGCAGCCCCTCCTTGCCGCTGGCGGCCGACTGCGCCTCGTGCCCCGCCTGGCGCAGGCTCTCGAGCAGCAGGTCCCGGACCGCCGGGTCGCCGTCCACCGCCAGGATCTTCAAGCGGTCCTGCGAGCAGGCGGCCCCGTCGGCGACGGCCGGCGGGCGGCGGGCTCCTCGGGGGTCGCGGGCTCCTCCTCATCGTCATCCCGGGGGACGATCCCGATGGAGGTGAAGGAGGCCGAGTTGTTGGTGGGGACCCCGAGGGCCGCCCCCCATTCCTTCCAGACGTCGAGGATCCCCTCGCAGAACTCCTGGAACTCGACCGGGTCGACGTGCAGCTCCTCGCGCACCGCCTCGAGCGCCTCGTAGTGGCTGCTCCAGACCTTGTGCTCGGTCTCCGGATCGCAGACGCACACCTGGCAGATCCGCTCGGCGACCCGCAACACCAGCGAGAGCCGGTCCGACTCGGACCCGCGCTGCGAGCGGCCGGCCTCCTGCTCGACGACGCCCATGATGGCCTCGCCGAAGCTCTCCGGCAGCCCCCACTCGTCGAGCATGGCCGCCGTGACCTCGGCGTGATGGATGCCGAAGCTCTCCGCCTCGAGGCGCAGCAGCTGATCCTGGGTTCCGCCCCGGGTCTGGCTGAGGATCTGCGAGTAGCGGTCGGGGTGCACGTTGGCCAGGGCCAGAGAGCCCACGTCGCTCAGGAGCCCGCAGATGAAGGCCTCCGCGGGCACCGCGTTGCCCAGGAGGTCGGCCAGGGCCTGGGCCGCCAGGCCGCGCGCCAGCGATCGCGACCAGAACACGTCGTAGTCGAAGCCGACGCAGCCGCCCGAGCGGTTGGCCGAGACCAGGGAGAAGCCCAGGGCCACGTTGCGTACCACGCTCACGCCACAGCGCATGGTGGCCTCGGCCACCGTGGTGGCCGGCTCGACCGAGGCCTTCTGGGCCGAGTTGGCGATCTTCAGGATCTTGCCGGTGAGCGCCGGGTCGCTCTGGATGATCTGACCGACATCGTCGGTCGAGAAGTCCTCGCCCTGGGTGAGCTGCAGGATCTGCATGCCCACTCCGGAGGGAGAGGGGAGGCTGCCGGAGTGCTTCAGTTCGTCGAATCGCTTGTTGATCATCGGGGGGGGGGGGGGGGGGGCGGGGGGGGGGGAGGGGGGGGGCGGGCGCGGGGGCGGGGGCGGGG
>CAZTTG010000082.1:0-28918 GCA_964615935.1 uncultured Planctomycetaceae bacterium | reverse complement strand
TTGAGGCCCCGAGGTTGCATGAATGATCGTCCGTAGGTCAGGAGCCCTGCATTGAGGTCCGGCTGGGTCCCGCCCCTCGCCATCCGAACCAGGAGAGATCGCCATGACTGCTCATCGACGTGGCCCCTTCCCGCTCGGCTCGACCCTCGGCCTCCTCGCCCTGGGACTGGCCTCCGGCTGCGACGCGGAATCGCGGCATCGCATCCGCGTCCCCGATCCCCCTCCCACCCGTGCCGAGCCGGTGGTCGACACCCTGCACGGCGTCGAGGTGGAGGATCCCTACCGCTGGCTCGAGGACCAGGAGTCCTCCTCGACGCGGGAGTGGATCGGAGACCAGAACGGATACACCGACTCGGTGCTGTCGCAGGTCGCCGGGCGGCAGGAGCTCGAGGAGCTGGCCGCCCGCCTGCTTCAGATCGACGCCACCGGGATCCCCATCGAGCGCGGAGGCCGCTACTTTTTCCCGCGCAAGGCCGCCGATCAGGATCTGGCCGTGCTGTACGTGCGCGAGGGCCTGCGCGGCCGCGACGAGGTCCTGGTCGACCCGCACGGGATGAGCGCGGACCACAGCGTCAACGTGTCCCTCATGGGCCTCTCGCGCGACGGCCGACTGGCGGCCTACGGCGTCCGCCAGGGCGGCGTGGACGAGGTCGAGATCCGCGTCCGGGACGTCGACGGCCGACGGGACCTGCCGGACGAGATGCCCGCCGACAAGTACATCGGCATCGACTTCACCCCCGACGGAACGGGCTACTACTACGCCATGTACGGCACCGATTCGCCGCGCGTCTGGCTGCACCGGATCGGGACGCCGCGCTCCCAGGATCGCGAGGTCTTCGGCGAGGGCTACGGCGCGATGCACTTTCTGGCGCCGAGTCTGTCCGATGACGGCCGGTGGCTGATGGTCCACGTGCTGATGGGCACCTCCGGTCCCACCGAGATCCACCTCAAGGACCTCTCGCAGGACGGACCCTTCCAGGAGGTCATCCGGGACGGCGAGTCGCAGTCCTTCGCCTCCGTAGCCGGGGAGAAGCTGGTGATCACCACCAACCTGGACGCGCCCAATCAGCGGGTGATGATCGCCGATTTGGACGCGCCCTCGGTGGAGCACTGGAGGGAGCTGGTCCCCGAGCGCGAGGACGCGGTCCTGGAGGGGGCCTCGCCGGCCGGCGGCCGGCTGTGGGTGACCCACCTGGTCGACGTCCATCAGGTCTCGACCCTCTACGACATGGAGGGGAGGAAGCTGCGCGAGCTGGAGCTCGATGCGCTGGGCACGGTGGCCGGCGCCTCCGGGCGCTGGGACAGCACGGAGGGCTTCTTCCAGTTCTCCTCCTTCCACATCCCCCCGACCATCTACCGCTACGACCTGGAGAGCGATCAGCGGGAGGTCTGGGCCCGCATCGACGTCCCCCTCGACATCGAGGCCATGACCGTGGATCAGGTCCACTTCCGATCCAGGGACGGCACCACCGTCCCGATGTTCCTGGTCCACCGCCAGGACCTCGCGCTCGACGGCCAGAACCCGACCCTCCTGACCGGCTACGGCGGCTTCAACCTGAGCCTCCCCCCGAGCTTCTCGGGTCTGGGCGCCGCCTGGGTGCAGCGGGGCGGCGTGTTCGCGGTGGCCAACCTGAGGGGCGGCGGGGAGTTCGGCGAGGAGTGGCACGAGGCGGGGATGCTGGCCAACAAGCAGAACGTCTTCGACGATTTCATCGCCGCGGCGGAGTACCTGGTCGCCAACGACTACACCCGGCCCGAGCACCTGGCGGTCATGGGGGGCAGCAACGGCGGACTCCTGGTCGGCGCCATCCTGACCCAGCGGCCCGAGCTCCTGGGGGCGGTGGTGTGCACCTACCCGCTGCTGGACATGGTCCGCTACCACAAGTTCATGGTGGCCCAGTACTGGGTGCCCGAGTACGGCAGCAGCGAGGATCCCGAGCAGTTCGAGACCCTGCTGGCCTACTCGCCCTATCACAAGGTGGCGGACGGCGGGCGCTATCCGGCCACCCTGTTCATCACCGGGGACGGCGACACGCGGGTGGCTCCCCTGCACGCCCGCAAGATGGCCGCCCGATTGCAGGCCGGCAACGCCTCGGAGGACCCCATCCTCCTGCGCTACCACATCAAGGCCGGCCACTCGGGGGGGCAGACGGTCCGCCAGCAGATCGACGAGATGGTGGACATGATGAGCTTCCTGGAGTGGCAGGTGGGCCGCTGAGCCGGGCCCGCGGGCCGTTCGCGAGGGCGTCCGGGCGGGATCCGGGGGGGGGGGCTGGCCGCCCGGATCCCGATCGGGAGGTGGCGCTACCGGTCCCCCTGTGCGACCCTGCGTCCGAGGAGCCTCGCCTCCGCAACCGGCAGAAGGAGTCACTCATGAGGCAGGGCAGTTGCTGCATCGCCATCCTGGCGTTCCTGCTGGGCGGAGCCACGGCCTCCGCGCAGACCACGCTCTATGACGTCAACGGCACGGTCGTGGGCGAGCACTTCGGGTACTCGGTGTGCTTCATCGACGACGTCAGCGGGGACCAGATCGCCGACGTGGCGGTGGGCGCCCCCTTCGCGGAGGCGGGGGGCTTCGACCGGGGGGAGGTCCGCTTGCACTCGGGGGTGGATGGGTCGTACCTCCGGACCTTCCGGGGCAGGGGGTACTCGGATCGCTTCGGTCACTCCATCGCCGCCGCGGGTGACGTGGACGGCGATGGCACCGGCGACCTCCTGGTGGGGGCCATCGCCGCCAACGAGACCGGCGGCTACTCCCGTCCGGGCTACGCCCAGGTGTTTTCGGGCCGGACCGGCCGATCGCTCTACCGCCTGACGGGCAAGGGCAAGCACGACCTCTTCGGCTGGTCGGTGGCGAAGATCGGCGACCTGGACGGAGACGGAGCCCCCGAGCTGGCGGTGGGCGATCCGCGCAACGTGAGCGGGCCCGGGGACGGCAACGTGACTATCTTCTCGGGCGCCAGCGGGAGCCGGCTCTTCGAGCTGCGCAACCAGGACCCGCGCGAGCGCTTCGGCTTCGCGTTGGCGGGCGTCGGCGACGTCGACCAGGACGGCTTCCCGGACCTCGCCGTGGGCGCACCGGGGGCGGGCGTCAACTTCCCCTTCTCCGGCAGCGTGCGGATCCACTCGGGAGCCGACTTCTCGATCCTCTACCGCTTCCACGGCGACGCCGAGCTGGACATGCTGGGGACCTCCCTGGCGCCCGCCGGCGACGTCGATGCCGACGGGCATCCCGACATCCTCGCCGGGGCGGTGGAGCCCTTCCGCAGCGGCTACGCGCGCGTCTTCTCGGGAGCGAGCGGCGCGGTGCTCCATACCTTCACCAGCCCCCAGGTGTCCGACCAGTTCGGCCACTCGGTGGCCTTCGCGGGGGACCTCGACCAGGACGGCTTCGACGACATCCTGGTCGGCGCCAACGAGCGCCACAGCTTCGGCGTGCACATGGGCCGTGTCAGCGCCTTCTCGGGGGCGAGCGGGGCGCCGCTGTTCACCCTGGTCGGGACCGGCTACTTCGATCGCCTGGGAGAATCGATCTGCGGCGGCGCGGACCTCGACGGGGACGGCCGGCCCGAGCTGGTGATCGGGGCGGTCGAGAGCCTGAGCCCCTACCAGGTCATGGGACCCGGCTATGCCCGGGTGGTCAGCCCGTAGAGCTCGCTCGAAGCCCCCTCGCGTGGAGGATTAACCTCGATCCACGGCCGGCCGACAATCCCCGCCATAGGGATGGGATCGCGGACCGGCCAGATCGAGGGAGTTCTGCGCCCCCGGCGCGGCGCGCCGGGGGTCGCATGGCTTGCCGTCGCGGGCGCACTCCTCCTCGCCCTCGCCCCGCCCGCCCGGGCGCAGCGCCACCCCGTCCGAAACTACTCGGTCGGGGACGGGCTGCCCAACTCGGCCATCATCGACGTCGAGCAGGGTCGGGACGGCCTGATCTGGGTGTCCACCCGGAGCGGGATCGCCAGCTCCGTCGGGGCCGACTGGAGGCGGTGGGGGCCGGAGGACGGGCTTCCTCATCCGGACCCGGGTCTGCTAGACGTGGACCATGAGCGGCGGCCGTGGGTCGTCACGATCCTCGCCCCGCCCAGGATCTCCTACCTCGAAGGGGAGCGCTGGCTTTTCTTCTCCTCGAGCCGGCCCTTGGTGTGGTCGCCGCGGAAACGCAGCCTCATCACCGCCTTCCGGGTGCTCCGCTGGCAGGGTGAGCCCCTGATGGCGATCGGCTTCGCCGATGGACAGTTGGCGATCTGCGCCGCGGACTCGTGGAGCCTCCACCAGCTGGCGAGGGGGAGCATCCGGCGCGAGGTCGGCCCGGTCGCGATCCTCGGGGATCGCCTGCTCGCCGTGACGCCCGCGGGTCTGACCGCCGTGAGCATCGGGGAGCGCAAGGAGGTCGACCCGGGGCTGTTCGATCGGCCCTCCGAGGGGGTTCTGGCGGTCCACCGCGAGCCCGAGCAGGGCCCCTTGTGGATCGTCGAGCGGGACTGGATCAGCCATCTCGCCCCCGGCGGCTCCCGCTGCGGCTGGCCCCTGCCCTTCACGGCCCGCTCGGCCGATTGGCCCTGGGTCGCCGAGCACGATGGGGCCGGGGGACTGCTGTTCGGGAACGCCAAGGACCTCTTCCGCTTCGATCCCGATACCGGGCTCGAGCGCCTGGGCCGCGGCAGCGGCCTCGCCTCGGACGGCGTGCAAGCCCTGCTGAGCGACAGCGAGGGCAACATCTGGTCGGGCGCCTCCCACGGCCTCTCGAAGCTGGTCAGCCGGGGCTTCACCAGCCTCAGGGCGGAGCACGGGCTCCTCGCCGACGAGGTGTCGGCGGTGCTCGAGCTCCGATCCGGTCAGATCGTCCTCGGTCACGAGGGCGGCCTGACCGTCCTCGACCCGAGCAGCCTCGAGGTCGTCCGGCGTTGCGTTCCGTTGGAGTCTCTGGACTCCTTCGCGAGGGTGCTGGACCTGGCCGAGGACGCCGAGGGAAACATCTGGGCGGCCATGGCGTGGGGGGGGCTCTTGCGGCTGGCCCCCGACGGATCCCACCGCCACTATGGCGAGGGCGAGGGCTTCTCCACCCTGGTCTCCTCGCTGCTGATCGATCGAGGGGGCACGCTGCGCGTCGGAGGGGGCTTCGGCGTGTGGCGCCAGCTCGACGGGGGCTGGGGGCCCGATCCCGACTTCTCGACCGGCGGGAAGAAGCCCTACTACGCCCGCAGTCTGGTGGAGGGGGCCGACGGCGCGATCTACGTCGCGGTGGGTCGCGCCGGCGTGCTTCGGGTGGGGAAGGACGGTCTCGATCACTGGCGGCATCCGGATGACATCCGCGCCAACGACGTCTTCGCGATCCACGAGCTCCCCGACGGTACCGCCTGGGCCGGTACGCGGTCCGGCGTCTACCGGGTGGGCGAGGGCATCTACGAGAAGGTGGCTCCCCCGGGCCCGGCCACGGACCGATCCGTCTTCTTCATCGTCGAGGATGCCGCGAGCCGCCTGTGGCTGGGAACCGACGATGGAGTCTTGCTCTGGGACGGAGACCGGATGCGCTCCTTCTCGGTGCAGGACGGCCTGATCGGCTGCGAGACCAACCGAGCGGCCGGCATCGTCGATTCCCGCGGCCGCGTCTGGATCGGTACGGACGAGGGGGTCTCCATCTACCGGGAGGACCCGGGCGCGCCGCGTCCCCGCCCGCCACTGATCCGCCTGCTGGACCTGCGCGCTTCGGACGGCAGCCTCTCGTCGCTGCAGGCGCCGGTCGAGGTCGCCTCCCGGGCCAACACCATCGACCTGGGATTCCGGGCGATCTCCTTCGTCGATGAGGACCGGGTCCGCTTCGAGACCTGGCTCGAGGGCTTCGAGTCGGCGAGGTGCTCCCCGCGGAGCCTGCCGACCCACAGCGTGCGCTTCACCAACCTGCCGGCCGGCGTCTACTACTTCCACCTCCGCGCTCTCAGCGCCGAGGGTGTTTGGAGCGAGGAGACCATCTCGGCACCGATCCGCGTACTGGGCCCCCTGTGGGCCCGTCCCTGGTTCATCGCGCTCGCCTCCCTGCTCGCGGCAAGTGCCGCCTTCGCCGCCTTCTCCTACGCGTCCCAGCGGCGCTACTCCAATCGTCTGGCGGGCGACGTGGCAAAGCGCACGAGGGAGCTGGCCGCCGCCCGGCAGGCCGCGGAGTCCGAGAAGAGGCGCTTCGGCGCGATCCTGGCGAGCGTCGCCGACGGGGTGGTGGCCACCGACGATGCGGGTCGGGTGCTCTTGCTCAACCAGGCGGGACAGCGGATCACCGGCTGGACCGCGGGCGAGGCCTGCGCAAGGCCCCTCGCCCGCGTCCTGCAGCTTCAGGATGGCGCCGTGCTGCCGGGAGAGTCCCGGGAGGAGGGCCCGGCCCTCGCGGCCGAGGCGGACGGCGAGCCCGCGGTCGCGCGATTCCGGCACAAGGACGGCGAGCTGCGCTGGCTCGAGATGTCCCCGGCGCGGATCGCCGGGAGCGAGGGGCTCGCGGGTGGGATCGTGCTCGCCTTCCGCGACGTGACGCTGCGCCGGCGGATGGAGGCGGAGCTGATCCGGACCCAGAAGCTGGAATCCCTGGGCCTGCTCGCCGGCGGCATCGCCCACGACTTCAACAACCTGATGATGGTCATGACCGGCGCGCTCGCCATCATCGAGGAGGGGGGCGGGATCGAGGAGAGCGGCCGGCGGATGATCGACTCGGCCGAGGAGGCCGCCCGGCGCGCCCGGCACCTCACCGGCCAGCTCCTCACCTTCTCGAAGGGTGGTGGGCCGGTCGCGAAGCTGGTGGCGCTCGCCCCCCTGATCGCCGACACCGCCACCATCGCCATGAGCGGGCGCAACGTCCAGTGCCACCTCGAGCTCGCGGAGGACTTCGGGGCTGCGGAGGTTGATCCCGGCCAGATCAGCCAGGTGATCAGCAACCTCCTGATCAACGCCGCGCAGGCGATGCCCGAGGGCGGCGCGATCCGCCTTCGCGCACGCCGGGGCCGCGGCGAGGAGGTTCGCCTGGACGCCGGATGGGCCGCGATCCTCGAGGTGATCGACGAGGGCCCCGGGATCCCCGAGGAGCTCTGCTCGCGAATCTTCAACCCCTACTTCACCACCAAGGAGACGGGAACCGGCATCGGCCTGACCATCGCGGACTCGATCGCGAGGAGCCACCAGGGCCGGATCGAGGTCGACTCGGCGCCGGGTCTGGGCGCGACCTTCCGGCTCGTCATCCCCGCCTCCTCCCTTCGCGCTCCCGACGACCCCGCGCCGCCCCTCCCCGCGCGGACGGACGAGCTGCGCGCCCTCGTCATGGATGACAAGGAGGCGATCCGCAGGGTCTTCAGCCAGATGCTCGAACAGCTCGGACACCAGGTCCAGCTCACCAGCAGTGGCGAGGAGGCGATCAGGACCTGGCATCAGGCGCGGAAGGACGGGCGCCCCTTCGACCTGGTGTTCCTCGACCTGACGGTCCCCGGCGGCATGGGCGGGAAGGAGACCGTCGCGCGCCTTCGGATCCTGGACCCGGGCGTGCGCGCCGTCGCCGCCAGCGGCTACTCGAACGACCCGGTGCTCGCCCGGCACACGGAGTTCGGATTCGCCTCAGCCATCGGCAAGCCCTTCGGCCTCCGGGATCTGGAGGCCGTGATCCACGCCGCCCTCGGCCCCGCCGAGCCCGAGCTGCAGGGGCGGCACTGAGAGCGGCGGCCGGGCGAGATCCCTTCCACCGAGGGAGGGGCCCGCCCGGCCGCCGCTGCGGCGCGTCCGGGGTGGCTGGCCCGGACTACAGATTCTGCAGCATCGCGTCGACTTCGCCGCAGGTCTTGCGGACGGCGCCGACCGAGTGCTCGAAGGCGGCCTGCTCTTCGGCGGTGAGGTCCAGCTCGATCACCTCCTCGACGCCGTTCTTGCCGATGATGCCCGGCACGCCCACGAAGATCCCGTCGACGCCGTACTCACCGTCGAGCTTGGCGCAGACCGGCATGATCTTGCGCTTGTCGTAGATGATGGCCTCGGCCATCTCCAGGGCCGACCAGGCGGGCGACACGAAGGCCGAGCCGAAGCCCAGCAGGCCGACCACCTCGCCGCCGGCCTTGCGCGTGCGCGCCTCGATGGCCTTCAGGGTCTCGTCGTCCAGGAACTTGGTCACCGGGACGCCGGCGATCAGGCAGGAGGAGCGGACCGGGACCATGGTGTCGCCGTGGCCGCCCAGCACCATGGCGTTGACGTTCTCCACCGAGACGTTGGCCGCTTCGGCCACGAAGGTGCAGTAGCGACCGGAGTCGAGCACGCCGGCCATCCCCATCAGCTTGTTCTTGGGCGGGCTCAAGCGCTTGTTCAGGGTGTAGACGATGGCGTCAAGGGGGTTGGCGATGGAGATCACGGTGGCGTCGGGGCACTGGCTCTGGATGCCCTCGGCGACCGCGTTGGTCACCTTCAGGTTGATGGTCAGGAGCTCTTCCCGCGTGGGAAAGCTGCCGTCGGGGCGGGCCTTGCGGGGGACGCCGGCGGTGTTGATGATCAGCTCCGAGCCCGCGAGCGAGGAGTAGTCCTTGGAGCCCACCAGCCTCACGTCACTGCGCAGGGTCGGCAGGCCCTCGGCGATGTCCAGGCACTTGCCGATCGAGACCGACTGCTTGGCGATGACCGCCTGCCGCTCGGGCGGGTCATCGGGATTCACCATGGGAGCCGGGTCGACCAGGCCCACCTCCCTCGCCAGGCGTCGATTGGCGATCTCCTGAGCAAGCACCCCGCCGATGTATCCGCCGCCGATAAGCCCAATCTTCCTCAACATCTGATCAGTCCTCGTACTGTAGGTATTCTCTGGCCCAAAAGAGAACCACCCTTGTACCGTCGCCCCCGGCCCATTTCAAGGGGAGGCCACCGGGAAGGGCGCCGCGCCCCGGCCGCGGCGCTCGACCCGGGCCCGGGCGGCGGACGAGCTGGCCAGGAGACGACCGACATGGCCCGAAACGTAGAGATCAAGGCGCGCGCCGCGGACCTCGCCGGCGCGCAGGCGATCGCCGAGGAGCTCGGCGACTCCCCCCCCAGCACCCTGCTCCAGGTGGACACCTTCTTCCACACCCCCGTCGGCCGGCTCAAGCTGCGCGAGCTGGGGGAGGATCGGGCCGAGCTGATCCACTACCAGCGCGCCGACGAGGCCGGACCGCGCGAGTCCCGCTACCTCATCTCGCCGACGAGCGCGCCCGGGGCCTTGAAGGAGGTGCTGGCCTCTGCCCTGGGGATCCGCGGGGTGGTGCGCAAGGAGCGCCGGCTGTGCCTGATCGGCACCACCCGCATCCACCTCGATCGGGTCGAGGGTCTGGGGAGCTTCCTGGAGATCGAGGTGGTCCTGCAGCCCGATCAGTCGATCGCGGCGGGCGAGGCCATCGCCGCCGAGCTCATGCAGAAGCTCTCGATCTCGCGATCGGACCTGGTCGAGGTCGCCTACATCGACCTGCTCGAGGGCGGCCCGGCTACTCCAGGCTCCGGACGGGCCGGACGCCCAGGTTGAAGGAGCGCCCCTCGGGCGGGAGCTCCCGGTCGGCCCCCGTCCACCAGGGCGTCCCCGTGCCGACGCGGGCCGCGTACTCCCACTGGGCCTCGGTGGGCAGCGCCAGGCCGAGCTGCCGCAGGAGCCGGGAGCACATCGGCCAGTTCACGTTCTCGACCGGGTGCAGCGGGGTGATCACCTCACCGCCGCGGGGACCGGGCGGCACCGAGCTGGGGTCCTCCTTGGCCGCCCGCAGCCACTGCGAGTGGGTCATCTCGTACTTCGAGGCGAAGAAGGGGTCGAGCTCCACGGCGTGCACGGGCCCCTCGTTCGACCCGGCCAGGGGGTCGGAGCCGGCGGAGCCCGGCGGCCGGGCTTCCGAGGGCCTCTCCGCGCCCATGTCGAAGGTCCCGCCGGGGAGCAGGACGAGAACCAGGCCGCTCTCCTCGGTGAGCTGGATGCGCCCCGCCTCGTCGCGCCGCGGGACCGCGCCGGTCCGCAGGTGCGCGAACTCCCACAGCCCCGAGTGGGGATCGGGACCGATGGGTATCAGGCCCGGCTGCTCCTGGATCGCCAGCCCCCCGTAGGCCGGGCAGATCGACGGGTCGGCGATCGCGGCCGTGGCCTCGGCCCACTCCCGGGCGTGATCGTCGACCGTCCAGCGCCGCACGTTGCGGGCGAAGTGCAGCCGCTCCCGCATCTCCTCGACGGGGCCACCGGGAGCCTCGAAGGCCGCCAGCCCCTCGACCAGATCGGTGAGCGCCTGGTGCTGCCACTGCTCCTCGGGAGTCTCGTAGCGGAGATCGGAGGATCCCCCGGAGTCCTCGCTCCGCAGGCCCCGGGCGCGAAGGTCCCCGAGGGTCGCGCGGTGGAGTGGGAGCCGAGCCACGAGCTCATCCGCCTCCCGCAGCCAGGCTTCCATCGCGGGCCCCTTCTCGGCGCGCGCCGGCCACAGCTCCTCGGCCTCGGCCGCCATCCGCGACAGCCGCAGGGCGTCGGAGAGCCTCAGCACCTGCTCCAGCCGGCGACCCGCGACCTGCGCCAGCCAGGAGGTCCCCACGATCCCGCCGATCAGGTTGAGCACCAGGAGGGCCGTCACCGAGACCAGGACCTTGTTGCGGCGCATGAACCTCGCCGCCCGGTAGCCCCAGGTGTCCTTGCGCGCGACCACCGGCCGTTCCTCCAGGAAGCGGCCGATGTCCTGGGAGAGCTCCCCGACCGAGGCGTAGCGGCGGGCGGGCGCCTTGTGCATCCCCATCAGCACGATGGTGTCCAGGCCACCCGCCAGCCGCCGGCGCAGGACCTCCGGGCGCGGCTCCCGGGTGGCGCACACCACCTCCGGCGTGAGCCGGAGGGTGCTCCCGTCCGGCTGGACCTCGTCGCGCGTGCGCCGGATCACCGCCGAGGGCTTCTCCGGCTGCTCCTCGCAGATGACCCGCTCGAGCTCGTGGGCCAGGGCCGTGGGCAGATCGTAGGGGCGGTGTCCGGTCAGGATCCGGTACAGGACGACCGCCAGCGAGTAGACGTCGGTGGCGGTGGTGACGTTCTCGCCGCGAACCTGCTCCGGGCTGGCGTACTCGGGCGTCATCACTCGCGCGCCGGTGCGCGTCAGGGCCAGCCGCCCGCGGGGATCCGTTCCGATGGACTTGGCGATCCCGAAGTCGAGCAGCTTGGGCAGGCCGTCCCGGTCGACCAGGATGTTGCTGGACTTGATGTCGCGGTGGACCACCAGGTTCTGGTGGGCGTAGTGGACCGCCGCGCAGGCCAGGCGGAAGAGCCGGAGCCGGTCGAGGGTCGAGAGCCGCTGCGCGTCGCAGTAGTCGTCGATGGGCACCCCGTCGACGTACTCCATCACCAGGTAGGGCAGACCGTCCTCGGTGGCGCCGCCGTCCAGCAGGCGGGCGATGCCCGGGTGGTCGAGCCGCGCCAGGGTCTGGCGCTCGCGGCGGAAGCGCTCGAGCACCTCGTCGGTGTCGGTGCCGCGCTTGAGCACCTTCAGGGCCACCCGCTGCTCGTACTCCTCGTCGGCGCGGGTCGCCAGGTACACCGTGCCCATGCCGCCCGAGGCGAGGCGGCGGATCACGCGCCACGCGCCGATGCACTGCCCGGTCCAGTCCCTGTCCGACCTCCGTCCCGTCAGCCGACCCACGGTCTCCTCGGAGGAGGGTCGGGTGAGGTCGTTCGGGCCCCCGTCCGCGTCGAGCAGGGCCGCGATCTTGTCTCGCAGCTCGTCGTCGGGCCCGCAGCTGTCGTCGAGGAAATCCCCCCGCTCGTCGACATCGCGCTCCAGGGCGGCGTGGAAGAGCGCTTCGATCCGCCTCCAGCGCTCGGACTCCATGGCATCCGATTCTCGCAGGCGTCCGTCGAAGCTGTCAACCGGGCGACCGACCGGTACGGTCCGCCGCGCCGGCGACCTCCCGCAGGACCGCGAGCGGGCCGCGCTCCCGCACCCGGCGGAGCTCCTCGCGGTCGCGCAGGAAGAGCGAGCCGGCGAAGCCCAGGGCGTTGATGGACACCGAGGCGAAGTGCTCCTTGCGGCGCGGCACCACCAGCATCCACCGGCGCGTCAGGAGGAGGTTGTAGGGAGCCGGCTGGCGCAGCTCGCCCTCGAGCTCGACCGGCTGGAGGCCCAGCGAGCCGAGCAGGGCGAGGTAGAGCTCCTGCGCGCGAGCTGCGGCGACCCGGGGGCGCGCGTCGAGGGCGGGCTCGAGGGGCGCGAAGGCGTGGGCGAAGGGCAGTCCGGATCCGCCCGCGGCCAGGAGCGGCTCGATGGGGACGGCCGGTCCCTCCTCCGCCAGGGGCAGGGGCACGAGCTGCAGGTGCTTGTGGGGCTGGCTGGCGCCGGCGAGGGTGCCGCCGTTGTAGAAGCCCAGCCCGCCGAGCTCCGACATGCAGGTCCACAGGGCCTCGAAGTCGGAAGGGCCCAGCAGCCGCTCCTGATCCTCGAAGCTGCGCGTGACGATCAGCAGGTGTCCGTCGATGACGTTGAACTTGTTGAGGAGGGCCACGTGTGAGTCGGAGAGCTCCGCCACGAGCATCTCCTTCTCGTAGGGCAGGAAGGGGTTCGCCGGTCGGCCCCCCGGCGCGGTCGCACCCGCTCGCCGCCGGCGGTCCCGGTCCTTGCGCGCCAGGCTGGAGACCACGCGCACGAGGAAGCGCACGCCGGCCTCCTCCAGGAAGAGCGACCCGGTCTCGATGGGGCGCAGGGCCCCGGAGGTGAGGGCCGACCGGCTCCGGCGCGCGAGGAGCGCGCGGAGCGGCTCGCACCTCGATCGCCGATCGTCCTGGGCCATGCCGTCCCCTCGGGCGGGGGAGTGTACGGGTCGCCCGCGCCGCCGATCCAGGCCGGCCCGAGCGCTGGCGCGGCCGGCCGGGGCCGGGGCCCGGGCCCGCGGGCGGCCCCGACCGCGCCGGTCGACCCTCCGGGCGTAAATCTTCCGTGGCTCCCCGCGAATGGCCGGGCCCGACCCCAGTAGGCTGGTCCGCCCACTGCGCGACCAGCGGCTCCGGGTGGGCAGACCCCCCGCCGCAGAGGCGGATCGCCGCGGCCCCCGGGGGCCGGACATCGACCTCAGACTCCAAGGGAGCACACGAAATGAAATGGACTGAGCAGATTCGATCGGCCGGTTGGGTCGCCGCACTGGCGATCGCGGTGCTGGCCTCGCCCGCGGCTCGGGCCCAGGAGGGGGGCTTCGAGCTGCCCTCGGCGGTCCCCGACGACGTGTTCCTGTGCGTTGCCGAGCGGCCCAATCCGGAGCGCGAGTTCCTGTGCGCCTACTGGGGTGAGGTCTGGGAGGCCTTCCAGGATTCGGGCGTCTGCGAGGAGGCCATGGACACGATCACCCTGCTGCTGGACGAGGAGCAGCAGGCCGAGGTCGAGCGGCTCATGGATCGGGCGCACACCCTGATCGAGGGCGTCGACTGGGAGGCGCTGGGCGGCCGGGAGCTCGTCTTCGCCGAGCGCATGCCCGCCGAGTTCAGCGGCCACGCCGTCTTCATGCCCGAGATGGTGTTGCTGCTCCGCGGCGAGGCCGAGGGCGCCGCCAGCAACTACGAGGGGCTGGCGGCCATCCTCGACGCCCTCGCCGGGGAGGTCAACGGCATGGCCGGGGAGACGATCCTGCGGGTCGACCGGACCGAGGGCGCGGCGGCCCGGCTGAGCAGCCTGGTGGTGGCTGCGGCGCCCGAGCTGCAGCTCTCCCTGGACGTTGCCCTGCGGGGTGACGTGATCGTCATCGGGATGGGTCAGACCATCATGGGCGAGACCCTGAGCCTGCTCGCGGGCGAGGAGGTCTACCGTCCGATGTCGGCCGATCCGCGCTACACCGCCGCCCTGGCATCGCTCCCGCCGGCCGAGGACGTGGTCTCCTTCTTCGACATGCAGAGCCTGCTCTCCGGCGTGCAGGTCATCGTCGATCACCTGATCGAGCACGAGGTGCACATCGGAGCGCCGGACGACGCCCAGGACGAGGAGTCCGCGGAGGCCTACCGGGCCGAGTGGCTGGCGAAGATCCGGCGCATCGTGGGACGCCTGATGGACGTCCCCGGCATGGTCGACTACGTGGTATCGGTCGAGTACACCGACGGCCACTCCACCTTCTCCGAGTCCCGCGCGGTGCTGACGGGCGACGCCCAATCGAAGCCCTTCTACGGGGTGCTCGCCGGGCGCCCGGGGATGACCGGCTTCGACCGCTTCCTCCCGGCGGAGACCACCTCCTTCTCGGTGGGCAGCGGGATCGACCTCTCGGCGCTCTACCAGTTCCTCGAGGACTCCGTGCGCGTCGTCGGACCCGAGGGCGAGCAACTGCTGGCCCAGTGGGAAGGGCTGCAGGAGGAGTGGGGGATCGACGTGGCCCAGGACGTCTTCGGCTGGATCGAGGGCCAGACCGTCTCGGTGACCATAGGCCGCGGCGCGGCCGCCAAGTGGGTCGGGATGGTCTCGGTGGACGACGAGGCGATGGCCCGCGAGAAGGTCGCATCGGGCATCGCGGCGCTCGAGGGACTGGCCGAGGAGCTGAGCAGCAGCAACCCGATGATGGGCATGCTGGTGCCCCGGACCTCCGATCTGGGCGACGACCGGCTGGAGGGCTTCCAGCGGCTGATGCTGGCCTCCAATCCGATGGTCTGGGGAGTCGCCGACGGCAACCTGATCTTCGGCACCGACGCCGACTCGGTGGTTCTGTGCCTGCAGACCGCCGCCGGCGAGCACCCCAGCATCCGCGAGAACACCGAGCTGATGAGCGCCGCGCTCCTGCCGGAGGGCTCCTTCTCCTCGGTGGTCTTCGCCGATCGGCGCGATCTCGGCAACGAGATCTCGGCCGTCCTGGGCGGGATCGCCATGGGGGGGATGTTCTTGCCCATGATGATCCCCGACGAGGACGTGCGCGACGTGGCCGTCAGCGTCATCCAGATGATCGGGAAGCTGGCCCCGGTGGCGGCCAAGATCGACTTCTACGAGTCGACCTCCTCCTACACCACCTTCGACGGCAAGGCCTGGCACACGCGCTCGGTGACGCACTACCGCGCGCCCGTCGAGCAGCCGTCGAGCGACGAAGAAGGCCTGTAGGCCGCGCCAGCGCGCGGCCTCCCAGGTCCAGAGCCGAGCGCGCCCGCGGCGACCGAGGCGGTCGCGGCGGGCGCGCTCATTCTCCCCGGGCCCCGCCGGGCCGGGCGACCGGCCGCTGGCCGGCCGCAAACCGGCGGGGTGGCGTGGAGGGCTGTCGGAGCTCGCCTCCCCCCGCTACCCTGAATCCATGCACTGCATCCTCCTGCTCGCGCTCCTGGGTCTGCAGGCCACCGGTGAGGGGAGCTCCCAGGCCGGGACCCGCTCGAGCCCCCTGGACGCCTGGGAGCACGTGCACGGGTGGCTGGAGGAGCAGATGGTGGCCCTGTCGACGGACCTCCAGGAGGCCCACGGCGCCCTCCTGGCCCGGGCCCGCGAGGAGGATCCGAAGCTGGTCGAGATCCTCTCACCCGAGCCGCCGACCCCTCGACCCTGGGGGTACGGCATCCTGCCCGAGGTGGCCGCGGACCAGCCCCTGGCTGCGGTCGAGCCCCGGGAGCGCGACTACTCCCTGGAGATCCTGAGCACCGGCTTCACCGGCGACTTCCGGGACGCGGCGGTCCTGTCGGGGCGCGCCGTCGGGGATCCCGACCTGCCCCTGGGCCCGGCGGTGGAGGAGTTCGTCCGGCTGCGCAAGCGGATGCGCGACCTGGAGGAGCACCTCTCCTATCACGCCTGGTGGCAGCAGGCCATCGTCGACTCGGCCGAGTACTTCGCCGGCCGCAACCGGATCGTCCGCCTGGTGCGCGAGATGGAGGAGCTGCGCCGCAGGAGCGGATCGCCGGTGCGCATCGCCGAGCTGCGCCGCGAGATCGGCGAGCGGATCGCCCCCTTCGAGCCCACCGAGGGGCTGGCCATCGAGGAGCGCGACGGGCTCCTGGTGCTGCCGGTGCGCGTGCACACCGACATCGTGTCCCCCGACTTCCTGATGGCCTTCCGGGAGGGGGTCGAGGCGGCCTTCGTCGACTCGCCGGCGGCGCGCGCCCGGGGATTCGCGGTCGAGCTCGAGATCCTCCCGGTCGATCCCGGCGAGCTCCACCCCGGTGGCGTCCCGCCGCGCGGCTCGCCGATCGACCTCGAGCGGCACGTCGGGCGCTTCCCGGAGGGCTCGCTGGTCCTCACCACCGGGGCCAAGAGCACTCACTCCTGGACCGGCCGATCCGTCCTGCTGGGACCCGATCCCCTGTCGCGGCGAGCCCTGGCCCACGAGTTCGGCCACCTCCTGGGCTTCAACGACGGCTACCTGCGGGGCTTCGACGGGAGCCCCCGCGGGCGCTTCGGCGCCAGGATGATCGAGTGGTCCGGCCTGATCGACGACCTGATGGGCAATCCGGGCGCCGGCCGGGTCACCGAGGAGATGATCGAGAGGCTGATCGGGGCCTATGGCGGAGGATGACCGCGATGCCCGGCTGGGGCTGGGAGGGTGGGAGCGGACGCTGCACCTGGCGCTGCTCGTGCTGCTGCCGGCCCTGCTCTTCTCCGGCACCCTGCGCAACGACTACCACCTCGACAGCGTCTATCGCATCCGGGAGAACCCCGAGCTCGAGCGGCTGTGGCCCATCAGCCGGTACTTCCTCGACCCGGCCACCGGCAGCTCGCTGCCCCAGCTCGAGCAGTACCGGCCGATGCTGCCGGTCTCGCTGTCCCTGAACCGGGCCCTGAGCGAGGCCCTGGGCCTCGACCCCCTGGTCGGCTACCACCTCGGCAACATCGCCCTGCACCTGGTCCTGTGCCTGGTGCTCTACGCCTTCTTTCGCGAGCTCCTGGACCACTGGAGCGGGCTCGCCCCCGGCCGGGCGAGGGCCCGGCTGGCCCTCTCGGGCGCCCTGCTCTACGCGGTGCACCCGGTCGCTGCCGTACCGGTCAACTACCTGTGCGCCCGCGACCTCCTGATGATGACGATCTTCCTGGCGGGCTCGCTGTGGGTCTACGCGCGCTGGCGCCGGCTGGGAGGGGGGCGCTGGCGATGGCCCCTGATCGTCGGGCTGATGCTGCTGTCGCTGCTCTCCAAGACCAACGCGGTGGTGGCGCCGCTCCTGGTGCTGCTCTTCGAGCTGTTGCCGGCGCGCCAGAGCCCCTGGCGCTGGCGCACCTGGGCCCGGACGATCCCCGCCGCGGCCTGCTCGGTGGGCTTCTTCCTCTTCACCCGGATGGCCCTGGGCTTCTCGGACGCGGGGCAGCTCCTGATCGACCGCTCGAGCCGGCTGGAGTACCCCCTGAGCCAGCTCGAGGTCCACCTCTTCTACTACGCGCGGAATGCCCTCTGGCCCTTCCACATGCGGCCGATGCCGCTCATCGAGACGGCGAGTGGCTTCCTCGACCCGGGCGTCCTGGCGGGGCTGGCCTTCCTCCTGGCCACCCTGCTCGCAGCCTGGTGGCTGCGCCGGCGCGCGCCCGTCGCGGCCTTCTGCATCGGCGCCTACTGGGCGCTCTTCCTGCCCACCTCCTCGATCATGCCCCTGCGCAGCCTGGCCGCCGACTACCGCCAGGCGCCCTCCCTGGTCTTCCTGTGCCTCCTCCTCGCGCTGATCGCGTTCCGGGCCCTTCGCGGTCGCCAGCGGGTGACGGCCGCCGCGGTGGCGGTCCTCTGGTTCGGCGTCACCGCCTGGACCTCGAACGGCCACTGGCGCGACGAGGCGAGCCTGTGGAGGCAGAGCGTGCGCCGGGGCGGGGTGGCCCTGGCGCACATGAACTACGCCCGAGCGGTGGCCGCGGAGGAGCCGGAGGAGGCGGAGGGGCACTACCTGAAGGCCCTCGAGCTGCGACCGGACCACATCCTGGCGCACATCAACCTGGGTCTCCACTACATCCACCACGGCCGCGCCGAGGAGGGCCTGGCCCTGGTGAGGAAGGGAGTCGCCCTCGACTCGCACAGGGCGATGTCGCACCGCTGGCTGGCGGCCGCCCTCTTCCAGCTCGGCCGGGCGACCGAGGCCGTCGCCGCGATCTCGCGCGCGGTGGAGCTCGAACCGCGCAATCCCCAGTACCACTACTGGACGGCGTACTACTCCCAGAGCGCGGGCGAGGTCCGGGCCTCGCTGGTCCCCCTGCAGCGCCTGCACGAGCTGGCTCCCAGCTACCAGGACTCGCTGTTCCTGGAGGGGTTCGCCCTCCAGTCGACCGGCGACCCGGTCCAGGCCATCGATCGCTACCAGCGCTTCCTCGAGGAGCAGCCCGACCACGTCCAGGCGCGCTTCAACCTGGCCTACGCCCTGATGGAGCAGGGCCGCGAGCGCGAGGCGATTACGCACTTCTACTGGTCGGCGTACCACTCCCAAGGCGCGGGCGAGGTCCGGGCCTCGCTGACTGCCCTGCGGCGCCTGCACGAGCTGGCTCTCAGCTACCAGGACTCGCTGTTCCTGGAGGGGTTCGCCCTCCAGTCGACCGGCGACCCGGTCCAGGCCATCGATCGCTACCAGCGCTTCCTCGAGGAGCAGCCCGACCACGTCCAGGCGCGCTTCAACCTGGCCTACGCCCTGATGGAGCAGGGCCGCGACCGCGAGGCGATCACGCACTTCCTGGGGACGCTCGAGCGCCGTCCGGGCTACCGGGAGGTCCACCGGCACCTGGCGGGCTGCTACGCGAGGGTGGGCGAGGAGAAGAAGGCGGCGGAGCATCTCTCCCTCTACGAAAACTAGGCCGATCGCCGTTTTTTGCCCCGTCAGGCCGGATTGACAGAATTTGCTGCTGCCCTGACAATCGGGGGCACTGCCACCGGAGCGAGCGATCGCTTCGGTGCCGCGCCTGAGGGGATTCCGGCGAGAGGGAGGATCATCATGCGCTGCAACTGGGTCATCGCCGCCACGGCGCTCTCTGTCTGTGGGGCGGCCACGGGCCAGGGGGTCGATCCCGGCCGTCTCCACTTCGTCGACGCTCCCGTGCGCGACGCGGGCGTGTACGACCTCGGCATCGGCGCCTGGCGCCAGGGCAAGGCCGGCTCGGGCTTGCCCGGCCGGGTCATCTACGACAACACCTGCGCCTGACCCGGGGGGTCGATCTACTACGGGACGGCGGAGTGCGAGGACGTCTACGACGACGGCCGCATCCCCAGCACCAGCGATCCCGGGGCGCCGACGGGGGCCACCGACGACAACCTGGTGGACGCCTTCAGCTTCTCCTACTGCACGCCCTTCGCCACGGGTGCGGTCGACATCGAGATCGCCTTCTTCAACAACATCGGCGGTCCCTGCTCCGGTCTGAGCCCCCCCCTGGGCTTCTGCCCCCAGGGCGGCTTCGACTTCGGCGCCGCCGCCGGCTACCCCCTGCCAGGCGATCCTCAAGGCGGAGGGCAGGTCGTCTGCTGGACCGTGACGATCGACCTCTCCAACTCGCTGGACGGTGGATTCTGCCTGCGCAGCGACGGCGACAGCGTCTTCCAGGGAGATCCCTTCGAGGACAACTTCAGCTGGAAGTTCCGCCACAACATGGCCACCACCGTCTACGGAATCGCCAGCGGGCCGCTCCTCGCCGGCGATCCCCTGTCGGGCAATCCCGGCTCCTGCAGTTACGACGCGCCCTGCGGCACCGACCCGCACACCGGAGCCCCCTGCGGCACGGGCCTCTACAACGGCAAGTACTTCTGGCTGAACGTCGACGGAAGCCCGGTGGGTGGGCCGCCGAACACCTCGATCTGCCCCGGCGGCGCATCGGGCGGTAGCGACTGCTACAGCTTCGGCATCTACCCCAGGTATCCCTGGGGCAGCTTCCACATGACGATGGCGAGCCCCGGGTCCTGCGCGCCCTGTGGAGGTGTGGCGGTGTACTGCACGGCCAAGGCCAACTCCCTGAGCTGCATCCCCCAGATCGCCGCCACGGGCGTCCCCAGCCAGTGCGATCCGACGCCCTTCCAGGTCTCGGTGACCCAGGTGCTGAACAACAAGTTTGGCCTGATGTTCTACGGCTACGCGCCGGACGCCAAGCCCTTCAAGGGCGGATACCTGTGCATGGCGCAGCCGGTTCGGCGCGCCTACCCGATCCTGTACTCGGGCGGGAACCCGCCTCCCCTGGACTGCTCGGGCGCCTACGTCTTCGACTTCAACGCCTGGATCCAGGGGGACCGGGACCCGGCGCTGATCGCGGGTCAGCTCGTCTGTTGTCAGATCTGGAGCACCGACCAGGCGGATCCCAAGGGGCTCGGCCTGTCGGACGCGGTGGAGTTCACCATATGCCACTAGACCGGGGTGGTCCCGCTGGCCCCGCCGGCTCTCGGCCGGGAGACGGGGAGCGGCGACCACCGCTCGCACGGGAGCGGAGGAGAGAGCAAGGGAGAAGGAGGGTCGGATTCAGCTAGCGTCCCACAGCTCAGGGATCGGCGAGCGGTCGCCGCGAGGAGGAGGAAGCCCGGCTCAGCGGCGCGCTTTCGGCGCGCGCGAGCGGCCTTCCGAGCACACCGAACAGGGTCGGGAGATCCATCGCGTCCTGGCGGACGCGGTGGCGGCCAGGGATTCATCGAGGAGAAGGAGACATGCGTCGTTCAGGAGCGATTGCGATTTGTGCGGTCATCGGGATGCTCGTCCATCCCTCTGTCCTGTCGGCTGGAGGGACGGAGTCCGGATCGGCCTCACCGCCCCCGGCGATCACGTCCACCGCCCACCAACCGGGTGTCGAGTCCAGCTTCTACTGGGGTGACTACGACGGGGACTCCCTGCTCGACGCGTACGTGATCGCCCCAGGCGGTCAGGCGCTCCTGCTGCGTAACGCGGGAGACGGCTCGTTCGAGAACGCGACCTCCTGGGTCGGCATCGAGAAGCTGCCGCTCTCCCAGTTCGCCATCTGGACGGACTACGACTCCGACGGCCGGCTCGACCTCTACGTGGCGTCGGTGGATGGCCACAGTCGCCTCTATCGCAACACTGCGAGCGGGGCCTTTCAGGACGTCACCCAGCTCGCCGGCCTGAGACACGGCGGTGACGACCTCTATGGCGAGTGGATCGACTACGACGGCGACGGTCATCCCGATCTGCACCTGCTCGTCCGGGAGGGGGAGCTGGTCCGTCACGACGTCTACCACAACCGCGGCAGCGCCAGCTTCACCCGGGTCGACCTCGAGTTGCCCTGGGGGACGCTGCCCGCCCCGCCCTCGGCCAGCGGTGCGGGCGGGGGGATGCAGTCCGCCACCGGAGGCGGGCCATCGGTCAGCTCCACCAGCTCCACGACCGCGGGGGGTCCGCTGGCCTCGACCGGTTGGTGCGCGCCTGGCTTGCAGGACGACGTCAATCCCACCCACTGCATCTCCGCCTCATCGATACCCGCCCTGGGAACGCTCTTCCCCCTGAGCCAGGAGTTCTTCATCGACGTCGCCGGCAACGTCGGCATCGGGACGACGGCGCCCCAGACGGCCCTGGACGTGGTCGGCATGATCCGCAGCCGGGCGGGGGGGATCATGTTCCCCAACGGCACGGTTCAGCAGTCGGCGCAGGAGGTCGGTCCGCCCGGTCCCTCTGGCGCCACCGGCCCCCAGGGCTCGACGGGCCCGCAGGGTCCCACCGGTCCGACGGGAGCCCAGGGCACCGCGGGCACGACCGGCCCGCAAGGTCCTGCCGGCCCGACGGGTGCACAGGGTCAGCAAGGCGTGCAAGGCCCGACCGGGACACAAGGTCCTCCGGGCAACACGGGTTCGACGGGTCCGCAAGGTCCCTCAGGCCCTACGGGAGCCCAAGGCCCGACGGGCGACCAAGGACCGACGGGTGCGACCGGCGGCACGGGTCCGCAAGGAGCCCAAGGCCCCGCAGGCCCGACGGGTGACCAGGGATCGCAAGGCGTGCAAGGCGCGACCGGACCGCAGGGCTCGACCGGATCCCAGGGACCCGCGGGCCCGACCGGTCCGCAGGGTCCGACCGGACCGCAGGGCGTGCAAGGCCCGACCGGTCCCGCCGGGACCAGCTCGTGGATCGATGGTCCGGGCGTCGTCTGGACGACCACGGACGTGGGTGTCGGGAGCACCAGCCCTTCGGCCGACCTCCACGTCGTGGCGGCCGCGGGCTCACCCCACACCGCCGGAATCCAGGCGGATGGCGATGACACCGGTGTCCTGGCCTCGGGCGAGAATACCGGCGTCAAGGGCACCGCGCTCGGCAGCACGGGCACCAACTACGGCCTCTATGGCTCCACCAGCTCTACCAGCGGACGGGGCGTGTTCGGGGTCAACGATGCGACCACGGGGGTCACCTACGGCATTCGCGCCGAGGCCTACTCCACCAGCGGCACGAACGCCGGGATCGAAGGCCGGACCTGGTCGCCGAGCGGCTGGGGCGTCATCTCCTACGGCTCGACCGGCTCGACCGGACAGAAGAGCTTCATCCAGCCCCACCCCTCCGACCCCACCAAGGAGATTCGCTACGTGTGTCTGGAGGGCAACGAGTCCGGCACCTACTTCCGCGGCTCCTCTCAGCTGGTGGGCGGGGTCGCCGTGATCGAGGTGCCCGAGGACTTCGAGATGGTGACGCAGCTCCAGGGCCTGACCGTGCAGCTGACGGCCGTGGGAGCGCCCGCCTCCCTGTGGGTCGAGTCTCAGGATCTCGGCCAGATCGTCGTCCGGGGTCAGCCGGACGTGAGCCTCCACTACTTCGTGAACGGCGTTCGCCTGGGCTTCGGCGGCCATCAGCCCATCCAGGAGAACAGGACCTTCGTCCCCGAGTTCCGGGACGTGCCCTTCGCCAGCGAGCTCCCCCAGGAGCTGCGCGACATCATGGTGCAGACGGGCATCCTCAATCCGGACTACACGCCCAACGAGACCTTCGCCGCCGCCATGGGGTGGCCGCTGACCGAGATCGAGTAGGCGGTCCGCTCGAAGCCAACCGCTCCGGAGGACACGACCGGAGCGCATCGCGCGGCGCGGGTTCCCGAACCCGCGCCGCTCGCTCAGCGCTCGAGCGCCTCCAGGAGCTCGGCGCGCGCGGCGCGGAAGGTCGCCGGGTCGCGCTCGAAGTCGGTGAAGCTCCGCACCACCCGCCCGGCGATGGCCCGCGCCCGCTCGGGATCGCTGGCGGCGAGGAGGCCCAGGAGCTCGAAGTCCTCGATCCCGTCGCGGAAGGCCTCGTGGCGGATCGAGTCGAGCACCCCGCGCTCGCCCGGATAGACGATCCAGGCGTCGCCGGGAGGCAGGCGGGAGGTGCCGTGGGGCGGCTCGAGCTCGCGGAAGGGATCGCCCCCACGCCAGTGGTTCCAGCCCCAGTGCAGGAAGCCGGTGAAGCCCCATCGGTGGCTGATCCACGGCAGGACGCGGGTCTTGATCAGGGGGTAGTCGACGAAGCGGTTGGGGTAGCGACCGTTGGGGAAGAGGCAGGTGTAGAACCAGACCTCGCGGCCCGCCTCGAGGCGCTCCCGCAGCCGCGGCAGGGAGTCGCCGAAGCGGCCGAGCTGGGGGACCCAGACGTCGCAGTGCTCCTCGAAGAAGGCGTAGTCCCCGTGCACGTCGAGCGCCTCCATGATCACCAGCCCGGGGGCGTAGCGGCGCACGTAGCCGGCGATGGCCCCGTAGGGCTCGAGCTGGTGGCCGTGCGGCTCGTCGGCGATGTGCAGGCGGAAGCGGTCCAGCCAGCCGCGGTCGGCCAGGAAGTGGCGCAGCGCGCCGAGGAACAGGCGGTAGCCCTCCTCGGCCGCGGGATCCGAAGGCGGAAGCTCCACGCGCTCGACCTCGCCTTCGACGACCCGCCACACGCGGGCGCGGAGCTCGCCGTCGTAACCCTGGCGCGCGGTGACGGGCTGGCCCTCGATCCAGGTCCGCCGCTGGCCCCCGCGCGGGCGCGAGAAGGACTCCACCCAGCGCTCCAGGAAGGAGAAGTCGAAGACGAGCTCCCCGCCGGCCATCACGCGGGGCTGCACCCAGGGCTCGCGCAGAGGCGTCCAGAAGGTGTCCTGACGATGGGCCCACATCGAGTCGAAGCAGGCCTCGGCGCAATCCCACCAGGCCTCGCTGCCGATCGCGGTCTCGCCGAAGCCCATCCTCTCCGGATCCACGCGGAACCAGTTGGTCACCCTCAGCGCCCCCTGGAAGGGCACCGCGGCCGCGCGCACCCGCAGCCGGAGAGGCAGCTCGGTCGGCCCCTCGTCGGCCAGGACGCGGACGCTCGTCGCGTACTCGCCGGGATCGGCTTCGGCGGGGACGCGCACGTCCAGCCAGAAGGTCTCGGTCCGCTCGGGCTCGAGCTCCAGCCAGCGGCGTTCGAAGAGCGGATCGGGCAGGTGGATCGGCGGCTCGGCCACCCGCTCCTCGATCGGGGTGCGGTGCGTTCCGTGCACGATCGGGACGCGGCCCACCGCGCGGACGCGCACCGTCATGCCGGGGGCGAAGGGCTCGGCGGAGACCTCGACTCGGGTCCGCGCCCGGGCGCGCACCGCGAGCTGGATGGCCTCGACCTCCCCGCGGGCGGCATCCAGCCGTCCCTCGATCCGGAGCTCCCCCGAGGGCGCATCCCGTGAGAGCTGGCTGAGGGAGTCCACCCACCATCGATCGACGGGCGCGGCCTCGCCCGGTCGGTGCTCCTGTGCCGCGGGGCAAATCGAGAGGATCGCGAGACCGAGAGCGGGGATCATGGCGGCATCCGGGGTGAGGGCTGGGCGTGTACCTCCCCGTCCGTCGGGACGCGGCGGGGCCGCGAAAGGGTAGCGCGTTCTCCGCCGCCGGTGGTGGATTCGCTCCCGACTCCCTACCGCCCCGGGGTAGGATCGAGAGAGGTGGAGGAGGTCCCCGGCCCGGGGCACGAAGTAGATCGGGTTGACGATCCAGTCCGGCCCTCCGCCCCGGAGGAAACCGGAGACCTCTTCCACCACTCGCTCGAGCGCGTCACACGTGCGGACGCTCGGCGGAGCATCGGTCTCGAGGTGGAGCCGATCCTCTCGCGCGTCCTTCGGGTGATCATCGATCGCATCGAGCGGCTTTCCATCCGTGCGCTTCACCGGGAAGCGAGCTCCGCCGCATGCCGGGGACCGGACGGGGCTTCTCGGAGCTCGTGGAGACTGCCCGATGGGCCCGGGGATTGCGCGGAACGACGACTCGATTGGAGTGCATCTTCGGGGTCCTGTCACCCCCAAAAAAGGGCCCAAACTAAAGGCGGAAAACTGCATTCCATCGGGCGGAATCGTCCGCTTTACCGCCCTCGGAAGCAGCGATCCGCGGGCCCGAGGCCGCCCCCGCTCCCGATACGCGCGGGGGCGCTCGCCCGCGGCCCGGTCCCGCACTAGCCTGGGAGCCCATGAAGCCCATCCTGCTCGCCGCCATCCTGTTGTGCGCCGCCCCGGCGCTCGCTCCATCGGGCAACGACGACTTCCACCAGCGCGCCGCCGAGCTGAAGCAGGGCGAGAAGTGGGCCGAGCTCCAGGAGCTGGCCCAGGCGCGGGTGGAGCAGGTCGAGGACGAGCTGGAGCGGGCCGTGGCCCGGGCCTACCTGGCCATCGCCTGCGCCGGCAAGCGGGAGTTCTCGGAGTGCGTGGCGGCCCTGCGGGTGATCGAGGAGTCCGGACATCCCCTGAAGGGAAACCTGGGCAGCGCCGGCGCTCCCCTGGTCGAGGTGGTCAACGCGATCTACATGCACTGCTGGGCGAACTGGGACCCGGAGTTCAACCGCAAGGCCTGGGGGGAGCTCTTCGACGCCTTCCCCGACGGCAACCACGCCCTGGTGCCCGCCTCGCGCCTCCTGATGGCCGCGCTCAAGCTCGACGACCGCGGGGAGATCGAGCGGCTGGAGGCCTGGTTCGACGATCTCGCGTCGCAGGCCCAGGGCAACCTGGTCTGGGAGCGCGACGTGCTGAAGCGCTGCTCGCAGGCCTACGTGCGCGCTGGGGTGGGCGGGGAGCGGACCATCGAGATGGCCCGCAAGGCCTTCGAGCTGGCCTGGGAGATGGGCGCCCGCGCGGGCGGCTACGAGGAGCCCGAGCCCGGCGCGGAGCCGGACCTGGAGAGGCGCGAGCGCTGCGACCTCGAGAGCGACCACGAGTACAACCACCTGGTGCTGGCCTGCTGGCTGTCGGGGGTGCTGGACGGGGAGGAGAACCCCCTGATCGATCGCGAGCCCGAGCCCGGAGCGGTCTTCGAGGACGCCACCGAGGAGGTGGGGCTGGCGGGGCTGCGGCGCTCGCGGGTGGCCGTGGGGGACTTCGACGACGACGGCGATCCCGACCTGTGCTTCCAGGGCCAGCTCTGGCGCAACGAGAAGGGGAAGCGCTTCGAGGACGTCTCGGAGGAGCTGGGGGGCGCTGCCCGGGGCGCCTCGGCCCTCTTCTTCGACTACGACGACGACGGGGATCTGGACCTGCTCCTGCCGGCGGCGCCCCATCCGAAGCTGTTGCGCAACGGGGGGAAGCGGGGGCGCTTCCGCTTCGAGGACGTCACCGCCGCGGCCGGGCTGGATGCCCTGAAGGTGGAGTCGACCCCCGAGGGCGCCGCCTGTTTCGACATGGACGGCGACGGCCACCTCGACTTCTACCTGGCCGCCTACGAGAGCCCCATGTCCCAGGGACACCCGGATCTCCTGGCGCGCAACCGGGGCAACGGGACCTTCGAGGACGTGTCACAGGCGAGCGGAGTCCTGGCCGTGTCCGCCATGTGCGGCCGGGGGGTGGCCGCCGCGGACTACGACGAGGACGGGGACCAGGACGTCCACGTCTCCAACTACCGGCTGAACCGGAACTACCTCTTCCAGAACGACGGAGAGGGGGGCTTCGAGGACGCCGCGCCCGGGCTGGAGCTAGAGGGCGTGTGCCAGCCCGAGGACTCCGCCTACTTCGGACACACCATCGGCTCGGCCTGGGGCGACGTCGACGGGGACGCCGACCTGGACCTCTTCTGCGCCAACTTGGCCCACCCGCGCTTCGTGTTCCAGGGCTTCTCGAACCTGTCGATGCTGTACCTGAGCACCGGCGCCGAGGGCGGCTATGCCTTCAGCGAGGAGCGCCGCGCGCGGGGGATCCGCTTCCAGGAGACCCACTCGGACCCGGCGCTGGTGGACTACGACAACGACGGCGACCTGGACCTCTCGATCACCTGCATCTACGAGGGCGTGCCCTCGGCCCTGTACCAGAACGACGGCAGCGGACACTACGCTCCGGTGACCTTCCGCACCGGGGTGGCGGCCTTCAACGGCTGGGGGCAGGCTTGGCTGGACCACGACGGGGACGGCGACCTGGACCTGGTGGTGGCCTCCGGCTCGGGAGTGCGCTTCCTGCGCAACCGCGGCAACGACAACCACTGGCTGCGCCTGCGCATCGAGGGCTCGGGTAAGAACCGCTTCGGGGTGGGCGCGGTGGTGCGGGTCGAGACCATCGAGGAGGAGCCGCGCGTCCTGCTGCGCCACCTCGCCGCGGGTCGCGGCACCACCTCGCAGGACGAGGGCATCCTGCACTTCGGCCTGGGGGACTTCTCGGGCAAGGTGCGCGTGACCGCGGACTGGCCCGGCCGGCGCAAGCCCATCGAGAAGGTCTACCGCACGGACCGGGTGGCGATCCTGCGGTGATGGTGGAGCCCCGCTCTGCGGGGCGCGTCGCCTAGAACTTGACCGTGCTCTTCCCCATGCGGGTCTCGAAGGGACCGGCCTGGTACTCGCAGGTCACGACGTACTCCACGTCCTTGTCGTGGTCGCTCCATGCGACCGAGCAGGCGAAGCCTCAGCCGTACTCGAAGTTGTTCTTCTTGACCAGCTTGCCGCCGTTCGTCGAGACCGTGTAGATCGCGTAGCTCGGCTCGCGGGGGAGGTCCTTCTTGTCCGTGGACATGGGGATGTCCCCTCCGGTGCCGGAGAGGCGCGAGAGTCGGCTCACCAGCTCGTCGGCGCGGCCCTCGACATTGAAGTACAGGCGGGGCTCGATTCCCTCGTTCTGCTCCGCCCACTCGAGCATCCTCTCGGGCACCTCGGCCACCGAGGTGAAGGGCTCGGCGAACTCCATGCAGGAGCCGGCGCTCCCGGAGAGCTGGACGTAGGCGGTCTCCTTCGTGCCCTTGGCCTCGAGGACCCAGCGCTCGCCCTCCTCGGCCTCCCGTACCAGCCGGTACTGGAGGAGGCGGTAGCTGCCGGGGGGCAGCTCGGCCTCCGCGCCGGGATTCAGCATCATGACCACGCGCTCGAAGCCGGGAGTGTTCGCCAGCAGGCGCTCGGGCGCCGGATCCAGTTCCAGGGGGAGGAGGCCATCGGTTCGCGGCGTGAGGGTGAGCCGCCTCTCGGCAGCGCTGATCTCGAGCTCGAAGAGGCGCTCACCGATGATCAGGTGGTCGCCGAGGACCAGGGCGTCTTTCGTGGTGAGCTCATCCTCCTCCGTCGCGTAGAACCAGTCGCCGGTGGCGTAGAGCGGGTACCGCCCGACGTACATGACGTTTTCGTCCACGAGGGCGGTGTCGGAGTAGAGGCCGTTGCAGTTGCGGTCGCCGAGCGCCAGGCGGTATCGGTGGCCGTCCAGCTGGATCTCGCCCTCGTACCAGGATTGGGCACGGGCGGTGATGTACACGAAGCGCGAGAGCCGTTCCGGATCGATCTCGGCCTCGTCGAACTCGTCGAGTTGCTGGCCGCGGAGCGAGAATTCCAGCCGGTAGGGAAGCGTGCGATCGCCGAGCCGGTACTCCAGCTCGCATTCGCCCGGGATCATGACCAGGGCGTAGTCCCGGCCCGCGAATCGCTGGGCTGTGCCGTCCAAGGGGTGATCGTTGGTCAGGTCCCGGTCCCTGTTCCGGTCCAGGTGGATCCGGCAATAGAACGCGTCGTCGGTCTTGACGCGGTCGATCATCACGAGGAACTCGGAGTCGCCCAGAGTCAGCACCCCGAAGAGCGGCGTCGCGCTGACCGCCTCGGGCAGCACCCATTTCCCGGCAGGTGGCTCGACGAGTGGCGTGATGGTGGCTCACTTTCCGCAGGTGAGCGCGGGACTTTCTTCCGAATTGAGCCGGGCTGATG
>CAZTTG010000081.1:0-29462 GCA_964615935.1 uncultured Planctomycetaceae bacterium | reverse complement strand
GCTCGCCGAGTAGACCGCTCACGTCTGCCGTTGCGTCGGTCGCGGCCTCACGGCCGCAGGAACCTCTCGTGGGGGCAGGAATCCCGACGGCGTCCCGGGAGGCTGTGACGAGGCCCCCGCCTCGATCAGAACTCCCGGCTGAAGTCCGTCCCCTGCAGGATGCGCGGGGAGATGAAGAACAGCACGTTGCTCTGCTCGGTGCTGGTGTAGGACGAGCGGAAGAGGTGCTTCAGGAGCGGGATGCTGCCCAGCAGGGGCACCTTGCGGACGGCCTCGACCGAGCGCTCGGTGATCAGGCCGCCGATGATCACCGCCTGGCCGGGCTGGAGGTAGACGGTGGTGCGCGCCGCACGGGTCGAGATGACGGGCGTGGAGATGGTCCCTCCCAGGCTATCCACCGTCAGGGCGTTGCCGCTCTGCTGGGAGGCCTCGATGTCGACGTCCAGGGCCACGGTCTCGGTGCCGATCACGCGGGGGACCACGTAGAGCTGCACACCGAGCTCCACGTAGGTCAGTTGGGTCGTGAAGCCCCCGGTCTGGGTGACCGACTTGACCTCCAGGAAGGGGATCTTGAGGGTGTTGTGGATGCTGGCCCGTCCGCCCTCGCGCACCGCGATCCGGGGCTGCGAGATGATCGAGACGTTGTCCCGGGTGGAGAGCGCCTCGAGCACGGCGTTGAAGGCGAGCCCGTCCTGCACCGCGCCGAAGGCCAGCAGGGCGGCATTGCCCGAGCCGGCCTGGCTGGGGAAGTTGTAGCCCAGGGTCTTGAAGAAGGTTCCGTCCCCGGGGAAGTCGAAGATGGGCGTGTCGCCCTGCTGGGTGATGCCGATGTCCAGCGATTCGGTGAAGGTGATCTCGACGATCTTGGCCTCGATCTCGATCTGCGGCACGCCGGCCGCGAAGAGGTTGATGAACTCCTCGACCTCGTGCAGGAGCTCCTCCCCGGCGGTGACCAGCAGCCAGTCGGCCAGCTCGATGGGCGCGCCCTTGGCGGCCACGTTGCGCAGGTCCTGGACCAGCTCGACGTCCCACTTATCCTCAAGCTCCAGCTTGATCAGGTTGGGCGGGGAGGGCCCGTCCCCCATTGTGGCCGGGTCCCACATGGGGAAGTTGCCGTACCTCTGGATGAGGTCCAGCATCTTCTGCCCGGTCCCCACCCGCATCGGGTACGGCTTGGTGATGGTCCCGTCGGGGTAGACCATGATGCGCCGGCCGAAGGCCAGGTAGGGGTTCTCCGAGAAGAGCGAGATGGGGTCGAGCTCCTGCTCGGGCTCCTCGGCGGCCGGCTCCTCGCCCTCGCCGGCGGGCGTCTCCTCCCCCGCGGCAGGGTCCTGGGCCGGCTCGCTCCCTCCCTCCACGGGCGGGACCGGCTCCCCCTCCTGGCGGGGCCCCGGCCAGGCGTGGCCCTCCATGAGCTCGCGCTCGAAGCGAGCGAAGGCGCGGGCCTCGACCGGATCCATCGAGCCGGCCTCCACCGCGAGCTCGTCCTCCCACTCCACCCCGTCGAGGGAGGCGGTTCTGCCCGCGAGGAGCTCCATCAGCTCCCGGGGGGTCAGGTCGGCCTCGGCCTGGGGCGGCTCCGCGGTCGAGGCGCAGGCGGCGAGGACCAGGAGCAGGGCCGAGCCCGCCGAACGTCCCCGGGGAAGGCCGCGGGAGGGCCCTCGGGGGTGCTCGCGGGGTCGCGGAAGCCGATCGGCGCTCTGGTGGGGGCTGGGGGCCATGGCGTTCCCTCCGTGCTCTCTCATCGGCGTTCGGGCTCGGGCTCGTTGGGCCTGGGCGCCCCCGCTGGACCGGAATCGAGAGGGCAGAAAGGGGGCAGGGGGCCTGATGGAGCCTGTCGACCGTGCAGCCTGCCACCCGCCGGGGCCCGGGGCAACCCGGGCGCGGGGCGGGATCGCGGGTCCTACTGGGGAGCCTGGCCGATCCTCTCCTCGACCTTGCGGGTCACGTCCGAAACCGATCGCCCGTCCTTGTGGCGGATGCTCTTCCAGACGCTGCAGTGCCCCTCCTCGGAGCGGATCTGCTCGCAGCAGTCCGCGACCAGGTCGACGGCCGCGTTCTTGAGACGGATGCCCTCGGGGCTGTCGGGATCGACCCCCCGGCGCTTCATCTCCTTCATCTGGGGCGTGGCCTTCAGGAGGGCGTCGTAGTCGACCCGGGCCGGGTTGCTGAGCTGATTGAGCTCCTGCAGCCCGCAGATGTTGTCGCTCCGCTTGGCGATCCATCCTCGGCCGTGGGGGACGGTCTGGGCGATCTCGGGCACCTCCTGCCCGTGCGGGGATCCGGCCTGGGGGGGGGTGGCGCCGGCGAGCCCTGCCGTGCTCGCCAGGATGCCGCCCGCCAGCAGCAGGCCGATTGTTTTCTTCTTCACGGTCGTCTCCCTCGGGTCAGGGCCCACCGCACCTCCATCCAGAGTTCGGGCCGGGTCTGCCAACTCGCCGTGATCCGAGGGACGAGGTCCTCGGATACGGGACCCGGCGGGGATTCAGGTGCGTGCCCCCTCCTGTGTGTCAGGCGATTGGTTGCAAGAGCCATTCCCTTGTTCCTGAAAAGCGGCCTTTCCGTGGCCAGGAGCCGCAAGTCACCTTCAAGAGGGGAGTTTGGGCTCCGACCGATCGCGGCAATCGCCCGGCCGGGATCGGCGGGCCCCCGGGAGGCCGCCATGATATCCGCCATTTTCGGACAGCGATAGGCGCTTACTGCACAGAACCTCCGGTCCAACCCTTGCGGGTGCGCCGGAAACGGGTACCTCGCTTCTGACCCTCCCTCGCCAGGAAGCCCAGGTCCACCAGGATCTGCAGATCCCGAAGGCCGGTCCGGGAGGAGATCTCCAGGTCCTGGGCGTACTCGGAGGAGGTCACCGCCTGGCCCGGGACCAGGGACTCGAGGATCCGGTGCTGTCGAGCGTTGAGCGGGACGTCGTGGGCCCCGGCAACCGCCTCGGGCTCGCCCGCCGGCTCCAGGTGCTCGGGGCCCAGCTCCCCGCCCGCGGCCAGGATCAGGGCCCGGGAGAGGGCGTTCTCGAGCTCCCGCACGTTCCCCGGCCAGTCCCGGTCGTACAGGGCGTCCATCACCTCGGGGGCCACGCCGGTCACCGGCCGGTCGGCCGAGGCGTTGAAGCGCCGGATGACCAGCTCCACCAGGTCGGGGATGGCCTGCTTGCGCAGCCTCAGGGGCGGCACGGTGAGCTGGGCGATGTTCAGCCGGAAGTAGAGGTCGCCCCGGAAGCGGCCCCGCTCGACCTCCTCGGCGAGCCCGGCCGAGGTCGTGACCACGAAGCGCACGTCGATGGCGACCGGCCGGGTGGCCCCCAGGGGGAGCACCTCCCGCGTCTCCAGGACCCGCAGGAGGGCGACCTGCCCGTCGGGGGAGAGACCCCCGATCTCGTCCAGGACCACCGTGCCCCCGGCGGCGTACTCGAAGGGCCCCATCCGGCGGGAGACGGCCCCGGTGAACGCCCCCTCCTCGTGCCCGAAGAGCTCGTCCTCGATCAGGCTGGGCGGCAGGGAGGGACAGTGGATGTGCACCAGCGGCCCGTCCGATCGCGGGCTCCAGTGGTGCACGAGCTCGGCCACGCGGTCCTTTCCAGTCCCCGTCTCGCCGGAGATCAGGACCGTGACCTCCCGCTCGGCGACCCGGCGGAGGGTGTCCAGGAGGTCCACCATCAGGGGGCTGGTGGCGACGAAGTCGCGGGGCAGGCTCCGCTCGCCCGTGAGCACCGGTGGGGAGACCGGCGCGGGCGCATCCCCGCCCTCGGCGAGGCGCTCCTCGAGCAGGGCCAGGACGAAGCGCGCGCTGGGGCCGTCCCCGGGCCAGGACGCGCTGGAGCACGCGAGCTCCCCCACGGGTTGCCCGTCCGGCCAGGGGGAGGAGGCCACGTGGGCGATGAGCTTGCGGACCGCCTCCCCGGGATCCGGGGTCCGGCCCGACCACGGCAGGGCTACCTTCAGGTCGGCGGCCCCGGAGCGTCCGAAGACGGCCATCCCGCGCACCGAGAGCCGCGTGCGTCGGGCCGCCTCGCGCAGGCGGGCCGTGGCCCGCTCGTCGTCCTTGGGCAGGCCCCGGAGGCGGATCTGGACGGTCAGGACCCCGGCGTCCTCCCCCTGCCCCTCCGCGCGGCGGATCTCCTCGCTGAGCCGCAGCCGGAAGCCGGCCTCGGTCAGGAAGCCGGTGACCGGGTCGTTCACCGCCTGGTGGTAGAGCCGGGCGTTCTCGAGCACGATCGCGGCCTGGGCCGCGGCCGTGCGGAGGAAGGCCAGGTCGGTGCGCTCGGCCGGGGACGGAAAGCCGAGCAGGACCGCCCCCAGCACCTCGCCCGCGGCCACGAGCGGCAGGCCCAGGAGGCGCTCCACCCCGGGTCCCAGCAGGGCGCGCTCGGCCTCCCGCAGGCAGGGCAGGCCGCGGGAGTCGACCAGGTGCAGCACCTGGGTGGAGACCAGCATCCTCCCCAGGATGCCGACCTCCCCGTGCAGGGATCGTCCCACGCCGCGGAGGCCGAACAGGCGCGGCTCCTCGACCGCCCCTCCCCGCCAGACCAGCCAGGTCGACAACGCCCCGGTCTCCCGCTGGAAGAAATGCAGGATCGCCTCCCGGGCCAGGTCGGCGTCCAGCCGGCTGGACATCTCCTCCTGGGCGTCCTGGAGGGTCTCGAGCTGGACCACCCGGCTCTCCACCTCGTGGGCGAAGGCCTGGATGGCGCCGGTCAGGTGCCCGATCTCGTCCGCGACCGCGATGGGCAGCTCCTCCGGGAGCCCGTCCCGCACGGCCCGGTCCAGCCTCTCGATCGGGCCGACGATGTGCCCCGTCAGGATCCCGGCGAAGAGCAGCGCCGTGAACAGGGCGGTGAGGCCCGCGGCCAGGAGGAGCTCGGGCAGGCTCCAGTCGGAGAGCACCGGCACCCCTCGCTCGCGGGCGCTGGCCACCAGCACCCCGAGCAGCTCGCCGCGCGGGCCGTACACCCCGCGGCGCACCTCCCCCGGGGAGGCGGGCGAGAGGTCGTCCACCCCGGGTTGGCCATCGCGGCCCGCGCCGAGCAGCCGGGGCGCCTCCCCCTGCCCGCCGGCCGGGGCCGCCAGTCGGGGCGGGCGCGCCACCATCACCGTCATCGCCTGCTCGGCACCGCTGGCCGTCCTCGCCACGCCGCAGGAGTAGAGGGTGCCCCAGAGCCGGTGCAGGCCGGTGGTCATGCCGGGATCGTGGAGGATCTGCCGCCACCCCGGGCCGGTCCCGACGCGGGTGAGGGTTCCGTCGGTCCCGAGGCGCTCGAGGGTGCGCAGCTCTCCGGGGGCGCCGGTCCCCCACCAGGCCTCGAGCTCCTCCTCGGTCTCCGGCAGGGGTGGCTCGCCGACCTCGAGCTCGTCGGGCTCCTCCGGCGAGTCCCCCGACAGCCGCAGCTCGAGCTCGGCGACCCTCAGGAGCCCCCGCGCCTCCGCCTCGAGCGCCCTCGGCTGCCGGTCCAGGTCCTGGTCGGCCCGGGCGAGGACCGAGGCCATCCGCCCCTCCTCCCCCCGCTCGTGCTCCTGCCGCAGGGAGGCGTCCAGGAGCAGGGTCAGGGCCAGGAGGGGCACCGCCGAGCTGACCGCGAAGCCCACCGCGAGCTTGAGGCGGATCCGCGGGCGGGCGGCCAGGGCCTCGGCCAGCATCGCGACCAGGAAGGGCGCCACGCCCAGCGCGAGGCCGATCGGCAGGAAGCCCCAGCCGCCGGCAGGGGGCGGGGGCCCGGTGCGGGCCAGGTAGACCACCCCCACCGGCTCGCTTCCCAGGCGCAGGGGTCGGGTGACCTGATCCAGCCCGGCCCCGCCCGGTGCGCGGCCGGTGGGCAGGACCGCGGCCTCGATCCCCTCTCGCCAGTGCGCCCACTCCCACTCCCCGCCGGCCGTGGCCTGTAGGCCTGCGGGCGCGGTCGCGGCCTCCTGCGAGACCCGGACGCTGGCGGCCACGAGCTGGACGGCGTAGTCGGGGGGGTCGCCGAGGTGGCGCACGATCACCTCGTCGATCTGGCGCTCCCCCACCAGCTCGAGCTCGAGCCCGTCCCCGTGAACCCGGCCCAGCCGCCCCCCCATCGCGTAGAACGCCGGCTCCAGGCCCGGGCGGTCGAAGTGGTGGACCTCGTCGAGGTGCAGGTCCTGGTGGTGGCGTACCTCGAGGGGAGATCCCTGCAGCTCACCGCGCAGGAAGGTCTCGACCGCCAGCACCGGCAGGGGGCGCGGCCCGTAGCGGTTCCAGATGCGATCGGTGACCCGCGTGACCAGATGCACGGCGCTGGCGGAGACCGCCCGGGGAAGGGGCAGGCTCAGCCGGTCGCTCGGTTGCAGGACGAGCGGTCTCCCCGGCCCCTCGGGACGCCCCGAGCCCCCGGCGGCCGCCGCGTCGAGCCGGCCCACCGGCCGGTAGGGGATCCCGCGGCGGGCGGTGTGCCGCTCTTCGTCCAGCAGCGCGTCCGCCGGGACGAGGTGCAGGAACTCGTCGGAGGCCACCGGGGTGATGGTCTCCCCCGAGAGGAGGGCGTCGGCCAGACTGCGCAGGTCCCCGGGCTCGGGGTGGCCCAGGGCGCCCGAGTGCACCAGGCCCTCGAAGGCGCGCCAGTAGCTCTCCACCTCGCCCCGCAGGAGCTCGCGCCGGTTCTCCTCGGCGGCGCGCTCCAGGAGCACCAGCGCGCCCGCCCCGGCCAGGAGGGCGGCGCCCGCGCCCAGACCGAGGACGCGCGCGCGTCGCGAGCGCCACAGGCCGCGGGTCAGGAGGGCCAGGCCGTAGAGGCCCAGGAGAACCAGGGGCATGACCGGGTTCTCGAGCAGGGCGCCGGGCTCCTCGGCGGGCTCGACCGCCTGCACCTCCGGGGGGGAGCCCACCAGCAGGAGCATGCCACGACGGTCGGCCCAGGCGGCGATCTCCGACTCGCCGGTCCAGGTCAGGTAGCTGTCCTGCGCGCTCGGATCGTCGCGGTCGGTGAGCGCGACGTTGAAGCCGAAGCCGTCGCCGCTCTTCACCTCGGAGAGGCCGAAGTTGGTCCAGGGGATGCGGGCCTCGAAGCGGAAGCCTCCCTCCAGGGGAAGGCTGGCGACCTCGACCCCGCCCCAGCCGGCGTGGGTGGCGTTGACCGCGCCCCTCTCCTCGGCGCGCAGGTAGACGCCCCAGGGACGGTCCGGCCAGTTGGGGGCCAGCATCACCTGGAAGTCGTCGCCGCCCCACTCGGGCACGCTATCGGCGGCGTTGAAGAAGATCTCGATCGTGTCCCCGCGGAACCACTGCTGGCGATCGTGCAGCTCGAGCTCGTCGAGCACGATCCCGCCGAGGAGGAGGTCCTCGCGGGTCCACCCGACCCACAGCTCGAGCGAGGCGTCGCGCGGTCCGGACCAGCGCTCCTCGGGAGGCTCGGCGTGCAGCGCCACCAGCTGCTCCGCGCGATCCAGGACGATCGGCGCCCACCCTTCGCCGATCCACTCGGCCGGATCGCCGTCGATGGCCAGGAGCTGGGGGTCGACGCCGGGAGCCTGGGCCAGGTCGAAGGCCTGCGCCGACTCGATCCCCAGCGGCGAGAGGCTCGCCGCGGCGGCGATCAGCAGGGCTGCGCTCACAGGCCAGATCCTAACCCGACCGGCGTGGATGGCCCCCCGCGCATCCCGCCTCCGTCCCCTGGAGCGGCTCGCTTGCGGCCGCGCCGGGACGGGCCGTACACTCGCCTCTCCAGGGCGCATGGGCCCCCCCGGCCGCTCGCGACGGCGCCCCGGCGAAGGAGGAATCGACATGCTCGCCATGCGCATGCCCTGCGGGCCGGCGTCTCCAGCCGGCGTGGCCCTCTCCCTGCTGTCGCTCTCGGGCGCCGCCTCGGCCGGGGAGGTCCTCGAGGTCCCCGTCCCGGTTGTCCGCACGGAGCTCCACGTCGAGGAGCCGGAGGGATTCTCCAGCCGCCTGAGCCTCCAGGAGCTCCACGAGTAGTCCCGCGCCCTCCCGATTCCCATCGAACACCCCGATCACTCCCCCGAACGAAGGTCCACGCCATGAAATCGAACGGTCCGAAGCTCCTCTGCGCCCTGCTCCTGTCGGGCGCGCTGCTCTCCGCCTGCGGCGACGGTGGTGGAGATGCTCCCGAAGAGCGGGGCGCCACCGAGCCCGGCGGCGGCTCGGTGCCCGAGGGGGCCTCCCACCTCGCGGGCGGCGGAGGCGAGGTCCCCGGGATGCCGGGCGTGCCCGCCGCGGGCGGGGGCGGCGCGCCGCCCGCCGGCGCCGGCTCCGCGATGGAGCAGATGAAGGACAGCTTCCGCAAGCTGGAGCGCGGCGAGGTCGAGGGCTACCTCGCGGCCCTGTCCGAGCTCAAGCAGCTCGGCCTGGACCTCGAGCAGGAGCTGGGCGAGGACCCCTCGGCCTACGCCCAGATGGCCGCCGGCTTCCAGGTGAAGGGCGAGTGGGCCGAGGTCCTGGAGAAGCACGGCCTGGGGGGCACGACCTTCCACGACGTGCACCTCAACGTGATGATGGCCCTGGGCGCCGTGGAGATGCAGGCCAACCGCGCCGAGGCCGAGGAGTCCATGAAGGCCATGGAGCAGTACCTCACGCCCGAGCAGCGCGCCCAGATGATGGCCGCCTTCTCCTACTTCGACGACGTGCCGCCGGAGAACGTGAAGCTGATCGAGGGCTTCAAGAGCCAGCTCGAGTCGGCGCTCCGGTAGGCGGCGCGTCGCCCGCGATACCGAGCCGCCCGGATCCGGGGGGAGGAACGGAACCGGGCGCCACCCTCCCCTCCCCCGCCGCTGCGAGGGGAGGGAGGGAGGCGCCCGGCGCCGTACGAGCGCGCCTCAGCGCGCTTCTTGCAGGGTGGCCTTGTGGCTGAGCTTGATCTTGCCGCGGTCGTCGACGTTGATCACCGCGACCTGGATCTCGTCACCCACCTGCACCACGTCGTTGGGGTGCTCGACGTAGGAGTCGGCCAGCTCGGAGACGTGGCACATGCCCTCGACACCGGGCAGGATCTCGATGAAGGCGCCGAAGTCCTTCACGCTCTTCACCTTGCCGGTGTAGCGGGCGCCGATGTCGGGCGTCTCGAACATGCCGCGGATGACCTCGACGCACTCCTCGAGCTTGCGCCGATCGGCACCCGCCACCTGCACCTTGCCGTCGTCGTCGACGGAGATGCGCACCTCGTAGGTGATCTGCAGCTTCTTGATGTTGCTGCCGCCGGGGCCGATCAGATAGCCGATGCGCTCCTGCGGGATTCTCAGCGTCTCCATCCGCGGGGCGTGCTGGGAGACCTCCGCCGCGGGGCGCGGCACGGCCTCCAGCATGACCTTCAGGATGTGGCGCCGTCCCACGCGGGCCTGCTCCAGGGCGCGCTCGAGCAGCTCGCGCGTGATGCCCTTGATCTTGATGTCCATCTGCAGGGCGGTGATGCCGATGCCCGAGCCGGCGACCTTGAAGTCCATGTCGCCGTTGTGGTCCTCGGAGCCGAGGATGTCGGAGAGGATGGCGACCTGATCGCCCTCCTCCACCAGCCCCATGGCGATGCCCGCCACCGGCTGCCGGATGGGAACGCCGGCCATCATCATGGCCAGGCAGCCACCGCACACGCTGGCCATCGAGGAGGAGCCGTTCGACTCCAGGATGTCCGAGACGATGCGGAGGGTGTAGGGGAAGCTCTCGAACTGGGGGAGCACCCCCTGCAGGGCCCGCTCGGCCAGCATCCCGTGGCCGATCTCGCGCCGGCCGGGGCCGAAGAAGCGGCGGGTCTCGCCCACCGAGTAGGGCGGGAAGTTGTAGTGCAGGTAGAAGCGCTTGCGGTACTCGGTCTCGATGCCGTCGATGATCTGCTCGTCGTCGGAGGTGCCCAGGGTGCAGGAGACCAAGGCCTGGGTCTCGCCGCGGGTGAACAGCGCCGAGCCGTGCTGCCGCGGGACGAAGCCCGGGACGATGGTGATGTCGCGGATCTCGTCGTGGGCGCGGCCGTCCACGCGGCGCCCGGTGAGGATCACCTCGCGCTCGATCCGCCCGCTGAGCTCGGAGTACAGCTTCTTGATCTTCTTGACCCGGACCACCCGGGCGTCGTCGTCGTCGATGCCGGCGCAGAGCTCCTCGACGACCCGATCACGGGCCGCGGAGAGGGCCGAGTGGCGCTCCATCTTGCCCTCGGTGACGATGGCCTCGCGGACGGCGTCGGCGTACTCCCCGATGCGGGCCACGAGCTCCTGGTCGACCTCCGGCGGGGTGCACTCCATGCGCGGCTTGCCGGCCTTGTCGAACAGCTCCTCGACCAGCTCGGCGACCTGCAGGGCGACCTCGTGGGCGAGCTCCAGGGCGTCGATCATGACCGACTCGGGGACCTCCTGGGCCGAGGCCTCCACCATGCAGAGGGCCTCCTTGTGGCCCGCCACCACCAGGTCGAGGGTCGAGTCGCCGCGGCGGCGCTCGTCGGAGGGGAAGACCACCAGCTCGTCGTTCAGGCGGCCCACGCGCACCGCGCCCAGGGCGCCGTGGAAGGGGATTCCGCTGATGCGGAGGGTCGCGAAGGCGGCGATCATGGCCAGCACGTCGGTGTTGTGCTCGCCGTCGTAGCTGAGGGCGTGGCTCATGACCTGGACCTCGCCGCGGAAGCCGTCGGCGAAGAGCGGCCGGATCGAGCGATCGATCAGCCGCATGGTCAGGGTCTCCTTGGCGGTGGGACGACCCTCGCGCTTGAAGAAGCCGCCGGGGATGCGCCCCGCCGACTCGGTCTTCTCGCGGTAGTCGACGGTCAGGGGGAAGAAGTCGATGTCCTCCCGGGGCTTTCCGGCGACCACGGCGGCGAACACCTTGCTCTCGCCATAGGTGGCGACTACGGATCCGGTGGCCTGGCGGGCCACCTGGCCCGTCTCGAGGACCAGCGTCCGACCCGCGATCTCGCGTTCCACGCGAGCGTATTGGTTACTCATCAGAATCAGATTTCCTTGCGAAGCCTCACTGCGTCTTGCGTCTCGTTCTTAGTTCTCGTCGGGACTCGCTCCACTCCCCCGTCGCGCGCTACTCAGGCGCGACACGGCCCCCGCGGCAGCGTGCCCGGGGAGCGGGGAGGGATGCAGAGTCGCTATCGGGGTGGGAAGTCCCCTTCGGCCTCCGTCGGCCCGGTGATGCCCCGGCGCCTCCTCGGAAAGCCGTGTGTCGTGTCACGGGAGCTTCGTGCTCCGGTGGCGTCATCTTGCTGGGCTCAGCGGCGCAGCCCCAGGCGCTGCACGACGGAGAGGTATCTCTCGATCGACTTGCCCTTGAGGTAGCGCAGCAGCTTGCTGCGCCGGCCCACCATCATCAGCAGGCCTCGGCGGGAGGTGAAGTCCTTCTTGTGGACCTTCAGGTGCTCGGTGAGGTTCTTGATGTGCTCGGTGAGGAGCGCGATCTGGACCTCCGGCGAGCCGGTGTCGCCATCCTTGGTGGCGAACTCCCTCGTGATCTCGGACTTTCGGGGGGTATGGATTGCCATCGATGGGCCTCTGAACGGCGTTGAACTTGCCCGCGCCCCAGGTAGAGGAGCCCCGGGGAAGGCGGGTGCGCGGCCCGGGCGGCGGGGACAGGGGCCAGGAGCTCTGGATGGCTCGACAGGGCCGACCCGGGCATTCGAGCGGAGGATTGTAGCCGGGCCGGTGGCCAACGGAAAGCCGCTGGACCGATCCGGATCGGCCGGGGCCGGGGGTGGCGCCTGGCTAGTCGCCCTGGAGGGGATCCCGACGGGGCAGGGCCCCCAGGACGTCCTCGGTGAAGTGCCGCAGGGCCAGATCCATGAGATCCGCCTCCCCCACGGCCCTCCCGCGGTCCCTCGAGAGGTTCAGGGTCATGGCCCGGCTCCCGCCCCACAGGGGCCCCCCCATGGCCCCCCGGTCCCCGGACAGGATGTACACCTCCACGTCCAGCTGCAGGAGCGAGCGGCGATCCCACTGGGAGTCGTCCCAGCCCCGGATCGCGATGCTCATGGCCGCCTCCTCGTCGAACTGGCCCGGGGTGTAGCCGGCCTCGATCGCCCGGGCGTCCACGTAGTCCAGGGCCAGGGGGCTGTAGCGGCGGCGCACGAGGCCCTCGTAGAAGGCCCGGCGCAGCTGGTCCAGGGGCAGGTCGGTGCGGTCGGTGAAGTTGGCCACGGGGAGCACGGCGATGTCGGAGGGGTTCACCTCCGCCAGGCGCTTGCCCTCGATCAGGGTCTCGACGTCCTGCCCGCGGTTCTCGGGCAGGTCGCGGCAGGCGACGGGCACGGCGATCAACAGGGCCAGCGGCAGGATACGTGCGAGCCGGCGGCGGGAAGTGGACGGCGACATCGAGGACTCCCTGTGATGGGGACGGGTTCTGGGCCGGGGGGTGCGGCGGGACCTCCGGTCGGCGCGATTATAGAGGGCCGCTGGGACGGTCCCAGGGTCAAACCGGGCGTCGAGGCGGGGGGATTCGCGGGGCGCTCGCAAACCGGGCGCCCGTGGTGGCTTGGGGCTCGGAGGGCTGCCCGCAGCCCTCCCTGCCGGCGGAGGCGGGCCGCCTCAAGGCTGGTTGTACAGGTGCCCCACCCGCTCCGAGATCAGGTCGTACTCCCGATCGACGTCGGTGAAGAGCAGCGCCTCGGGATCCATGCCGGGCCACGCGTAGGCCGCGACCGCCGCGGCCACCGGTCCGCTGGAGAGGGGCGCCCCCCCCAGGGCCGCGATGTCCGGCAGGTGCACGGAGATCGTGGATCCCGGCGCGCCCGGTGCGTCGATCCGATAGAGCGTCCAGGTCCGGCCGGCGGAGTCCAGCAGGACGGCCCGGTAGAGCCCCTCCATCCCCAGGGAATCGGGGATGACGTCGTCGAACTCCACGTCGTACTCGGCGCCGGCCGTGGTGGAGCCCAGCGCCGGCGCGTGCACGGCGGTGATCGGCGGTGCGGCCAGGGCGCCGGGGACCAGGGAGAGGCGGGGTCGGCGGCCCGAGCGGCTGCCGAAGCCGTCGCGGGTCTCGCAGGAGAGGAGGAGATCGGCCTCGATGACCCCGTCCACGACGAGCCGGCCCAGCTCGTCCGTCGGCACGTCCTGGATGCCGTCGGCCACCCCCCCGTAGGCGCAGCGCAGGCTCCAGATCGTTCCGGTCGGGCCGAAGGCCAGGCCGGCGCCGACCACGGCCGAGCCCGGCAGGCCCCGCACCACGGCCTGGACCGCGACCCGCGGCGCGCCCTCGACCACCGGGAGGGCGGCGTCGTCGAAGGTCAGGGCGGGGCCGTCGATGGGGCGCAGCTCGGGATCGATCCCCGGCTCGTCCAGGAGCGGATCGGCGGTGATCCGCGCCTGCCCCAGCCCGGCGGGCGGGATCGGAGCCAGGGGGAGCTGGAGCTCGAAGGCCCGCAGGAAGGTCAGGTGGGAGTAGTTGAACTCGTCGGGGGGCGTGTCCAGCAGGACGAAGGCGGCCGCCCCCATCCGGTCGGCCAGCGCCGCCGCGGGTCCGTAGGGGCAGTCGTAGAGGCCGGTGATCGGGTTGTAGATGGCGGTCGGGATGGGCACCAGCAGATCGCCCTGCGGAAGGAAGCGCGAGTCGGCCGCGAAGCGCTCGAACAGGGTGACGTCCTCGTTGGGAGAGGAGGCGATCCCCCCCGCCACGCCCCCGGTCGGCATGGCCGGCCCCAGGGCCACGGACAGCCGCGAGGTGGGCACGCCGTGGAAGGTGAAGAGCTCGTAGCCCGCCGCGTCGACCGTGATCAGGGTCTCGTGGCCCGAGCCGGAGGCGTCCAGCACGACCGTCCCCGAGGCCCCGGTGACGTCGTCGTCCACCCAGGGGAAGCTGCCGGCCCCGGCGTCCTCGTGCGAGAACACCAGGGCGCCCTGGACCGCCTCGAGCGTGCCCGCGTCCACCACCTCGACGGTGACGGTCTCGCCCGGCGCCCCGGTCAGGGGGATGCCCGGCCCGCTGGCCCCGTGCTGGAAGAAGGTCCCCGTCAGGGGCTCCGAGGCGTTCAGGGCCTCGTCGTACACCGTGACGTCGAAGTCCAGGCCCGCCGGCCAGGCCGCGGGGTCGAGGAGCTCGAGGTTGGCGATGGGGGCGGCCACGAACAGCCCGTCCTCGTCCCCCCCCACGACCGGAGGGGTGGTGCCGTTGTCGCCGATGACGGCGGTCACCTCGGCGCTGCGCACGCGCTCCGAGGCCACCCCCACCACGGCGAGCTGCCGGATCGAGGAGCGGAAGACCGCCTGGTCGAGGCCCTCGGGACCGAAGCCCAGGATCGTCGGCCGCTCGGTGTCGAGCAGGGGGTGATCGATGCCCGGGAGCTCCGGGTCGACGTCGAGCACGCGCACCGGGGTGTTGACCGCGCCCCGGCTCAGGCCGAAGGCCAGGCCCACCTCCCCGTCGGCCAGGCGGGCGGCGAGGGTCGCCTGGTCCTTGGCCAGATCGATCTCGGCCTCCCCCAGCGCAATCAGGGTGGTGATCGCCGTGACCTCGGCGGAGCGCGCCAGCGCGATCGTCTGGGGGTCGGACCCCGTCGAGGTCCCGAACACGTGGATCCGCAGCTGGTCGCCCGCCTGGGCGTCCTCCACCGTCACCTCCACGGCCAGGGTGGTGGGGCCGGAGATGTTGTCGATGCTGATCGCGTCGTCCGGGATCGAGACGATGGCGGCGTCCAGCGGGGTGATGATGTCGGCCGTGTCGAAGTCCAGGGTCGTGGCCTCGAGGGCCTCGCCCTTGGCGTCCAGGATCGGCACGGCTCCGCCGGACAGCTCGAGCTCGACCGTCAGGCCGGAGCCCAGGTTCTGGGCGATCCCGCCGTCGTCGACGCTGCGCCAGACGAACACGCGGGGATCGACCACCGGCAGGCCCCCGACGCCCTCGTAGCTCAGCGCGGCGGGCAGCGGATGGAAAGCCGGGGGCGCGCCGCCGGCCGTGACCGCCCACGAGTCGGTGGTGAAGGTCGCGGGGTTCATGACCCGATCGAAGACCACGGCGATCTCGCCGAAGGCGCTCTGGTTCACCGTCGCGTCGCGAGGGAAGCTCGCCACCACCTGCGGGGCGTCCGGGGGATTCGCATCGATGGCGAAGAACGACAGCCGGGAGCCCGCGCTGGTCTCCAGCTCGACCCCCTGCAGGTCGGTGATCGCCGCGTCCTCGGACAGGCGCAGCTCGTACTCGTAGTTCGACGGGATCGGCGCGAGCGGCAGGAGCAGGGCCAGCCGGCCGTCCCCCACCAGCACCGGCCCCAGGAAGGGGATGGCCTGGCCCAGGCCCAGGGTGTCGCGGATCTCGAAGGCGCCCTCCAGCGTCCCGGGCGCGATCGACTCGGTGAAGTAGACGCACAGGGGCGCGCTGGGGGCGTGGCCGGATCCGGAGGGCACCACCGCCAGGACGTCGGGGGCGCCCGCCACGATCCACTCGTGGTCCAGGGGGAACAGGGCGGGCTGCGCGCCCACTCCGCCGCCACCTCCCCCCCCCTGCCAGTTGCCGAAGATGCGGGCCACGTTGTCGCAGCCCGAGAGGAGGAGGGAGCAGGCCGCGAGGGCCAGGAGCCCCATGGCGGCACCTCCGCCGGCGGGCATGTGCCGGGTCGGGCCGGCGGAGGTGGGCTGGCGGTGCATCGGCGAGTTCTCGCTGGGCCCGGGTCGGGCCGGTCAGTAGGGATCCGGGTCGGCTGTCCGGGGCGGGTGGGCCCCGGTCGGACGGGGCCGTTCGGCTCCGGGGCGCGGGCACCGGGGCCGTGGCCGCGACCCAGTTCGCCCCGCAGGGCCGCTCCCTGCGCGGACGAGCCCGCTGGCAGAATCTTCCGCGAACTGCGCCAGGGGGGAAGGATCCGGCGCGAAAAGCGCTCCTCCAGGGCCCGGGGGCGCCCCGCGGAGGGGAGGAGGGGCGCGCGGGCCCCGAGGCCCCGGGCGGGAGCGTGACCGACCCGCCTCGAGCGCCTAGGTGCCTGGAGGGCTCCGCCGCGGGCCCGGGAAGCCCGATCCGAATCCCGCTCCCCGCGCAGTGGGGTGAGTCAGGAATTCTGTGCATATGTCGGGTCGAATGGGCGTTCCTGGCAAGGCGCGCCGACGACGCGTATTCGCTGTGATACTCGGAGGGGTAAGCCCCGGTCGCCCGAAGGGCGATCGCGGCGATCCAGTGGATCGCCGCGAAGGGGACCCCGCAACGCAGCCAGGGGCGTCCAGGCGGCTCGACATATGTGCCGAATTCCTGACTCACCCCACTAGAATGGCGTCCTTTGTCCGGGTAGGACGGCGGTCGGATCGGGGCCCCCCGCCGGAGAGCGCGGAAGCGCCCCCAACCCTCCCACATCACCACGCTCGGAGGCGAGATGCTCAGCCACGGCCTGTGTCTACTGGCGCTGAACCTGCTCCCCGGCGGCTCCGAGCCGCCGGTCGAGCCGGCGGCGGGCCAGTCTGGAACCCGGACCGAGCCCGCCGCGGAGGAGGAGGCGCCCCCCAGCCGCCGGCAGCGCAAGGCCCTGGCCCACCGCGCCATCGACGCGGGCGAGTTCCTGGAGGCCCGCCGGATCCTCGGGGAGCTCCAGTTCGAGGACGACGTCCTGGCCGGACGCGAGCTCCTGGAGCAGGACAACCCGCAGGACGCGCTGATCCACCTCGAGCGCGCGGTGGATCTCGATCCCCGCAGCCGCTCGGCCCGGCTGCTCCTGGCCGAGGGCTTCCTGCGGCTGGGCGCCCTCCAGCAGGACCGCCTCTACTACGAGGACGCGCTGCGCCACTTCGCGCAGGCGGGGGACTCTCCCCGGGCCCTCTTCGGCGCCTCGCGCGCGGCCTGGAACCTCTTCGACAGCGAGGCCGCGGTGAGCTGGGCGCGGCGCGGCAGGGCCGCCGTCGACGCCGGGGCGTCGGCGGAGGGGATCGATCCGATCCCCGAGCGCATCCTCTTCGACGCCGCCTACCTGGCCTACACCCAGGCGGTGCAGACCGGGGTGCCCGCCGAGCGCGCGGCCGGTCTGTTCGACCAGGCCGAGCACGCCCTCGGCGACCTGATGGGACAGGACGTCGCCGACCCCTGGGTGCACGGCCGCCTCGCGGACCTCTACCTGTGGGCGGGCCGCAGCTTCGACGCGCTGTCGGCCATCGAGCGCGGCCTGGGCTACGCGCCCGAGGATCCCGATCTCGTCGGCCGGCTGGCGACCCGGGCCCACGCCAACGCCGCGGCCGAGGGCGGCTCGGCCAGCGGGGCCGTGATCGCCACCTTCGACCGCTACCTCGACCGCTACCCCGGGAGCGCCCTGGGGTGGTGGTACCGGGGCAAGAGCCGCTTCGACGCGGCCCTCGAGCTCCTGCTCGACCCCGCGCCGGACGGCAGCTCGGGCGAGCTCGCCGCGCGCGGCTTCGAGGGGGCCGAGGTCGAGCTGCGCCGCTGCCGCGAGCTGGATCCCGAGCTGGAGGCGCAGTGCCGGGGCTGGGAGGTGATGTGCCGCAACGGCGTCGGCTGGGTGCGCTACAACGCCGGCGACCTCGCCGGGGCGCGCGCGGCCTTCACCTCGACCGAGGAGGCCCTGGAGGGCGGACTCGAGTGGCAGCTCGAGGGGAGCCTGCTCTCCGGCGTCATGGGCCTGCGCTTCGCGGCGGATGGTCACAGCGCCGAGGGGAACCTCGCGGGCGCGGCCGCGATCTACGACCAGCTCCACGCCTACCGGCCCGACGACGCGGACTTCGCCAACAACGCCGGCTTCTTCAACCGCGACGCGGGCGACGCCCTGGAGGCCGACGCCCGCGCGCTGCGCCGCCTGGCGGCGGGCGGCGTCATCGAGGACGAGGTGCGGCTCGGCGAGCTGGCCCGGGCTGCGGGCATCGAGCGCGTGAAGCTCGGGGGCGAGGCCGGCCGGGAGCGGCTGGCCCTGGCCGCGGACGAGCTCGAGGCCCGCGCGCGGGCCCACTTCGAGCGCTCCTGGTCCGCCTATCTGGTCGCCTCCGAGCTGGCCCCCGACGACGTGCGCGTGGTCAACGACACGGCCCTGATCGCCGTCTACTACCTCCACCGGGAGCTCGATCGCGCCGAGCAGATGCTCCTGCGCTGCGTGGAGCTGGGCGCGACCCAGCTCGAGGATACGAGCCTCTCGGAGGAGGAGCGCTTCGCCCTCACCGAGGCCTGGGGTGACGCCCATCAGAACCTCGGCGTGCTCTTCTGGGACGAGAAGAACGGGCGGCGAGACCCCGCCCGCGCCATCCCCTGGCTCCAGAGATCGGTCGAGATCGGCCCGGTGCCCCGGCCGGAGGTGACCGAACGTTACCTGCCCGAGTGCCGCGCCGCGCTCGGGGAGGAAGGAGGCGGCTGAGCCCCCGCCCGGCCATCCTCGCAGGGACGCGCCCGGCCGCGTCCTCCACAGGGTCCCCAACCCCAACCGCAACGCGACATGAACATCCCCTCCGCCCCCCTGCTGGCTGCCCTGCTCCTCCTCGGCGGACCGGCCGCGCCGTCTCCCGCCCAGGACGAGGAGGCGTCGGTCGACGCCCTGATCACCCGCGGCCGCAGCCTGCTCGACGAGGGCCAGGCCGCCCAGGCCGAGGAGCTCTTCCAGCGCGCGGTCGAGGCCCAGGACGGCCTGGCCACCCGCACCTGGCTCCTGCGCTCCTGGATCGATCAGGACCGCGTCCACGAGGCGCTGGAGGGGGCCGAGGGCCTCTCCCAGGCCGGCGAGGAGGGCCCCGGGCTCGACTACGTCTTTGGCATGGCCTTCCACCGGCTGGCGCGGGCCGAGGCCGCTGCCGGCGGCACCGGCTCGACCGGCTTCTACTTCAACGACTCGGTCGAGTACCTCAAGGGGGCCACCTCGGCCGAGCCGGCGCTCTTCGGGGACGGCTTCCTGGCCCTGGCCGAAGCCGCCTGGTACAGCGGCCAGCTCGAGCTGGCCGGCACCGCGATCGAGAGGGCGGTGGGCCGCGCCCCGCGGGATCCGAACGCGCACCTCCTGCAGGGCCGCGTGGCCCTGTCGCGCTACAGCGACCTGCGGCTCGACGAGGAGCGCGCCGAGGAGCGGCAGAGCCACTGGCGAACCGCGGTCGGCTCCTTCCAGCGCTCCGCGCGCCTGATGGGTCGGCCCCGGGCGCACGAGGAGCAGCGGGTCCTGGCCGACGTCTACACCCAGCTCGGCTATGCCTACGTCTGGGAGGCCACGGTGGACGAGCTGCCCGCGGAGGCGCTGGAGGCCTTCCGCATGGCCATGGTCTGGGCCCCCGAGGGCGTGGACTTCAACTACGTCTGGGGGCTGGTCGGCAAGGAGGACTACCCGGCCCTGCTCGAGCGGGCGCGCGAGGACTACCTGCGATGTCACACGGACGGGCAGCTCGGCGACGCCCTGCTCTCCTGGTGGCACGGCTACGCGCTCTTCGCCAAGAAGAGCCGCAAGAACCACGAGGAGGCACAGAAGAGCTTCCTGGCCGCCCTCGAGCGCAACCCCGAGTACAAGAGCTCCTGGTACTACCTCGCCCACGCCCGCTCGACCGCCCAGGACTGGGGCGGCGTGCTCGAGGCGCTGAGGGCCTACTGGGACCTCGAGCCGGACGAGCTGGTCGTGTCGCTCCAGTCCGACGCGGAGGCCACCCGCAGGATGGTCTACAACGCGATCAGCTACTGGTGCATGGATCCCGAGGTCCACGGCGGGCGGGTGGACAACCTGAGCGCGGTCTTCGCCCTGGAGGTCCTCACGCGGGTCTCCCCCGAGCTCGACGGGGCCTGGAGCGACCTGGGGCTCTTCCGGCGCGACGCCGGGGAGTCCCTGGTGGTGGAGGGGGATCCCGCCGCGGCGGCCTTCCGTCAGGAGCTCTTCGAGGGCTCCCTGAAGGCCTACGAGCGGGCCCTCGAGCTGTCTCCGGAGGACCCCAACTACCTCAACGACACCGCCGTGATCCTGCAGTACAACCTGGAGCGGGACCTGGAGCGGGCCGAGGAGCTGTACCAGCGGGCCCTGGAGCTGGCCACCCTGGAGCTCGAGCGGGAGGACCTGGGCGCCGATCAGCGCGAGAACTACGAGACCGTGCGGCGGGACGCGCAGACCAACCTGGCGCGGCTGCGCCGGACGGGGGAGGGGTAGGTCCCGAGATCCGTCCCCTGGGTCGCGGCCGGGCTCAGAAGCCCCAGCCGATGTTCAGCAGGATGCGGTGGTCCGACTCCTCGTTCCCGGGCGCGGGGGTGTTGTCCCAGTCCCACACCCACTGCAGGCGGGCGAACATCTTCTCGGTGAGGCTCACGTCCAGGCGCGTGTCCAGCTTGGCGTAGACGTCGTCCGAGCTCTCCAGGCTGGGGAAGACCTCGCCCGTGTGGCCCAGGGTCCAGTCCTCGTCGATCTGCCAGTCCACGTTGTAGGCGCCGCGCGCGGCGACGTAGCTGGTGTCCGCGGAGTCGTCGCCGAAGTCCTCGTCCAGGTAGGAGAGGCCCGCCTCGGCCGAGAGCTTGAGCTCCTCGTCCTCGCGGAACTGGTGGCCGACGCCCACGCCCGCGGTCCAGCGCAGGTCCAGGTCGGCCTGCTGGTCGGTCTCGGCGCTGGCCTGGCCCAGGAAGTAGGTCTTCTCGCTGAAGAAGTAGTCGTACTGGCCCTTCAGGCCGGACCGATCCTCGGTGGTCGTGAAGTCGTCGACGCCGCCGGTCTTCTCCTCGCCGAAGTTGTAGTACAGGCCCGCGGTCCAGCGGTCCTTCTCGCGGCGCAGCTCGGCGTCGGCCGAGGCGTTGTAGGCGCGGCGCTCGGTGTTGCCCTCCGACACGGAGGCCCCCACGGCCACCGAGCCGGTCCAGCGCGGCTTCTCCTCGCCCTCGACGGCGGCCGGCTCCTCTTCGACGACGGGCTCGGGGGGAGGGGCCTCGGCGGGGAGCGCCGTCGGGAGTCCCAGCAGGGGCAGCAGGGTGAGAAGCGACATCGTAGTTCCTCCGGTAGCGATCGCGTGGGTCCGGTGAGTTCGAGGGGGGAAAATTCTAGGCACCCCCTGGGCGCCTGCAAGCACGGGCCGGGAGAAGCCCCGAGTCGGCCTCACCGGCCCTCGAGCAGGTCCAGCTCGGGGTGGTCGTGGAAGACCGACGCCGGAAAGCGCGCTCCGCTCTTTGGGTGCCGCAGGCAGCGCTTGAGGGCCAGGTCGAAGAGCAGCGGGTTGAAGAGGAAGATCTCGTCCAGCGCGTCCGCCTCGGCGCGGGTGAGGAAGCCCCGCCGGACCAGGGCGCCGGTCTGGATCAGGAGGTCGATGGCCGGCAGCGGATAGTCGCTGCCGTGGACCAGCCGGGGGTGCAGGTCGACGCGCTCGAGCAGGACCTCGAGCGGCCGGCCGAGGCGATTCACCTGCGTCAGGCCGGAGATCTCACCGAAGAGCAGCCCCTCCCACTCGGGCTCGTCCATCAGCCGCAGGAAGAGGTCGAAAGCCTCGGCCGGGGGGCGCTCGGGCCGATCCAGGTCCTGGACCCGCCCCTGCCCCGCGCAGTGGGCGACTATCACCTTCACGCCTGCCCGCAGCGGGCGCCGCAGGCGCAGGGGGTTGCCCAGCTCCTGGTCCTCGTCGAGCTCCACCGCCCTCTCCTCGCCGGCGTGGCTGAGCAGGACCAGGCCGAGCTCGGCCATGCGCCGATAGAAGGCATCGTGGCGCCCGGACAGGGGGTCGATGCCCATGGCGTTGGGCAGCCACTTCACCAGGCGCACGCCGCGCCCCGCCCACCACTCCAGCTCGGCCAGCGCGCCGGGCCGGTCGGGGTGCACCGAGATGGCGGGCTCGAACAGCTCCGGCCGCCGGGTGCTGAGCCGCCACACGTGCTCGTTGGGCGTGTGGAAGTGGGTCTTGTCGAGGTCGATCTCGCCGTCGGCCAGGTAGTGCTTGTCGAGGGCCAGGAGGAACAGGCGGGCCTCGAGGCCCAGGTGGCCGGCCAGGTCGACCAGGCGCTCGGTGTACTGGCTCTCCGCCTTCAGCGGGTCGCTCACCCGGGCCGCGCTCAGGTACACGCGGTAGCGCGCGTACTCCGCCGGGTGCAGGGGGGAGAGCATGCGCGGGCTCACGTAGCAGCCGGCGCGCTCCAGGCCCAGGCCCACCACGTGGGCGTGCACGTCCACCACCGGCGCGTCCTGCAGCCCCCGCAGGCATCCCTCGAGCAGCTCGAGAGCCTCGGGCGAGAGGGACTCGAACACCTCCTCGGGCAGCCGCGTGGACGCGCCCGCGATCCGGGTGACGATCCAGGGGAAGGCCAGGATCAGGGCCGCCAGGAGGAGCGCCGCGCACCCGACGCTCAGCCTGAGCCAGCGCATGGCGCGCCTCATGTCGGACTGATGGCCGGCTCTCCTCGCCGCGCGCCCTCCCGCTTGCCGTTCCCGTCGGCCTCGCCGACCCGCCCGACCTCGCGCGGCGCGGGCACCAGCTCCTCCGCCGGCTCCAGCCCGGCCAGGGAAAGCACCCGGTCCAGCATGCGCACGCGCTCCTGCATCGAGAGCGACTGCACCGGGATGTAGGGGATCCCGAACATCTCCAGCAGGATCTTGACCATGCCGTCGATGCGCAGCACCTCCTCCCAGGCCACCCCGGCGCGCACCCCGTCCTCGGAGAGGAGCTCGCGGTGCGGCCGCAGGAAGAAGACCAGGCCCTCGCGCACCGACTGCATGTACTGGATCAGGCGCGCGTCCCCGGCCAGGCGGGGCATGATCAGCGCGTGGTGCGCCGCGTAGGCCAGGTTGCAGAAGGAGCGGTCGCTCACGAAGGAGCCCGGCTGCTCGGCCTCGGCCTGGAGCTGGCGATCGAAGACCTCGGACTGGTAGCGGTTGACCACGTCCAGGTTGGAGCGGATCGAGTCGAGCTGCTCCTCCATCTCCGCCAGCACCCCGCGGGCCACCTCGGAGATCATCGGGACCCCGTAGCGGTCCCGGACCCAGCGGGCCAGGGTCGTCTTTCCGGTGGAGTGGGCGCCGACCAGATAGATGCGCAGGGGCTTGTTCACCATGGCTCCTCCTCGATCCCGTCCTCGGGTGCCCGTACACTACATCCTGTAGCTGACAGCGCCAGCACCACAAGGGATTGTGGATAACTAGACAGCGGAGCCCTCAGGGGGGAGGCTCGGAGGCGGCCCGTTCCGGCCGGGGAAGGGCGAGCAGGAGGAGCGCGACCATCAGGCCGGCGGCCACGAAGAGGCCCCGCAGCCCCAGGAGGCCCGTGAGCAGCCCCCCACAGGCCCCCCCCAGGGCGCGGGCGAATGCCCGGGTGCTGAACACCACCCCGAAGGCGCTGCCCCTCTCGGCGTCCTCGGCCTCGGCCGCGGCCACGGCCCACGCGCCCGGGCCCGAGCCCGCGCTGGCCAGGGCCACGAACAGCATGCCCGCCAGGAACCACCCGTAGGTCGGCGCAAAGGCGCAGGCCACCAGGCCGAGTCCCGTCGCAAAGGTGCTCAGCCGGATCATCCTGCGGTGGCCGGCCCGGTCGCCGACTCGTCCCCACACGGGATTGACCACCATCAGGACCAGGGCCATCGCGCTGAAGAGCCAGCCCGTCCCCTGGACGGCCTCCACCCGGTCGATGGCGCCCAGGCTCTCGACGGTGAGCTGAAGGAGGGGCACGACCGCGCCCAGGCCGAGGTGAACGAGGAGGAGCAGGACCAATGCCTCGCGCAGACGGGGCAGGCGCAGGAAGCGCGCCAGGTCCCGGAAGGTAGCCGCGAGCAGCGCCCCGGGGCGCAGGGCCAGGTCGGGTCGCCGCTCGGCCTGGCCCTCGCGCGCGAAAAGCGCCACCAGGAGCGCGCTCAGGAGGGCGCCCGCGGCCACGAAAAGGTACACGTTGCGGATCCCGACGGCGATGCTCAGCGCGGCGCCGGCGGCGGGCCCGAGGAAGGAGCCGCCGGCGAGCGCCGACTGCATCCCCCCCGACACCAGACCCACCCGTCCCCGCGGGGCCCCGCTGCTGACCAGTGCCTGGCTGGGCGCGACGAAGCCCGAGAACAGCCCCTGGCCGATCCGCAGGAGCAGGAGCTGCAGGGCGCTCTGGGCGAAGGCCATGGCCCCCACGAAGAGGGCGATGGCGAGCAGCGCCCTCAGGACCATCGGTCGGTGGCCGAAGCGGTCCCCCAGCCTCCCCCAGAAGGGGCCCAGGAGGGCCGCCGTCAGGGGCGCCGCCCCGAAGACGGCCCCGGTCCAGGGGGCGACCGCCGACTCGGCCACGCCCAGCTCCCTGAGGTGCTCAGCGAAGAAGGGCAGGAAGCTGGTCATGCCCGCGGCGGTGATCAGGTTCGCCGACCAGACCGAGCAGTAGGTGCGCAGCCAGGGGGACATGGACTCGGGAGCTTGGCCGACGGGCGGGCGCTGGGGCAGCGTGAAGCCGGAATTCCGGCCGGCCCCGAGGGGACACCGCGACCCTTGCCCACCTCTCCGCCCACCACTACGCTGCGCCCTCGCGCCGGGGAGGGTCCGCCGGCGCGCTCAGGAAGAAGGGGAGACATGAAGCCAGCCAGGGTCCTGGACCGGATTCCCACGACGGCCAAGGCCGTCCTGGTGTTCGTGGCGCTCTACTTCTTCCTGGTGGGCATCGGCTCGATGTCGGCGGCCTTCAAGATGATGGGCTCGGGCGTGATGCAGAGCCTGCTCGCCAACCCCGGAGGCCCCGTCGTCTCGCTCTTCATCGGGATCCTGGCCACCACCCTGGTGCAGAGCTCCTCGACCACCACCAGCGTGGTGGTGGGGCTGGTCGCGGCGGGGGTCATCCCCTTCCATTCGGCGATCTTCATGGTGATGGGCGCCAACGTGGGAACGACCGTGACGAACACGATCGTGTCGCTGGGGCACATCACGCGGTCCAACGAGTACCGCCGGGCCTTCGCGGCGGCGACGGTGCACGACTTCTTCAACGTGATCGTCCTCCTCGTGCTGTTCCCGCTGGAGGTGCTCACCGGGTTTCTGAGCCGGCTGTCGTCCCTGTGCACAGATGGCTTCCAGGACATCGGGGGAGCCAAGCTCGCCGACCCCATCAAGGCCGTCACCAAGCCGATGATCGCGTCCTTGCGGGATCTCGCCGGCTGGGTATCGGAGGACAGCGGCGGATACGTGCTGCTGGGGCTGGCCATCGTGATGACCTTCGCCGCCCTGATCTTCCTGGTCAAGACGCTGAAGAGCATCATGGTCACGAGGCTGGAGAAGTTCTTCGACCGGCTGCTCTTCAAGACTCCCTACCGAGCGCTGGTGTTCGGGCTGCTGCTCACCATGCTCGTGCAGAGCAGCTCGATCACGACCTCGGTGGCCGTGCCGCTGGTGGGGGCGGGGATCCTGACGGTCCGGCAGATTCTGCCCTACACCATGGGCGCCAACGTGGGCACGACGGTCACGACCCTGCTGGCCGCGCTGGCGGCCCTGGCGGCGGCCGGCGCGGGAGAGCTGGAAACCGCCATGCTCGGCGTCCGCCTGGCCTTCTTCCACGCCCTGTTCAACGTGCTGGGAGTGGTGATGCTGTGGCCCTTCCAGCGCATTCCCGCCGCCATGGCGATGGGCTTCGCCGGGCTGGCCCTGCGAAACCGGCTGATCCCCCTGGTCTACATTCTGCTCACCTTCTACGTTGCGCCCTTCCTGGTCGTATGGTTTGGTAGATAGCGATGATTCGCGAGATCCTGAAGTTCCTGGGCAAGGACGACCTGCTGGATCAGGCGCTCGAGGAGTGCCACGAGATGCTGGACATGTGCCACCAGATGGTGACGGCATCGGTGGAGTCCCTGCGCCATAGTGACCATTCGCAGATCGACCTCGACATCCCCCGGATGGACAAGCGCCTGAACTCCTTCGAGCGGGACGTCAAGCGCAAGGTGATCACCCACCTCTCGCTGGGGCACTCCGCCGACGCCGGCTCCAGCCTCGCGCTGGTGTCCATCGTGACCGACCTGGAGCGCATCGGGGACTACTCCAAGAACATCCACGGTCTGGCGCGCAACCACCCGGGGCGCTTCTACGCCGGCAACCTGGAGGAGCGGCTGGCGGCCATCGAGAAGCCGGCGCTGGACCTCTTCAACCGCACGGTGCGGGCCTTCAAGGACGACGACCTGGAGGAGGCCCGGCAGATCATGGTCGACTACAAGGAGGACGTCTCCCGCCAGTGCGGCGACCTGGAGGAGACCCTGGTGGCCGGCCGCGAGGAGCTACCCACCAAGGAGGCCGTGACCCTGGCCCTCTACATGCGCTTCCTCAAGCGCATCAGCGCCCACTCGCGCAACCTGATCTCCTCCCTGGTCAACCCCTTCGACCGGCTGGGCTACCCCGAGTAGGGGCAGGGCGGGTCCGGTCGGCGCCCCGCACGCTCGCTGCGCTATCGCGGCCGGTCGTAGGCCGCGGTGCGGTTGCCGTCCCCTTCATCGCCGCGGCAACCCAGGGGCGCCTCGCTGGCCGCGTCGGCCAGCCCCTCGCGGATCGCGTCGGCCTGCTCCTCCCGGAGCAGGAAGGCCTGCACCACGCTGGGATCGAAGTGGGTGCCCGAGCCGAAGCGGATCCACTCGATGGACTCCTCGTGCGGCCAGGGGTCCTTGTAGGGCCGCGGGCTGGTGAGGGCGTCGTACACGTCGGCCAGGGCCAGGATGCGCGCCGAGAGGGGGATCCCCTCGCCCGACAGCCCGCGCGGGTAGCCGGTGGCGTCCCACTTCTCGTGGTGGCACCAGGCGATCTCCAGACCCAGCTCGAGGAAGCCCTGGCTGCGGCTGACCGCCATCACGCTGCGCAGGGTCTCGGCGCCGATGGTGGTGTGCTGCTTCATCACCTGCCACTCGTCCTGGTCGAGCCGGCCGGGCTTGAGCAGGATGTTGTCGGGGATGCCCACCTTGCCGATGTCGTGCAGCGGAGCCGAGCGGTAGAGGTCGCGGATCCACTCGTCGGAGATGATCCCCGCGCAGTGCCCGTCCTCGCGCAGTCCCTCCGCGATGAGCTGGCAGAAGCGGCTCACCCGCTCCAGGTGCTGGCCGGTCTCGTTGTCGCGCCGCTCGGCCAGCTTGGCCATGGCCAGGATGGTGTGGTGCTGCGCCTCGTCGCGCTCCTGGCGGCGGATCTGGTTGCGCGAGGCGACCGCCGCGGAGCTGGCGATGGAGGAGAGCAGGTCCCGCTCGAGCCGCGTGAGCTCCCGCAAGCGCGCGTCCCGCGCGCTGAGGGTGATCGATCCCAGGCACCCCTCGCTGGTGGCGACCTCCTGGATGGTGCGCTCCTCCGAGAGGGTCGGCCCCGTCGTGGCGTGGAAGCGACGGCTGGCGGGCAGGGACTCGACCAACTCCACGAAGACGCCTCTCTCCCCCAGGATGTCGCGGGCGGCGGCCGCCGTCAGCTCGGCGATGGCCTCCAGCGACTCGGCCGAGTTGAGGTCCTGGGCGTACTGGTGCAGCCGCACCAGGTGCTGCGTCTGTTCCTCGATCCGCCCGTCCAGGGTCTCGGTGAAGTGGGTCAGGGCGTCCTTGGAGAACTGCAGCTCCTCGGCGGCCTGCCGCTGGGAGGCGACGATCTGGTGCTGCTCCAGGGCGGCGTCCAGCGCCAGGCGGAGGTGCTCCACCGAGCAGGGCTTCTCCAGGAAGCGGAAGACGCGCCCCTCGTGCAGGGCCTTCACCGCCACGTCCACGGCCGAGAAGGCCGTCAGCATGATGCGGATCGAGTCGGGCGACTGCTCGCGCACCCGCTGCAGGAACTCGGCCCCGCCCATGACGGGCATGTCGTAGTCGCTGATCACGACCGCGAAGGGGCCCTCCTCCATCACCTTCTTCAGCCCCTCGACCGGCCCCGACGCGGTGATGAGGGCATAGTCACGCCCCAGGAGCTTCTCGAAGCTCTCCAGGAGACCGGGGGCGTCGTCAACCAGCAGTACTCTGTTGTTCACGTTCCTGCGGCGACGGGGGTGCCGCTCGCGGCGGGGGGCGATGAGCTCGGGGGCAATGGGTGGGCCCGGGTGTCGGAAGATTCTTCCCTCCCATCGCGACTCGGGGGGCAAAGCCGCGCCCGGGATCCGGGTCCCTGCACCTGATTCGGCCGCTGCCCCCCCATCCTTGAGAGCAGGTGGTCAACCCGCGGCGATTCTCCCCCCGCCGGGGGGCGGAGCCCCCCGACCGACCGGTCGGGATCGGGTTCTGCGATCCCCGCGGGGGGGCCGGGATCCGCCCCCCGACGGTCCGCGCCGGCGCGCCCAGCCGCGGCGGGGCCGAACGGGGAGCCTCGCTGCTACCAGGAGTCCCGGGAGTCTGGTAGCACTGGGAGTTCGGAGCCGGCCCGACCTGCGTCCGCACCGTCCCAGGAGACCGACATGACCCGCAAGCGAGCCCCCCTCCTCCTCTCCCCCTGCTCCGCCCTGCTCCTCGCGGCCCTGGTCTCCTGCCAGTCCCTCGCCCCCGCATCCCCCTTCGCCGGAAGCTGGCGCACCGTCCTCGACGTGCCCGACGGGGGGCTCCCCTTCCACGTCGAGATCTGCGAGGAGGGCGGCGAGCTCCGCGCCGCGGTGCGCAACGGCGAGGAGGTGCTGCCCTTCACCCGGGTCGAGACCTCGGGCGACACCATCCGGCTGGTCTTCGAGCACTACGGCTGCTGGTTCGAGGGGCGCCTCGACCCGGAGGGGCGAACGCTCGAGGGCGAGTGGATGCGGCGGAGGGCCGGGGAGGTCAGCCCGCTGATGGCCTTCGTGGCCCAGGCGGGGGTTCGCGACCGCTTCGATCGGCTCGAGGGGGAGCCCGCGGCGCCCCCCCCATCGCGGACGTGAGCGGCGAGTGGGACCTCACCCTGGGCGAGGGCGGGAGCTCGTGGCGCGCGCTGGCCATCCTGGAGCAGGAGGGCCGCCGCGTGACGGGCACGATCCTGACCACGGTGGGCGACTTCCGCTACCTCGAGGGGAGCTTCGAGAAGGGGGTCCTGCGCCTCTCGGTCTTCGACGGCTGCCACGCCTTCCTGGTCCGCGCCCAGGCCCGCTCCGAGGGACGCCTGGAGGGCACCTTCTGGTTCGGCGACCACGGCACGCCGCTGGTGGCCGAGGCCGGCGGCACGCCCCTACCCGATCCCTGGTCTCTGACGCGCTGCGTCAGCGAGGGGGGCACCTTCGCCTTCGCCTTCCCCGACGAGAGCGGCGAGATGGTGTCGAGCGGGGACCCGCGTTTCGCGGGCAAGCCGCTGGTCGTGTGCGTCCTCGGCACCTGGTGCTGCAACTGCTACGACGCCGGCCGCCTCCTGGCCGAGCTCCATCGGGAGTATCACCCGCGGGGTCTCGAGGTCGTGGCCCTGGCTTGCGAGGCCACCGGCGAGCTCAAGTACGACGCGGAGAGGATGCGGGCCTTCTCGGAGTGCTGGGACATCGAGTGGCCGGTGCTGTACGTGGGGCGCTCGAGCAAGCCGGAGACGGCCGAGGCGCTGCCGGACCTGGACGTGTTCCTCTCGTATCCCACGACGATCTTCATCGACCGACTGGGGCAGGTGCGCCGGATCCACACCGGCTTCACCGGTCCCGGGACGGGGGAGCACTACGAGCGGATGCGCACGGAGTTCCGCGATCTGATCGAGGAGCTGCTCGCGGAGTGAGCTGTGACTCCTCGCGCGGCACACTTGCCGCGCCGGCGCCGAGTGGCGCCGTAACGCCACGCGAGGT
>CAZTTG010000080.1:0-30277 GCA_964615935.1 uncultured Planctomycetaceae bacterium | reverse complement strand
CTCGGGAGGGCGCTGTCGCAGGAAGGCGCACAGCCGGCCCAAGCGCAGCCACACGAAGGACTCCAGGGCCTCCAGCCAGAACGCCTCGCCCCCCTCCGCCACCAGCGCCCGCCGGGCCGCGGGATCGGAGGCCGACCGCAGGTACCTCCCGGCGACGGGGGCGATGCGCTGCCAGCGCGCCTCGTAGGACTCGTTCCAGCGGCCGGGAAAGGGCGAGTAGACCCCCTGGAGCATGGTGGCGCTGATGCAGTAGGTGCCCGCCCGCAGGACCTGCGGCCGGCCGTCGGAGGGGCGCAGGAAGCTCGGCAGCGGTCGGCTGGCGATCCCGTACCAGCCCGGATCGGCGCTGCCGAAGTACGAGAGATAGGTCCGCCCCGCTCCCCCGCGCTCGAGCCAGCGCGCGAGCCCCGGCAGGTCCTGGCCCCAGTCCAGCGAGCTGTCGACCAGCCAGCGGTGGCCGTTGGCGGGACCGCCGACCGCGGCGTTGAAGAAGGCCAGGTAGTGCGGCCGGATGGAGACGGACTCGACGACCAGGCCCACCAGCAGCGCGGGCACCAGCGCGCGCAGGATCCAGCGACGGCCTCGCAGCCAGGAGGCGGCCCCGCCGGCCAGGATGAAGAGGGCCGGCAGGGCGGGGAGGAGGTGGCGGTGTCCGATGTTCAGGTTGCCCTGGACCGCCGCGCCCCAGTAGACGAGCTGCAGGGCGAAGAGGGGGGCCAGCGGTCGGCCCCTCTCGGCGATCCACCGGCGCAGGCGGATCGTGCGATCGCGCCAGCGCGCCGCCGCCGCGGCCGCCAGGGCGGCCACCAGGATCCCCAGGGTGGCGAGGGGCGTCTTGATCAGGAGGCAGATCGGGAAGAAGGTCCACCACCCGCTCGTGCCGAACTCGCCGTGGAGGAAGGCCGGGCGGGAGGAGGAGTGGGCCAGGGTGTGCAGGAGCCCGAAGAGCCAGGCCTCGGGGAGCAGGCGCGCGCTCCGGGCGAGGTCGATGGCCGCGCCGACCCAGCCGGCCCGCTGGAGGAGGGCGGCCCAGCCCAGGGGGTCCGGGCCCCCCGCGGCCTGAGCGGGCACCGCCGCGAAGCGGAAGCCGAAGGCCGCCCAGACCACCAGCCAGGCGATGCCCAGACTGATCACGAAGGCCCCCGAGAGCGCCAGGGCCTTCGCCGCCGGGCCCTCGAGCTCCCGCCGGCGCGACAGGCGGAGGGGGCGCGCCGTGAAGGCCTGCACGGCGATCAGGAGGGCCGCCATGGGCAGGATCAGGAGGCCGGACATCTTGGAGAGCAGGAGCGCGCCCACCGCCAGGCCGCACGCGATCACCGTCGGCGCCCGGGGAGCTCGCAGCAGGCTCCACGTGCACCAGAGCGCCCCGGTGAACCACAGGGCCGCGACCAGGTCGGCCGTCACCAGCCGGCCGTGGGCCAGCACGCCGGGGCTGAAGCAGTAGAGCGCCAGCGAGAGCATCCCGCCCGCCGGGCCGAAGAGCCGGCGCGACCAGATCCACACCAGGAGGCCCAGGCCCGCGGCCAGGGCGATGATCACCCGCCGGCCCGAGCGCAGGATCCGCGCCGCGTCGTTCCCCTCCTCGAAGAGGAAGCGCCGGCCGTACAGCCACACGTCCGACTTCTGCCACGCGTCCCGGTCGATCTCGGGGATGCGCAGCTCGCGGCTCTCGAGCGGCAGGGCGGCCAGCCGCTGGGCCAGCGAGCCCGCCTCGGGAAAGAGGCTCGCGTCGCCGCTCCGGCGCTGGACGCAGCCCGCGGCGATGTGGCAGGTCTCGTCGAAGGTGGCCGATTTGCCCGCGATGCTGCTCCCGGCCATCCAGGCGAAGAGCAGGAGCAGGGCCGCCGCGGCCGGCCAGCCGGTGGCCCACCGCTCCCATCGCGGGGGCGGCGCGCGCTCCGCGGGGCCGCGATCCTCCTCGCCGCCGCTCCTTCGCATCGAGGGCTCCATGCCGGGTGGCGGGATTCTACCCGCCGGCGGGGCGGCCGCGCGCCGTGGTAGGATTCCGCCCGTCGAGATGGAGCTCATCGAGCAGGCCCGGGCGGTCCTCGCGCAGCACGATCTGGGCGAGCCCCTCTCGCTCGAGCGGCTGAGCGGGGGGTACGCCAACCACAACTACCTCCTGACCACCGACCGGCAGGAGCTCCTCTACCGTGTGTGCCGCCAGAAGGACGAGCGCGGGGTGGCGAACGAGCTGGCGGTGATGGAGGTGCTCCGCCGCGAGGGCTTCCCCACCGCCTGCCCCATCGCGCGCCGGGACGGGCGGTGGGTCTCGGAGAGCGAGGCGGGCCCGGTGGTGGTCTACCCCTTCCTCCGCGGCCGCGAGGGGCGGCTCTCCCCGCGGGCGGCCGAGGAGATCGGGCGCGCCCTGGCCCGGCTGGGGAGCCTGCCGGACTGGAGGCGCTTCGACATCCCCAACTACGCCAGCCTCGAGGCCTGCCGGGCCCTGGTCGCCCGCTTCGGATCGACCCGGGAGTCCTGGCCCGACGTCTTCGATCACTTCGCCCTGGAGACCGAGCGGCTCCGCGAGCCCCTGAGCGAGCCGCTGCCGCGCGGGCTGGTCCACGGAGACGTCTTCCCCGACAACACCCTCTTCCGCGGGGAGCGCCTCCTGGCCATCGTGGACTTCGAGGAGGTCTGCGTGGACACCCTGATGTACGACGTAGGGGTGGCCGCGAACGGCTTCTGCTTCGAGGGCGTCGAGTTGCGGCCGGACTTGCTGGAGCGCTTCCTGGCGGCCTACCATGGGGTGCGCCCCCTGTCGGAGCCCGAGCTGCGGCTGCTTGCCGCCTACCTGCGCTGGGGGGCGCACGGGACGATCTTCTGGCACCTGGAGCACCTGGTGGAGCGGCCCTGCCGCCGGCAGCTCGAGCGCGTGCGGACCCTGATGGAGCGGGCCCGGCGCCTGCGCGAGGCGGACCTCTCGCGCTTCGCGAGCCGGCCCGACTGGACATGAAGCTCTCGGACGGAGCCTGGTCGATCCAGGGCGTGAACCTGCTGGACGCCTGCCGCCGCTTCGGCACGCCGCTGTACGTGTACGACGCCGAGGTGATCGCGCGCCAGGTGGCCCGCTTTCGGCGGGCCTTCGAGGGGCTGGACCCGCGGATCCTGTACGCGGTCAAGGCGCTCTCCAACCTCGCCATCCTGCGCCTCATGCGGCGCCTGGGCACGGGCCTGGACACGGTCTCGATCGGCGAGGTCCACATGGGCCTGCGGGCCGGCTTCGAGCCGGCAGAGATCCAGTTCACGCCCAACTGCGAGGCCTTCGAGGAGGTCGAGGAGGCGGTCGGGCTGGGGGTCGGCATCAACCTCGAGAGCCTCCCCAGCCTGGAGCGCTTCGGCCGCCGCTTCGGCGGGCGGGTCGGCTGCAGCATCCGCCTGAACCCCCACGTCGCGGCCGAGCGCAACGCCGAGAAGGTGGCCGACTGGTTCGCCAGCACCAAGTTCGGCATGGCCCTCTCGCAGCTCGACGCGGCGCAGGAGCTGGCGCGTCGGCACGGGGTCCGGATCGACGGCATCCACATCCACTCCAGCTCGCAGATCCTGGACGCCGAGGTCTTCCGCAGGGGGGCCGAGGTCGTCTTCGAGGTCGCCCGGCGCTTCGAGCGCGTCCAGCGGATCGACTTCGGCGGCGGCATCCGCGTGCCCACGCGAGCGGGCGAGGAGGTGATCGACATCGACGAGCTGGGTCGCTGCCTGAAGGGCCCCTACGAGGCCCTGTGCGCCGACCTCGGGCGTCGCATCGAGCTGCTCTTCGAGCCCGGCCGCTTTCTGGTGAGCGAGTGCGGCTCGCTGCTGGTGGGGGTCAACCTGGTCAAGTCCAACGGCGTGAAGGACTTCGTCGGCGTCGACTCGGGCTTCAACCACCTGGTGCGACCCAAGCTGTACGACGCCTGGCACGAGATCCAGAACCTCTCCAATCCCGGCGGAGAGCGGCGGCGGTACACGGTGGTGGGCACCATGTGCGAGGTCGACGAGCTGGGCCGGGATCGAGACCTGGAGGAGGTCCGCCCGGGAGACGTCCTGGCCATCCGCAACGCCGGGGCCTACGGCTACAGCATGGCCTCCAACTACAACGCCCGGCCGCGGCCGGCCGAGGTCCTGATCCTGGACGGCGAGCCCCGGCTGATCCGCCGGCGCGAGACCCTGGAGGACCTCCTGCGCGGCCAGGTCGAGATCGAGCCGTGATCCGGGGGGCCCCCTCCCGGCGCTCCCGCGCTCGCACCCTGGCTCCTCCTCCGTACACTGTGCGGCTCGCCCCAGGAGCCAGGCAGGCCGGACCATGAACAGAACTGCGTGTACCGTTCTGATACTCCTCTCGATCGGCGCCGGCTTGGCCGGCGCGATGGGAGCTCCGATGCCGTCGGATGCGCCGCAGGAGCCGGCGACCGACCGGGCGCGGCCGACCGAGGGCCACCGCCGGATGCTGGCTCTCCTGGAGGTGGTGCGGGCCCGGGCCCGGCAGATGCACGCCTTCGCGGGCGACGCCGAGGCCCGCTCGCTCCGCTCCCAGATCCAGGCGCTGCCCGAGGAGGCGCCCCGGAAGCGCTTCCGGCTCGGCCGCCAGCTCGCTTATCACGAGCTGAGGCTGGGCAACACCCGGGCGGCGATCGAGGCCCTGACGATGGCCCGCGCGCAGCTCCCCGCCCTCAGCGGCAAGCTGGCCAGGCCGGCCATCCGGGCGGCCACCCTCGAGCTGGCCGTGGCCTGGCTGCGCCTGGGTCAGGAGCGGAACGACGTGGAGAAGCACGCCGGGGAGAGCTGCATCCTGCCCCTGCGGGGCGCGGGCGTGCACGAGGATCGGGAGGGCTCGCTGGAGGCCCTCCCCCTCCTGAGGGAGGTCCTCTCGATCCAGCCCGAGGATCCCGCCGCCCGCTGGCTCCTGAACCTGGCCTACATGACCCTGGGCCGATACCCCAAGGGCGTCCCCGCCGAGGAGCGGATCCCTCCCAAGGACTTCGAGTCGGCCGAGGCCTTCCCGCGCTTCGACAACACCGCGCTCGAGCGGGGCCTGGTCCGCTTCGAGCCGGGCGGCGGCTGCATCGCGGAGGACTTCGACGGCGACGGCGACCTGGACCTGATCACCTCCAGCTGCGATCCGGGCGCGGGGCTGCGCTACTACCAGAACGACGGCGGCGACGCCTTCGCCGAGCGCAGCGTCGAGGTGGGCTTCACCGGCCTGTACGGAGGGCACAACCTCCTGCAGGCCGACTACGACAACGACGGGGACGTCGACGTCCTGGTGCTCCGGGGGGCCTGGCTGGGAGAGGGGGGGCGCCACCCCAACTCGCTCCTGGCCAACCTGGGCGGCGGCACCTTCGCCGACGTCACCTTCGAGGCGGGCCTGGGCGAGGTGCACCACCCCACCCAGGCCGCGGCCTGGGCCGACTACGACAACGACGGGGACCTCGACCTCTACGTCGGCAACGAGGCCGCCGAGGGTCTGGAGGCCCCCTGCCAGCTCTTCCGCAACGACGGCCAGGGCCGCTTCGAGGACGCGGCCCTGGCGGCCGGGGTCACCAACGACCGCAACGCCAAGGCGGTGCACTTCGGCGACTTCGACGGGGATCGCCTCCCCGATCTCTACGTGTCCAACCAGGGCGCGCCCAATCGCCTGTACCGCAACCAGGGCGACGGCACCTTCGAGGACGTGGCCCTGGCTCAGCGCGTGTTCCGGCCCATCGACGGCTCGGCGGCCTGGTTCTGGGACTTCGACAACGACGGGGTCCTGGACATCTTCGCGGGTGCCTGGCACGTCGGCCTGGAGCCGACCGCGGCGAGCTGGCTGGGGCAGCCCCACGCCACCGCCCTGGCCTCCCTGTACCGGGGCCGGGAGGGGGGCGGCTTCGACGACGTCGCCGAGGAGCGCGGTCTGGACCGGGTCTGCCTGCCCATGGGCGGCAACTTCGGCGACCTCGACGACGACGGCTTCCCCGAGCTCCTCCTGGCGACGGGCTACCAGGGCCACGACGACCTGATGCCCAACCGGATGTACTGGAACCGCGCCGGCGAGACCTTCGTGGACGTCACCATGGCGGCCGGCTTCGGGCACCTGTGCACCAGCCAGGGCGTCTCCGTGGCCGACCTCGACGGGGACGGCGACCAGGACGTCTTCGTCCGGGTGGGGGGGCTCAGCCCGGGCTCGGCCTTCGCCAGCGCCCTCTTCGAGAACCCCGGCCTGGGCGGCCGCTGGATCGACGTCGAGCTGGAGGGCGTGCGCTCGAACCGCTCGGCCATCGGCGCGCGCATCCGCTGCGAGGTGGAGGAGGACGGCCAGCGCCGCTCGATCTACCGGCACGTGGGCAGCGGCGGCAGCTTCGGGGCGAGCCCCCTGCGGCAGAGGATCGGCCTGGGACGGGCGGAGAAGGCGCTCTCGCTGGAGGTCTTCTGGCCCACCACCGGCCTGAGCCAGGTCCGCCGCGACCTGGCCGCGGGTCAGCTCGTCCGGATCCGCGAGGGCGAGGATGAGGGCGGCGACTAGAAGCTCGAGGAGCGCCCCGCGCCGGCTCCTCGCGGCCGGCCTGCTGGCGCTGGCCCTCGGCGCTGCGGTCGCCGCGCAGTCCGAGGTGGAGGAGACCTACCCCGACGGGACGGTCGAAGTTCGCTACTCGGTGGACGAGAACGGCGTGCGGCACGGCCCGTACCTCGAGTACCACCGCAACGGCAAGCTGCGCGTCAAGACGCGCTACCGCAAGGGCCTGCTGGAGAGCCTCTACGAGTCCTACCACGAGACCGGGGAGCGGTACCTCACCTGCGCCTATCGTCGCGGCGAGCTTCACGGCAAGTACGAGGAGCGCTGGGAGGACGGGACCCCCTACCTCGAGGGCCAGTACCGCAACGGGAAGCGTCAGGGGCGCTTCGAGGTCTTCGAGGAGAAGAAGCGCGTCGCCGAGCAGGAGTGGGAGGCCGGCGTCCTGGTCGAGCTGGACGGCATGGTGCCCCACCCGCGCAGCCGCGAGGAGGTCCTCGAGGCCCTGGAGCGCATCGAGGGGCCGCCGGCCGACGCGCTCGATCCGGGGGAAATCGACCCGGCGGAGATCGACCCCGCCGAGCTGCACGAGGAGGACCGCCAGGCCGCGCTGAAGCGCCTGCAGGCCTACCGCTACCTCTGCGAGCTGCCGTACGAGGACATGGTGCTCGACCCGGCCATGAACGAGGCCACTCAGGCCGCGGCGCGGCTCCTGGAGGCCATCGGCCACCTCGACCACACCCCGCCGAACCCGGGGATCCCCGAGGAGGAGTACCGCCTGGGCTACCGCGGGACGAGCCACTCGAACCTGGCCATCACCAGCAGCATGCGCCGCTCGGTGGACTCCTACATGGACGACTCGGACCCCTCGAACATCGACGGCCTGGGTCACCGGCGCTGGTGTCTGAACCCGCCCATGAAGAAGACCGGCTTCGGCCTGAAGGGCCGCTTCTCGGCCATGTGGAGCTTCGACGCCAGCCGCGGGCGCATCCCCGCCTGGGAGGCCATTCACTACCCCCCGCGGGGCTATGTCCCCTGCGACTACTTCGGCGAGCGCCACGCCTGGAGCGTGCGGCTCAACCTCAACCGCTGGGCACGCCTGAAGCCCGACGAGGTGGAGGTCGAGCTCTGGTGGCTGGACGAGGAGTACGTCAAGGTCGGCGAGGCGCTGGAGTTCGACCACCTGCGCGTGACCGCCGACACGGTCGCCTTCCGGCCGGTCGACCTTCAGCTCATGGAGGGCAACCGCTACCGGGTCGAGATCCGCGGCCTGAGCGGGCCACAGAAGCGGGACCTCCTCGACTACGTGGTCGAGTTCCTGGAGCCGCGCGAGTAGGTCGCCTCAGAGCCGCTCGGGACCCTCCACGGTCCGCTCGTCGCGCACGTTGCCGGTGTTGAGCACCGAGGCCGGCTCGAAGACCAGCACGTGCGCCTCCTCCTCGGCCTCGGGCTTGTGCTCGACCCCCGCCGGCACGATGGCGAGCTCGCCCTCCTCAAGCACGATCGATTCCTCGCGGGTGTGGATCGTCATGCGTCCCTTCAGGACCAGGAAGAGCTCGTCCTCCGCCTCGTGGTGGTGCCAGACGAACTCCCCGGCCACCTTGACCAGCTTCACCTGCTGACCGTTCAGTTCGCCGACGATCCGCGGGCTCCAGCGCTCGGTGAAGAGGGAGAGCTTCTGATCGAGGTTGATCTTGTGCATGGGCTCCTCCCTCGGTGGGATGTGACGATTCCGGCTGCCGGGATAAGGGCCGTTCGGAGGATAGCATGAGCTCACCTTTCTCCAGGGCCGTCGCGGCCCTGCTCCTAGCGAACGCAGCCCTGCCGGCGGGGGCGCAGGTCGTCCTGCGGTCCCACTTCGGGACCATCGAGGGGGACCGTCTCGGGGCCGCGGTCTGCGGCCTGGGCGATTTCGACGGCGACGGCGTGCCGGACTACGCCGTGGGGGAGCCGCAAGACGGTCGCTCGTGGGCCTACTCCATGGCCTGCGTGCACTCGGGGGCCGATGGGGGCTGGCTCGACCACTGGGACTCGTCGGGTGGCGTGGGCTTCTCCTTCGCCGCGATGCCGGACCTGACCGGGGATGGGCTGCCCGAGCTGGTGGTCGGAGCCACGGGGAGAGGCGACGTGGAGCACCAGGCTGCCATGGTGCACGTCTTCTCGTACGGAGTGGAGGCACCGCTCCTCGCCTTCTCGGGGAATCGACTGGGCCTGTCGCGTGAGATGCGCTTCGGCGCGAGCGTCGCGGGCCTGGACGACGTGGATGGGGACGGGACTCCCGACATCGCCGCCGGCGCACCCGGGGAAGGTACCGGCTCGGTCCTGATCCTCTCCGGCGCACTCTGCGACGTGATCCGGACCCTGACGGGCCCGGCGAACGTGAGGGAGTACGGATCCGCCATGGCGTCCATCGGAGATCTCGACGGCGACGGTCGTCCGGAGATCATCGTGGGTGCCCCCGGCGCGAGTGAGGTCCCGGACGGCCGAGGGCTGGCACGGGTCTTCTCTCCCGGCACCGGGAGGGTCCTCCACGAGTTCTGGAGCGAGCTCGAGGGTGATGGGCTGGGCACGGCCGTGGCCGGCGGCCGCGATCTGGATGGAGACGGCACCCCCGACTTCGCGATCGCCTCACGGGGACGCGATGGTGAGGACGGGTGCGAGGGCCGGGTCCAGCTCAGGTCGGGCAAGGACGGCTCCGTGCTGCTCTCCCACGACCTCGGCCTGTGCGCCCACGCGGGTGGAGTGCGGATCGAGCTCGCCGGAGACATCTCGGGAGACGGGCAGCCCGAGATCCTCATCGGAGCCGCGGGCACCCAGGCCGATGGCGGCGAGGTGTCGTACCTGAGGATCCTCTCGGTCCCGGATGGCTCTCTCCTGCACAGCATCTCGAGCTGCGATCGCGACTGGGTGATCGAAGAGGAGGGAGTCCGGCGACGCTACCGCCAGGATCGACAGGGGGGAGGCCTGGGCCGGCTCGCCTGCGCCGCCGGGATCGGAGACGTGGACGGCGACGGGCTGGAGGACATCGCGCTCGGCACGCCGACGGACGGGCACGTCAGCCGGGACAGCGGCAGCGCGCACATCTTCTCGGGAGCGGCGCTCCGGGGCTCGCGCTCCCCGGATCCCCCGCCCGCGAATCCCCGACGGGTGGTCTCCGAAGCCCGCGTGCCCATCGAGGTGGAAGAGGGGGATACCCGCCTGCAAGGGATCGAAGAGGTCGAGCCGCTCTACTTCTTCGAGGACGATCGCATCTACGAGAAGAGCTTCTTCATCGTCTTCCACACATTCGGAGAGGTGGCGGCGAGCCTGGGCGACCTCGACGGAGACGGCGTCGACGACCTCGCCTGCGGCCCCGAGCCGGACCTGAGCTCCCACGACGAGCTGAAGCTCCGATCGGGCCGGACGGGTGAAGTGATCGACCGCCTGCAGGAGGGCCAGGACACCCTGGAGCCCGGCTTCCGCGCGGCGCTCCCCATGGGTGACCTGGATGGTGACGGCGTATCGGACCTGGCCGTGTCCGTGACTATCTGCTCCCACTGGCACGCGGAATCCGGCGGCGTCGTGCGGGTCCTGTCGGGGGCAACCCGCGCGCCTCTCTTCGCGCTGGATCCCGAGGAGGAAATCGACCAGTTCGGGCGCTCGTTCGCGAACGCCGGGGATCTGAGCGGAGACAGCCGCAGCGACCTGCTCATCGGCTCTCCGGACCTCGGCTTCCACCATGGCGTCCCGTGGGCCGGCCTGTACTCCGGCAAGGACGGCTCCCTGCTCCAGGCGTGGCTCGGCGCCGCGCAGGTGGTGGACGAGTTCGGAAAGGCCGTCTGCGCCGGGAGCGACTACGACGGCGACGGAATCGGCGACCTGGCCATCGGCGCGCCGCGAGACGACTACCGAGGGCGGTGGTCGGGCGCCGTGTGGGTGTTCTCGGGCGAGGATGGAGCCCTGCTGGAGATCCTCTGCGGAGAGCGCGCGGGCATCGGCTTCGGCAGCAGCCTGGACTGGACCGCCGACCTCGACGGGGACGGGCGCGCGGACCTGCTGGTCGGTGCGCCCTGGGGGGACGGAGGACGGGCTTACCTGATCTCCAGCCGAACCGGGCGGACCCGAATGAGCTGGGCGGGATCGCACCGGGACGCGCGCTTCGGGGCCTGCGTGAGGGCCGGAGCCGACTTCGATGGCGATGGAGTCCAGGATCTCCTGATCGGGGCCCCGGGCGTCGAGTACCGGGAGTCGGATTGGCCCGGGGAGGTCTCCATCCTCTCGGGCGCAGACGGAAGCCTGATCCATCGCCTCCGGGGACCCGCGCCGCGTCGCGAGAAGGTGGACAGAACCGGGGTCTTTCGGCTGCCGGGATACGCAGCGCGCCCCGAAGAGGAGGAGGCGGTGCCGCGCCGCTGGCGCCTCGGAGCGGTCATCGACCTGGCCGGCGACCTGGACTGCGATGGCGCACCGGAGCTCTTGCTCGGCGCGCCCGGGTGGGCTGGGGACCCATTCGACATCTACGCCGGTGGCCGCGTGTACATCCTCCCAGGACGCCTCCTCGCTTCGGCGGAAGACTGACTGGCCGATGCGCTACCGGTGCGGCGATTGCAGACCTGAATGCCGCAGCAGCGGGCGGGTCTCGGAGCCGTGGGACGCGTGGCAGTCCCCGCAGGCGGCGCCCTCTCGGGCGGCGTCGGACCGCGGGAAGGCGGACTTGTCGTAGCCCGAGCCGGCCGCGGCCGGGAAGAGCACGCCCTCGGGCGGGCTGCCGCCGTGGCAGACGAGGCAGAAGTCGGTGGGGGTCCCGAGCCAGGGGCGCTTGCCGCCCGAGTGGGGATCGACCAGGCGGACCTCGCCGTCGCCGTGGCGGCTCTGGTCGTGGCAGGAGAGGCAGCGCCCGTCGTCGATCTCGCCCGAGCCGTGCCTCGAGGCCAGGGAGAACTCGCCCCCATCCCCGAGGATCTGGCGGCGCCCGCGCTCCTCGCCGCGCAGGTGGCAGCGCGAGCAGGCGGTCTCGATCAGGACGAAGTCGTCGCAGCCCTCGGTGCCCGAGTGGCACACGCCGCAGTTGGGCGCGGCCTCGGAGTGGTGGAAGTCGGTCTCGCCGTGGCAGGCGATGCAGCCGGCCTCGCGCTTCAGGGCCACGCCCAGGGAGAAGCGGCCGGTGGCGAGGTGGCCCTGCCAGAGCGGGCGCTCGTCCTCGGGGCGGCGCCGGACCCGGGCGAGGGTCTCCTCGTCCACCTCGAGCTGGAAGCGGGCCCGGTACTCGCCCGGAGCGGGGTCCTCCTCGGCCGAGGCGGGGACCAGCACGCCCTCGACGCACTCCACGTGGGTCGCGCCGGGCTCGAGGGTCGCCGGCCAGATGGGCCGCGGTCGAGAGCTGCGCCGGGATTCGGAGTCCTCCCCCTCCCCCTCCTCCTCGGCAGAGGCGAGGACCAAGGCCTGGCCGAGGTCGTTCTCGAAGACCACGCGCTCGCGGGCCCCCCGGGAGTCGAAGGCCAGGCACACGGTCTCCTCGGAGTCGTTGCGGAAGGTGAGCCGCACCGCGACGGTCTCGCCGAGCGTCAATCGCTCGGGATCGGTGACGATCCCGCAGGCAAGGCCGGCTGCGCTCTCGCCGAAGACCGGATCGGGCGGCGGCGGCATGTATCCCCCGTTCGCCACGATCTTCTGCAGGGCCCGCTCGATCTCCGAGATCTTGAAGCCGAAGGGCCCCCGGGGAGCGTAGTAGGCGACCCGGCCGTCCCGATCGGTGATGGTCGCCCGGACGGTCCGGGCCCCGTAGTCGGCGGCGGTCTCGCCCTCGATGTAGTCGATGACCATCGGGACCGAGAGCTTGTATCGGGTGGCGCACTCGGTCGCCAGGATGACCCGCTCGCCGAGGTTGCTGGGCCGGCCCACCACCCCGGTCTCGTTGCCCTCCTTCAGCATCTCGGGGTGGGCCTCGCGGATGTAGACGATCCGGAACTCGACCTGGTCGCTGTACTCCTTGTACAGCCTTTCCACCTCCCCGGCGCGGGAGGTGAAGGGCGGTCACGTGAAGCTGGACATGATCAGGCAGACCGGCCGCTTGCCGAACATCGACGACAGCCGGAAGCGATCGTTCTCGCTGACGATGCCGACCGGCTCGCCCTCCTCGTTCTCCCCGAAGGTCAGGCTGGGCAGCTCGAAATCGGGCGGGAACTCGCCCACCACGACCCTCGGGCCCTCTGGCTCGGCCGCGGGGGTCTCGGCGGCGGTGGGCGCCTCCTCCTCGACGGGCGCCGGGTTCGAGAGGCAACCGAGCAGGCTCGCGAGGAAGGCGGCCGCCGTACACCCGAAGAGAGGACCGCGATACCTTCCGCTTTGCACGTCGCGCATGGCGCTGGGCTCCTCAGGGGGTACGAGGGGGGCGGGACTCGGCCCATTCTCACCCGAACCGGTCGCCGCGCGGAGTATGGGTCTGGTTAATGGTCCCGCGACCCCCTACCGCCCCCGCAGCTGCAGCTCCACCTCCGCGAAGCCGACCGCCGACTTGGTCGGATGTCCGCCGGAGGTCTCCAGCACCCGGAGCTGGACGCGACGCACGTTCACCGGCTTGGGAAAGGACCAGACGGTCTTCTTCCAGTCGTCGGGGACCATGTCGACGATCCCGACCGGGCCCTTCGAGTTCAGGGTCACCTCGACGCGCTGGATGCGCGTCGAGCGCTCGGCGTCGTCGCGGTCGGCGCGGGCGTGGGAGAGCAGCAGCGTGTCGGCCCGCAGGGTCCGGTTCGGGAAGAGCGACAGGGTCGGCTCGCGGTCGCCGTCGGCGCAGAGCCACGCGCGGCACTGCAAGTTGTCCACCGCGTGCGTGGCCGGCCAGCCGCCCAGCTGGCTCGAGGCCGTGGCCCGCACGCCGGCGCGGGCCAGGAGGTTGCGGCCCGGATCCGAGGCGTAGGAGAGCAGCTCGGGGTCCACGGCGTCCTCGATGCGCACCGCGAGCGGCTCCGACTCCAGGACCCGCGTCTCGACCGCCCAGCGATCCTCGGAGGGGATCCTCACGCGCACCCGGGCGGTGATCTCGTAGTCGCCGGGGGCGTCGAAGGAGTGCTGTGCGGCGAAGCGCGCCAGGCCCGCCGGGCGCCCGGGATCCCCGGGGAGGGCGGCAATCAGGCCGCGATCCCAGAGGCCCAGGTCGAAGACCTGCCCCGGCCGCGCGTCCGCCAGGTGCACCGTCAGCACGTTGCGCCCCGGCCGCAGGAGGGAGGTCAGGGGCGCGTCCGGCTCGAAGGGCTCGTAGCCCAGGGTGGTCGTGGTCGCCTCGAGCAGCGGCCGGCCGTTGAGCCAGACCGCGAAGGTGCCGTCCCCGGCCGGCTCGGCCGGGGCGGCCCGCGCCTCCTCGCGCTCGCGCAGCGCCTTCGTCATCGCGCCGAACTCCGAGCGGCTGCGGGCCAGCCAGACGGCGTCGTAGAGCCCGTGCTCGCCGTCGAGGGGCGCGAAGGCGATGCCGGTCAGGATGAAGTCGCCCCCGTGGTCGGCGTGGAGGTCGCGCGTCACCACCGTCCATCGCTCGGGGGGCTGGTCGTCGAGCGCGATGGCCGGTCCCATGCCGCCGCCGGGACTCCCGGCGTAGTAGCGCAGCGAGCTGTCGGTCCAGGAGCCGCCGTCGGCGAGCTGCAGCATGATCCCCTCGCCGCCGCGCTTCTTCCAGGCGAAGCGAAGGTAGCGGTACTCGCCCGGCCCCGGATCGCGCCGGATCTTGAAGTCCCAGCCGAGGATGTTCGGGCTGTGGCGCTGCACCGGGGTGACCGTGAGGGCGCTGGCTCCATGGTGGGCGTCGACCTGCTGCTCGCGGGCCTCGCTCGACTCCGAGGCCCAGGAGAGCGCGGTGGCGAAGGCGGGGTCCTCGTCGTACAGGCACACCAGCGGCGGTCCGGAGAAGGAGGGCTCGCGGGACTCGAAGGCGTCCGAGAAGTTGAGCTCCAGCACCGGCTCCACCGCGCGGACGGGGTCGAGCTCCAGCTCGCGGCGCAGCCAGAGCTCGGCGCCCTCCCAGCGGGTGCGGACCACCGCGTCCGCGCCGCTCTCGCGGCCGAAGGCGGCCGCCCCCAGCTCCCAGGAGGTGTCGCGGAAGTCGGGGGCCTGCCAGCCCTCGGGCGGCCGCCGGTCGGTCCAGCGCCAGCTGACCTCGCCCGAGCGACCGTCGGGGACCAGGGCCTGCTCGGGCAGCAGGTACTCGACGCGCTCGATGCGCAGGCCGCGGCCCTCCTCGCCGGGCCACTCGCAGTCGGCCAGCACGCCCTCGCCGAAGGAGGAGATCCAGATCGACAGCGGGGTGTCCCCCGATCCGCGCAGCGACACCTCCGCGGCGGGGTCGTCCTCGCCCCAGGTCCTCGCGCGGCGCGGCGAGGCGCCCGAGGTGGGGGCGGTGGCGCGCCGCAGGAAGAGCAGCACGAAGCAGGTGTTGGCCTGGTGGGCATTGGCCGCGGTGTCCCAGGAGCCGTCCGCCCCCTGGACGTCGACCATGTGGCGCGCGCCCTCGCGGTACCAGTCGCTCCCGCCGAGGTGGGCCAGGCCGGTCAGGGCCCCCACGCGCTCGACGCCGTAGAGGTAGTAGTAGGTCCAACTGTTGTTGTTCTCGAGGGGGTTGCTGTTGGCCGAGAAGTGGCGCGCCAGCCACTCGAGGCCGCGGCGCTTGGCCTCGGGCAGGCCGAGCTTGCGGGCGCGCGCCTCGTCGAGGTGCTCCGCGCAGATGGCCAGGATGCCCACCCCGGCCGCGGTGCGGCTGCCGGTGACCGGACCGCCGGGGCGGTAGCGGAAGCCCGCCGAGGCGTAGGCCCCCTCGGCCTCCTCCTGCAGGGTCTGGATGATGCGCCGGGCGAGCAGCTCCCAGCTCCGCTGCGAGATCTCCGCGCCCGCGTGCGCCGCAACCCACAAGCCCAGGGCGGCGTACTGGGTGTTGGAGATGTCCACCGCGCCGCCCGGGTACCCGAAGCCGCCGGTGGGCTTCTGCCAGGACTCCAGCTCGGCGGCCAGCTCGTGGATCCACTCGCGGTGCTCGGGGTCCTTCAGGGCGCAGAGCGCCATGAGCAGGCAGCCCGCCGAGTAGGTCCTCGTGGTGGACCCGGAGCGCAGGTAGGCCACCGCCCGCCGCACTGCCGGGTGCTCCGCCGGAAGGCCGCACTTCACGAGGGTGTAGAGGGAGAGCGCCGTCTGTCCGTTGCGGTAGGCGGGCACGTGGCCGCTCCAGGATCCGTCCAGCTCCTGCGTTCGCAGGAGGTAGGACACCCCCGCGTCGATGGCCCGGTTGATGCGGTCCTGCATGCCGTGCCAGGTGTCGGCCTCGGACGCGATGCGCACCGGCCGCGTCGCGCAGGTCGCCGACAGGCGGAAGCGGCCCAGCGCGTGCTGCTGACCCCAGTGAAACTCGAGGGTGAAGGTCAGCCGGTTGCCGGGGACGGGCCGGGTGTCCCGCGCGGTCTCGAAGACCGCGGTGGAGGCGACCCCGAAGGCGGGCGAGATCGCCCAGCCGGTCCCCGGGAGGCCGTCCACGGCGGCGGACACCGGCCAGCGCACCTGGGAGTGGTCGGCCGATGCGTTGCACAGGGGCACCGGCTGGGGGGTGCGGCCGGTGCGAGGGCTCTGCGCCAGGGAGAGCTCGTTCAGGACGAAGTTGCCGGTGGACGAGCGTCCCGGCCCTTCTCCGCCGAGCTCCGGATCGGGGAGGACCTCGAGGCGCACCGCGGTGATGCACTCGAGATCGGTGACGCACTCGACGGTGTAGACGTCCGTGGCCGGGTTGGCCCCGTGGACCCGGACGGAGCCGTCCCGCTCCACCTCGAAGGAGGCTCCGCCCTCCGACTCGGTGCGCACGGGCTCCAGCACGGTCCACTTCACGCCCCTCTGGGCGTCGAGCTCGGCCGGGATGGCGAAGCCCGCGAGGAGGAGGGCGAGGAGGGGGGGGGATCGCATGCCGGGGCGGAGCCGGGCCCTACTCTAACGGCCTCGGGCGGTCCCCTCCCCCCGCTCGGCGATTTGGGGAATCCGCGGCCCCGCGGGGGGCGGTAGACTGCGGGGTCGTGGGATTCGAGGCATGAGCCGCCAGACCAGCACGGGCGTCCCGGTCGCCAGCGTCGCCCAGGCCCTCGGGGCCCGGGACGCGGTCGCGATCGACCTGCGGGCCCCGGTGGAGCACGCCCGCGACCGCCTGCCGGGGGCGGTGAGCCTGCCGCTCTTCGACGACGACCAGCGGGCCCTGATCGGGACCCTGTACTCGCGGGGCTCGCCCGAGGAGGCCTTCGCCGAGGGGGCCAGGAGCGCGAGGGGGCGGGTGGGCTCGCTGGTGGCGGAGATCGCCCGCCATGCCGGCTGGGAGGCGGGCGCGACCGACCTCGAGGGCCGGCTCGAGGCCATGACCGCGGGCGGGATCCAGGCCATGGAGCGCGAGCTCGAGGCGCGCCCGGTGGGCGAGCTCCCCCCCCGGCCGGTCGTCCTGTACTGCTGGCGCGGGGGGCTGCGCTCGCGCAGCGTGGTGGGCCTCCTGCGCTCGCTGGGCCTCGAGCGCGCGGTGGCCCTGGAGGGGGGCTACCGCGCCTTTCGGCGCGCGGTGATCGAGGCCCTCGAGGGCTGGGAGGCGCCGCCGGTCTACGTGCTGCGCGGGCTCACCGGCGTGGGCAAGACCCTGGTCCTGCGCGAGCTGGAGCGGCAGCGCCCGGGCTGGACCCTGGACCTGGAGGCCTGCGCCGGCCACCGCAGCTCGCTCCTGGGCATGGTGGGACTCGAGCCGGCCCCCCAGAAGCTCTTCGAGAGCCGCCTGGCCGATCGCCTGCGCCGCGGCTTCCCCGGCCACGCCGTCTTCGAGGGCGAGAGCCGCAAGGTCGGCGACGCCCTGATCCCGACGCGCGTGTGGGAGGCCCTCGACGGCGGGTGCGACCTGGAGCTCACGGCGCCCCTCGAGCGGCGCGTGCAGGTCCTGATGGAGGACTACCTGGCGCACGAGACGAATCGCGGGGAGCTCGGCGTCCAGCTCGCCAAGGTCGAGCGCCTGATGGGCCCGAAGAAGTACGCCGGCGTCCTCACCGGCCTCCTGGAAGCGGGCCGCGAGGCCGAGCTGGTCGAGATCCTGCTCGAGCGCTGGTACGACCCGCGCTACCGGCACGGCGAGCGGGACCATCGCTCCGCGCGGAGCTTCGACAGCAGCGACCCGGCCCGGGCCGCGCGCGAGATCGCCGAGTGGATCGAGGGGCGCGCCTAGTGCAGCCCCTGCGCATCGCCAGCGAGCTCGCCCGCGAGGTGGATCGGCTCGACTTCGCGGAGCCGGTGAGCTGCGTCTACAACCCCCTCCGCTACGCCGGCGCCAACCACCGCGAGTACCTGAGGCGCTGGGCGCAGCCGCCCTGCGAGGTGCTGCTGGTGGGCATGAACCCCGGACCCTGGGGCATGGCCCAGACCGGCGTGCCCTTCGGCGAGGTGGGGCTGGTGCGCGAGTGGCTGGGAATCGGCGGAGCCGTGGGCAAGCCCCGGCGCGAGCACCCCGCCCGCCCGATCGAGGGCCTGGCCTGCCGCCGCAGCGAGGTCAGCGGCCGCCGCCTGTGGGGCTGGGCCCGCGAGCGCTTCGGCCGGCCCGGCTTCTTCTTCGAGCGCTTCTTCGTGTGGAATTACTGCCCGTTGGCCTTCCTGGAGGAGAGCGGCCGCAACCGCACGCCGGACAAGCTGCCGGCCGTCGAGCGCGAGCCGCTCTTCGAGGCCTGCGACCGCGCCCTGCGGCGCATCTGCGCCCACCTCTCGCCTCGGCTGGTGGTCGGCGTGGGCTGCTTCGCCCGGGATCGCGCGCGCGCGGCCCTGGGCGAGGACCTCCCGATCGGGCAGGTCCTGCACCCCAGCCCCGCCAGCCCGGCGGCCAACCTCGGCTGGGTGGCGAGGGCCGAGGAGCAGCTCCGGGCGCTGGGCGTCGAGATCCCGACCCCTCGCGGCTCCCATCCTTGCACCCCCCGCCGGCCCCGGGTGTGATGATCGGGACGTGAGGATCATGGCGGCATGGTGACGCTGGCGATACGGGGCGAGCTCTTCTCCAGCAGGCTCGCCCGGACCATGGGCGCCACGCTGCTCCTACTGGGCGGCGGCACCCTCGGCTACGCCTGGCTCGAGGGCTGGGGGCTGTTCGACTCGCTGTACATGACGGTCATCACGATCTCCACGGAGGGCTTCAAGGAGGTGCAGGATCTCAGCCGCGCCGGCCAGATGCTCACCCTGCTGCTCATCGCCGGGGGCATCGGCGTGGTCACCTACGCCGCCACCAACGCCGCCGGATTCGTGCTCGAGACGACCGGCCTGGTTGCGAGGAAGAGGATGCGAGACGGAATCGTGAAGGGTAGCGATCACATCCTGGTGTGCGGCTACAGCAAGCTGGCCCAGATGGCCTGCGACGACCTGCTGCACGATCGGGTCGAGGTGGCGATCATCGAGATCGACGAGGAGCGGGCCAAGGAGGCCCACGACGCGGGCTACCGCGTGCTCCTGGGGGACGCCACCGACGAGCAGACCCTTGAGCGGGCGGGGGTCTCCCGGGCGCGGGGCATCGCCCTCCTGCTCGGCAGCGACGCGGACAACGTCCTGGCCGCGCTGACGGTGCGGCAGCTCAACCCCAACGCCCTCATCCTGGGCGCCGCCGAGTCCCCCCGCAACGAGGCCCGCCTGCTGAAGGCCGGGGTGGACCAGGTGATCAACCCCACCCGCGCCGTGGGGCGGCGCATCGCCCACGCCTTCGTGCGTCCAGCCGCCATCGACCTCATGGACATGTCGACCCGCGGCCTGGACCCCACCATCCGGGTGCGCGAGATAGCGATCCACGCCGAGTCGTCCCTGTGCGGCGAGGCCCTGCGCAAGTCCAAGATCCGCGAGGCGCACGAGGTGCTGATCGTGGCCGTCCGGACCCCGCAGGGGGAGGTCATCTACAACCCGGGCCTCGACACCACCCTGGTGGAGGGATCGACGCTGGTGGCGGTGGGCCCCCTCCAGAACCTGCGCAAGCTCCACGACGTGGGGCGCAAGGGGCCGTCCGAGGCCGACGAGTGACGCGACAGGTCTGCGCTACGAGCGCGAGGCCGCGACTGCAGAGGGGAAGAAGGCGCCGGTCCGGGGGACCTTCACTCCTGGGCCCGAGATCGGGCGAGGGCGTCCATAAGCTGTCGCGAGAGGTCCTCGCCGTGCTTCTCCGCGAACCTGCGGATCGCCTCCTCCGCCTCCGGTTCGGAGAAACGCAGCTCACCCTTCCGGGGGGCCTTGCCCTCGATCTCCCGAAAGCCCACCTCGAAATCCAGCGGATAGCACGTCAGGGAGTACCTCGTGACCGAGTCATCGGTGGCCTCCGACACCCACAAGCCCCCGGTGATGGTCTGTTGCGGCATCGGCAGCGGGAGCAGCCGGAACGGCATGATCACGCCCACCACCGGCCCCTCGTCCGGTGACAGGTGGATCACGTAGCGATAGGAAGGTGCACACCGGCGATCTCGGATCGGCGTGCGCCTCCCGTATGGTCCGCCCCAGGCTGAAGACCCGCTTGTCGGGAAACGCCGCCTGCAGGGCCTCGGCGTACTCCTGCTGAACGGCCGCTCGGGCACGGGCTGCGAAGGCGGAATCGACCATCGATCCGACGACGTTCTGGACGCTGGCATACAGCTTCGAGATGCCGTAGCCCAGACCCCATCCCTTTTTGGGGTGCCAGTGAAACTCGACATCGCCACCATCCACGATCTCGATGGCATCGGCCGCTTCGATCGCCGGCAGATCCCGTGGGATGGACGAGCAACCGAGGAGCGTCACCGCCATGGCCGGCACAAGGATGGCGCGAACGCGCCGCCCGGGATCCGCACTCGTGGCCGCCCGGGGACGGCCCAATGCCAACGAGACCATGAGGCCCCCTCCTTCATGCTTGGACCCCGCCATTCTATGGCCCCGCCCGCGCACGGCCAAGGGGCGCTCGACGCAGAGCGCCCCGGTGCCTCTCCCCGCGATCGCCGTGCGGGGGCCTCAGGCCTCAAGCGGGGCGCGCGTGCATGCCGAGCTGGGGGGGCGGCCCGGAAGGCGGCGTGGCCTTGACGGGCCGAGGTGCCCTGGTGTGGACTGCCCCCGGCCGATCCGAATCGCGTTCTCTCGCCATCTGCCTCGCCATGCCTAGCCTCGACGAAGACGAGCCGTCATCGCGCCGCCCCGCGGGCGGTCCGGCCCGGGTCATCGCCCCGGGCGCCCTCCTGCTCCTCGCGACCGCCGCCCCGGGAGTGGGCGCCCAGGAAGAGGGGCCCCTGGTGCGCTGGACCTTCGACGCCGCGCAGCTCAAGTCCGGGCGCCTGCGCGCGGTGGAGGGCAAGCTGGCCTCGGGTCGGGCCCGGGTGCTGGGGGATCCCGCACTCGAGAAGCTGGGCGAGCTGGGCGTCTGCCGCTTCGACGGCCTGGACGACAGCGTGCTGGTGAGCGAGGGCCCCCTGCCGCGGGGGCTGCCCCGCCGCGAGATCTCGGTCGAGGCGTGGGTGCGGATCGACGAGGAGGCGGTCTGGGGCGCTGTGATGGGCGCGATCCAGGACGACGCGGGCACCGAAAAGGGCTGGTCGCTGGGGCACTACGCCTCGCACTTCTCCTTCGCCCTGAGCACCGAGGGGGCCGACGACGGCGACGGGAAGCTGAGCTATCTGCTGGCGCCGGTGCCCTTCGAGCTCGAGCGCTGGTACCACGTGGCCGGGACCTATGACGGCGCCGAGCAGCGCATCTTCGTGGACGGAGCCCTGGCGCACACCTCCAGCGAGCAATCGGGCGAAATCCTCTATCCGGAGGAGCTCTTCGTCGAGCTCGGGGCCTATCACGACGGGAACGAGCACCACCGCCTGAACGGCGCGCTGCACGAGGTCGCCCTCTGGGATCGCGCCCTGAGCCCGGTCGAGATCGCGGCGCGCCATCGCGCCAAGGTGGGTCGGCTGCGCGGCGCGGCGGGCCCCGTGCGGAGCTGGAGCGCCGAGCTGGCGGCGGACCCTAGCTGGGAGAGCCGCCTTCGCAACGGGGGAGGGGAGAGCCCCGGCCCGATGAGCCGGCTGACCGACGAGGGCTTCGAGCTGAAGGAGCCGGCGGGCTGGACCGTGACCCGCGGGCAGTGGTTCGTCGCCCCCTCGGGCTGGTCCGACCTCGAGGCGGCCGAGGGGATGCGCTTCCTCACGGCCGGGGAGGCGGCCGAGGCGCGCCTGGTCCAGGAGGTGGAGCTCGAGCGCGCGGTGGGCGGCAGCGCCGTCTTCGCCGTGGCCAGCGCCTCCCTGCGCAACTGGAAGGGCAAGGACGGCGGGGCGCTGCGGCTGGTGGCCCTGGACTCCGGCGGCCGGCCCCTGTGCTCGGCGACGACCGGCCTCCTGCGCTCGATCACCTGGACCCCCAAGGCCGTCGGCCTGCGCCTTCCGCCGCGGGCGCGCGGGGTCCGGGTCGAGCTCGCGGCCGAGCGCGCCGCGGGCGCCTGGTGCGACGGCTACTTCGACGACGTCGAGCTCCAGATCGGCGGAGCGGCGGCCTTCGAGGGGGCGCTGGAGCTGGGGTGGGAGGAGCTCTGGCGGCGGGTCCGGAGCATCCCGCTCACGCGCGAGCGCGACCTCCTCGAGGCCTGTGCGGCGCTGGTGCTGGCCGATCCCGCGCGCGCGGCCGATACCTTCGAGAGGGCCCACGAGGGCGCGGCCCGGGCCTCGGAGCGCGAGCTCTACCTGCGGGGGCTGGCGATGTGCGGCGGGGCTCGCGCGGCCGAGGCGCTGGAGCGCGTCATGGAGGACTCCGAGCGCCGGGACGACCTCCTGGCCGCGATCCGCATCGCCGACTCCCTGCCCGAGTCCATGCAGGGCGCCTTCCTCTCCCTGGCGGCGCGCTTCGCCGACCGCAAGGTGCGCGCGGCCGCCCTCGAGGCGGCCCAGGCCCGCGATCCCGAGGGGGCGCTCCCCGCGATCAAGGCCCTGTACCGCCGGGAGGACCCCGCCCTGCGAGCGGCCCTGCTGCGGGCGGTGCGGCCCCATCACCCGGCCTCCGCGGTCTACGGCACCATGCTGGCGCCCAACCTGGAGACCGACGCCGCCGCCGGCCTGCGCCACCTGGCCATGGACCACCTCGCGGCCTCGGGGGATCCGCGCTTCTTCGGGCACCTGCGTGAGCTCTACCGGTCCGCGTCCAGCTCCCACCGCAGCCGCTGGCTCTCCTGGTGCACCCGCTTCGACGAGGTCATCGCGCTGCAGGAGATGCTCGAGCTGGTCGAGGCGCCCGAGGAGCTGACCGGCTGCCCGCGCGGGGAGCACGCCTGCGACCGCTACCCGGGAAGGCGGGTGCAGCACGCCGAGCCGGCGGTGCTCGATCGGACCTTCCTCGAGATGGCGGCGGGCATGGAGTCGGAGGGGGCCGGCCGCTGGGCCCGCACGCGGGGGCTGCGCCATCGCCATCCGATCGGCCGCCTGGGAGCCCTGCGGCAGATCCTGAGCCACCCGCGGGAGGGCGACCTCGCGCTCCTCTTGCGGCTCGCGCGGGACCGGGCGGGCGAGGTGGCCGAGGCGGCGGTGGCGGCCCTGGCCGCGCATCCGGGGCCCGAGGCGGAGGCGCTCCTCGAGGACGTCATGGCCCGGGGCGAGGCGGAGCTGGCCGCCCTGGCGCTGCGCACCCTGTGGGGGATGAGGGGCGGCTCGGCCGACATGGTCGACCTCACCCTCGAGGTCGGCTACGGCTCGCGCAGCTGGCAGATGCGGCAGACGGCGCTGGAGCTCCTGGCCGGCGAGCACGCGCGCGAGGCCCGCGACGCGGCCCTGGCCAACTTCGGCCATCCCCACCGCGAGGTGCGCATGGCGGCCTTCCGGCTGGTGGCGGAGCTGCGCGAGTCGGCCTCGGTGGACCTCCTGCTGGAGCAGCTCGACGGCGAGGTGGGGGCCGCGCGCTACGAGCTGGCGCGCTGTCTCCAGGGCCTGACCGGCCGCAACTGGGGGGCCTCCTTCGAGCGCTGGACGGCCTGGTGGTCGGGGGTGCGCGAGGGCTTCGAGCTCCCGCCGCGCCGCGAGCGATCCGCGGAGCCGGGCCTGCGCACGCGCTCCTACTACGGCGTCCCCATCCTGGGGGACAACGTCGTCTTCCTGATCGACCTCTCGGGCAGCATGGCGGCCAAGGTCGACGGCCAGACCCGACTGCGCCGGGCACAGGACGAGCTGATCGAGACCCTGCGGGGCCTGGAGCGGCCCATGCGCTTCAACATCGTCGTGTTCAGCGACTACCCCGAGCTCTACCAGAAGGGGCTGGTGTCCGCCGGCAAGGCCGAGATCGAGAAGGCGGTGGCCTGGGTGGAGCGCCTCACCCACCACCCCCTGTGGGCCGGCTGGACCAACATCTACGACTCGCTGGCGATGAGCCTGGAGATGGAGGAGGTGGAGGTGGTCTTCCTGCTCTCGGACGGCGGCGCCTCGGTGGGAGCCCTGACCGGCGCGGCCGAGATCCGCTCCGCCATCCGCGAGCAGAACCGGCACCTGCGGGTGGTGATCCACACCATCGGCATCGGCGACAGCGATAGCATGGACTCGCTCCTGCGCGGGCTGGCCGCCGACAACCGCGGGAGGTACGTGAAGGCCGGGAAGTGAGGCGCGCCTTCCGTCACGCCTCCGCTTCGGCGGCGACCGGAATGGTGAACCACACCGTCGCGCCGCCACCGCGCGGGTTGTCGGCACCGATCCTCCCTCCGTGGGCCTCGACGATGCGGGTGGCCACGGTCAGGCCCAAGCCCGTCGAGGAGGAGTCACCCGGCGCGCGGGCGGGGGAGAGCTCGCCGAGGTCCACGGGGCCGATCCCTCCGGGGAAGCCGGAGCCGTCGTCGCGCACCTCGAAGCGCAGCTCGCCCTCGCCCTCGCTCACCTCGATGACCACGAGCGCGCCGGCGGCCTTCAGGGCGTTGCGCAGCAGGTTCTCGAGGACCCGCAGCAGGCGGCTGCCGTCGGCCTGGACCGGGGGCAGGTCCGAGGGGGCGAGGACGCGCAGCTCGATCCCGCGGGTCTCGCCCAGGGGCGCCATGCTCCGGGCCCCGCGCTCCACCAGCTCGGCCGGCAGGACCGGCTCGAGGCTCAGCCCGGAGTGGGCGTCGAGCCGGGCGATCTCGAGCAGATCGCCGGCCAGCACGCGCACGCGCTCGGCGTCCTGCAGGGCGACGGAGAGGATGCTGGCGAGCTCCCCGTGCGAGCGCTCCTCGCTCAGGCGGTCGACGACCGGGCGGGCGCGCTCGAGGCAGGCGATCAGGGCCGTCAGGGGAGTGCGCAGGTCGTGCGAGACCTGGGCGATCCACTCGCGCCGCTGCACGTCCCGCTCGGCGAGATCCGCCAGGAGCTCGGCGACGCGGCTGCGGGAGTTCTCCAGCGCCCGCGCCAGCATCGCGATCTCGTCCGCGCCCCGCACCGCGAGCGGGTTCGTGCGCTCGGTCCCGTCCTGCACCGGCCTGCCGACCATCGCGGCCAGCCGCGTGATCCGGACGGTCACCAGGCGCGAGACGAAGACGGAGAGGAGCACCGCGATCAGGAAGGTCATGCCCCAGGAGACGGCCCGGGCGATCCACTCCATCCGCCGGGATGCACGGCGCACCTCCTCGGGGATCTCGAAGGCCCCGTTCTCACCCTCGCCCCGCTGCAACTCGAGGGCCTGCTCGAAGGTGGCGCCGAAGGTGACGACGTCCGAGGGGAACTGGAACAGGAGGACCAGCCACCCGTCCAGGGCCTCGTCGCCGAAGATCGGGTACATGTGATGATCGCGGCCCTCCGCATCGAGGGCGGGGTATTCGGCGTCCGGGTCCCAGCGCTGGCCCGCCGACCAGGGCTGATCCTCGCTCGCCGCCAGGACCACGAGATCGCGGCTCAGCCACAAGAACCCCTCGTCCGTCAGCGCGAGCTCGGCGCACACCCGCTCGATCGCCGCCTCCGACGGATGGCGCCGGCCCTCGGCGTCCTTCGTGGCGCCGTCGAGGAGCATGCCCGCGATCGTCTCCAGATCCTGGTGCGGGCAGAAGGCGGACTCGTCGAGCTCTCCGTAGAGCTCGCCCTCCGACAGATCGACGACCTCGGGGATCCCGAAGAGGTCGAACACCAGGTCGTAGGCGTAGGGCGCGATGAAGTCGAAGGCCACTAGCGTGAGCGCCAGGAGCCCCGCCAGGCGCAGGCTCAGCCGGCGATACCACGGGACGCGATTGCTCTTCTCGTCACTCATGGCTCAGGCCGGGTCCTGCATCCGGTAGCCGACTCCCCACTCGGTCACCAGCCTCTGCGGCCGACCCGGATCCTCCTCGATCTTCGCCCGCAGACGGCGGACGTGCACGTCGATGGTCCGGCTGTCGCCTTCGTAGCCCGCGCCCCACACGCGGTCGAGGAGCTGCTCGCGGGTCCACGGACGCCCCGGGTTGCGGAGCAGGAAGAGCAGGAGCTCGAGCTCCCGGCGCTTGAGCTCCAGGGGCTCATCGCCGCGACCCGCCGTGCGCAGCTCGGGATCCACCCAGAGATCTCCCAGACGCACCACGCCGGGGCCCGAGGAGCGGCCGGAGCGGCGCAGGACGCTGCGGATGCGCGCGAGAAGCTCGGGCATGTGGAAGGGCTTCACCACGTAATCGTCCGCCCCCACGTCCAGCCCGCGCACGCGCTGGTCGGGTGCATCGCGCGCGGTCAGGACGATGATAGGCACGCCGCGCCCCTGGCTCCGCAGCTCTCGGGCCAGGTCCAAGCCGTCTCCGCCGGGCAGCCCCAGGTCGAGGAGGACGAGGTCGCAGGGGATCTCGGCCAGCGCGCGGGCGCCGCGCAGGTTGACGGCCACCTCCGGCTCGTAGCCGGCGGCGCGCAGCGCGTCGAGCAGCTCGATGCGGATGCGCTCGTCGTCCTCGACGAGGAGGATCCGGGATTCACTGGTGCTCATTCGGAAGGGAGGCCTCCGGGCGCTCCACCCCCGATCCTACCGCCTCCCGGGATCTGGCCCGCTTCCCGGGGGCGGGTCCCGCGCGGGAATCCCATCCCGGCAACATCCCGGAAACACCCCGGCGGCGCCTTCTCCGCAGAATCCAAACATCTGCGCCCGCCCCGCGTAGGCGCCGGGACACGGGCTCGCATCCCCCTTCACGACGGAACCCCCATATCCATGAAGACGACCTTCCTGACCGCCCTGGCGGCCCTCGGCCTCGCGACGGGCGGGGACGATCTCACGCTGCGCTGCGAGGCCGGCGACGAGATCACCCGCAGCTTCCACTACTCCTCCGAGAGCGAGCTCGAGGAGATGATGATGCTCGTCGACGGCGAGGAGATGCCCATGCCGGGCGACATGGAGCAGGAGGCCGCCACCGAGCTCGAGCTCGTCGTGCGAGACGAGATCGAGGAGGTGGACGACGGTCGGGCCACCCGGTTCACCCGCACCTACGAGAGGATCTCCGGCCACGACTCCATGCACATGAGCGATCCGATGGGCGAGGAGCACGGGCAGGAGATCGACCAGGTCAGCGATCTGGAGGGATGTGCCGTGCTCTTTGGCGAGGAAGGGGGAGATCTGTCACCGAGCTTCCCCGAGGAGGAGAATGCCGACGAGGAGCTGCTCGAGGGCCTGACCGCCCTCCTGGACCTCGAGGGGCTGCTGCCCGAGGACTCGGTGGAGGAGGGGGACAGCTGGGAGGTGGACCCGGATGTGATCGCCGCGCTGGCGAATCCGGGCGGGGACCTCCACCTGCGCGCCGAGGGAGTTGGCGACGAAGGGTTCATGATGTTCGGCGACGCGCCCGGCTCCGATGAGGAGATGGTCGAGACCGACGGCGAGGTCGTCGCCACCTACCTCGGCATCCGCGAGGAGGACGGCCGGCGACTCGCAGCCGTGGAGATCTCGGTGGACTACGCCGTGCTCGTGGATCTCACCGACGTCTTCGGGGGTATGGATGGGGACCTCCCGGACGACGTGCCGGAGGGCATGATCATGCCGGAGATCGAGCACGCCGAGGAGGAGACCTCGCGCGAAGGGGAGGGCCTCCTGCTCTGGGACCTGGAGCGCGGAACCCTGCACTCCCTCGAGCTGAGCTGCGAGTTCACCGAAACACAGACGATCTCGATGCTCATGTCCATGGGGGACATGGAGCAATCGATGGAGCAGATCATGGTCATGCGTGGCACCGAGACCTACGAGGTGCGCTTCGATGAGTAGCCGGCTGATCCTCCCGGGGCTGCTCCTCGCGACGCTCTGCGCCGCGTCGGTAGCCCTCGCGGCCGCACAGCAGGGCGAGGGGGCCGCCGCAGCGCGGCCGGCCACCGACGCCTTCGACGAGGCCAGCGCGGAGTACGAGCGGGCCCTCGACGCCTGGAAGCGCGAGCTGAGGGGGGCGAAGGACCTCCGGACGCGCCGCGCCCTCCGCAAGGCCCACCCGATCCGGGAGCACCAGGCGGTCTTCGAAGGGCTCGCCGACGCGGGGGACGGACGTGCGCTCCTGTGGCTGCTCGACCGCGTCGACGACGCCGGGGGCAGCATCCCCGCGCGCGTCCAGCGGCGGCAGGGGCTCTACCAGCGGCTCATCGCCGAGCACGTGCCGGGGGCGCTGGTCCCCGAGCTCTGCGAGCGGCTGTTCCGGGACCGCCAGCTGCACCGTCGGCTCGGCGACGAGGCGGTGGAGGGGCTCGTCCAGCGGATCCTCGGCGCCGTGACGGATCCGGCGCAGCGGGCGTCCGTCAGCTACGGCCTGGCCCGATGGCACTTCGGATCCTCGAGCCAGGAACGGGCCGATCGCGGCGCGGAGATGCTCGAGGAGCTGCTCGAGAGGCACCCCGATGCCTCCTGGGCCGCGGCGGCGGAGGAGCTCCTGTTCGAGCGGCGGCACCTGCGCGTCGGCTGCGTGGCCCCCGACTTCACCGGCGCCACGGTCGACGGCGATCCGGTGCGGCTGTCCGACCACCGCGGCGAGGTCGTCGTGCTCGACTTCTTCGGCTTCTGGTGAAGGCCCTGCCGGGGTGAGATGCCTCACCTGCGGGCGCTGGTCGAGCGCCTGAGAGACGAGCCCTTCGCCCTGATCGGCGTGAACACGGGCGATTCCGAGGAGGCCTACCGCAAGGGGGTGGAGGACTACGGTGTGAGCTGGACCTGCGCGTGGCAGGGCCCGAGGGTCAGTCCGATCTCCGACCTCTACCGCGTGCGAGGCTACCCGACGATCCTGGTCCTCGATGGCGAGGGACGGATCCGGCACCGCGATCTGCGCGGCGCTTCCCTGGGCGAGGCGGTGGACGAGCTCCTGGCCGAAGCGCGAGAATCCAAAGAAGGAGAGGGGCAGGGCGAGTGACCGCGACCCTGCCCGCACGATCGACATGCTGACGCCGCTCCAGCCGCTGGCGGCGGCCCTGCTCTGCGCCGTGCCCGTCGCGGGCCCGCAGCAGGAGCCGATCCGGCTGCCCCGGCCCCGCCCCGCCCAGCTCGCCTGGCAGGAGGCGGAGCTCGGCTTCCTGATCTCCTACGAGCTGCACACCTTCGATCCACAGCGCTACGTCCAGCGCAAGGCCCGGGTGACGCCGATCCAGGACGTGGACTGCTTCGACCCGGGAGAGCTCGACACCGATCAGTGGATCCGCGCCGTCCAGGCCGCCGGCGGGCGCTTCGCCATCCTGACCGCCTCGCACGAGTCGGGCTTCCGGCTGTGGCAGTCCGACGCGAATCCGTTCTGCCTGAAGGCGGTCCGGTGGGGCGACGGGAAGCGGGACCTCGTGGCCGAGTTCGTCGCCTCCTGCCGCAAGCACGGGGTCGAGCCGGGCATCTACCTGGGCACCCGCTGGAACTCGCAGCTGGGGGTCTTCGACTTCAAGGTCACGGAGCGCTCGGCGATCGCGCAGGAGGAGTACAACCGGCTGATCGAGCGGGAGGTCGAGGAGATCTGCACGCGCTACGGCGAGCTGTTCGAGATCTGGTTCGACGGCGGCGCCTACGGCCCCGAACAGGGCGGCCCCGACATCTTGCCGATCGTCGAGGAGCATCAGCCCGGGGCGCTCTTCTATCACAACCACCAGCGGGCCGACGCCCGCTGGGGCGGCAGCGAGTCGGGGACCGTCCCCTATCCCTGCTGGGCCACCATGCCCTTCGACGGCTACGAGGGACATCGGGAGGAGTCGCACGCCAACGGCTTCCGCCTGCTCAAGCGCGGGGACCCCGACGGGCGCTTCTGGTGCCCGGCCATGTCGGACGCGCCGCTGCGCGGTCACGGCGGCCACGAGTGGTTCTGGGAAGCCGGGGACGAGCGGCTCATCTATCCGCTGGACCGGCTCGTCGCCATGTACGAGCGCTCCGTGGGCCGCAACTCGACGCTCATCCTGGGCATCACACCGGACGCGCGTGGCCTGATCCCCGAAGCGGACACCCGGCGCCTGGCCGAGCTCGGAGAGGCGATCCGATCGCGCTACGGCGCGCCCGTGGCCACGACCTCGGGAGCGGGGACCGAGCCGACGCTGGAGCTCTATGAGCCCCGGGAGCTCGACCGGATCATCCTGCAGGAGGAGATCCGGCTCGGAGAGCGGGTCCGGGAGTACCGCGTCGACGCCTGGGTCGACTCCGGGTGGCGGGAGATCGCCGCCGGGAGCTGCATCGGTCACAAGCGGATCCAGACGTTCGAGCCGGTGACGACGGCGCGGTTGCGGCTGTCCATCACCCGGGCCACGGCCGAGCCCCGGATCCGCTGCTTCGCCGTCTTCGAGGCCGCGGGGGCGGACTAGGCGTCCCGCGGATCCTCGAGGAGCGCCGGTCGCGTGCCCGGATGGCCCTTCGGCGCGCGCGGGCGGGGCGTGCCGGCCAGGGGGGGCGCAATCCCGGAAAGGTACCAACTCACGCCGCCCTCCTGCGTGTTGCGTA
>CAZTTG010000079.1:0-30366 GCA_964615935.1 uncultured Planctomycetaceae bacterium | reverse complement strand
CTCGTTGAACCGCGGATGCCCCGGCACCAGCACCCGCGTGAACACGTCACACCGCCCGGTCGAGCTGCGCGGATTGAAGCCCGCCCGCAACCCCTCCGGCAGCTCGATCCGCTCCTCCAGGCGGACCAGGTACACCAGCCCGCGCTCCAGGACCCCGCCCTCGCCCCGGAGATCGACCCGGTTCGTGGAGAGCTCCGCCAGGCGCTCCTTCAGCGGAGCCCGGCCGGGCAGGAAGCCGGCCCGGATCCGGTGGGCCTCGCTCCCCAGGCGCAGGTCCAGGCTGGCGGCCTGGACCTGGTCGGCGGCGATGGGCGCGGCCTCGTCGCCGGCGGTCACGAGCCGGCCCAGGGCGGCGGCGAGGTCGCGGTCAACGAGCAGCGAACCATCGGGGCGGCGACCGCGCGGCGCGCGGGACGAGCGATCGTCGAGAGCCTCGGCGGGATCCATGGCGGAACAGGATACGCGCGCGGAGCGACCCTGGGCAGGGGGTGCGCGCGCGAGTAGAATCTTCGCCTCTTTTCTCGTCCTCGGACCCGCTCGGCGGAAGACCCCGCGGGCCCCGTTTCACCCAGGTAGGTCCATGAAAGTCCACGAATTCCAGGGCAAGCAGATCCTGAAGTCCTTCGGGGTGACCGTACCCGAGGGACGCGAGTGCACCACGCCCGAGGAGGCGGCCGCCGCCCACGAGGCGCTCGGCACTCCGGTGACCGTCGTCAAGGCTCAGATCCACGCCGGGGGGCGCGGCAAGGGGGGCGGGGTCAAGCTCGTCCGCAGCGCCGAGGAGGCGCGCGAGGCGGCCGCGGCCATCCTGGGGATGAACCTGGTCACGCACCAGACGGGTCCCGGCGGCCAGATCGTCCGCCGCATCTGGGTCGAGGAGGGCTCGGACATCGAGAAGGAGTACTACATCGGCGTGGTCGTGGACCGCGAGAAGAAGCGCCCGGTGATGATGGCCTCCTCCGAGGGCGGCACCGAGATCGAGGTTGTGGCCGCGAAGACCCCCGAGAAGATCCTCAAGGCCGAGTTCGCGCCCGGAGAGGGCCTGAAGCCCGCGGACGCCGCCCGCCTGGCCGAGGGCATCGGCATCCCCGAGGCGCTGCGCGAGCAGGCGGTCGACTTCATGACCAAGCTGGCCCGGGCCTTCCTGGAGAAGGACTGCAGCCTGGCCGAGATCAACCCGCTGGTGACCACCAAGGACGGCAAGGTGCTGGCCCTGGACGCCAAGATGAACTTCGACGACAGCGGCCTCTTCCGCCACCCCGAGGTCGCCCTGCTGCGCGACCTGCACGAGGAGGACCCGCGCGAGATCGAGGCCAGCAAGCACGACCTGTCCTACATCACGCTGGACGGCAACATCGGCTGCATGGTCAACGGCGCCGGCCTGGCCATGTCCACCATGGACGTGATCAAGCTCTACGGCGGCGAGCCGGCCAACTTCCTGGACGTGGGCGGAGGAGCCACCACCGAGCAGGTGACCGCCGCCTTCAAGATCCTGCTCTCGGACGAGAGCGTGGAGGCGGTCCTGGTCAACATCTTCGGCGGCATCATGCGCTGCGACGTGATCGCCGACGGGGTGGTGGCCGCGGCCCGCGAGGTGGACCTGAAGGTGCCGCTGGTCGTGCGCCTGGAGGGCACCAAGGTGGAGCAGGGCAAGAAGACCCTGGAGGAGTCCGGCCTGCCGATCATCACCGCCACCGATCTGGATGACGCGGCCCAGAAGGCCTGCGCCGCCGCGAAGGGAGCCTGAGCCATGAGCATCCTCGTCGACAAGGACACCAAGCTGATCTGCCAGGGTTTCACCGGCAAGACGGCCACCTTCCACTGCGAGCAGATGATCGAGTACGGCACGAATCTGGTGGGCGGCGTCACCCCCAAGAAGGGCGGCCAGACCCACCTCGATCGGCCGGTGTTCAACACGGTGGCCGAGGCCCGCGAGGCCACCGGCTGCAACGCCAGCGTGATCTACGTGCCCCCGCCCTTCGCCGGCGCCGCCATCATCGAGGCGGTCGAGGCCGGGGTGGAGCTGGTGATCGCCATCACCGAGGGCATCCCGGTGGTGGACATGATCCGCGCCTCCCAGGCCCTGGAAGGCTCGCAGAGCCGGCTGGTGGGCCCCAACTGCCCGGGCGTCATCACCCCCGGCCAGTGCAAGATCGGCATCATGCCCGGCTACATCCACAAGCCCGGCCGCGTGGGCGTCATCTCCCGCTCGGGGACCCTCACCTACGAGGCCGTGTGGCAGCTCTCCTGCCGTGACATCGGCCAGTCCACCTGTGTGGGCATCGGCGGCGACCCGGTCAACGGCACGAACTTCATCGACGTCCTGCAGGCCTTCAACGCCGATCCCGACACCGACTCGGTGGTGATGATCGGAGAGATCGGCGGCACCGCCGAGGAGCAGGCCGCGGAGTACATCCAGGCCGAGATGAAGAAGCCCGTGGTGGCCTTCATCGCCGGCGCCACCGCGCCTCCCGGCCGCCGCATGGGCCACGCCGGCGCCATCATCTCGGGCGGAAAGGGCACCGCGGCCGACAAGATCGCCGCCCTGGAGGCCGCCGGCTGCGTGGTCAGCGAGAGTCCGGCGCGGCTGGGCGTGCTGATGGAGAAGGCGCTCAAGGACGCCGGGCTGGAGGCGGCGCTCCCGGCCTGATCGGGGCCTGGCCTCTGCCACCCCTCGTTCGGGGAGGCAGAGGTCCGAGGCGCCCTGCGTCCCGACGGCACGCCCTCGACATGAGCGAGTTGCCGAATGCCTGGCAGCCCGTGCGGACCGAGGACGGCTCCTGGACCCTGGCCCACCCCGAGCACGGGGAGGCCTGCCACTCGCGCTCCGGGGCCTGGACCGAGGCCCGGGAGCGCTACGCCATCCCCTGCCGCCTGGCGCGGCGAGCGGGGGAGCTCGGCGGGCGGCCGCTGCGGCTGCTCGACGTGGGCACGGGCCTGGGCCTGAACCTGGCCGCCGCCCTGGAGGCGGTGGAGGGGGAGGCCGGGGCCTCGCTGGACGTGCTCGCCCTGGAGCGCGAGCGCGCGGTCCTCGAGCGGGCGGCCGGCGAGTGGGGGCCGGAGCGCCTGCCGCCCGAGGCCGAGCGCTGGCACGAGCCGGTGCGCCGGGCGCTGACGGCGGCCCTGGAGGCCGGCGACGTCCTGGGGCGCGCGGCCGCCGTGCCGCTGGGAGGCCGGAGCCGGCTGAGGCTCGGGCTCGGGGACGCGACCCGGCTCCTGCCGGAGCTGGGCGGCGGGGAGGGCTTCGACGCCGTGTTCCTCGACCCCTTCTCGCCCCGTGTGGAGCCGGAGCTGTGGACGCCGGGCTTCCTGGACGAGGTCGCGCGGCGCATGGCGCCGGCGAGCCTCCTGTCGACCTTCACCGTCAGCCTGGGGGTGCGGGCGGCCCTGCGCGCCGCCGGCCTGAGGGTGGGGCCGGGACCCCGCGTGGGAGCCAAGCGGGAGGGGACCCTCGCCAGCCCGGATCTCGACCTGGGACGCTTCGATCCGCGGACCGAGCGGCGGGTGGCCGTGCGGGTGGGTCGCCCGGCCGGGGAGGGCCCGGGTCCGGGGGGCGGTCGCGGTCGCAAAATCCCCCCGGGCGGGGACTTGGCCGAGTTGGATAGCCTAGAATGAGGGCTCTCGCAGGGCTAGGAGACCCGGTGGCCGCCGAGCGGTGGCGGCCGGCGAAGAGATTCGGCGTACCCCCCGGGTACCCTCCAGCCCCCTCTGGCGAAGCCCGACCCACAGGAGCCCGGACATGTGTCACCTGGCCATGATCAACCACACGGAGATCCTCATCGTCGTGGGGGTCATCGCGCTCCTGTTCGGAGCGCGCAAGCTGCCCGAGCTGGCTCGCTCGCTCGGGTCGAGCATCACCCAGTTCAAGAAGGGGCTGAAGGAGCACGAGAAGGACCCCGCCCAGCTCACCGAGACTCAGGAGAGCGAGAAGCCGGCCGAGGACGCCCGGTGAGGTCGAGCGAGGGGGCGCCGCCCCCGCAGCGCCGGCGCAGGGCACCCGCCGCCCCCCCGCTCGAGGCGGTGACCGGCGTCGTCCTCTGCGGAGGGGGGAGCGAGCGCATGGGCCGGGACAAGGCCCGGCTGCGCCTGGAGGGGAGGTCCCTGGTCGAGACCGCCGTCGCCGCCCTGCGGCCGGTGGCCTCCCGGGTGGTCCTGGCCTGCGGCGCCTCACCGCGCTACCTCGACCTGGGACTGGACCTGGCCCTCGACCGGGATCCGGCCGACGAGCGGGGAGACGGGCCCCTGGCCGGGCTGCGCGCCGGCCTGGAGGCGGCCCGCACCGAGTGGATCGCCGCCGTGGCCTGCGACCTCCCGCGGGCGCGCGCGGACCTCTTCGAGGGGCTGCTCCTGCGCGCGGCGCAGCGTGACCTCGACGCCTGCCTCTTCGAGTCCCGGCGCGGCCTGGAGCCGCTGCTGGGGGTTTACCGCCGGACCTGCCTCGAGCCCCTGCGAGCCGCCCTGGCGTCTGGACAGCGCCGGGTGACCGCCTTCTTCGACCGGGAGACGGCCGGGCGAGGGCTGAGGATCGGGCGGCTCCGCGAGCCCGAGCTGGGCCCCGAGCTGGCCGGGTGGGACCCCGCCGTCAACCTCAACACCCCCGAGGACTACGACGCCGAGGCGGCCGCGCGCGCCGCCGGCGAGGCCGCCGAGCGATGAGTCAACCCGACTCCAGCCTGAAGGAGCTCTACGCCCCGATCGAGGGGGGCATGGAGCGGATGCGGGAGGTCCTGGTCCAGAACGTCACCGACGCCTCGGCGGCGGTGAAGGACATGACCGGCCACGTGAAGCGCTTCGGCGGCAAGCAGCTCCGAGCGGCCACCGTCCTGCTCTCGGGGGAGGCCACCGGCAACGGCACCGACGAGCATCCCACCATCGCGGCCATCGTGGAGATGATCCACCTGGCCACCCTGGTGCACGACGACATCCTCGACGGCGCCCAGGTGCGCCGGCGACTGGCCTGCGTCAACCAGCGCTGGGACAACCAGCTCGCGGTCCTCCTGGGCGACTTCCTGTACGCCCGCGCCTTCGCCCTGTCCACCGGCCTCTCCTCGCGCCTGTGCAGCAGCCTCCTGGCCGAGACCACCCGGCGCATCTGCGTGGGGGAGATCGAGCAGAGCACGCGGCGCTACGACTTCGACCTCACCCAGGAGCAGTACGAGGCCATCTGCGGCGCGAAGACCGCCAGCCTGTACGCCGCCGCCTGCGAGCTGGGGGCGCGCTACCCCGGCGGCCGGGAGGACATCGGCGAGGTGATGCGCAGCTTCGGCTGGGAGATCGGGCTGGCCTTCCAGATCGTCGACGACTGCCTGGACGTGGTGGGCGATCCGGAGGTCGTGGGCAAGAGCGTGGGCACCGACGTCGAGGACGGCAAGGTGACCCTGCCCATCCTGCACCTGTACCGCCAGGCCGACGAGGGCCTGCGGGCGCGGGTGCGGGACGTCTACACCATGCCCGGGATCGAGGGCCGCGCCGCGCGCTTGCGCGAGGCCTGCGACCTCTCGCCGGGCCTGGACTACGCCCTGGGCCGAGCCCGGGAGCTGGTCGCGTCGGCGGTCCAGCGCCTGGAGGTCCTGCCCCGCGGGCCCGCCCGAGGCGCCCTCGAGGGCCTGGCGGACTTCGTCCTGCGGCGGCGCTGGTAGTCCTCTGGAGGAGGAACACGTGTCCGAAGAAGAAGCGAGGAAGCCGGCCGGAGCCGGGGAGCGGGAGTGGGGCTTCGCCGGGGCCACCCTGGTGGCGCTGCTCCTGGTGGTGGCGGGGCACGGGACCGGCGAGATGCTGTCGGACTGGCCCCCCCAGATCGCCCTGCGCCGGCTGGTGGCCGGGGATCCCTCCGGGGCGCTGAGCCTGGCCGGCGGGCTGCTCGGCGAGATGAAGCTCACGGACTGGCTGCTGGCCGTCTTCCTGGTGCTGGTGGCCTTCTTCGTCGTGCATCAACGCCGCGCCGTGGTGGGCTTCTTCCGGAGCTTCCGGGTGGGCGTGACCCTGGTGATCCTCTCCATCCTGGCGGTCATGATCGGGGTGCTGGTGCCCCAGATCGAGGGCTTCGAGGACCCCGAGGTGCGGGTGGACCTCGAGCGCGAGCACGAGAAGGCCCAGCTCCTGAAGGAGCACGGCGCGATCCCGGCGGCCGCGCGGAACCAGCACACGCAGTACGAGGCCTACCGCTGGGCCGAGGGCTACTTCCTCTGGAACCTGCTGCACCTGTACGGCATCGGGCGAGGGAAGGCGGAGCCGCTCTCGGCCGGGCTGGAGGAGCAGCTCGAGGCCCTCGGCCGCCGCTACGGACCCGAGGAGCAGGAAAACCGCCGCAAGCGCTACCTGTCGGGTGCCCGGCAGCGCGTCGACAGCCCGGAGATCGGGGCCTGGATCCGCGAGCACGAGGACCTGCTGTGGCACTCCTTCCGGATCGCCACGCTGCTGGAGCTGAACCGCACCTACAAGTCGAGCTGGTTCGCCAGCCTGCTCATCCTGCTGTTCCTCTCCATCCTGACCAACACCCTGCGCACCCCGCCGTGGCGCTGGCTGTCCCTCGACAAGGCCGGCACGACCCTGAGCCACCTGGGGATGATGGTGCTCCTGGTCGGCGGGCTGGTCAGCAACATGGCCACCGACCGCGGGATCCTGCAGCTGGACCTGGACGATCCCGAGCCCGAGGACACCTACTGGCGGCACTTCGACCCGCGCAAGGCCTCCCGCATGCCCTTCGGGGTGAAGCTGGATCACTTCGCCCGCCGCGACTGGAAGGCGCTCGAGGTGCTCTTCGCCGATGCCCCTCGCGGCCTGGCGGTCCCCCGATTCACGCTCTGGAAGGGCCGCGAGATCGACCTGGACTACCGCGAGGACGCCGCCGGCGAGCTGCGTCCCGCGCTGCGATTGCGCGTCCTGGCCCTCCACGAGCAGGCCGAGGTGGGCGCGCCCCGGGCCATCCCGCAGGCCCTCCTCCCGGGGGCCACCCCGGTGCCCATCGCCGAGCTGGAGATCCGCGATCCGGCGGGGGTCGAGCGCGCGTTCCTCACGCCCAACGGGCCCATGGCGGATCTCTTCGACCCCAACGGCTCCTTCCGCCTGCGCACGGTCTCCGCGGATGCCGATCCCGCGGGCGAGCTGCCGGCCGAGGAGGGCCTCCTGGGCCACCTGCTGGTGGAGCTCCAGGGATCGGGCCAGGGCCAGGCCAGCCACGAGCTCCGCGAGGACGTCTCGATCGAGGCCCCGGGGGGCTTCCGGATCGAGGTGGTGCGCGCCACCCGGAACTTCCGGCTGGGGGCGCCGGGCGAGGGCGAGATCGTGGACCAGCGCCCCCTGGCCGAGCAGCCATTCGGCATGGCCGCGGTGGTGCTCGACGTGCACCCGCCCGACGGCGGCGAGCCCGAGCGGCGCACCCTGCTGGAGGCCATCGACCCGGTGGAGTCCGGCGATCAGGCGGGCTTCGAGCACTCCGAGCTGGTGGTGCGGCTTCGCTGGGACAGCTGGAGCTCGCCCGGGCCGCCGCGCTACGTCCTGCGCTGGTCGGAGGAGGGCCGCGGCGAGCTGGTGGCCCAGGACGGCGCCGTCGAGCCGGCCCTGCCCGGCGCGCCCCTGGCCCTGCCGGGCGAGGTGCCGATCGTGCCCCTGCAGCTCCTCGCCAACGGCCGGGTGGAGCGGGAGATCGACTTCCCCGCCCCCCGGGCGGGCGTGGCCGGCTGGGACGCGGGCTTCTACGCGCGCAGCCCTCGGGGCCTGGAGATCGAGGTCATCCGCTCCCCCGACACCCCGGCCGAGAGCCGCTCCATCGCGATCATGGCCACCACCCGCGAGGGCGGGGCCGAGCTGTGGCGTCCCGACGACGGCAGCTTCGTGCTGCACTTCCTGGAGAACGACGACGCCATGCCCTTCGAGTGGCGCAGCGTGCTCTCGATCCACGAGCGCGACCCCGCCGGCGGGTGGCGGCCGGTGGACGTGGGCACCGAGCGCCAGCGCGAGATCCGGGTCAACGACTACTTCATGCACCGCGGCTACCGCTTCTTCCAGACCAACGCCGACGCCCGCTTCCCGACCTACTCGGGGGTGGGCGTGGTCTACGACCCGGGCATACCCCTGGTGCTGGCCGGCATGTGGGCGGTGATCGCCGGCACGGCGGTGGCCTTCCTGGTGCTGCCCATCGCGCGGGCGCGCCGGGGAAGGGAGGTGGAGGCATGAGCTGGCAGGAGCTCCTCGACTTCACCGCGGACGACCTCCTGCAGTCCGCGCGCATGCTGCGGGCCACCAACGCAGCCTGCCTGGCGGGCATCCTGGCGGCCGTCTGGTCGCTGTTCGCCCACGCCGGCGAGATGCGGCGGGCGCGCCGCGAGCAGGGCGAGGTCCGCCGCAAGCCCTCCGCCTCCCACGGGATCGCGGTCTGGGTCCTGGTGGCGGCCTCGCTCTTGGGCCTGGCCTGGATGTGGCACCGCTGGGTGGAGGTCAACCACTTCCCCAGCCAGACCATGGGCGAGGTGCTGGTGATGACCAGCCTCTCGCTGCTCGCGGGCATGCTGGTGCTGCACTTCGTCATGCGGCTGGCGTCCCACGGGCCCGGCTGGGGGATGATGAACGACGGCCTGCTGATCTCGGTCTTCGCCGGCGCCCTCCTGATCGACCACTACGCGTCCAGCCTGTCCACGGCCCAGCGCGACCTCCCACCGGCGCTGCAGTCCTACTGGTTCCCGCCGCACCTGGTGACTCTGATCTTCAGCTACGCCACCCTCTCCATCGCGGCGGTGCTGGTGGGGGTCTACTTCTGCGTGCGCTTCTGGGTGGTGCTGCGCCACGGCGGCCGCAGCGTCGGCTCGCAGCTCCTGATCCTGGCGGTGCTCCTGTTCCTGCCCTTCACCCACCTGGTGACCATCCCCATGCTCGTCCTGGTGGGTCTGGTGCTGCTCTTCGGCTACCGGGGCGCGGGGGGGGATTCCGGGCGGCCCTGGAGCGAGCGGCTGGCGGAGATGGAGGCGACCGTGGACCGCGTGAGCTTCGTGTGCTTCGCGGTGGGCTTCCCCTTCCTGACCGCCGGGCTCTTCATGGGCGCCTTCTGGGCCCAGGAGGCCTGGGCCAACTACTGGGGCTGGGACAGCAAGGAGAACTCGGCCCTGATCACCTGGCTGATCTACCTGGCCTACGTGCACCTGCGCATGCTGGGCCGCTACCGGGGCGAGAAGGCCATGGCGGTCCTGGGGGCGGGGGCCCTCTCGGTCCTCATCACCTTCCAGATGTTCGGCTACCTGCCCGACAGCCAGAAGAGCCTGCACCGCTACACCGACGAGACGGTCATGCCCGCGGAGGGCCAGCAGGGCGGATCCATGGAGGAGGGACGATGAGCGAGGCGAGGATCATCGACGGCAAGGCCACCGCCAAGGCGGTGCGGGCGGAGGTGCGCGAGCGCGCCGAGGCGCTGGCCGAGCGGGGGGTGCGGCCGGGCCTGGCCGTGGTCCTGGTGGGGGAGGATCCCGCCAGCCAGATCTACGTCAAGAACAAGGACAAGGCCGCCCGCAAGGCGGGCTTCGAGGCGCAGACCCTGCGCCTGCCGGCGGGCACCTCCCAGGCGGAGCTGGAGGAGCGGGTGGTCGAGCTGGGGGCGGACGAGGGCGTGCACGGCATCCTGGTCCAGCTCCCGCTCCCCGGCGAGCTGGACGCCCGCCGCATCCTGCGGGCCATCCCCCCCGGCAAGGACGTCGACGGGCTGACGCCGGCCAGCGTGGCCGCCCTGGCCAGCGGGGAGCCCGGCCTGCGGCCCTGCACTCCGGCCGGCTGCCTGGAGCTCCTGGACCGCTACGGGATCGAGCTGAAGGGGGCGCGGATGGTGGTCCTGGGCCGCTCCATGCTGGTGGGCAAGCCCCTGGCCCTGATGGCGCTGGCCCGCCACGCCACGGTGACCCTGTGCCACAGCCGCACCCGGGACCTGCCGGCGGTCTGCCGGGAGGCCGACGTGCTGGTCGCGGCCGTGGGCCGGCCCGAGATGGTCCGCGGGGACTGGATTCGCCCGGGAGCGGCGGTGATCGACGTGGGCATCAACAGGGTTGAGACCGGGGGGCTCGTGGGCGATGTTTGCTACGAGGAGGCGGTGGCGGTGGCCGGCGCGATCACTCCAGTTCCCGGTGGGGTCGGGCCGATGACCATCGCGATGCTGCTCGCCAACACCCTCGAGGCGGCCGTGCGCCTGTCCGGCATCGAGCCGGCCGAGCTGGCGCGGTCCTGAGGGGCCGGCGCGGAGCGCGTCCCGCCTCCGGCGGCCTTCTCTCGCACGCAGATTCCGATGCGCAGCCAGTACCAGGACCCCCCCGAGTCCGGCGGTCCCCAGGGGATGCCCCGCCTGGCGTGGCCCCGACTGACGCCGGCGGTGCGCTGGCTCCTGTGGGCCAACGTGGGGGCCTTCCTGTTCTTCTGGTTCCTGGCCCAGGTCCTGAAGCTGGGCTTCGCCCACGCCGTCTGCCTGGGCGGGGGTGCCCCCGGCTACGCGCCGGGCCTGGCGCTGAGCCCCGCCTCCTGGAGGGAGTGGGCGCCGCTGCTGCCCGTGTGGCAGCTCGTCACCTACGGCTTCCTGCACAGCATGGTGGAGCCCTGGCACGTGCTGGGGAACATGCTGATGCTCTACTTCTTCGGGACCATGCTCGAGGGCATCGTGGGCAGCCGCCGCTTCGTGGCGGTCTACTTCGCGGCCATGGTCCTGGGGGGAGCGCTGCAGCTCGTGGTGGGCCTCGCCATGGGCTCGACCGCCCCCACCCTGGGCGCCTCCGGGGCCGTGCTGGCGGTGGTGGTCGCCATGGCCGTGCTGCGGCCGGGGGCGACCGTCTTCCTGCTGTTCTTCCCCATCACCCTGAAGGTGCTGGCCCTGGTCCTGGTGGGTCTGGACCTCTTCGCCCTGATGGGGGGAACCCAGGGCAGCACGGCCGTGGTGGTGCACCTCACCGGCGCGGCCTTCGGCTTCCTGGCGGTGCGCCTGGGCTGGATCTGGCGGGACCCCGTCCAGGGCTGGCAGGACCGGCGCCGGGAGCGGCAGCAGGAGCTGGAGGTCGACGACGAGCGGCGCCTGGACGAGCTCCTGGAGCGCATCCACCGGGAGGGCATGAGCAAGCTTACCCGGCGTGAACGGGACTTCCTGCGGCGGGTCTCCGACCGCCGCTAGGATGGATTGAGAGCCCCGAGCGCCGGGGCTACACTCCTGGAACGCAGACCCCGGCCCCGAGGGCCGGGGCCGCACCCTCCGCAAGCGAACCGGCGGTCGCCCCGGGGCGACCGCCCCAGCTCCACGAGACGCCATGAAGATCCGGTGGATCCTCCTCGCCGCCTGCGCGGCCCTGCTGCCCCTCGCGGACCACGGCCGCGCCCTCCTCCTGACCCCCGCCCGTCCTGCCGCGGCCCCGGCGCCAGCGCAGGACAGCCTCAAGGAGCTCAAGGAGAGCTTCCGGGCCGCCATGCGGGTCAACGCCAAGGACGAGCAGGCGCGCCTGGTCAAGGGCAACCAGGCGGACACCATCACCTGGGTGATCCAGAACTGCCTGCAGATCTCCAACGAGTCCAGCGACGAGCTGGAGCGGGAGACCGCCGCCCTGCGGACCGCCTGGAAGACCTCCATGGAGACGGACTTCGTGGGCAAGGTGTACGAGTACTACGCCCTGGTCCCCTCCCACGTGCGGGCCGAGCGCTACAAGCTGGAGAAGGCCTACAACCGCCTCCTGGGGCGGCTGGCGGAGGCCAAGGAGGGACCCGATTTCGAGCTCATCAGCGGCGAGTTCGAGGGCATCGCGCTGGCCTTCGAGCAGCTGGGCGACAAGTACTTCGCGGCGCAGTGCTGGTGGGGGGTGGCCGACTGCCAGGACGAGACCCGGCGCGAGGCGGACGCCGACCTGCGCCGGGCCTGCCGCGGCTACGGCCGCTACGTCGAGCTGGCGGACGAGATCGGGCTGCGCTGCGCCAGCTACCACTCGGTGCGCCAGCGCTGGGAGTACCTGGCGCGGATGGGGCTCGACAAGGAGCCCAGCGAGGGCGGCGGCCGGGCCCCGGGCGAGGTCCTGGAGGACGCCTCGACGGTGCTCACCACCATGATGAGCTTCGAGTCGGTCGAGAAGTTCAGCGCCTTCGAGCGGCCGGGCTACGGCCTGGACGAGGTCTACCCGATCTGGCCCTCCCTCAACTTCGGGGCCAAGGGCAGCACCTGCCGCTTCGCCACCATGGAGTCGGGCCCGCGCAAGGGCGGCGCCCTGGTCAAGCGCGAGGCCGCCGCCAAGGTCCTGATCGACGGCGACGGCGACGGCACTCCCGAGCAGGTCATCCCCCTGACGGGCAACTTCGAGCTGGTGGAGATCGCCCTGGGGCCCGAGGCGGATGCCATGCGGTGGGCCTTCCTGGCGGTCACCGGCATCCAGAAGGACCGCTACCAGAACTGCGACTTCAACCTGGAGAGCAACAAGGACTACCTGGGCATCTACGTGGCGCCCGCCTCCAGCGCGGTGGGGCGGCTGGGGGAGATCCCCCTGCGCGTCTTCGACGACAACATGGACGGCGTCTACGGCAGCACGCCGCTCCTGTGGAACTACACCGGCACCACCGCCGAGCGCAGCCAGCCCGAGCTGGACTCGATGATCATCGGCGAGGGCGAGCGGGCCCAGCCCTGGAGCGAGTTCGCCAAGGTCGGCGAGGCCTGGTACAAGCTCGAGGCCGAGAACCACGGGGCCAGCATCAAGGCCACCGGCGTCGAGCTGGACACCGGCACCCTGCGCGTGGACTACAAGGGCGGCCGGCCGGGCTGGCTCATCGTGCGCGGGCTGGACGAGCTGGGCAACGCCTACTACGACCTGGCCGGCGCCGGTAAGAAGGGAGTCGAGGTCCCGGTGGGACGCTACGAGTTCTTCTACGGCGACCTCCGCAAGGGCAAGAAGCTGGAGGTCCTGAAGGCCCTGATCCTGGGCGGGCCCAAGCAGCCGAAGTACACGGTCAGCAAGGGCGAGACCACCACCATCACCCTGGGCAAGCCCTACGGCTTCGTGTTCCAGCACAGCACGGCGGGCAGCGAGGTCACCGTCCAGGGCAAGACCGTGGCGGTCTGCGGCGCGGGCGGGGAGGTGTACGAGCGGCTGTGGAACTGCCGTCCCCGGCCCGCGGCCGCCTGGCGCAAGCGGGGCAGCAAGCGGGGCACCCGCCCGGAGAAGTTCAAGCTGATCGAGAACCAGATGGAGATCTGGGACCACGGCGGAGACTGGAACGTCATGTGGTTCCCGCTGGACCTGACCCTGGACATGAAGAAGGAGGTGCCCGAGGGCGTCGAGGTCCAGCTGGTCGACAAGAAGAACAAGCTCCTCGGCGGCATCACCTCCGACTGGCTGGAGTAGCCGGAGGTGCTGGACCTCAAGCTCATCCGAAAGAGCCCGGAGCGGGTCCGGGAGGCCGCCCGCAAGAAGCGCATCGAGTGCGACGTGGACCGGATCCTGGAACTCGACCGGGAGCACCGCGAGCTGGGGGGCCGGGTGGACCAGCTGCGCTCGGAGCGCAAGCGCTCGGGGCGCGCCATCCAGGAGGCCTCGCCCGAGGAGCGCCCCGCCCTGCTGGAGGCCTCGGCCGCCGCCAAGGCCGAGCTGAAGGAGCTGGAGGAGCGCCGCGGCGGGGTGGACGCCGAGCTGGCCCGGCTGCTGCTCACGGTGCCCAACCTGCCCGCCGCGGAGGTCCCCGAGGGCGTCGACGACACGGAGAACGTCGAGCTGCGGGCCTCGGGCCGGCCCCCGGTCTTCGACTTCGAGGCCCGCGACCACATCCAGCTCGGCGAGGCCCAGGGGTGGCTCGACATCCCCCGCGGCGCCCGGCTGGCGGGCTCGCGCAACTACCTCCTCCGGGGGGACCTCTCCCTGCTCGAGGGCGCGGTGATGCGCCTGGCCCTGGACCACATGGTGGCCAAGGGCTTCGTCCCCCTCACGGTGCCCACCCTGGTGCGCACCGAGGCCATGGTGGGCACCGGCTACTTTCCGGGGGGGGAGGACCAGGCCTACCGCTGTGACGCGCGCGACGACCTGTGCCTGGTGGGCACCGCCGAGGTGCCCATGACGGCCCTGCACCAGGACGAGATCCTGGCCGGCGACGACCTGCCGCTGCGCTTCGTGGCCCTCTCCACCTGCTACCGGCGCGAGGCCGGCGCCGCCGGCCGCGACACCCGCGGCCTCTACCGCGTCCACCAGTTCCAGAAGGTGGAGCAGGTCGTCATCGACGTGGCCGACGAGGAGCGCAGCCTGGAGCACCACCACTCCATCCTGGGCAACGCCGAGGAGGTGCTGCAGGCCCTGCGGCTTCCCTACCGCGTGGTCAACGTGTGCGGGGGAGATCTGGGGCAGCCCCAGGTCCAGAAGTTCGACATCGAGACCTGGATGCCCTCCCGCGAGGGCTACGGCGAGACCCACAGCGCCAGCCGCTTCCACGACTTCCAGGCCCGCCGCCTCAAGCTGCGCTACCGGGACCCGGAGGGGAAGGTGCGGTTCTGCCACACCCTCAACAACACGGTGGCGGCCAGCACGCGCATGCTGATCGCGCTCCTGGAGAATCACCAGCAGGCGGACGGGAGGGTGTGGCTGCCCGAGCCGCTGAGGCCCTACATGGGGGGGCGGGAGCTCATCGGGCGGGCTCTCTGAGGGCGCCTTCTCGGGCGGAGGGGAGCGCGGGGGGGCTCGGGGGCGCCAGGGCTCCCCGCCCCCTCGCACCACCACCCCCGCTCAGCGATCCCCTTCCGTCGGCGCCGTCCCGCCCTCGGGGTCGCTGGGGCTGGTGATCACCGGGATGAGGGGGACCGGCTGGACCGCCTGGGCCCCGCGCTGGATCTCGGGGAAGCGGAAGATGCGCTGGAAGGTCACCACCCGCTTGTCGGCGGGGACGATCTTGAGGCGCTCGGTCTTGATCCGGGGCGCCAGCTCCAGCTCCAGGGTGATGCGGATCCAGGCCGGGAGCCCGCGCTGCTCCTCGTCCAGGTCGGTGCCCCACTCCTCCAGGGGCTCGGCGTCGACGCCGTCCTCCTCGAAGACCTGGACGTCGAACTGACGGATCCGGTCGTGCAGGAAGCCGTACTGCCCCTCGTCGAAGGGCTCCTGGTCGAAGCCGAAGCCCTCGCGGCGGTAGATCTCCAGGAAGTCGTCCTCCTCGGGGTTCACCCGGCAGCAGTAGCTGACCTCGTTGACGTCGGCGCGCCGGAACTCGTCGCGCACCAGCTCCTGGTTGAGGCTGTCGGTGGAGGTGACGAAGTCGAGGGAGTCGGCGGTGTGGCCCAAAAGGACCCGGTCCCGGACCCGCAGGTGGAACTCGGCCGGGCGGTTGTAGGTGAGGATGCCGCGCAGGTCCCGCTCGATCAGGTCCATGATGGCGGGGCCGGCCAGGCGCGGCTCCTGGATGTTGTAGATGGTGTCGCGGCTGACGCGGGTGGCGTGCAGGATCTGGGTGACGGCCACCATGATGCCGGAGATGATCATCAGGGTGACCATGACCTCCACCAGGGTGAAGGCCGCGCGCGTGCGGGAGGGGATCGGGGGGGCGCTCATCACTCCTGCTGCGGCTCCTCCTCCGCGTCCTCGTCCTCCCCGTAGACCTGCAGCCAGGGGATCCAGCGCTCCAGGATCAGCTCGTTGGGTCGGTCCTGGATCTTGGGGAAGATCACCTTGATCTGCACCACCTGGTAGGGCTCCTCGGCCTGCTCATCCTCGTCGTAGTCCTCCGCCTCCCACTCGAGCTGGCGCTCGTGCTGCCAGTTGTCGAAGCGGCGCCCCCGCTGGTCCTCCTGCTCCTCCCGCTCGCGGAAGACCTCGTCGCCCAGGACCACCTCGAAGGTGAAGGTCTCGTAGCCCTCGTCGGCGTAGGTGCCCTCGATCCGGTCGGTCTGGATCTCCTCCTGGTAGAGGCCGGCCTGGATCCGCCCCAGGGTGAGCATGCCCAGGTCGCGGGCCAGCTTGGTGTTGCTGGTCTGGGCGGCGCTGAACTTGGCCCCGTTGAGCCCCTCCAGGACCCACACCAGGGTGCCGCCCACCAATAGGATGGTGACCGCCACCTCTACCAGAGTGAAGGCGCGGCGGCCGCGCGAGCAACCGATCGAGGATCTGCGGTGCTGCATGGGTGCCCTACATGAAGTCGTTGTCGTCGGGCAGGTCGCGCTCGTACTCGCCCTCGTGGAGGCGGAACATGCCCGTCAGGCCCAGCACCTCGATGGTGTAGAGGTTGCCGTACTTGGGCTGCTCGAGGAGGATGAGCTGGGTCACCGAGGAGCCCAGGGGGTCGAAGGCCACCATCAGGCGGTCGTCGGCGTAGACCTCGCCCTCGACCGTGATCTGCCGGAAGCGGACGCTCTCGGGCAGCGTCTTCCAGGAGAGGGTGACCCGCTCGTCGTCCTGCTCGGCCAGGCCCCCGCCGAGGCGGTAGGGGGTCACCACCCGGTAGCCGGGCCCGCGCTCCTCGTCGCCCAGGAAGTCGTACTCGATCTGGAAGACCTGGCTGCGGGTGATGGCGTCCGATCGCACGCTGCCCAGGGTCGCGGCCAGCTCGCGCACCGCCTCGTTGAGCTCGGCCCGGGGCGTCATGGAGACCCAGGTCACGTAGCCCACCGTGCCCATCAGCCCGAGCAGGACGGCGATGGCCATCAGCTCGATCAGGGTGAAGCCGGCCCGGGCGCCGGGCGGGCGGGGGCGGTGCGGCGGACCGGAGGCCAAGGCTCTACCTCCGGGTGCGCCTCTTGATGGAGCGGTTGTCGAGGTCCTCGTTCTCGCCCGTGCCCCCGGGCTGCCCGTCCTTGCCGTAGGTGACGACCTTGTAGTCGTTGGTGCCTATGAGGGGCGGCTCGTAGAGGTACTCGCTCCCCCAGGGGTCCACCGGCGCCTCGTCGGCATCCAGGTAGGTGTTCCCGTTGCCGTCGGGCTCGGTCAGGCGGCCCAGCGTCTCGGGGAACGTGCCGCCGTTGTTCAGGGCGTAGTTGTCGAGGGCCTGGCAGATGTTGCTGATCTCCATCTTGGCGACGCTGCGGTTGGCCGCGGTGAAGTAGGTCCACACCTTGGGGACCACCACGGTGGCCAGCAGGCCCAGGATGACGATCACCACCATGAGCTCCGCCAGGGTGAAGCCCCGCCGGAGCTTCCGGCCCAGGTCGGCTCGCTTTTCGGTGTTCATGGTTCTCTTGTCTCGCTCGAGGTGCCCGCGCGGTGGGCGGGCGTCGGTCGGTCGTCGGGTGGGGCCGCTCCCGGCCCCCTGAGGCGTACGGCGGTCGCTCGGGGCTATTCCCGCCTCCTTGCTACATCTGGCCCATCTGCAGGATGGGCAGGATGATGGAGACCACGATGAATCCCACCACCACCGCCAGGATGACGATCATGATGGGCTCCAGAACCGCGGTCATACGCTCGGTGGTCACCTCGATCTCCTCGTCGTAGGCGGCGGCGATGCGGTCGAGCATCTGCTCCAGCTCGCCCGACTGCTCGCCCACGGCCACCATGTAGCCCACCACCGAGGGGAAGGCCCCGGTGGCCTTGAGGGGGGTGGCGATGTCGGTGCCCTCCACGATCCGGGTGCGGATGTGCCCGGTGGCGTCGGCGATGACGCGGTTGCCCACCACCCGCTGGGTGATCTCCAGGCTCTGGACCACCGGCACGCCGCTCTGCAGGAGGGTGGAGAGGGTGTTGGTGAAGCGGGAGACCGACTGCTTGCGCAGGACGTCACCCACCAGCGGGATGGCCAGCAGGGCCCGGTCCAGGAACAGGCGGCCGCCATCGCTGTGGTAGTAGACGCGCTGCAGGGCGTAGCTCAGCGCGCCCACGGCCAGGAGGATCATCCACCAGAAGGCGGCCACGAAGTCGCTGATCCCGATCAGGATGCGGGTCGGCGTCGGCAGGATCTGACCGCCCTCCAGCAGCATCTCGGTGATCTTGGGGACCACCTTGATCATCAGGAAGGCCACCACGATGATGCCGATGGCGATCATCATCATGGGGTAGGTCATGGCCGAGACCACCTTGCGGCGAAGGGCCCGCTGGGCCTGCAGGTAGTCCGCCAGGCGCTTGAAGACCACGTCCAGGTTGCCGGTGGCCTGCCCGGCGTGGACCATGTTCACGTACAGGTCCGAGAACCACTGGGGGTGCTCCTCGAAGGCCTCGGCCAGGGAGGCGCCCTGGCTGACGCGCTCGCGGATCTGGCGGAAGAGCTCCTCCTCCTTGCGGCTCTGGGACTGCTCCACCAGGGCCCGCAGGGCCTCGGTCAGGGGGATGCCCGAGCCCAGCATGGTGCCCAGCTGGCGGGTGGCGGCGGACATCAGCTCGAAGTTGTGCCCGGTGGCGCCCTTGTTGGTGGCCCGGGCGGCGGCGATGCGGTGGAGCAGCCGGGACAGCCGGCTGTCGCCCTCGGCCGCGCCCTTGCGCCGGCGGCGGGACACGTGGATGTCGGTGACCAGGATGTCGTCGCGCCGAAGCCGGTTGCGGGCGTCGCGGGGCGTGTCGGCGTCGATGATGCCCGTGCGGGTGGCGCCGTCGGGGGCGAAGGCCTTGTACTCGTAGATGGGCATCGAGGGGATCAGGCGAGGTCGAGCTGGGTCACCCGCAGCACCTCGTCGGGGGTGGTCAGCCGGCGGCGGACCTTGTCCGTGCCGTCGGCCCGCAGGGTGATCATGCCGCTCTCGATGGCGGACAGCATCATCTGCGAGGCGGTGGCGTTCTCCATGACCTGGGTGCGCACCACCTCGTCGATGGGCATGAACTCGTAGATGGCGGTGCGGCCGGCGTAGCCGGAGTGGAAGCACTCGTCGCAGCCCACGCCGTAGGCGATCTGGCCGTCGAGGTGCTCGGGGGTGAGGCCCAGCTTCTTCAGCTTGGCGCTCCACTCGTCGTTGATCGGCTCCAGGGTGCGGCAGTGGCGGCAGATGGTCCGCACCAGGCGCTGGGCGATGACCAGCACCAGGGAGCTGGACACCAGGTAGGGCTCGGCGCCCTGGTCGATCAGGCGCGAGATGGTGCTGGGGGCGTCGTTGGTGTGCACCGTGGAGAAGACCAGGTGGCCGGTCAGGGCGGCGCGGATGGCCACCTCGGCGGTCTCCAGGTCGCGGATCTCGCCCACCATCATCACGTCGGGGTCCTGGCGCAGGAAGGAGCGCAGGCCCCGGGCGAAGGTGAGGCCCTTCTTGTTGTTGACCTGCACCTGGCTGATGCCGGCCAGGGAGTACTCCACCGGGTCCTCGATGGTGAGGACGTTCTTCTCCCGGGTGTCGAGCTCGTTGAGGCCGGCGTAGAGGGTGGTGGTCTTGCCCGAGCCGGTGGGGCCGGTCACCAGGATGATGCCGTGGCTCCAGCTGAGGTAGTCGCGCAGGATCTGCTCGTTCTCGGGGGAGAGCCCGATCTCGGGCAGCGTGTACAGCCGGGCGGTCTTGTCCAGCAGGCGCAGCACGATGCGCTCGCCGTTGGTGGTGGGCACCGAGCTGATGCGCACGTCCACCTCGCCGTCGCCGATGCGGATGGTCGCCCGGCCGTCCTGGGGCAGGCGTCGCTCGGCGATGTCCATCTTGCCCATGACCTTGACGCGGCTGATGATGGCCTCCATCGCCTTCCTGGGGATGGAGTCCATGTCGTACAGGATGCCGTCGATCCGGAAGCGAACCTGCAGCCGCTCGGGGTAGCAGTGGAAGTGCACGTCCGAGGCGCGCAGCTTCAAGGCCTGGAACAGGATGGTGTTGACCAGCTTGATGATGGGCGCCTTGTTGGAGACGTCCAGCACGTCCTCGGACTCGTCGATCTCCTGCGCCAGACCGGCGATGTCCTGGTCCTCGGCCACGTCCGCCAGGGCCTCGTCCACCCCGTCGGCCTTGTGGCGGTAGGCGCGCGCGATGAGCTGGGTGATCTCGTCGCGCGGCGCCAGCACCGGCTCGATGTCGGCCTCGTAGAGGGCCGACAGGTCGTCCATGGGGTGGGGATCGAGGGGGGTGCAGGTGGCCACCTTGACCAGCCCGTCGTCCTCCTCGATGGCCACCAGGTTGTAGTTCCGGGCGAAGTGGACCGGGACGCGGTTCACGAAGTCGGAGGGCACCGAGACGCTGTCCAGGCTGGCGCGGAACTCGAAGCCCAGGTGCCGGGCGTAGACCTGGAGCAGGTCGGACTCCTCCAGGTAGCTGCGGCGCAGGATGACGCGGTCCAGGGACTCGCCGCCCTCCATGGCCAGCTTGCGGCACTCCTCCAGGCGCTCGCGGGAGAGCCCCGCGTCGATCAGCATGTCGGCGACGCTGACCATCAATGCTCCTCCGCGGGGGGCTCCGGCTCGCCGACCGGTCCGGGATCCTCGGCGGGCGGCTCCCCGCCCTCGGGTGGGTGGGCTGCCCCGGAGTCTCCGGGCTCGGCGGTCATCTCGGCCCGGCGCACGGGCCCCTGTCCGACCTCCTCGGCCTCCACCTCGCCGGCGGGCGTGCTGCGGTACAGGGGGACGTCGAAGCCGTGGAAGTCGATCCGGTCCTCCCCGCCGCCGAAGTCGGGATCGACGTACTGGATGCGGTCCGCGCCGATGACCTCGGCGGACTCCATCTTCTTCTGGTAGGACAGCTCGGCCAGGTCGGCGAAGTCCACGTCGCGCAGGATGTGCGGCGTCACGAAGAAGTACAGGGTGGTCCGGTTGGAGTCCTGGGTGTCCCGGCGGAAGAGGGGGCCCAGGATGGGGAGGTCGCCCAGCCAGGGGATCATGGCGCGGGTCTTGCCCTTGTTGTCCTTGATGATTCCCCCGATGACCATGGTGTCGCCGTCGGGCACGTTGACCGTGGTCTGGATGGTGCGCGTCACCTTGGGCGGGGGGATGGAGCCCGAGACCGCGCCCAGGAAGCTGGAGACCTCCAGGAAGATGGTCAGGCGCAGGTAGCCCGAGGCGCTGATGGAGGGCGAGATGTCCAGCGTGATGCCGGCCTCGACGTACTCCTTGAAGTTCTCCTGGGTGCCGCCCACGCCCCCGGTGGCGGTGATCTGGGTGGTGGGCTGCTCGTCCTTGGAGGTGACGTGCGCGTTGCCGTTGTTGTTGACCAGCACCGAGGGGATGTTGAGGACGTTGGTGTCGCGCCGCTCGGCCGCGGCCGAGATCAGCATCGGCAGGGAGAAGTCGTCTCCGTCCAGGATGCCGGCCGAGAGCCCCTGAGCGGTGATGTTGGGCTGGCGGAGGTCGGGGATGCCGTCCCCGTCGGTGTCCACGAAGCTCGACAGGCCGAAGCTGCTGAGCCCGAAGCCGCCGGTCTCGCTCACCCCGGGGATGTCGGCGAAGCCCAGCTCCACCCCGATGTCCCGCAGGTCGGTGGTGGTGAGCTCGATCAGGGCGGTCTCGATCAGCACCTGGTCCTGGCGCTTGTCCAGGCTGACGATCAGGTCCAGGATCTCCTCGTAGCGGCTCTTGCTGGCGGCGATCAGGAGCGAGTTGGTGGTGGGGTCGGGGACCACCACCACGTCGCTGTTGCTGGAGCTGCGGCTGGCGGTCCGGCCTTGACCCCCCTGGGGGCTGGTGGCCGCCCCGCCGGTGGGGGTGATGCGGCTGGCGTCGGTGATGAACTCGTCCAGGACGTCGGCCACCTCCTCGGCGCTGACGTTGTCCAGGGCGTAGATGCGGTAGGTCCGCTCGGGCTCGATCACGTCCACGTCCAGGCGCGCCACCAGCTCCTTGATGTTCTGCATGTCGTCCGGCAGGGCCATGACGATCAGCGAGTTGGTGCGGTTGTCGACCAGGATCTCGACCTCCCCGCCCCCGGTCTGGAGCTGGGCGGTGGCCCCCGCCGCGGGGGCGCCGGTGCGGGTCTGCTGGCGCACGCGCTTGGCGGCCTCCAGGAGCTGATCGACCACGTCGGCCACGTCCTCGGCGGCGGCGAACTCCAGCGGGATCATGTCGAAGACCGGCTGGACCTCGGTGTCGCGCCCCATCTCCTCGTCCACCAGCTGCAGCAGGCGCGCCAGGGCGGCCACGTTGCTGGCGAAGCCCTGCAGGATGATGCTGTCGGTGTTGCCCACCGGGATGGCGGCCTGGTTCACGTTGTCGGTGAGCAGGCTGCGCAGGGAGTTGGTGAGCTGCCGGACGTCCACGTTGGGCAGGCTCAGGACGGTGGTGATGTGGGTGGCCACCTGGTCCGAGTAGCTCTCCAGCTCCTCGGGCAGCACGTAGATCGTCTGCGTCTTGATGGGCCGCGCGCCCCCGACCGGCGTCAGCGGCTGGATCACCACCACCCTCAGGTGCTCCGGGCCCACCTCGGCGCACACGAAGTTGTTGATGAACATCAGGATCTGGAAGAAGTTGTAGAAGTCCTCCTTGGGGATCCTCTTGATGCCGAACATCAACACCGTGGTCGTGTCCAGCTGCGTCTGGATCTGGGCGTCGTAGGTGAAGTTGATGCCCGTGGCCTGCTGGCAGATCTTGGTCAGGGTCTGCAGGTTGACGCCCTGGTCATCCCCGGAGGGCTCCTCGAAGTTGAGGACGTAGTAGTCCCCCTCCTCCTGGATCTGGGGCAGGGGAGCCTCCTCGCCGGCCGCCGGGGGCGGGGGAGGGTCCTGGGGAACGGGGAGCGGAGGGGAGGCGAGGGGGAGGAGAGCGAGCAGGGCCAGCATCGGCGGCTCCGATCGAGGATTGGCGATGAAAGGCGTTGTATCTCGTTTGGCGAGCGGCAGTTACGGTTTTGCCGTCGTCAGGCGCACCCGCACTCTAGGTCCGCCCGGGGGGCCTGTCAATCGGCCCGCGGACCCCGTTGGCCGGAGCGCCACGCCCAGGAGACGCCCCGGGAAGGCACATCTTCCCGTCTTCGCCGCGACCCCCGGCGCTCCGCCGGCCGGGTTCCTAGCGCCAGTAGTACAGGATCAGGTAGCCGCCCAGGACCAGGGCGGCCGCCAGCACGATGTTGCCGGTCGACCAGGTGCGGGCGAACACCCCCTCGGGGCCGTGCAGGCGGTAGACCCCGGCCAGCAGGCCCCGGCCCGCGGCCAGCCCGCCGCCGATCAGCCCCGACCACAGGCGGCCGCCCACCCACAGGACCGCCCGGGCGAGCCCCGGCAGGGCCTTGCGCCCGATCCAGTCCGCGTCCAGGTTCACCGAGCGCAGCTCGGGGGGGTAGATGCGGGTCAGCATCAGGGTGGTGAAGGCCATGGCCGAGAAGAACAGGAGCTGGAGCTGGGCCACCACGTGGGTCGAGCTGTAGGGCTTGTAGTCCACCGGGTAGGGCAGCAGGGCGTAGAGCAGGCCCGGGAAGCAGCCGATCCCGATGCACAGGGCCGCCGCCAGGCTCATGGCCAGCAGCATGTTCCGGGGCGCCTCCTTGCAGCGGATCCCCGAGTCGTGGGCGAAGAAGGCGAAGAAGGGGATCTTGATGCCGGCGTGGTGGAAGACGCCGGCCGAGGCGAAGAGCAGCATCAGCCACACCGTCACGTAGCCCCCGTCGGCGGCGGCCACCATGACCATGGACTTGCTCACGAAGCCCGAGAACAGCGGGAAGGCCGAGATGGAGGCCGCTCCCACCATGCACAGGCCGGCGGTGGCCGGCATGCTCTTGTAGAGGCCGCCCAGCTCGGAGCCGTTGATCTTTCCGGCCCGCAGGAGGACCGCCCCCATGGACATGAAGAGCAGGCCCTTGAAGAAGACGTCGTTGAAGGCGTGGGCCACCGCCCCGTTGATCCCCATGTGGGTGCCCAGGCCGACGCCCACCACCATGAAGCCGATCTGGTTGATCATGCTGTAGCCCAGCACGCGCCGCAGGTCGTTCTCGATGACGGCGTAGAAGATCGGGAACATGGTCATGAGGCTCCCGACCCAGATCAGGAGCTCACAGCCGTCGAAGCCCCGCGCCAGCGCGTAGACGGCCGCCTTGGTGGTGAAGGCGCACAGGAAGACCGCCCCGGTGGGGGTGGCCGCCGGATACCCGTCCACCAGCCAGGTGTGCAGGACCGGGAAGGCGCACTTGATGCCGATGGCCAGCAGGATGAGCCAGCTCGCCAGCCCGTCCAGCTCCATGTGCTCGAAGGCCAGGGAGTCGGTCTGGTGCCAGCGCAGGGCGGTGCCCGCCAGGAGCAGCAGGCCCGAGCTGACGTGCACCAGCAGGTAGCGCAGGCCGGCGGCGGTCGAGGCCGGGCGGCGGCGGGCCCAGATCTGGAACACCGAGGTGACCGCCAGGAGCTCCCAGAAGACGAACAGGCTCACCAGGTCCCCGGCGAAGACCGTGCCCACCGCGCTGCCGGCGTACATCAGCCCGGTGAGGTGCTGCACGGTGTCCTTGACGTGCAGCGAGTAGATGGCCGCCAGGAAGGCCGCGATGTGAAACAGGTAGCCGAAGATCAGGCTCAGCCGGTCGACCCGCAGGACCTCGAGCTGGTAGCCCGCCAGGGTGAGGCTGGCCGAGTCGCCGGCCTCGAAGCCCAGGAGGTTCAGGAAGCCCAGGGCGGGCAGGAGGACCAGCGCGCCCTGCCGCAGCCGACCCCGCAGGAGCGGCAGCAGCAGCCCGCCCAGGAGCAGGACCAGGGCCGGGTGGAGGCTACCGATCATAGTAGTCCTCCGAGCGCATGACGGCCCTGCGCAGGACGTACTTGGCGGCCAGCACCAGGAGCACGCAGGCCACGAAGCCGAACAGGCCGTAGAAGCCGAAGATCCCCTCGGCGGCGAGCTCCGCCTCGGACTCCTCGAAGCTCCCGTGCCGGTGGTGGACCAGGTCGATCGCCAGCAGCACCGCGCAGGCGACGAAGAAGACCCGGATCAGGCGCTTGACGTTCCGGGAATCGTCGAAGACGTGCTGCTTCTCCTGCGGGGGAGGAGCCGCGCCTTCGGGTCCGTGGGTGTCCGTGGGCCGTTCCATCTCAAGCCGCCCCGATCCGTCGGGCCAGGTCGATGAAGAAGTCGGGGAAGAGGAAGAGCACCGGGCCGGCCAGCGCCGTGAGCGTCAGGGGGACCACGCAGGCCGCCGGCGCCTCCCGGATCCCGCCCCGCGCCTCCTCCTCGTCGTCGGGGGGCGCGAAGAAGGCGTTGATCGCGATCGGGAGCAGGTAGGCGATGTTCAGGAGCGAGCTCACCACCAGCACGCCCACCGCCACCAGCCGCTCCGCCTCCAGGGCCCCCAGGAAGAGGAACCACTTGCTCCACATGCCGCCGCAGGGGGGCAGGCCGATGATGCTCAGCGAGCCCAGCAGGAAGGCGAACATGGTGAAGGGCATCCGCCGGCCGATGCCCCGCATCTGGCTGATCTCGGTCTTGTGGGTGGCCACCAGGATGGCGCCGGCGCAGAAGAAGAGGGTGATCTTCCCGGCCGCGTGCATGACCATGTGCAGGGCCGCCCCCTGCACCGCCATCGGGTTGAACAGGGCCAGGCCCAGCACGATGTAGGCGAGCTGGCTCACCGTGGAGTAGGCCAGCCGCCGCTTGAGGTTGTCCTGGAAGAGGGCCACCAGAGAGGCCGCCAGGATGGTGAAGCAGGCGGCGTACACCAGCCAGCCGCTGCCCAGGAGCTGGCCGCTCATCTCCTTCAGGGTGTCCAGGCCGAAGACGTAGACGCCGATCTTCACCACCGTGAAGACGCCCGCCTTGACCACCGCCACCGCGTGCAGCAGGGCGCTCACCGGGGTGGGGGCCACCATGGCCGCGGGCAGCCAGCGGTGGAAGGGCATCAGGGCGGCCTTGGCGGTGCCGAAGACGAAGAGCGCCAGGAGCACCGCCAGGAGCCCCTCGCCGGCCTTGCCGGCGAGGATCCCCCCGGCCCGGAAGTCGGTGGTGCCGGCCAGGTGGTAAGTCCACACCAGGGCCAGCAGCAGGAAGGCCACCGAGGTGCTCATCAGCACCCCCAGGTAGGTCCGACCCCCGAGCTTGGCCTTCTCGGTCCCGTGGTGGGTCACCAGGGGATAGGTCGAGAGGGTGATGAACTCGTAGAACAGGAAGAGGGTGAACAGGTTGGCCGCGAAGGCCACCCCCAGGGCCCCGGCGATGGCCAGGGCGAAGCAGGCGTAGAAGCGCGTCTGCCTCTTCTCGTGGTGCCCGCGCATGTAGCCGATGGCGTACACGCCGGTGACGATCCACAGGCCCGAGGCCAGGAGGGCGAAGAGCATGCCCAGGGGCTCGACCTCGAAGGCCAGCGGCAGGCCGGGCAGCACCTCGAGCAGCGTCAGGGCGGGGCGCTCGCCGGCCCGCACCGCGGGCAGGACCCAGCCGACCACCAGGGCGAAGAGGCTGCCGGCGCACACCAGGCTGGCGGCCTCGCGCAGGTTGGGCCGCCGGCCGAGGAGCACCACCGCCACCGCCCCCAGGAGGGGCCACAGCACGCACAGGCCGACGGCGGTGGAGGCGCTCACGATCCCGCGACCCCCATGAACATGCGCGCGGCGGCGCGGGCCACGCCGGCGGTGTGCTCGGTGAAGAGGCCGAAGAGCACGGTGGAGCCCACCAGGATCCAGGTCGGCACCAGGAGGCTCGCGGGGGCCTCGCGCGCCGGTGGAGCGCCCATGGGGGGCTCCTGGAAGTAGGCCGCCTCGACCACCCGCCACACGTAGATCACCGCCAGGAGCGAGCTCAAGAGGATCAGGCCCGCCACCGGCCAGAGCCCGCTCTGGAAGGCCCCCACCACCAGGTACCACTTGCTGATGAAGCCCACCGTGCCGGGCACCCCGATCAGGGAGAGGCCGCCCAGCACGAAGGCCCCCATGGTCCAGGGCATGCGGCGGCCCAGGCCGCGCAGGTCGTACAGGCGGGTGGAGCCCAGGCGCAGGGCCACGCAGGCCAGCGCCAGGAAGAGCCCGCTCTTCATCAGCGCGTGGTTGAACAGGTGCACGATGCCCCCGGTGAGCCCCTCCACCGTGGCCAGGCTCAGGCCCAGCACCATGTAGCCCACCTGGGCCAGGCTGGAGTAGGCCAGCATGCGCTTGACGTCCTGCTGGAAGATGGCCACGGTCGAGGCCACGAACATGGCCAGCACCGCCAGGGGCAGGAGCACCGCGTCCAGGCGCATGGCGCCGAAGGCCAGGTCGGCGCCGAAGACGCCGTAGACCATGCGCACCAGCACGTAGAAGGCCACCTTGGTGGCGGTGGCCGCCAGGAAGGCGGTCACCATCGCGGGCGCGAAGTGGTAGGCGTTGGGCAGCCAGACGTGCAGCGGGAAGAGGGCCAGCTTGATGCTCACCCCGGCCACGATGCAGGCCAGGGCCACGAGCACCGTGCGGTTGGGCCGCATCAGCCCCTCGGCCCCCCCGGCCACGGTCCCGACCTCCTGCAGGCGGTCGTAGAGGTCGGCCATGTTCAGGGTGCCGGTGACCATGTACAGCAGGCCGATCCCCAGCAGCACGAAGGTGCCGCCGATGGTGCCCATGACCAGGTACTGGAAGGCCGAGGTGACCGCCTGGCGCCGGGGGCCCATGGAGATGAGCGTGTAGGAGGCCAGGGAGGAGATCTCCAGGAACACGAAGACGTTGAAGGCGTCCCCGGTGATGGTCATCCCCGCCAGGCCCGTCATGCACAGCAGGTAGGCGGCCCAGAACAGGTAGTGGCGCTCGCGCGGCAGCTCGGAGGCCAGGCTGCGGGGGCTGGCGGTCAGGACCACCGCGCTGACCCCGGTGACGATCAGCAGCACGAAGGCGTTGGCGTAGTCGACGCGCAGCTCGATCCCCAGGGGCGGCGCCCAGCCCCCCAGGTGGTAGGAGATCGCCTCGCCCGTGCGCCGCACCTCCTGCAGCAGGGTCCAGGACATGAGGAGCCCGGCCCAGGTGACCGCCAGGGCCAGGAGCCAGCAGGCCCGCGCGCTGCGCAGGACGACGCACACCGGCGCCGCCAGCAGGGGGATGGCGATCTGCAGGGCGGGGAGCTGCTGGAGCATCAGGGCTGCTCCTCCAGCTTGCGGATCACGTCCTCCTCGATGCTCCCGTAGTCCTCGTGGATGCGCACCACCAGCGAGAGGGCCAGGGCGCTGGTGGCCACGCCCACCACGATGGCGGTCAGCATGAGCACGTGGGGGAGGGGGTTGGAGTAGACCACGCCCTCGCCCTCGAGGAGGATCGGCGCGGTGCCCCCCTCGATCTTGCCCATGCTGACGTACAGCATGATGACCGAGACCTGGAAGACGTTCAGGCCGATGACCTTCTTGACCAGGTTGCTCTTGGCGATGACCACGTACAGCCCGGTCATCATGAGGACCACGATCACCCAGTAGTTGAAGAGCCCCCCGTCCATCATCGGACCCCTCTCCTCCCGGCGAACTGGAAGAACAGGGTCGCCATGACCGCGGTGACCGTCAGGCCCACGCCCAGCTCGACCAGCAGGATGCCCAGGTGCTGGCCGTGCTCGGGGTCGAGGACGCCGTAGTCCAGGAAGTTCCCCCCCAGCACCATGGACCAGACCCCCACGCCGCCGTAGAGCAGCACGCCGGCGGAGATCAGGATCTCCAGGAGGCGCGGCCGGAACACCCGCCGCGCCGGCTCCAGCCCGAAGATCACCGCGTACAGGATGATCCCCGCCCCGAAGATGACCCCGGCCTGGAAGCCGCCCCCCGGCCCGTAGTCCCCGTGGAACTGCACGTAGAGGGCGAAGAGCATGATCAGGGGGATCAGCAGCTTCGAGAGGGCGCGCAGGATGATGTGGCGTCTCACGGCGCGTCCTCCCCGGCGGCCTCGGCCCCCGCGGTCCCGCGGCGCAGCTGGCGGTGGCCCAGCCGGCTGGACCCCAGCCGGCGGTGAACCGTCCCCAGACCCAGCAGCACCCCCACGGCGGCGGTGAAGATCACCGTGGTCTCGCCCCAGGTGTCGTAGCCCCGGTAGGAGGCCAGCACCGCGGTGACCACGTTGGGGATGCCCAGGGAGTCCTCCAGGAAAAGGGGGGCCAGGTAGCCGTGGATGGGGGCCTGCGGGTCCCCGTAGGCGGGCATGTCGAGGGTCCCGTACAGCAGGGCCGCCCCGGTGAAGATCACCACCGCCAGGGCCAGGGGAGCCCGCTGGTTGTGCTCAGGCTCCTCCTCGCGGGTGGTCAGGGCCAGGGTGCCCAGCATGAGCAGGGTGGAGATCCCGGCGCCCACCGCGGCCTCGGTGAAGGCCACGTCCACGGCGTCCATCACCGTGAAGAGCGCCGCCGAGAGCAGGCTGAAGATACCCAGCAGCATGACCGCGGCGAAGAGGTCGTGCAGCCGGATGATGGCCACGGCCGCGGCCAGCAGGAAGGCGAAGAGGACGCCGCTAAGGAGCGCGGTCACCGCCGTCCTCCTCTCGGGTCCAGGGCTTCAGCCCGCCCAGCCAGGCCGCCTTGGCCAGGGCGTGGCTGGCCAGCGGGCAGGTCATCAGGAGGAAGATCAGGACCAGCACCAGCTTGATCGTCACCAGGCTGGCGCCGGCCTGGAGCATGAGCCCGATCAGGATGAACCAGACGCCCAGGGTGTCGGTCATGCCCGCGGCGTGAATGCGGCTGTAGAAGTCCGGCAGCCGCAGGAGGCCGATCCCGCCGACCACCGCGAAGAAGGACCCCCCCAGGATGAAGGCCCAGCTCAGGACGTCCAGGAAGAGCTGCACGGTCAGGCCACCTCCTCCCGGTCCTCCTCCGAGCCCGCCAGGTCGCCGAAGCGGACGAGCTTCATCATGGCGATGGTGCCCAGGAAGTTCATCAGGGCGTAGACCATGGCCAGGTCCAGGAAGTCGGGCCGGCCGGTGAGGAAGCCCAGCACGGCGATGACCAGCACGGTCTTGGTGCCGAAGCTGTTGAGCGCCAGCACGCGGTCGAAGAGGGTCGGCCCCAGCACCGCCCGCGCCATGCTCATGGCCATGCACACGAGCAGGGCGGTCATGGCCGCGGCGAACATCAGGAGTCGCCCTCCAGGACGCTCACCCGCCGGTCCATCTCGCCCTTCTCCAGGGCCTCGGCCACCTCCTCGGCGATGGCGTGGACGGTGATCGTCCCGCCCTCCGCCTCGATGGAGACCGTGCCGGGCGTGAGGGTGATCGAGTTGGCGTAGAGCACCCGGCACAGGTCGGTGCGCTGGGTGGGGTGCAGGACCATGATCCGGGGGCTGATGGGCAGACCGGGGCCGAGGATCCGGCGGGCCACGTCCAGGTTGGCCAGCAGGACCTCCTTCGCCAGCCAGGGCACGTAGACCAGGCTGCGCAGGACCAGGTGCACCGGCACGGCCTCCTCGTCGGCGATGCCCATGCGCCGGGCCAGCAGGGCCACGCCGGCGCAGGACAGGACCCCGAACACGAGGAGCTGCGCGTGGTCGTAGATGCCCGAGGCCAGGAGCCAGAGCGCGAGGAGCAGGCCGAAGAGGGCGACGGTCGACTTCACGCTCCGCCTCCCTCGCGTTTCGGGGCCCGCGGGGGCGTAGGGGGCGTGGGAGCCTGGGTCACGGCGGCGGGGGTGGGGTGGGTGCCGGGGCCCGTCCGCTGGGACGGGCCGGTGGACGATACGAGGGGCGCGGACGATAAC
>CAZTTG010000078.1:0-30809 GCA_964615935.1 uncultured Planctomycetaceae bacterium | reverse complement strand
CAGGCGCGCCGACGAGGATTCTCCGGCACGCCTGGTCGGTCTGAGGCGAAGCCTCACTAGGCGTCCCGGCGCCTCAGACGCCGATGTCCTCGTTCCAGAGCTCGGGATGCTCCCGGACGAAGTCCCGCATCCCCTCGCGGGCCTCCTCGATGTCCAGGTCGACCAGCTCCACGCCGCGGCGGACGAGCAGCTCCTGCGGGCCCCGGAAGGTGCGGCTCTCGGCCATCACCACCCGGGGGATCTCGTAGAGCAGGATGGCCCCGCTGCACATGTCGCAGGGAGAGAGGGTGGTGTAGAGCGTCGAGCGCCGGTACTCGGCCGCCTTCCGCCGTCCGGCGTTCTGCAGGCAGTGCATCTCGCCGTGCAGGATCGGGTTTCCGTCCTGGACCCGGCGGTTGTGCCCGCGGGCGACGATCTCCCCGTCGATGACCAGCACCGCTCCGATGGGGATGGCGCCGGGATCGCGGCGCGCCTCCTCCAGGGCGGCGACCATGAAGCGCAGGTCGTCCTCGCGCGCGCTCATCCCGAGATCATCTCCAGGTGCCCCCCGCCGGCCACCCGCGCGGTCCAGCCGGGGGGCAGGATGCTGGTGCCCGAGTACTCCTCGATCAGGGCGGGCCCCTCGAAGCGGTGTCCGGGAGCGAGCCGGCCGCGGTCGATCACCGGGACCTTCAGGACCCGGCCCAGCCGCACCCGGCGCTCGCCCCGGATGGCGGACTTCGGCAGGGGGCGGCTGCGCGGTCGTCTGGCCGGCGGCAGGGCGCGCCGCACCAGCGCCCGCACGCGCAGGTTGACCAGCTCGACCTCGCGGTCCGGCAGGCGGTAGCCGTAGAGGCGCTCGTGCTCGCGCTCGAAGGCGCCGGAGCAGCGCGGGCCCTCGGGCACGCGGATCTCGAAGGACTGGCCGGCGTAGCGCAGGTCCAGCCCGAGCTCGAGCTCGATCTCCGCGACCCGGAAGCCCTCCTGTCGGAGCTGCTCCCGGCCGCGTTCGGCGAGCTCGCGCAGGGCCTTGCGCCGCCTCGCGGCCTTCCAGCGGGACAGGGGCGCCAGCACGGTGGCCGAGTGCTCGCGGATGGCGTCCGCCCCGGCCATGCCCAGGGCGCTCAGGACGCCGGGGTGGTGGGGGACCAGGGCGGCGCGCATGCCCAGGCTGTCGGCCAGGGCCGCCGCGTGCAGCCCGCCGGCGCCGCCGAAGGCGACCAGGGGCAGGCTGTGGGGATCCTGGCCGCGCTGCATGGTCATCACGCCCACGGCGCGGCGCATGGCCGCGCGCGCGACCTCCAGGACTCCCTCGGCCGCGGTGTGGGGCTTCACCGAGAGGCGCCGGCCGAGGTCCTCGAAGGCGCGCTTCACGCCGTCGGTGTCGAGCTCCAGGTGGCCGCCCAGGAAGCTGCCGGAGGCGATGTGGCCCAGGAGCACGTGGGCGTCGGTGACCGTGAGCTGATCGCTCTGGCCGTAGCACACCGGTCCCGGATCGGCGCCGGCGCTGCCCGGCCCCACGCGCATCACGCCGCCGCGGTCGACCTCGACCAGCGATCCGCCGCCGCAGCCGATGGTGTGGATGTCGAGCGCGGGCACGCCCACCGGTCGTCCGGCGACGCGCGCGGGCCCGTCGAGCACCCGCTCGCTCGCGCCCGCCTCGAAGAAGGCGACGTCGGTGCTGGTGCCGCCCATGTCGAGGCCGACCAGCCGATCATAGCCCGCCTCGCGCGCCGCTCGCGCGGCGCCGACGACGCCCCCGGCCGGCCCCGACAGGAGGACGCGCACCGGCTCCACCGCGGCCTGGGCGGCGGGCAGGGTCCCGCCGTTGCTCTGGAGCAGGCTCAGGCGCGCGCCGGGCAGGCGGCCGGCCAGCGCCTCGATGTAGCGCCCCATCAGCGGGACCAGGGCGGCGTTGACCACGGCGGTCGAGAAGCGCTCGAACTCGCGATACTCCTGCAGCACGGAGGCGGAGCAGGTGATCGGCAGCCCCAGGGATTCGAGCTCTCGCGCCAGACTCCGCTCGATCTCCGGGTCGGCGTAGGCGTGGAGGAGGCAGACGGCGATGCTCTCGGGCCGGGCCTTCTTCAGGGCGCGTTGCAGGCGCCGCAGCTCCTCGGGCGCGGGCTCGTCCACGGAGGCCAGCCCGTTGTCGGCGTCGCTCCCGGGCCAGGAGCGCTGTCCGACCTCGAAGCGCAGCTCCCGGGGGACGATCGGCCGCGGCTTCTCGGGGTGGAGGGCGTAGAGGTCGGGGCGGTCCTGGCGGCCGATCTCGATCAGGTCCCGGAAGCCCTCGTTGGTGACCAGCGCGGTGCGCGCCGTCCGCCCGGTCAGGAGGGCGTTGAGGGCCACGGTGGTGCCGTGGATGACGTGGGAGCCGGTGCCGGCCCCGCCCAGGCGCTCGATCCCCTCCAGCACGGCGCGGGCGGGATCCCCGGGGGTGGAGGGGAGCTTCTCCACCCGGGGCTCGCCACCATCGATCCGGACCAGGTCGGTGAAGGTCCCCCCGGTATCGACGCCGAGGATCCGTGAGGGGGCGGAGCCGGGGGTCTGGGAGGCGGGGGACACGCGGGGAGTCTAGCGCGAGACCGGGCCGCGGCCTCGGTTCGGGATCGCTCAACTCGCGGGGAGGGGGCGGAGGCGGCCGCGGCCGGTCGCCGTTTCCCGGCCCTCGACCGCAACCCAGGCGATCCGGCGAAGTCCCCCGGGCGGAAGGGGGGCGTTCCCCCGGGGGACCCCCTGCCCCGCCCCTCCCCGGCGGCGTCGCCGCACCCGCCGCCGGACCGGTCTCCCGCCCCTCCCGCTCCCCGCGTCCCTCCCGCCCCCCGGGGCCGCGCCCGCCTCCCCGGGCCCCCTCCCCGCCCCCGTGTCCGCGCGAGCTCGGGAACGACCGCCCCCGCCGCCCGGGGGGCGCTTCCGCGTCCCGGGGCTGCTACCCTGACCGGCCCGGAAGAGAGCATGCCCTTCGCCCTGCAGACGACCCTGGGATCCCTCGCCCTCACCGACTGGGTGGCGGTGGTGGTCAGCTATCTCCTCGGCGCGATGCCCTTCGGGCTCGTGATGGCGCGCCTGGTCAAGGGCATCGACCTCCGGGAATTCGGCAGCGGCAACATCGGGGCCACCAACGCGATCCGAGCCCTGGGGCGGCCCCTCGGCCTCCTGGTCTTCCTCCTGGACACGGGCAAGGGGCTGATCGCCGCCGTCGCCATCGCGGGGCTGGCGTCGGGGAGCGCCGAGCCCAGCCTGCTCCTCGGGCTGCTGTGCGGCGGCGCGGCCGTGGTGGGCCACTGCTTCCCCGTCTACCTCCGCTTCCGAGGGGGCAAGGGCGTGGCGGCCGCCTACGGCGTCCTGCTGGCCGTGGCCCCCCTGATCTCCCTCCTGGGTGGGCTGATCTGGGTCGCCGTCCTCCTGACCACCCGCTACGTGGGGCTGGCGTCGATCGCCATGGGGGTCTCCTTCCCCCCGCTCAGCCTGTGGTTGCGGGGCGGGGAGCCGGAGCTCCTGGTCGGCACGGCCCTGCTCTGCGTCTTGATCCTGGTGCGCCACCGCTCCAACATGGCCCGGATGATCGCGGGCACCGAGGTACGCACGGGCCGGAAGGGCCGCAAGGGGGGGCCGCCGGCCGGCCCGACCGACCGGGCGGAGGCGGGCGCATGAGCTCGAGCCCCGAGCAGCGCATCCTCGTCGTGGGGGACGGGAGCTGGGGGACCACCCTGGCCAAGCTGCTGGCCGAGGGCGGCATGTCCACCGTCCTCTGGAGCGCCTTCCCCGAGCAGGCCGAGGCGATCCGCGACGTGCGCGAGAACAGCCTCTTCCTGCCGGGGGTGCCGCTACCGGAGTCGCTCGAGGTCACGGCCGACACCTTCTCGGCGGCCCGAGGAGTCGAGCTGGCCATCAGCGCGGTTCCCACCCAGTTCCTGCGCGGCGTGGCGCTGCGCTTCGAGGACGCCCTGCCCGGTCGGGTGCCGATCGTCTCGGCCACCAAGGGGCTCGAGATCGAGACCCTCCACCGGCCCACCGAGATCCTCAAGGGCGCCCTGGGCGAGCGGCCCATGTGCGTGCTCACGGGGCCCAGCCACGCCGAGGAGGTGGCGGTGGGCAAGCCCACCTCGGTGGTGGCCGCCAGCGAGGACGCCGACCTCGCCCTGCAGGTGCAGGCGACCCTGGGATCGGACGCCTTCCGGGTCTACACCTGCGCCGATCCCGTGGGCGCGGAGCTGGCCGCGGCCCTCAAGAACGTGATCGCCCTGGCGGCGGGGATCTGCGACGGGCTGGGGCTGGGCGACAACGCCAAGGCCTCGCTCCTGACGCGGGGCATGATCGAGATGGCGCGCTTCGGACGGATTCACGGGGCGCAGCCGGAGACCTTCTTCGGCCTGGCGGGCTTCGGCGACCTGGTGACCACCTGCTGCTCGGCGCACTCGCGCAACCGCGCGGTGGGGGAGGCCATCGGCCGCGGGGAGACGCTGGAGCAGGTGCTCGAGCGCATGAACATGGTCGCCGAGGGCGTGTGGACCACCAAGGCGCTCTTCGGTCCGGAGGCCGAGCTCGCGAACATCGACATGCCCATCGCCCGGCAGGTGCACGCGGTCCTCTTCGAGAAGAAGGACCCCCGCGAGGCGGTGCTCGACCTCATGCGCCGCGAGCCGGTGGACGAGATGCACGGGCTGCAGTAGCCCGGTCCTGCTCAACCCTTCGACAGCGGCAGCTCCAGCCACAGCCACGGCAGGAGCAGCAGCATGCCGTTGGCGAAGATGGGCACCATCGCCAGGGTGAGCCAGCCCCGGCTCCCGCGGATGGTCAGGAGGGCGGCCAGGAGGCCCGGTCCGGCGAAGAGCGCGCCCAGGGACCAGACCAGCCAGAAGGGCGGGACCTCCTCCTGCAGGGCCCGCTGCAGCACCAGGGAGAGGCCCCAGACCGCCCAGCCGACGGTGGCCATGGTCATCGAGAATCCCCAGCTCCGGTGCCGGCGCCGGATGCTCGGCCGGCCGGTGTACAGGTTTCGAAGGGGGCGGGCCACGGGGTCATTCTCGACCCCTCCGGGGGGACCCGCAAGCCACCTTTTCGGGCACCCCGTTGAGTCCCCCGGACGGGACGCCTACAATCCCCCCCGTGTCGGGGCGTGGCGCAGCCTGGCTAGCGCGCTGCAATGGGGTTGCAGAGGTCGGAGGTTCAAATCCTCTCGCCCCGACCATATCTCCACCACGGGCTCGTCGCAGGTCGAGCCCCGCCATGTGCAGAGTGACGCGGGGGGTGGATTCTCGGCGAGAACGACGTCGGTCGTGGAGCAACGACCCTCACCGGTTCACAGCTTCTCGAGCACCGTCCGGAGCCCGGCCTCCACCTCCTCGGCGATGGGGAGCACGCCGGGGTTGTCGACGATGCGGAACATCTCGCCGGGGTGGATGATGGACACCGTCGAGCCGGCGCCCTCCTCGAAGACGATCACGTTGCAGGGCAGGAGGAGGCCGACAAAGGGCTCGGCCGACAGGGCCCGATAGGCGAGCGGCGGCTTGCAGGCGCCCAGGATGACGTAGCGCCGGAAGTCCACGTCGAGCTTGGCCTTGAGGGTCTTCTTGACGTCGATCTCGGTCAGGACGCCGAAGCCCTCCGCTTTCAGCTGCTCGGTGACCGCCAGGATGGCGTCGTCATAGCTCGTCTGGGGGAGGTGCTTCGTCAGGCCATAGGTGGGGTCGGGCATGGGTCCTTGCTCCGCGCCACTCTGGATGGCGCCGCTCATCCGCGGTCCGGGGGGGGGTCGAGCGCGCAGGATCTCACAAGCGGGCCGCGTCGTAAAGCCATGCGCGCTGGTGGGGGAGCGCCCCGCCCCCGCCCGGCGGGGGCGGCGGGGGGACGTCGAGGAGCAGGAGATCGGGCGGGTCGCTCCGGATCCGATCCAGCGCCTCTCGCCCGCCTTCGGCGAGGTCGATCCGGGCCGCCTCGCCGCCGAGGAGATCGCGGAGCAGCTCGCGATGGCCCGCACCGTCGTCGACGATCAGGACCCTCCCGCCGGGGGCGCTCACCGCCCTGGCACCTCGACGATCATCGCCGTTCCCCGCGACTGCCGGTTCTCGAAGCGCAGCCGCCAGCCGTGCTCGTCGGCGATCCGCCGGGCGATCGAGAGCCCCAGGCCGGTGCCTCCGGCCCGGCTGCCGCCCGAGCTCCACCCGGATCGCCCCCGGCGCGTCGAGCGCCTGGAGCGCGTTCAGGAGGAGGTTCAGGAGGAGCCGCCGCGTGTGATCCCGGTCGGCCTCGAGCTCGAAGTCGTCCCCGTGAATGGTGATCGCCGCGTCGCAATCCTGCGCATCGGGAGCGACCAGCTCCACCAGCTCCTCCACCAGGGGGCGCACGGCGAAGCGGGTGCGATCCGGCTCGGCCGGGCGGCTGAGCAGCAGGAACGTCGATCCAGACGAGCCCGCTGCGCGTCGGGGTCTGTCGCTTTCTCCTTGCGATCCTCGACGCGACGACCTCATTCTCCGACGCATGCTCCTCCTCGCGCCCCTCCTCCTGTCCGTCCTGCCCGCCCAGGAGGCGCGCCCCCCGCGCCCCATCGATCGCTGCGTCCTGGTGCAGCCCATCGAGGTGCGCGACGACTCCCGACGCGAGCGGGCCAAGATGCGCATCGTCGAGCCGCTGATCGACCGGGTCTACGGCGCCGCCGGATTGGACTTCTGCTTCCTGGAGCCGGTGCGCTACGACTCCACCGACGCCCTCGAGGGGCGCATCGACGTGGACGAGGTGGTCCACGCCGCGGGCGAGGCGGGCGCACTGCGGGGCGAAGGCGAGGTGATCCACCTCTTCTTCGTGCGCGCCATCAACGGGAAGCCGGCGCCCAACGGCCTGGGACAGCAGCCCGGCTCCATCGTGTTCGCGGCCCAGGCCGAGGGCGCGCCCGAGGCCCAGGACGCCTTCGTCGTGGCCCACGAAGCCGCCCACTGCCTGGGCCTGCCCCACGCGGTCGACGATCCCGAGGTGGAGGACGAGGTCCCCAACCTGATGGGGGACGGGCCCTTCGAGGAGCGGGTGGGGGAGCGCGGCCTGGTGCCCGGCCAGTTCGAGAGGATCCGCTCCAGCCCGCTGGCGCGCCCCCGGATCGAGATGCTCGGCGTCGAGGCGGGACGGCGCGTCCTGCTCGACGAATCCTGGGAGCCCTTCCTCTCCGAGCTGCGGCCGCGGGAGGTCGCCACCCTCACCTCGCGCGCCGCGGGCAGCGGCTCCCTCGAGGCGCGCCGCGAGGAGACCCGGCGCCGCTTCAGGGAGGGGGTCCTGGCCTTCGACGAGCGCGAGCGGGCGGCCCTCGAGGGACTGGTGCGAGCCCTCGACGAGCACCTGCGGGAGGACTTCCCGCTCCTCTCGCGGCAGCCCTGGCGGTTCGTGAAGATCGATGATCGCCTCTGCGGGGGCTTCCCCCACACGCGCGGCACCTGCCTGGTCTTCGGTCGGAGCGTCGTCCTCGCCATCACCCGGGCGATCGAGGAGCGCGGCGCCGCCGGTGTCCTGCGGGCCTTCGGGCCCCTGCTGGCCCACGAGAAGCTGCACGTGCTGCAGCGCATGCACCCCCGCCGCTTCGAGTCGCTCTACACCGGGCTCCTGCCCTTCGAGCGCGCTCGGGTGCGGCCCGATCCATGGGTGCTCGAGCGCCGGCTCTCCAACCCCGACGCGCTGGACACGGGATGGGTCGTCAGCCTGGGCGAGGGCGAGGGACGCCGGACGTGGTGGCTGCGCACGATCCTGCGCGAGGGCCGGGAGGTGCCCCGCATGGGGGCGGACTTCCTGGGGCTCGGCTTCCAGGTCGAGCGCCGGGGCGAGGTCTGGGGGGTGGTCCGGGACGAGCGCGGGATCCCCCGGAGCCGGCCCATCGAGGACCTCCCCGGCTACCGCGAGCGACTTCCGGTCTCCTCGGGCCTGGACCACCCCGGCGAGATCGCGGCCTACGCGCTGGCCCGCATACTCGAGAGGCACCACCTCGCCGAAGATCGGCGGCGCCCGCTGCCCCCCGAGCTGATCCCCTTCCGCGAGTGGTTCCGCGCGAACCTGCGGTAAGGGGCGCGACCTGTCCGCCAGGGCGGGACCGTGGATCGGGCGCGGCGCCGCGGCTAGTCTGACCGCTCCCGAACGGTCCGGGCGACCGAGCGCCCGAGAGGAGTGACGAGCATGGATCCAGTCCTGCTGGCCCGCATCCAGTTCGCGATGACGGTGGGCTTCCACTTCCTGTTCCCCCCGATCACCATCGGCCTGGCCTGGCTCCTGGTGATCGTCGAGTGGAAGGCCTGGAGGAAGGGCGAGGACGCCTGGCGGCGCGCGGGGCTCTTCTTCGGCAAGGTGCTGGCCCTGACCTTCGCGGTGGGCGTGGCCACGGGCATCGTCATGGAGTTCCAGTTCGGCACCAACTGGGCCTCCTACTCGCGCTTCGTGGGCGACATCTTTGGCGCGCCCCTGGCGGCCGAGGGCATCTTCGCCTTCTTCCTCGAGTCCGCCTTCCTGGGCCTCTACCTCTTCGGCCGTCGGCGCGTCTCCAAGGGGGTGCACTGGTTCTCGATCCTGATGGTGGCGGTGGGCTCCACCCTGTCGGCCTTCTGGATCATCGCGGCCAACTCCTGGCAGCAGACGCCCGCCGGCTACACCATCAACGAGATCGCCGGGCGGGCCGAGCTGGTGAGCTTCAGCGAGGCGATCTTCAACCCCTCCACCCTGCACCGCTTCCTGCACACGATCCTGGCCTGCCTGGTCACCGGCGCCTTCTTCATGGCCGGCTTCTCCTCGATCCTGCTGCTGAAGGGGCGCGGGGTGGAGGTGGCCCGCAGGACCCTGACGCTCTCGCTGGTCTTCGGTCTGGTGGCCTCCGTGTTCCTGGTCCACCCCTCGGGCCACGGGCACGCCAAGCAGGTGGCCCGGACCCAGCCCGCCAAGCTGGCCGCCATCGAGGGGCACTACCAGCCCACCGAGGGGGGGGCGCCCATGGTGCTCTTCGCCCTCCCGAGCCCGGAACCGCCCGAGCTCCTGGCGAGCATCGAGGTCCCCCGGCTGCTCTCGATCCTGGCCTTCGGCAGCGCCGACCACCGCGTGCAGGCGCTGAGCGAGTTCCCCCCGGACGAGGTGCCCCGGGGCGCCGAGCTGTGGCTCGCCTTCGTGTCCTTCCACAACATGGTCATCCTGGGCATCGCCTTCATCCTCGTCCTCCTCGTGGCGCTCTTCTTCCGATTGCGCAAGACGCTCTTCGAGAAGCGCTGGCTCCTGCGGGTGCTGGCCTGGTCGATCCCGTTGCCCCTGGCGGCCTGCCAGCTCGGGTGGATCACGGCCGAGGTGGGGCGGCAGCCATGGGTGGTGTACGGCCTGCTGAAGACCGAGGACGCCGCCTCCAAGGTCGTGTCCGCCGGGGAGATCCTGTTCTCGATCATCCTGTTCGGCCTGATCTACGCCGGGCTGGGCGCGCTGTGGGTCTTCCTCCTGGGAAAGAAGCTCGAAGCCGGACCCGGTGAGCCGGCTGGAACGGTGGAGGTGGCGTGATGGATCCCACGGTCCTGCAGATCACCTGGTTCGCCCTCTTCTGCGTCCTGATCGTCGGCTACGCGATCCTGGACGGCTTCGACCTGGGCGTCGGGATCCTCTCGCTCTTCAACCGCAGCGACGGCGAGCGGCGGCTGTACGTCAACGCCGTGGCGCCGGTCTGGGACGGGAACGAGGTGTGGTTCCTGACCGCCGGCGGGGCGCTCTTCGCGGCCTTCCCCCCGGTCTACGCCACGGTGTTCAGCGGCTTCTACCTGGCCATGATGCTGGTGCTGCTCGGGCTCGTCCTGCGGGCGGTGTCCATGGAGTTCCGCGGCAAGGTGGAGTCCCTCGCGTGGCGCCGCTTCTGGGACCGGGCGTTCGGCGTCGGGAGCTTCCTGCCCGCGCTGCTCTTCGGCGTGGCGGTGGGGAACGTCCTGCGGGGGGTCCCGCTCAATGACGACGGGGAGTACCTGCTCGGCTTCCTGGACCTGCTGAATCCCTTCTCGCTCGTGTGCGGATTCCTCGGACTGTTCATGATCCTCACCCAGGGCGCCCTGTACATGGCGGTCAAGAGCGACGGAGACCTGCGCGCGCGCATGCTGGGGATCGCCACGCGGACCTGGATGGCCTGGGTAGTCCTCTTCGTCCTCGCCACCCTCTACGGCATCTTCGACGCGGCGCACCTCTACGAGGGCACGGCGAGGAGCCCGCTGTTCTGGCTGCTGTTCCTGGGGCTCCTGGGGAGCGTCCTGTGGCTGCCGGTGGCGATCCGCGGCGATCAGGCCCTGAGGGCCTTCCTCGCCTCCTCGCTCGGGGTGGGGACGATGATCGGCGTGGCCGCGGTGGCCCTCTACCCGAACCTCCTGCCCGCAACCAACGATCCGAGCCACTCCCTGACGGTGGCCAACGCCTCCTCCACTCCGGCCACCCTGAGCGCGATGCTGATCATCGCGCTGATCGGCATGCCCCTGGTGATCGGCTACACGGTCTTCATCTACCGCGTGTTCCGGGGCAAGGTGGTGCTGGACGCCGACTCGTACTGAGGGGCTGCACGCTACGGTCCAGGGGCGGATTCTGGTAGGGTCCGCGCGTAGCATGCAAGCCCTCCTCATCGCCGGCTGGGTGATCTTCGCAGCCACCGCGGCCCTGGCGCTGCTCTTCATCGCGACCTTCGAGGCCGAGGGGGAGCGGCGGCCGGCGAGGTGGACCGCCGCGCTGAGCCTGCCCCTGCTGGTCGCCCTGGCGGCCGCGCTGGTCCTCGACTTCCCGGGGCGGGGGTGGGTCCTGGCGGTGGTGGTGGGGCTCACGGCCCTGGGGCTGGTCGCGGCCCTGGTCCGAACCCGCCCGGAGGCGCTCGCCGTCCCCGGCCCGCGGGAGCGCGTCGACGAGCGCGACGCGGTCTTCCACCGCTTCTACCGCCTGCGGGAGGGGACCGCGGACTTCGAGGCCTACTACCGCGGGCTGCAGCCGGAGAAGCTGGAGTTCGACGAGAAGGTGCGCGCCATGCCGCGCCTGGGGGCGCCCGGCTCGAGGACCTGGGACCCTCTGAGCTCTCCCTTCCAGGTGGCCTGCTTCGAGCTCATCGAGGACATGGGCCGCCGCGCCGAGTGGGACGCCGAGCCCCTCGGGGGGCAGCGCGCCCCGGCGTCCCCCGAGGAGCTCGCGCGGCGCGTCAAGGGCTTCGCGCGCTACCTGGGCGCGTCCTCGGTGGGCTGCACCCGGCTCGATCCGGCCAACGTCTACTCCCACGTCGGTCGCTCCCCCGGCGAGTGGGGCTCGCCCATCGAGCTGGACCACACCCACGCCGTGGCCATCGCCGTGCCCATGGCGAGCGAGATGGTGCGGCACGCGCCCGGCTCCCCGACCACCACCGAGACCGCCCGCGAGTACCTGGAGGTGGGCAAGATCGCCCTGGCCGTGGCCCGCTACGCGAGCCTGCTCGGCTATCGGGCGCGGGCCCACGTGGACGGCAACTACCGGGTGATGTGCGTGCCCGTAGCGGCGGACGCCGGCCTGGGTGAGCTGGGGCGGCTGGGCCTCCTGATGACCCCCGAGCACGGCCCCCGCGTGCGCCTCTCGGTGGTCACCACCGACATGCCCCTGGCCCAGGATCCGCCGGTGGCCTTCGGGGTGCAGGACTTCTGCGCCTTCTGCAAGAAGTGCGCCGAGATCTGTCCCTCGCGCTCGATCGACGCCGGCGAGAAACGCCTGGTGAACGGCGCCCTGAAGTGGCGCTCGGAGCAGGACACCTGCTACCGCTACTGGAGGATCGCCGGCTCGGACTGCGCCCTGTGCGTGAAGGTCTGCCCCTACTCCCACCCGAAGAACGCGGCCCACGACCTGGTCCGCCAGCTCATCGCGCGCAACCACCCGATGCGGCGCCTGGCCCTGTGGGCCGACGACCTGGCCTACGGCCGGCGACCCGCGGCCGACCACCCCCTGCCGGACTGGCACCGCCCCTCGTAGCTCAGCGCTCCGGCCAGGGATCGCCGGTCCGCCGGAGCCAGGGCAGGAGCTCCTCCTCGATCAGCCTCTCGACCACCTCGGGCCGGCGGTCGGCGAGGTTCTCGAGCTGGAAGGGGTCGGCGGTGTTGTCGTGCAGGAAGCTGCGATCCGGCTGGCCCTCCCGCCGGTGGATGGCGAGGGTGTAGCGATGCGTGCGCACGCCGCGCCAGCCCAGGGCGGGGGTCTCCACCGGGATCTTCAGGTAGAGGGCGGAGGTGGGTCGCGGCCCGTCCCCGCCCAGGAAGAGGGCGGCGTGACTGGTCCCCTGGACGCCCTCGGGGATCTCGCTCGAGAGCCCCATGAGGTCCAGCAGGGTGGGGTAGATGTCCGGCACGGAGATCAGCAGATCATCGCGCCGCGCCGGGATCCGGCCCGGCCAGCGGATGAGGAAGGGGACGCGCATGGACTCCTCCCAGTGCACGTTCTTGGAGACCTCCTCGTGGCTGCCCAGACAGTTACCGTGGTCCGAGGTGAACAGGACGATGGTGTCCCGCGCCAGCCCCTCCCGGTCCAGGCAGGCCAGGATCCGGCCGAGCTGCCGGTCCACGCCGGTCACCATGGCGAGGTAGTCGCGGATGTGCTTGCGCGCCAGCTTCGCGCCGCTGGTGTCTCCGCTCACGTCGACGTTGGGCCGGTTGACGAGCTCCTCCCAGTCCTTGTCCCCGTACATCTCGACGTACTCCCGCGGTACCAGCTCGTAGGGCATGTGCGGCGGGTTCATGGCCACCACCACGGCGAAGGGCCTCTCCGGATCCCGGAGGTCGCCGCCCTCGTTCTCGAGGTAGCGGATGGCCTGGTCGGCCTCGTGCTCGGGTCCCCACTGCTGCACCTTCACGCGCTCCTCGCGGGGGGCGTCGGTGGTCCAGTACTCCGGCCGGTCGTGCCGGTCGAAGGTGCCGTAGGCGTACCAGAATTCGAAGCCGTGGCGCCGCTGCGGCGGGCACCACTCGTTCCAGGCGAAGTCCTCGCGGTTGTTGTAGGACTCCACGAAGGGGCGTCGGGGCGCGTCGAGGTGCCACTTGCCGATGTAGCCCAGGCTGTAGCCGCGATCCGCCAGGACGTCCGACCAGCAGCGGTCCTCCTCCTGGAGCTCGCAGCCGAAGGGCGCCGAGTTGGAGTGGCAGTTGGTCAACACGCGGTTGGCGTGGGGCCACTTCCCGGTCATCAGCATGGCCCGGTAGGGGCTGCACACGGGGTAGTTGCTGATGGCCTGGGTGAGGACCAGGCCCTCGGTCGCCAGGCGATCGAGGTGGGGGGTGAGGACCGGGTCCTCGCCCAGGAAGCCCAGCGCCTGGCCGCGCATCTGGTCCGGCAGGACGATCAGCAGGTTGGGGCGCGGCGGCGCGTCCTCCTGCGCGGTGGCGGTCGCGGCGCACGCCAGGGCGAGAAGGGCCAGGCCGGTCAGCGAGTGGCGGGGGAAGGGCGGCATGGGGCGGCTCCTCGAGGTGGCTGCGGCCGGATCCCGCCCGGCGCTCAGCGCCCCGCGCTCAGGTTGCGGGCCTTCACCGCGGCTCGCGTCGCGGGGTACTGTTCGATCAGCTTCTCCAGCCGCGCCAGGTTCTTGCTGAGGCCGCGCCGGAAGGTGTCGGCCAGGAGATCCTGGTAGAGCTCGGCGGCCTCGATCTCCTCGGCCAGCTCCTCGTCGGCCAGCATCTCCTCCAGCCGCGCGGCCGGGGCGGCCCCCAGCTCGTGCTTCTTGAGCTCCTTGGAGAGGACCTCCAGGCCCTCCTTCGCGAGCAGGACCTCGCGCGCGGCGTTGCAGGTCTCGACCTGCTCCAGAGTACGGGCGACGTGGCTCTCGATGGCCTCGTGGACCGCCTCGGCCTCGGCCCGATCCGCGGGCTCGGTCCGCTCCTTCTCCAGCAGGCCCTCGGTCGTCTGCAGGGCCTTGGCGAGCTCCCCCGCGGCGCACTGCTCGGCGGCCTTCTTCAGGCGCTTGCCCACGGGCAGGTCCAGGTGCAGGGCCAGCAGCCCACGCTCGCCGAGGCGCTTGGCGCCCTTGATGCCCTTGAGGAGCTTGCCGTTCCACAGACCGTTGCAGGGTCCGCGCCAGTAGACCTCGCCCTTGCGGTCCAGGAGGATCAGGTGGTTGGGACCCTCCACCTTGAACGCGCTGCGCGTGCTGCCGCCGATGGCGATGGGGTAGGGGATGTCGTAGGAGTCCAGGTAGCCGCCCACGGTCGAGCGGTTCTGGTCGCAGATCCCCAGGATCACCAGGCCCTTGTCGCTGTACTCGTGGTGGAACTTGCGGATGAGCATGAAGTATGACTGCGGGAGCCCGCCGCCGTCGTCGCGGCCGCGACCTCGTCCGCCGTTCCGCTGCGGGCCGAAGAAGTGGAGCAGCACGGCCTGACCCTCGAGGGCTTCGAGGGTCGGCGCCTCGCCGACGAGGTTCACCCACTCGTCGGCGTCGACGCCGCCCTCCGGGGCCGCCGCCTTCGTCGGGAGCGCCGCCGCCGAGGCGAGGAGAGCCGCGAGCGCCGCGCACGAGATCCATCCAGGGCGATGCTTCATGGTCCCGGCAGCCTAGCCGAGGGCCACGGCGCGGTCCTCCGAAACGGCGGTTTCAGGGCGCCCCCTCACGGAGATTCAACACGCCCGGCCTCGCGCGCCGCCTCCTCGGCCGCCAGGAGGATCTGCGCGCGGGCCCGGGGGAGCTCGGCCAGCGCCTCCTCCAGGTGGTCGTCGGTGGCGATGCTCCAGGTGCGGGCCAGGAGGCGCTCGCAGACCGCGAAGCCCTCCCAGATCCGGGCGAAGGCGCCGGGTCCGAGCTCGCGGGCGTACTCCTCGCTGCGGCCCCCGAGCTCGAAGCAGGGGCCCGAGAGGATCGCGTCGATGCGTTCGCAGAGGACGCGGCGGTCCAGGGGGCCCTTCTCCTCGTCGAGGCGGACCACGTCGGCGGCGATCCCCGCCAGGGCCTCGGCCAGGCCCCGCCGGGAGAGGCCGTCCCCGCCGCCCTCCGCGCTGCCGCGGCGAATCGCGCTGCGCAGCAGCAGCCCGCCCGCCGCGGTGCCCGCGATCCCCGCGAGGAAGAGGGGCCAGGCGAGGGGCTCGACCGGCTCGGAGAAACCCGCGGCGCCCACGGCTCCCAGGCAGAAGCCGCAGACGAGGATCAGGCGGGCCAGGATTCCGGACACGTCGGGCTCACATGAGGGAGTAGGAGACCTTGACCAGGGCGTGCACCACGCCCACCAGGGCGTCGCCCACGATGAGGCCGGCGGCCAGGGGCACGCCCTTGTCCTCGGCGAAGCGGTCCCCGCGGAAGCGCTTGACCAGGATGTTCAGGATGCCGCCGATGCCGAAGACGATCATGAACTTGAAGGGCAGGTACATCGACAGGCCCACCATCACGCCCATGCCGGGCGAGACCAGCAGCGAGGCGAGCACGCCCAGCGCCGCGCCGGTGGCGTACTTGCCGAGGGGTACGTCGCCCCCCTGTACGATCCGGATGGCGCCCTGCAGGGCCCCCGCCTGGGGGGCGCCGAGCTCGGGCGTCCCCTCGGGCCGCCGGTCGGGGTGGCCCAGCTCCGGCTCGTGCTCGGCCACGAAGGCGTCGGTGAGAGGCGTGCCGGCCTCCGCGGCGGCGGCGTGCTCGGCGTCGGCGGTGCGGGCGGCGAGGTACTCCTCCTCGATCCCCGCCTCGACCAGGCGCCGCCGGTAGAGGATCTCGGACTGGTCGGGGCCGAAGGCGTAGGCCTCCCACAGCACGATGACCGCGATCACCGAGACCGAAGGCCCGACCCAGCAGACCATCATCTGCGCCACCTGCTGGCGCACCGGCAGGCTGCCGACCAGGTAGCCGGTCTTCAGGTCCGACATCATGTCGGCGCACATGGAGGTGGCCACGCAGACCGCCGCGCCGATCGTGACCGCGGGCACCACCGCGCCCTCGGAGGTGCCCAGGATCGCCAGCATGATCGCGATGGCGATCAGGGCCAGGCCGGAGAGGGGGGACCAGTTGGTGCGGCCGGTGGTCTGGGCCACGACCAGCCCGGCGAGCCACATCCAGCCGCCGGCGGCGGCGGTCATCAGGGCCGCGGCGGTCCAGCCCACCCGCTCGCCGCCGGAGAGCTTGGCGGCGAGGAACACCAGGGCCAGGCCCAGGATCAGGGCGGCGACCAGGACCGGGAAGGCCACCTCCTCGCGCCGGCCGCCGCCGCCTCCCGCGCGCAGGCTGGCCAGCGCGGCCTTCAGGGCGGGCAGGGCCATCAGGATGCCGGCGACGGCCCCCCCCAGGATCATGCCGATCCCCACGTGGCGGGAGGTGAAGTGGGCGAAGTCGGCCAGGAAGGCGGTGCCGCGCGCGTAGTCGCACGATCCCAGGGCGAAGTCCGAGTACTCGGCCGGCACCCAGCCGAGCCCGATGGCCGCCGGCACCACCACCCAGTAGTTGAGCAGCGTGCCGTAGAGGACCACCAGGCCGGGGCGGCCGGCCAGGTAGCCGGCGCCCAGGCTCAAGAGGCTCACCGCGAAGAGCGCCGAGCAGCCGGCCGGCAGGCCCAGGAGCGGCGCCAGGTCGAAGGCCTGGGGGATCAGGGTGTCGGCGTCGTTCCTGGACCAGGCCTTGGTGGCGGCCGAGACCAGGGCGGCGAAGACCATGCCGGCCACCAGCAGGCGCGCCTTCTCCACGCCCGCCCCGGGCGACCTCAGGATGGTCGCCACGGCCGTCCCCTCGGGGAAGCGCAGCCGCTCGAACTCCACGATCTGCTTGCGCAGCGGGATGATCATCGCCAGGCCCAGGATCGAGCCCGCCACCGCGGCCAGGATCAGCGCCGGGTAGTGGATCCGCTCCTCCAGCCCCAGCAGGAACAGCACCGGCACGGTGAAGATGATCCCCGCGTTGACCGTGTTCACCGCCGAGGCCACGGTCTGGAAGACGTTTACCTCCAGGATGGAGCCCACGCGCAGGACGCCGCGCAGGATCCCGAAGCCCAGCACCGCCGCCACCGTCGAGCCGACGATGGTGAAGCCGATCTGCAAGCCCGCGTAGCAGATGCCCATGTTGAGCATCAGGCCCACCAGGACCCCGCCGAGGACGCCGGCGGGTGTGAGCTCGCGGTAAGGGCGCGGGTCGGTCACGCCGGCATTATGCCCGCGAGCGCCCGGGCGATCCCTCCCAAATCGGCCGCTCCGGGTATCATGGGCGTGCGGATCCCGACCCGACGATTCTCCCCCCCGACTGGAGCGCAGCGTCGTGAAGAGCACCCCCCGGATTCCCCGCCTCCTGGCCCTCGCCGGCCTCTCGAGCGCCTTGGCGGCCCCCTCGCTCGCGCAGACCCCCCCCAGCTCCTTCGACCTGCGCGACGTCGGCGGTCAGAACTACGTGACCTCGGTCAAGAGCCAGCAGGGGGGCACCTGCTGGACGTTCGGGGCCATGGCGGCCCTGGAGGGCAACCTCCTGATGACCGGGAACTGGGCCGCCGCCGGCGAGGTCGGCGAGCCCAACCTGGCGGAGTACCACCTCGACTGGTGGAACGGTTTCAACCAGCACAACAACGACGACATCACCCCGCCCAGCGGCGCGGGGCTCACCGTTCACCAGGGCGGCGACTACCTGGTGACCTCGGCCTACCTCTCCCGCAACGAGGGCGCCGTGCGGGACGTCGACGGGCAGTCCTACAGCACGCCGCCGCCGCGCTCGGACCCGAGCTGGCACTACTACTACCCGCGCGACACCGAGTGGTTCGTGGCCGGTCCGGGCCTGGCCAACATCGACACCATCAAGAACCGGATCATGAGCGATGGCGTCATCGGCACGTGCATGTGCTACGACTCCTCCTTCATGTCGGGGACGGTCCACTACCAGCCGCCCTCCAGCTCCCTGGATCCCAACCACGCCATCGCCATCGTGGGCTGGGACGACGCCAAGGCGACCCATGCCCCGCAGCTGGGCGCCTGGCTGTGCAAGAACTCCTGGGGCAGCTCCTGGGGCGAGAGCGGCTACTTCTGGATCTCCTACTACGACAAGCACTGCTGCCAGCACCCGGAGATGGGGGCCATCTCCTATCGGGACGTGGTGCCGACGCCCTGGGACAACACCTACTACCACGACTACCACGGCTGGCGCGACACCAAGACCGACAGCTCGGAGGCCTTCAACGCCTTCACCCTCGAGGGCGGCGTCACGGGCTCGGAGGAGATCGCGGCGGTGAGCTTCTACACCGCGGCCGACAACGTGAGCTACACGGCGAAGATCTACGACCAGTTCCTGGGCGGGCAGCTCCAGGGCGAGCTGGCCTCGAGGTCGGGCACCATCGAGTACACCGGCCACCACACGGTCGACCTCGACTCCCCGCTGCTCTTCATGGCGGGCGACGACTTCTACGTCTACCTGGAGCTCTCGGCGGGCGGTCAGCCCTACGACTGCACCTCCGACGTCCCGGTGCTCCTGGGCGCCAGCTATCGCACCATCGTGGAGTCGTCCTCGGCCCCGGGGCAGAGCTACCACCTCAACGGGTCGACCTGGGAGGACCTCTACGACTTCAATGACTCCGCCAACTTCTGTATCAAGGCCCTGTCGATCGAGGGACCGGCCTTCGTGACCTTCGACAACGTCACCATCCTCGGCGACACCCAGGACGAGACCAACCCGCGCCCGGTCTTCGCCGACATCGCGGCGACCTACAACCCGCCGGTGATCAATCCCGAGCTCTACTACCGCGCCGGCGGCAGCGGGGCATTCACCAGCATCCCCATGGCCCACGTGAGCGGCGACACCTACACCGCCGACGTCCCGCCCTTCCTCTCGCCCACGGTGGTGGAGTACTACCTGAGGGCCGAGGACGCCCTGGGGCAGGCCACCAGCTTCCCGGCCGCCGCCCCGGCCGAGACCATCTCCTACCTCGTGGGCGTCATCGCGGTGCGCTTCGAGGACGGCTTCGAGGCGCCCTCGGGCTGGACCCACGGCCAGGACCTGAACCAGGACGACTGGCAGCGCAGCGCCGACGTGGGCCTGCAGGGCTCGGCCGGACTGGCCGGGGACCCGCCCAACGCCTTCGAGGGCACCAACATCTGGGGCAACGATCTGGGCGCCTCGGGCTGGAACGGCGCCTACCAAGACAACACCAGCAACTGGCTGCGCTCGCCCTTCTTCGACCTCAGCGGGGCGAACCAGTCCACCCTGAGCTTCGCCCGCTGGTTGACGGTCGAGGCGGGCGTCTACGATCAGGCGCAGGTCAAGGTGAACGGGCAGGTCGTGTGGGAGAACCCCAGCGGCAGCGACCTGGTGGACACCGCCTGGTACCCGATGGAGATCGACATCTCCCAGTTCGACGGCGACCCCGCCGTCCAGCTCGAGTTCCGCCTGATCACCGACGGCGGGGTGACCTTCGGGGGCTGGAACGTGGACGCGGTCAGGGTCACCAGCCTCGATCCGGTGGGCGGCGGCTGCAGCGCGATCACCTACTGCACCGCCAAGCTGAACTCCCAGGGGGTGACGCCCGCCATCGGCTCGACCGGCACGCCCAGCGTGGCGGCGGGCGACTTCGAGCTCACCCTGGACGGCGGGATCGCCGGCAAGCTGGCGCTCGAGTTCTGGGGCGATACCCAGGCCAGCACGCCCTTCTACGGCGGCTTCCTGTGCGTCCAGCCGCCGCTGCAGCGGGGCACGATCCAGGTGGTCGACCCCTTCTCCCACTGCTCCTGGCCGGTGGCCGTGGACCCGGGCATGGTGGGGACGGCGCGCTTCTACCAGGTGTGGTTCCGCGACTCGGGGGATCCCTTCGGCGTCGGCCTCACCGACGGCCTGGAGGTCCACTTCTGCCAGCAGTAGGGCTTCCCGCGCCCCCCCGGCCGCGGGGGGGCGCGGCCCGGTTCCCGGCCGATCACGGGCAGGGGGAGAAGCGCAGCGCGTCCGTCAGGCCGGCCGGCAGGGGGGACTGGGCGTCCCGGTACCAGTACTGGGCGTAGGCCAAGACCCCGGCTGCGAGCTGGGGATCCGCCCCGCTCTGGATGAGCGCGTTGAAGTCGAAGGACAGCGTCCCCGAGCAGTCGAGCGGGGGAGGATTGCCACCGGTGCTCTGTACGGCCGTGCGCCGGACGGGCGGGCCGATGCACAGGGTGCCCCCCTGGAAGGGGACGGCCTGCGCCGAGTAGCCGTAGAAGAGGACGGCCGGCTTGTTGTTCAGCACCTGGCTCGCCTCGATGGTGAAGGGGGTGGGGTCGCTCACGCTGGGTCTTCCGGTGGAGCCGATCTCCGGGAGGCAGCCCAGGGAGTTGACCTTGGCCGTGCAGTAGACGGCCGGGAGGGAGCAGGAGGCGCCGTGGTAGGCGCGGATGCTGCCGGTGGCGTAGCCCATCGCCTGTGAGTTGGTAGCTCCGGCGACGAGATCCGGCCGGCCGTCCCCGTCCAGATCCGAGACCAGGTCGACGGCGGTTCCCAGGCTGTCCAGCTTGCTGTCGCCGTAGACGGTGTACATTTCCTCGCCGCTCGCCCCGGAGAACACGCGAACGGCGCCGCAATGGGATGCCTGGTGATCGACACCGACGGCCCCCACGGCGAAGTCCGGCACCCCGTCGCCGTCGAGATCCAGCCCCCCGACCACGCGGTAGCCGAAGTAGTCGTGGCTGGTGTCTCCCGAAACCTGGTAGAGGATCTGCCCGCTTCCTCCGGAGTAGAGCGCGACGTAGCCCCTTCCATCCAGGGCACCGTCTGCACCGACGAGAACGTCCGCGTGGCCGTCGGAATCGACATCCCCGGCTGCGCCAACCGACGCGCCGAAGCTGTCTCCTCCTCCCAACTGTCCGCTGAACTGGGCAACGAGGCCCCCTGTTGCACCGGAGTAAACCCTCACCAGGCGTTCGCCGAACTGGCCGATGCCGCCCCCTATCAGGACGTCGGGTCGCCCGTCGCCATCCACGTCTCCTGCACTGCTCACCGCGAACCCGAACCAGTCATCGGGCGCTCCCGAGACCAGGGTGTGCAGCACGGCACCCGACTGTCCGGAGAAGATCTGAACGTAGGCGGGGCCCAGGTTGTTGGGCATGTGCGGGGCGCTCACCGCGACGTCATCGGTCCCGTCCCCATCAACGTCTCCCAGGCCCGCGACAGCGTGACCGAAGTCGGCACCGATTGCTGTCCCCGTCCACCGACGGATCACCTGCTTCGTTGCCCCCGAAACGACCAGGGCATACCCGGGTCCGAGGGGATTCGAACCGTAGGGGGTGTCCTGTCGCGCGCCGATGATGACGTCCGGCACGCCGTCACCATCCACGTCCCCCGCCCCGTCCACGGAGGCCCCGAGCATGTCCATCCCACCCGTCCCGGTGATGGTGGTGATGACCGAGCCGTCCACACCCGAGAGCAGCTCCACCCGGCCGTAGTACCCCGCCGGGTAGCCGAACATGCTCCCGCCGACGGCCAGATCGCCCACGCCGTCGCCATCGATGTCGCCCATGCCGGCAGCGGACTCACCGAACAGGTAGAAGGACGTGCTCCCGTCGACCGTGTAGAGCGTCGACTGGGCGGCGGCCGGGAGCGCGATCGACGCAGCGATCGCGATCCATCCGATCCTGGCGCGAGCCTGGGGTCTCATCTCGGACCTCCCCTTGCAGATGGCCGAACCGATTCTACGCCGGATCGGCCGATTCCGCCCCTCAGCGCCCGTCCGAGGGCGCGGAGGGGGGCTCGAGGCGGAAGGGAGCCGCAGGCAGGCCCGCGCCGTTCACGAGGCTCCATTCAGGGAATGGGGCCCAGGCGTAGCGGGCGGCCGCGGGCTCGGGGATCTCCGGGGAGGAGAGGGTGATTCGAGACCCGTCGATCTCGGCCCGGGCCGGGGCGTAGTCCAGGTCCTCTCCCGCCAGCTCGAAGCCCAGGCCCCCGCGCCCCTCGGCGAAGGCCAGACCCTCGGCGCGCTCGAGCTCGATCACCAGGCTGCGACCCTCCCGGCGCATCGAGAGCGGGGCCGGGCCCAGCGACTCGACCGGCTGGCCGTACACGCGATCCAGCGCGATGCGGGCCAGGCGCTCGCCGATCGGGCGCTTGATCCGGGGATGGACGTCGGTGGGATGCCCGAGGTCGATGGCCACCGCCATGGCGGTCGCGGGGAGGTCGAGCCAGCCCTGCTGCACCTCGCGGAAGGCCGGCCAGGTGGGGCGCTCCATCCCCGGGAGCTGCACGAAGTGGAAGGGCAGGTCGGTGTCGCCCCACGCCTCGCGCCAGGAGACCACCATGGCTCGGAACAGGCGGTCCGCGATCCGCGGGAGGTGGGCGTTGGACTCTCCCTGGTACCAGAGCACGCCCGCGATGGGAAAGGGGGCCAGCGGCTCGATGGCCGCCTCCCACAGGAAGCCGGGCTCGAGGAAGTGGCGCGGCCGCGGCTCGGGGCGGCCGGCGTCCACCCAGTCGCCGAGCTGGAAGAGGCTGCGCTCGCGGATGAAGGGGTGGGAGAGGGGGCTCTCCAGGTAGTCCTCGGCCAGGGGGGCGAGGAGGGGATCGGCGCGCAGCCGCTCCCGCGAGATCCAGCCCTCGGTGGCGGATCCGCCCGCGGAGACGTCGATCAGTCCGACGGGGATTTCCACGTGCTCGTGGGAACCGGAGAAGTAGAACTCGAGGGCCTCGCACAGCTCGAGGCCGAAGAAGAAGCCCACCGCCGAGAAGCTCGCCATGGACTCGTCATCCAGGCGCAGCCAGCCACCCGAGTACCAGCTCCGTGGATCGATGCCGGCCATCTCCTCGGGGGAGAGCCGGCGGCGCGCTCCACCCGGCGATCCCCGCCGGTCGCACAGACGGATGGGGTAGGAAGGCAGGCCCCAGTGCATCCAGTCGGCGTCCGCCGCGCGCGAGAGCTCGAAGTCCATGTTGGACTGCCCCGCGCACAGCCACACCTCGCCGACCAGGACGTCCACCAGGGCCAGCCGGCTGGAGCCCGACTCGCAGGCCAGGACCCTGCCCTCCGCGGACGCGCGCATGGGGGGGAGCTCCACCCGCCAGCGGCCGAGCTCGTCGGCCCGGGCGCCGCACTCCGCGCGGCCGAAGCTGACGAGGATCTCCGCGCCCGGAGCCGCGCGGCCCCAGACGGGGACGGGGCGATCCCTCTGCAGGACCATGTGATCGGTGAAGATCCACGCGAGGGAGAGCGGCCGGGCCTCGGCCTCCTGGGCGAAGGACGCGACGGAGGCGGCGAGGCCGAGGCCGGCGGCGAGGAGGGCCCGGCGGATGGCGGGGAGGGGGGTGGTCATGGCTCGGGTTCCGGCTGCTTTGCGGAGGCCATCGTGCCCGCTCCCCGCGGCGCCCGCCACCGCTCGCGCCGGATCCCGTCGCCGGCCGTCGACCCCGGGCCCGGTGCGATCTAGGCTGCTCCACCCCGCCTGCATGCCGAGAGCCAGCCGACCATGATCCGACGCCATCACCTCGCGGCCGCGCTCCTGATCGCGCCCTCGCCCCTGGCCGCGCCCGACGATCCCCTCGCGACCGGCTTCGAGGACTGCCCGGCCGGCCCCTTCACCCGCCTGGAGACCGAGCTGGGCACGTGGCACGCCGGCGAGGGCCAGGCCGAGATCGACCCGCATCACGCCCGCAGGGGCTCGCAGTGCCTCCACCTGCTCGGGGGCGAGGAGAGCTCCTGCGAGCTGCGCCTGGCCGGCGGGCGCCTCGATCTCCTCGAGCTCCGCTTTTGGGCCGAGCGCTGGACCCGCGCCGACCCCTTCTCCTTCCGCGTGGAGGCGCGCGGGCGCGGGGGGTGGCGGGAGGTCCACGACGGCACGAGCGAGGTCCGGGTCGGCGGCTTCCTGACCCGCGTGCGCGCGCCGATCGACGCGACGCTCGATCGGCTGCGATTCTCCTGCACCTCGCCCGAGGGCAAGGGGATCCTGATCGACGACCTGGAGCTGGTCGAGCCCGGCCCCATGGAGCTCGTCTCCTGCGCCGTTGCCCAGCCCGTGCTGCCGGTGCTGGTCGGCAACCGGCTCAATCCCGTCGCGCGCGTCGAGCTCACCACCCGCGGCAACCTCCACCCCCTGATCATCGAGGAGGTGACGGTGGATCTCGCGGGCACCACCCGGATCTCCGACATCGAGCGGGTGGAGGTCTGGTGCGAGGGACGGGACGGAGACCTGAGCTACCGCGCGCCCGAAGAGCTCTTCGCCCCGGGCATGCTCTTCGGATCGTCCGCGCCGAAGGGCGAGGAGACGCTCGACCTGCGCGGCCGCTGCGAGCTCGGCCCCGGCCGCACCCTCCTGTGGATCTCGGTGACGCCGAGGGAGGACGCGGACATCGACGGCTTCGTGGACGCCGGCTGCCCGCGCCTGCGGCTGGTGGGAGGCCGCGAGCTCGTCCCCGAGCCTGCCCGCGCTCCGGGACGGCAGCGGCTGGGCGTCCGCCTGCGCAGCGCCGGGGACGACGGCTCGGCGGCCTACCGCATCCCGGGGCTGGCCACCACGCCGAGGGGCACGCTGATCGCCGTCTACGACGTCCGCTGGAAGGGCTGGGGAGACCTGCCCGGCCACATCGACGTCGGGATGTCGCGCAGCACCGACGGCGGGCGAAGCTGGGAGCCCATGAAGGTCATCATGGACATGGGCGATGCCGACCGCTGGCGCGGCGACGGGATCGGCGACCCCGCGGTGCTGGTGGATCGCAACAGCGGCGACGTGCTGGTGGCGGCGGTGTGGTGCCACGGCGACCGCGGCTGGAACGGCTCCGGTCCGGGGCTGGAGCCCGAGGAGACCGGCCAGCTCATGGTGGCGCGCAGCCGGGACGACGGTCGGAGCTGGTCGAAGCCGCGCAACCTCACCCGCATGCTCAAGCGCCCGGAGTGGTCCTTCCTGCTCCAGGGCCCGGGACGCGGGATCACCATGGGCGACGGCACCCTGGTCTTCCCGGCCCAGTTCCAGCTCCCGCCCGAGGAGCGCCGCCTGCCCTGCTCCACGGTCATCTGGAGCCGGGACGGGGGGGAGACCTGGTCCATCGGCACCGGCATCCGGACCGACACCACCGAGTCCGCGGTGGTGGAGCTCGCCGACGGCGTGCTCATGCTGAACGCGCGCGACAACCGCGGGGGATCGCGCTCGGTCTACGTGAGCGACGACCTGGGCGAGTCCTGGGAGGAGCACCCCACCTCCCGCTCGGCGCTCACCGAGCCGGTGTGCATGGCGAGCCTCCTCCACGTCGGCCGCGAGCTCGACGGCCGGCCCGACGGCCGCCTGCTCTTCTCCAATCCCGCGGTCCCGCGCGCGCCGCGGCGGAGCATGACCCTCCGGGCCTCGGCGGACTTCGGCTCCACCTGGCCGGAGGAGCGCCGGGTCCTGCTCGACGAGGGCCGCTCGGCCGGCTACTCCTGCCTGACGATGATCGACGCCGAGACGGTCGGGATCCTCTACGAGTCGAGCCGCGCCCACCTCGCCTTCCAGCGCGTCCCCCTGGCCGAGCTGTTCGGCGAGGAGCGCTGAGCGCCCTCAGCCCTCGTCCGGCGGGTCGAAGCGGCCGCGCTCGAGGTGGGCGAAGAGCCGCAGCAGGTCCCGCAGGCCCAGGGGAATCAGGACCAGCACGAGCAGGAAGAAGGAGCCGATCCCGATCGCCCAGATCCAGGTCCAGGCGGTCTTCCAGGCCGGCGGGACCGAGTCCGCCAGGGCCAGGGCGGCCGCGGGGAGCTCGGAGCAGAGGAGCGTCTCGTGCATGGTGGGGCCTCCTACTCGAGCCTCCGGGGCCGCTCGTCGGGCATCAACAGGGAGAAGAGCACGAAGGCCACGCCACAGGCCAGGAAGGTGAAGAGCCCCAGGCCCGGCATGGTCAGCTCGACGTCCAGGCCGGTGAGCCTGGACAGGCTCGCGTTGATGGGCTCGAGGAACAGCCCGAAGACCGCGATCGTGCCCGTAAGCATGGCGGCGCAGGCGCCGGCGGTGGAGGCGCGACTCCAGTAGCAGCCGCCCAGGAGGGCGATGCCGGCCCCCGACAGGTAGATGGTCCCGCTGATGGCCATGTAGTTCCACACGCTCGCCGGGAGCTCGTACCAGATGCCCCACATCAGGAGGAAGACGCCGATGGCCACCACGACCAGGCGCGTCACCCGGATCTCCTCCGCGCCGGAGAGCTTCTTCCTCGACAGGGGGCCGACCACGTCGCGCGAGATCACCGAGGCCCAGCACAGCAGATACGAGTCGTGGGTGGACATGAAGGCGGCCAGGAGGCCCGCCACCAGGATGCCCAGGAGGCCCGAGGGCACGACCTTGCCGAGCACCAGCGGCATGGCCGCCGAGGCGTGCTCGGCCTTCTCCGCCAGCCCCTCGGGGAAGAAGTGCGCCAGCAGCTCGGGCGACTGCGCGATGAGGGTGAAGGCCGCGATCCCCCAGAAGGCCGGGATGGCCAGGCGGGCGAACTGCGCCGGCGCGGCCCACAGGAAGGTGCTCTTGCTGACCCCGGGGTCCCTGGCGGTCAGGGCGCGGGAGGCCTCGGGAGCCCAGCAGAAGCCGGCGAAGAGCGCCAGCGCGCAGTTGAAGGCGATCCAGATCCACCCGTAGCCGCCCTCGGCCACGGGATTGAACATCATCTCGCCGCGCCCCTCGGCGATGGTGTCCACCATGCGGTCCCAGCCCAGGTCGGGGTGCGAGAGGCAGAACCAGATGCCCAGCCCCATGCCGACGCCGAGCACGATGAACTGCATGTAGTCGGTGATGATGACCGAGACCATCCCGCCCAGCACGGTGTAGATCAGGACCAGGACGATCAGGACCGAGGTGATCAGGTTGACCACCAGGGTCGGGTCCTCCACCGCAGCCCCCAGGCCCGTGGACCAGGTGATGAAGGTGGCCCCCATCTTGGGGAAGAGGCCCATGTTCACGATGCCCGCCACCGCGCACAGGATCCCGGCCAGGACGCGCACGTCGCGGCCGTAGCGCCGCTCGAAGAACTCCGGGATGGTCATCAGGCGCAGGGCGCGCAGCTTGCTGATGACCAGGCCGGTGGTGCCCAGCAGCACCCCCATGATCAGGAAGTTGATGATCGGCAGCACCATGTAGGCGAAGCCGTGGGTGAAGCCCTCGATGGCCGCGTACATCAGGGTCACCAGGCCCAGCCCGGTGCCGATGAAGGTGGCCGTGTTGAGCGAGGGGCCCGAGGCTCCGCCGCCGATCAGGTAGGCCTTGACGCTGTGGATGTAGCGGTTGGCGAAGATCCCGATGGCCAGGGCCACGGCCAGGTAGATGCCCACGATGGCCCCGTCGACGGCCGCGAAGTTGGTGGCGAAGGCGCTGGCCGGGTTCATTGCAGCTCCAGCTCCAGCACGGCCGCGACCTCGAAGGGGGGGACGCGGATCCGGGTGCGGTCATCGGATCGCTCCAGCTCGAGGGGAGCGCCCTCGACGACCTCGGTGCAGCCCACGGGCCTGAAGGGCAGTCGGATCTCCACCAGCACGTCCCGGCAGGGCTCGGGCGCGACGTCGGTACCCTCGGGGAGGTTCATGGGCGCGCCGCCGGGGAGCTCGCGGCGGCCGGCCCAGACCCAGGAGAAGTCGTTGACCAGGGCCACGAGCAGGCGCTCGCCGTCGGGGTCGGTGAAGGACACCGCGTGCATCTTCTCGGGCCCCCCCATGACCTGCACCGGCGCCATGAGAGCGAGGGGCTGGATGCGAGCGGAGAAGACGTCCCGGGTGCGCGCGCTTCCGCCCGGATCGTGCCAGGCCCACTCCTGGCCCGGGGCGATCACGATGCCTCCCCGCTCTCGGAATGCGCGCTCGGCCGAACGCATCTCGTCCGTCAGATCGCGCGTGGTGGGCAGGACCAGCAGGCGGTACCCGTCCAGGGCGCCCTCGGCGAGCTGGTTGTCGTGGACGATGCCCACCGGCAGCCTCTGGCGCAGGAGGGTATCCCACGCGCCGACCATGGGGGAGAGGGCCTCCCGCCAGGTGGCGACTTCGTCCGGGGCCAGGCGGTCGCGCGCGCGCTCGGGGTAGTGGATCGCGGCCCAGCGCAGGGGCCGCAGGCCGGTGAAGTGCGGGGAGAGGCGCCGACCCAGTGCAATCGCCGCGGCGAAGCGCTGGGGGTCGGGGATTCCGTCCTCCTGGCAGTCGAGGTTGGCGATGCAGCCGTGGGCGATGAGGCCCGCGGTCGCGTGGAGCGCCGAGGCCTCGTCCTGCAGGTTGTGCACCCACACGTGCGGCGGCCGACCGTCGGCCCCGTCCCGGGAGAGGGTCCATCCCAGGGCCAGGCCGGTGTCGCGCGAGGGCGCATGGAGCTCGGGGTGGTTGCGGAAGAAGGCCCGGCGCCGCTCCGAGGCGCCCTTCCCGAACTCGGTCTTCACCGAGTCGGCCAGGCGCAGGAGCCGGCCGGAGGGCTGCCGGTCGAAGAGGTCCGGTGAGCGGAAGCTGCCGACCAGCAGGACCACCTCGGGGTCTCGCGCGTGCAGGGCCGCGCGGTAGCGCAGGAAGGTGCGCTCGATCGTCAGGTTGGTGAACTCGACCAGCTTGCGCCAGATCGGATCCTCGTCGTCCACCGCGACGGGGTGCTCGAGGCCGGTGAGCTCGCGGAAGGCGTTCCGACAGAAGCCGCACCAGCAGCCGCCCACGGGCATGTGGTCCTCGTCGAAGTAGAAGGCGTCGGCGCCGCGATCGACGAGCTCCAGGAGCCGCACCAGGACCTGGTCCGCCCAGGGCGAGTTGAAGCACATGCGGGGGGAGTTGGTGCGCTTCGTGATCAGCCGCCCGAGGTCGTCGCGGCAGGCCCAGTCCGGGTGCCGCTCCGCCGCGGCCCGGTCCTCCATGTGCCGGAAGTAGGCGATGATCCGGCAGTCGGCGGCGTGGGCCCGCATGATGATCCCGCGGGCCACGTCCTCCTCCGCGGCCCAGGGCTCGACCGCCCCGACCGCGCTGGGCCACCAGGCGCCCTCCCCGCCGGTCCGCAGGTGCCGCACGAAGACGTCGGCGCCCAGCGAGCGGAAGGCCTCCGCCGCCCCCCCGAAGAGCGGGTCCTCGCGCCACCTCGGCGAGAGGCGGGTGTGCAGGCAGACGCGCCGCTCCTCGTACCAGGCGGGGAGCTGGTAGCCCTGCACCGCGTCGAGCCATCGGGGTCGGGCCTCGACCACCGGGTGGGCCAGCAGCTCGCGGGTGCGCCGGTCGAGCTCGCTCACGGCCCGCGGCCGCAGGTAGTCCGGCTCCCACTCCGAGCTCGTGATCAGCATGCAGTCCGGGCGGACGGGGGAGGCCTCCAGGGTGAGGACGTGCCGGCCCGCCGCGAGCGGGCCCTTGAGGAGGGGGGCCCAGCCCCAGCAGTGCTTGCCCTCGAGGGCGGGGGTCGCCGGCAGGGGAGACTCGAAGAGCTCCGATCCGTCGGCGACGTCCAGGCCGGCCCGGATCGAGGTGTCGCCCAGAGAGGCGTAGCGCAGCCAGACGACTCGCTCGCCCTCCTCCTCGAGCTCGAAGGCCCAGGTGCACCGCCCCTGGCCGTAGAAGCCCACCAGGCAGGCCCGATCGCTGGCCCAGCGCTCGCTGAAGGTCCGCGCGAAGCTGGGGTTGTCGGACACCTTCTCGAGCGGCTCCTCGGCCTCGATGAGGATCCAGTCGGCCCGCGGATCCGGCCGCGGGCCGTTGACCACGAAGGCCGCGATGCGCGCCGCGTGCCCGCGGCTCTGCGGGTTCCGCTCCTCGGCCACGCGGATCTCGAGCTCGTGCGGGCCGCCGTCCAGCTCGGCCGCCAGCACGCGCAGCCGGGGGAGGTGCAGCCGCCCGCTCCAGCGCGAGAAGAGGTCCACCCGCTGCCAGGGCCCGCCGTCCACGCGGTGCTCCAGCGCGCCCGCGTCGGGGCCGGCGGCCACCCACACCCCGGCGCCCCGGCCCTCGAAGGGCAGGATCAGGGTGGCGCCGGGTTGCTCGGCGACCAGCATGGGAACCCGCACGAAGCCCGCGCGCGTGCCGGCTCCGTCGTCCGGCTGCCAGCTCGGAGCCACGTGCCACCCCGCGCCCGGCCGCGCCGTCGAGAGGTGCGCGATGCGGCCCGCATCGTAGCAGAAGGGGTCCAGGGGATCGGACGGCAGGGGATGCGCGCGCAGGGCGGCGTCCTCGGCCAGCGGCTCGGACCAGGCCGCGTCCAGGAGGCGCGCGATGGACCGGTGGTACAGGCGCTGGCCGAAGGGCGAGGGGTGCAGGTCGCGGAAGTCCTCCTCCCAGGTGAACTCGCCGGCCTCGATGCGCTGGGTCACCTCCAGGGCCAGGTCGATGGATGGGGCGCCGTAGCGCTTCGCCACCCTCTCGTGGCGGGCGATCACCTCGGGCGTTTGTCCCACCCGGTAGTCCTCGAGCTTGGCCGGATCGGCGAAGTGCATCAGGACGACGTCCATCGCCGGGTTCTCCAGCCGGGCGCGCCGCACGATGCCCTCCATGCCGCGCAGCATCTCGGCCGGGCTGCGGCCGTTGGCCGCGTCGTTCACCGCGGCCTCGACGAAGAGGAGGTCCACCCTCCCGCGGCTCAGCACGTCCCGCTCGAGCCGGAAGGCCCCGGGCGTGGAGCCCATGGAGGCGATTCCGGCGGGGACGAAGTCGAAGCTCGTCTCGGGGAAGCGGCGCTGCAGATCCTCGCAGACCAGGTCGCGCCAGCCCGGGTTCTGGGTGATGGAGCCGCCCAGGAAGGCCACCCGGCCGGCCCCCTCGCGATCGAAGCGGATGCGCGCGTTGTCCAGCCCGGCCCGCAGCGCGTGGGGATCCCGGGTGGGGACGCCGTACGGAAGCTGGGAGGCATCCGCCGCCACGGCGAGTAGAACGAGGAGCACGACCTTGAAGGGAAACGTCATCACGGCGAGCGGAATCCGGGAGTGAATAGGCAATCAGCGGGCAATCGACGTGTCCAGGCTGCCAATCGTATCAGAGTCAGTCGATGTGGACTTGGGCTTGCCACCGGTCCTTCCCCCTCCTCGG
>CAZTTG010000077.1:0-30933 GCA_964615935.1 uncultured Planctomycetaceae bacterium | reverse complement strand
TGCACGATCTCCTGGCCCGCCGCCTCCCGCAGGACCGCCCCCGGGCCGCGGTGGGGCTGGAGCCGATCGCAGAGCTCGTTCCAGGCGTCGACGCCGACCTCGCTGCCATCCTGGCACGGGCCACCGACCCGATGCTGGAGCACCGCTACGCGGACGCGAGGGCCTTCCGCCGGGATCTGGAGGCCTGGCTGGCGGGCGCGCCCGCCGACGCCCGGCGGCAGGGGGCGATCGAGCGGGCGGCACGGTGGGTGCGCGCCAGGCCAAGGGCCGCCGGCGCAGTGCTGGCAGCCGCGCTGGTCATGGTTCTGGCCGGCCTCTGGCTCTGGGACCAGCTCGCCAACCGGCGGGAGGCACGGCGCGCGCTGGACGCGGGCGACCTGGAGGAGGGGGGCGATCGCCTGGTGAGGATCCCCCTCTTTGCGGCGGAGATGTTCCTGGATTCGGAGCTCGAGGCCCTGCGCTACGGGCTCGATCACGACCTGGGTGCGCCGGTCCCCACCGTGTACGCCCACCTGGCAGCGGACGAGGACGAGCAGGCCCTGACCCGTGCAGCGGCCTACATCGAGCGGGACGGTTTGGGCGAGCGGCCCTTGCTGTGCAGCTTCCTCCACTGGGCGTCGGAGCAGCCCGGCCACCGGACCGTGGCCCTGAAGCAGGTGGCCAGGCTCTTCTTCGACCGCCCGGATACATCGCCCGGGGATGTCGGGATGAGCAGGCCCTTCCGGGAGCTACTGATGGAGGTGCCGTACGGGACCGCGAGCACAATGGACCGCCGCTGGGCGCTCACCGCCCTGTCCGGATGTGCCACGCTCGCCGATGTGCCAGGCATCCTGGCGTGGATCAGAGATCTTCCTCATGTCAGCAAGCACAAGGAGGATTTTCGACTGGCCCGTTGCTCGATGGAGAGGATCATCCGACGCTTCACCGACCCGAGCATCTTCCCTGAGGCGAGCTTCCCGTCTCCGGCTGCGTTCGTGGAGGAGGTTCACGCGCTCCTGGCGGAGCTAGGGGAGTGTGGCCCACCCGGGCTGGCCGACACCAGGTCCAGGAGGACTTCCGCGGACGTAGTTGTAGCCGTCATCCTCTTCGAGCGGGCCCGAGGGCGCCATTTGCCCATCGCCGGACTGCTCGATGGCACCTTCACCCCCATGGGTGAGGCCTTTCTGCGCGCGGCCGCCGGGGATCCCGCGCTCGCTGAGCAGATCCGGACCAGCGGCTCCTATGCGGGGACCTTCCACGAGGGCATCCTGGGCGAGATCTGTGGCATGCTCGACGAAACCGATCTGTCCTCGACCGCCTGGGAGTGGGTATCGGATGACTTGAGCCACGACCCGCTGGCGAGGACGGAGTTCGACAATGCCGTGCAGCGAGGTCGCCGGAGGCTGCTTGGAAGGAGACCGGAGTTCGAGGCCGACCGGAGGACGGTCCTCAGGTGGAGCCTCGAGCCGATGGGTGAAGCCATCGAGCTGGATCGAGTGGGCGATTCCTCTCCTTTGCCAGGTGCGCTTGCCCGCTGGAGCTTCCGCGGGAGCAGAATCGCGACATCCGGTGCCGCGGAGAGCGCTCGCGCAACCCCGGACTTCTTCTACAGCCAGGGGGACAGCGCGGCGAATCCCCTGGACGACCACTGGTGTCTGGGGCCGAACAGCTGCTCCGAGGTGGTCCTGGGATGCCAGCTCGATCCCGGGTCGGCGGAGAAGATCCTCAAGCTCGAGATGGACCTGCTGGTGGGATCGCGGCCGCTCATGCCCAACGAGGGGGAATTTGAGCTGGAGGTCTGGGTGGGCGACGAGCGGATCGACTCCGTACCCCTCCGACAGCACGGGTACACCGGCCCCCATACCACCGACCCCCTCCAGATCCGTCGCGGTGCGTTGGCCGCCGACGAGCATTCGATCACCATCCGGCCGGTCTCAGGAACCGCGGTCTGCTGGTTCCTCGAGGTGCGGCTGATGGCGATCGAGTGACGGTTGGGTGCGCCCGACGACCTCCCCAAGGGGGCTCGCCCGGGACGAGGGAGCCGCCAGAGCGCCTCAACCCGGGATTCCCGGATTCCGCGAACGCAGGCGGCGACATCTGCGACTACCCCCTCGGAAGACCCCGTACCACGCAGATGTGTAAAGGAGCTCTCCTGAAGAACACCTTCCCTCTCTCTCCCTTGGCATTGCTGGCGGGCCTCGTGCTCTGCCAGCCGAGCCGGGCCCAGGACCAGGTCCACGTGCAGTTCAAGCTCAGGGACTCGGCCACGTCCGCTCCGGTGACGGCCCCCGTGAACCTGGCCGTTGCCGTGTACGACGATGACTACAGTACATCGATCCTATGGCCCTCCAGCGGGTGGCCTCATCACCAGATCGTGACCCCGGACCTGAGCGGGGTCGTCTCCCTGGTCCTGGGGACCGCGCAGGACCCCCTGGGGCCCTCGATCTTCGAGGGCCAGACCAAGTACCTCGAGATCGCGGTCGAAGGCGAGAAACTCACCCCCCGCATCGCACTGATTCCCTACGGGCCCGCCGGACCCACGGGGCCCACGGGGACCCAAGGGCCCGCGGGTCCTACGGGCCCTCCGGGTCCGACCGGGCCTCAGGGCCCGAAGGGCGACCCGGGCGACAAGGGCCCAAAGGGGGACACGGGTCCGACCGGGCCTCAGGGCCCGAAGGGCGACCCGGGCGACAAGGGCGACCCGGGCGACAAGGGCCCAAAGGGGGACACGGGTCCGACCGGGCCTCAGGGCCCGAAGGGCGACCCGGGCGACAAGGGCGACCCGGGCGATCCCGGCCCGCCCTGGAACGGGGGCACGGTGAGCGGGAGCCCAACCCACTTCAACGGCTCATCGTCCTGGAGCTACGCGATGCGCGCAACCGGCTCTGGAAACGCCAAGGCCGGCTGGTTCCAGGGCGGAAGCGGGAGTGGCAGCAATGCGGTCTACGCGAGGGGCCTTGGCGGCCACGCCGTGTGGGGGGAAGGGGGCAGTACCGGCTACGCCGGCATCTCGGGCTCCCACAGTCTCAGCGGAGGAGGCTCATCCAATCGATGGCCCATCTACGCCTTCGGGGACATCGGCGCCACCGGGACGAAGTACTTCGTCCAACCTCACCCATACGACCCCAGTCAGGTGGTGATGTTCGTCTGCCTGGAAGGCAACGAGAACGGAACATACTTCCGCGGGAGCACCCAACTCGTGAATGGGATCGCCGAGATCAACATCCCCGAGGAGTGGCAGCTGGTGACCGAGGAGGACGGCATCACCGTCCAGGTAACCCCGCGGCAGCTCGCCGTGCTGGCCGTCACGCTCAAGACGCGCGACCGCATCGTGGTCATCGGCGATGCCGACGTCGAGCTCGACTACTTCGTCAATGGCGTGCGCCGTGGGTTCACGGACTACACCCCTTATGCGCCGAACATGATGATCCGCCCCGAGATTGTCGGGCTGGAGTACGGTCACCAATTCCCGAGGGAACTGCGCGACATAATGGTGCAGAACGGCACCCTCAACAGCGACTACACCCCCAACCTCGAGACCGCCTTCCGGCTGGGCTGGACGCTCCGCGAACCGACCGTCGAGGAGATCGCCGACGCTGCTATCAGGGCCGAGGAGGCGCGAGGAGGACACGTCCGATGAAGGGCGGAAGAGCATCCAATGGGCTCCAACGACCGGCCGAGCGCTGCCTGACAGCGCTCGAGGCGACGGCGTCGGCAATGACCCCAACGCCCAAGGAGCCTGTCGAGCCTGGGCTACTTCGCCGGGCAGTCTCCATGGTCGCATGCCTGGCCCTGGCAGGCCCTGCCCCATCAGCTGCCATCGCCCTTCAGCGGCCGGCATCGGGGTCCTATGAGATTCCGGAGTGGACCTGGGTACAAGCCGAGGATACGCGGCCGGCCGGCGGTCAGTATCGTGCCCAACCCACTGTCGCCAATCCCGTCGGCGGTCAGACCAAGTCCAAGAGCTTCGTCACATCGTTCAACTTCCTGACGGACGAGTTCGAGTTCCTCCTCGCGCCACCCACCCAGCTCTTCTTCGCGGAGCTCCACAGTCCGACTTCGGTGCTCGTACGGTGGACGGAGTCCGTCGACACCCACCTCGGGCTCGTGGACGGGTACGAGATCAAGGTCTACGAGGCCTGGAATGCGGCGGACCCGACGGCAACCCTGTACGTCGCCGGTGGGACGACCGCCTCCCATCCCCTCGACGGCCTTGCTCCGGGCAGGAAGCAGTACGCCACGGTGGAGGCAACGAACACCTCGGGCGTACACAGTGCCCCAGCCCCGCGGATCATGTTCGTGACGACTGCCGGGCAGGCCACCGGCGATGTCAATGGTAATGGAATCACGGACGGCCTTGACCTCATTGACGCCCTGTTCGCCCTGGGCGTCGGCTCTGCGCCGGGGCACAACGCCGCTGCCGACATCAATGGAGACATGATCGTGGACCAGAGCGATGTCGAGGTCGTCATCGCGTATCTGGGGAGCACATCATGAGCCAGAAACTCTCTCGCGTCTCACGGCTCTTGACCGCATTGACGGCCATTGCGGCCGGTTGCGGCGGAGGCGGAGGAGACGGTGGAACGGGTCCTCCCGGATCGGCCACGAACGACCTCGAGTTCCGCGGAATCGACCGTGGAGGCGGCCACTTCGAGGTCGTCCTCGAAGCCAGCGAGCTGGGAACCCTTGGTGTCAGCGGAATGGCCTTCAGTCTGCGAGGAGACCCTGCCACTGCACTCGCGTATCAAGCGTCATCCTCCAGCATCGGTCCCTTCTTCTCGAATGGCCAGTTCGCCGCGGGCTTCGTGCAGGGCCTGCCGTCCGTGCTGTGCATCGGGGCAGGCATACCCCCTACGTCGGTGCCCTTCACCGGCATGGACCCGATCACGGTGCTGACTCTCTATCTCGAGGCCCCGCCTCCACCCGCTGGCGAGACCGTGATCTTGAACCTCGAGGTGGATGGCATGCGTCTGTACCGTCGAGATACGGCGGGGGGCTATGCGATCGAGCTGCCCTCCACCTCCTATACCTGTGCCACTTCCTTCGATGTCCAGTTGCAGGGCTAGGCCACCTGCCGCCCTTCCGGTGCTCACCGACCTGGGTGCCCAGCATCACCCGGGTCCTTGCCAGGGTAGATGAAGATGTCGCACCACCACACCTCACTTTCCGGTTTCCTCCCGAGCGCTTCACTGCTCATAGGCGCTGCCCTCGCCATGCTGACGGCAGCCTGCTCGACGACGCGCTCCAGCTACGCCCTGGGAGTGAGGGCAGAGGAGCGCGGGGAGCTCGACGACGCGATTCACCACTTCCGCTGCGCTGTGGGGACGTCGTCCGCCTCCCGGGCTCGCCCCAGGCTGGCCGGCCTTCTGCTGCAGCGGGCCGATCAGGACGCTCCTGCCATGCCCGACCCGGATGGGCTGTCGCCCCTCGAGCTGGAGCAGGGCGAGAGCCTCGCCCAATCGGTCCGCTCAGACGGTGCAGAGTCCCTCGACCTGCTCTCCGATCCGCTGCCCGAGAGCCGGGCTTCCGCCGGCCGCCCGGAGCTCATGGCCCGGGCGGCCGGGCTGGTGCGCCTGGCCGATGAGCAGCTCGCCGCCTACTCGGCCGAGCGTTCTTGTCAGGGCCAGCGCCTTCGAGGCGATGCTGTGACCCTCCTGCGCACAGGCGACTTCGCTTCAGCGTGGACCGCGGGGAGCCGGGCGTGCTCCTATCAGCCAGGCGCAAGGGAAGGCGCCTCGCTGATCGCGATCGCGGAGGCACTCCAGGGTCTGGAGCGCGAGGTCGGAGATGCTGGCGACCATCACCACGTGGTGGACCCGCTCCGGGGCCTCGAGGCGGAGCCCCTCTTCTCGACCCTGGAGGATGGCAGCGAGCCGATCCGGGAGCTCGTTGCCCGGGCGCGCACAATGCGAGAGGAGCTCATCGACGCCCATACTTCCCTGCTCATCGAGGCCAGTCGCGCGCAGGCGCTCGAGGAGGCCTGGGCGCACTGCGCCTTCCTGGACTCCGTGGGCGTTCGCTGCGAGGCGGAAGCCTCCCTGGACGAGCTCGGGGTTCTGCTCCGCAATCGCCACTGGCCGCGCATTCTGGTCGGAGCCCTGGGCGGCGGGAAGGCCGACGTGCTGCTCGCCCGGGGCCTGGAGATCCTGGGTCGAGACAGCAACCAGCTGGGCTTCACGATTCGGACCACGAGCGAGGCCGAGCTGGCTGCGCCCTCGTCCCGACGGACCCTCTCTCCGCAGGGGATCCTCCTGGATCTGGCCAAGGCCGACGACTGCACGCATGCCGTGATCGTGAACCTGATCGACTGGATCCGCGACGAGAATGACGAGCGCAAGACCGACAGCCGCACGGCCCGCCACAAGGTCAACTCCGGAGCCGTCGAGCAGCTCATCGCCTTCAATACCCTGGGCCTCTTCGGTGACATGGAGAAGACGGTGGCGAAGACGACCAACTACCAGGTCATTGAATGGTCGCGCTGGGTTGGAATCCAGGTGGAGCTCACCCTCACCGATCTGCACGCCGGCCGGCAGGTCGACCACTGGTTCATCGAGGAGGAGTCGCGCGATTCCGACCGTGAGATCGTCGTTCTCTCAGGCACCGGCATCCAGTCCGATCCCAAGCAACTGAAGAGCTACACCGACCTCGAGCGCGCCTGCTCGGAGGCGGTGGTCGCCAGGATTTCGGCGGCGATCGCCGAGGTCCCGATGCGGGTAGCGCGCTCGGCGCTCACCGCGGCCGAGGAGCATGAGGACGCGGCCAGCATGCAGCGAGCGGCAGCCGAGGCGGTGAGGGCCCGCCTCCTGGCCGGCGACGGCGAGCTTGGCGCGCAGGCCCAGCAGGTAGTGGATCGCATCGTTCGCGGGTTGGGGCGTGCTCGGCTCGCGAGCAGGTGACGAGAGGCCGCCGAGGGTGAGCCGGCAGCCACACCGCCGCTCGCTCGTTCATCGTCTCAGCTCGTACAGCTCCATCCGCGGCCCGGGCCGATCCACCGTCCACAGCCCCGCCAGGGGGAAGTCCATGTCGGTGGGCAGCAACGCCTCGCGCGTCGGGCGGCGGGGATCCCTCGAGGGATTGACGATGGCGATGGGCGCGGCGCCCTCGACCAGGTGCGCCAGGCGCGGGGGCTCGCCGTCGCCGGGGCGGCGGTCGACCAGCATGAGGTGCGTGGCGCCCTGGCTGGCGAAAAGCTCGCCCGGGGTGGCGCCGAGGTGGCGCAGGGCGGCGCGCACCCCGTACTCGTTGGTCTCCGGATCGAACTCGAGGACGTCCTCCACCGGCAGGACGTCCAGGCCCAGCATCTCCTCGGGCAGGTGGCCGCCCCGCAACAGCTCGAGGCGGTTCCGCTCGCGCACGCGCAGCTCGCGATAGGTGGCGAGGCGCTCGAGCGAGGCCAGCGAGAGGTCCACCACCGGGCCGTAGTGATCCACCGCCACCAGCGAGCCCTCGGGAAGGGCGGCGAGCTGCTCCTCACCCTCGACCCTCGAGTCCGGTCGGTTCAGCACCTGACCCAGGCGCAGGGACTGGATCAGCGGCAGCACCAGGAGCAGACCCAGCACGGCCAGCCCCGGCCGCGTGCGCGAGAGCTGCTGCGCCCCCAGGCCCGCCGGCCAGGCCAGGAGCACCGTCAGCGGCAAGAGGTAGCGCACGTGAGGGTTCACGTTGGTCATGAAGAAGGCCGCGTAGGCCAACAGGAACAGCGCGGCGAAGCGCGTGCCCCGCCGGCTCAGGGCGGGGATCAGGCCCAGCAGGCCCAGGACGACCAGCGCCGGGTCGTAGCCGACGAGCGCCCGCGAGAGCTTGCTCAGGGAGGCCAGCGAGACCTCGAAGCGGATGGACTGCCCGCCGACCTGGAACTTCCCCGCCGCCTGCTCGCCGCCGATCACCGCCTCGGGCGCCACGCCGCCGTGGCGCAGGTAGTAGGGATAGCCCACGACCAGGGCCACCAGGGCGAAGAGCGCGACGCACGCGACGCCCACCTTGATTCGACCGCCGAGCGCGCGGCCCCTCCAGCCGGTCGGGCCCAGGAGCCACGCCAGACCGCAGGCGCCCAGCATCACCAGGCCCGCCTGGTGACAGGCGAAGGAGAGCCCCGCCGCCAGGCCGGCCAGCACCAGGTGCCGCGTTCGACCGTCGCGCGCGTGCAGGGCCGCCGCCCAGAGCGAGAGCGCCCCGAAGAAGAGCATCGGAACCCAGGGCCGCTCGTGGGTCGAGAACTGAACGTGAAGGAGACCGGTGGCCGCCATCCAGGCCGCCACCCAGGCGCCGCCGGAAAGGCCCGCGGCGCGCGCGCCGCGGAAGACGGCCCAGGCCGTGAGCGCCCCCAGGACGGCCACCAGGATCCGCGCGGGGAGCTGCACCAGGCCCGGGTCCTGCATGGCCCGCATCCCGAACTCCTCGGCCCCCGCCCACCTGCCCGCCGCGCGGCCGCCGGCGTACTGCGCGGCGTAGACCGGCAGCAGCATGTAGGGCATCAGGTAGGGATAGGTCGAGTATCGCCCCGCCGGCGGGATCGGGTCGCGGTCGCGCGCCATGCCCAGGGCGCAGCGCACCGCGTGGGTGTCGGGCACGTAGCCGCGCGGCAGGCCGTGGTCCACCGGCCACAGGCGCAGGAAGAAGGGAGCGGCGAGGAGGACCAGGAGCGCCAGGGCCCGGCGTCGCCACCTGGGTTCGGGCTGGGCCTTCGACAAGGCTGATCTAGATGTCCGGGTCCACCTCGAAGCGCTTCAGGAAGTCGTCGTTCTTCTCGACCTCCTCCAGCTTGGTGATCAGGAGCTCCATGGCCTCCAGGTAGTGCATCCGCGCCAGGACCCGCCGCAGGGTGGTGATGCGCTTCAGGCGCTTGGCGCTGATCAGCTTCTCCTCCTTGCGGGTGCCCGAGCGCTCGATGTCGATGGCCGGGAAGACCCGCCGATCGGCCAGCTTGCGCGAGAGCACCAGCTCCATGTTGCCGGTGCCCTTGAACTCCTCGAAGATCACCTGGTCCATGCGGCTGCCGGTCTCCACCAGGGTTGTGCCCAGGATGGTCAGGCTCCCGGCGGTCTCGGTGTTGCGAGCCGAGCCGAAGAACTGCTTGGGCCGCTCCATGGTCTTGGAGTCGATGCCGCCCGACATGGTGCGGCCGCTGCCGTAGCCGATGGTGTTGTTGTAGGCGCGGGCCAGGCGGGTGATCGAGTCCATGACCAGGACCACGTCCTCACCCAGCTCCACCAGCCGCTTGCAGCGGGCCCACACCGCCTCCGCCAGGTTGACGTGGTTCTCGGCCGGCTCGTCGTTGGTGCTGACGAACACCTGCCCCCCGGTCGTGCGCCGCCACTCGGTGGCCTCCTCCGGGCGCTCGTCGACCAGCAGCACCATCAGGTGCACCTCGGGGTAGATCTTCTCCATTCCCCGGGCGAACTTCTGCATCAGGATGGTCTTGCCCGAGCGCGGCGGGGCCACGATCAGGCCGCGGGTCCCGCGGCCCACCGGGCACAGGACGTCGATGATACGCAGGGAGACGTCGTCCATCTCGTCCCCCATGGCATAGTGGAAGTCGGGATCGATGCTGGTCAGCCGCTTGAAGGTGGTCAGGTTCTCCAGGCTCTTGGGCGGCTTGCCGTCCACCGAGCCGACCTCCACCAACGCGCGCTTGACCTTGCCCTGTCCCCGACCGGCCTTGCCCTCGAGGATGCAGCCGTCGCGCAGCTTGTAGCGCTGGACCAGCTTCTGGGAGACCCCGACGTCGTCCTTGTGCGGCAGGAACTGGCGGCTCTCCTCGCGCAGGAATCCCTTGGTCCCCTTCCGGTCCAGGACCAGCATTCCCCTGACCTCCAGGGCCGGCTTGGGCGCCTCCACCTTGTCCTGGCCGCGCCCGCGCCGGGCCGGGCGGCCGTCGCGCCCCCGGCGCCGGGAGCGGGTCGTCCGCGCTCCCTCGCGGCCTCCCTCCCGGGGCTTGGTCGCGGTCTCCGCGCTCCCGTCCCCGGGGGCGTCGACCACTCCCTCTCCGAAGGGCCTCTCGCCCGCGGCGGCCCCGTCGCTCCCCGGGGATGCGCCGTCCGAGGCTCCCCGCCGGTTGCGCTTGCGCCCGCCCCGCCGCGCGCTCCCGCGCCGCTTGGCGTCCTTGCGCCAGTCCTTCCTGCGGCGGCTGCCCTTGCGGGCGGCCGCGTTCTTCTCGCCGGATGAGGTGTCAGTGGTACTCACAGCGCTCTCGGATGCCTCCATCCGGGGATGGAGTGGCCAGCCCGCGGGCTCCGCCGCGTGGGGCGGAGGGCCTCCCGTCGGGCGAGGGGCGAAACCGGCAGACCAGCGGCCGATTCCCGCGGGTGCGACGCACCCGCGAGGACGGGCCGGGGGGGCCGATGCCAGGGCCGCGGCCCACCGCGGAGCTGCCGGGATGTGGAACCCGACGTGCGGGTTCGGATGGTTCGGTCTTCCCTCCGGGGGCGGGTGGCCCTCGTGCGAAGGGATGGAATCGTCGGTCGGCGCGCAGCCGGAGTCGGCCGCGCGGCCGGCAAGGAGCGGCGTCGTCGTCGCGAGCTCGCGAAGGGGAGCCGGTGCGACGCGGGATCGTGACTTGCGATCCGGCGAGCCGCCGTCGAATCGGCTGCGGGTGGGCGTCTGGCCGCACCCGCGCCTCTCGGAGTCGACCGATTGGTCTATCGGTCGAACGGCGCCTCTACCTGGAACTGGACCGCTTCAGGTTCGAGCGTGGAATCGGATCCTCGGGACGCGCCCCGCATCGGAGCCACCGGTGATACCCGCGGGGGGGCCGGGGGGTGTCGTCCCTCGCAACCGACATTCTACACCCCATGGGGCGTATCCGGGTTGGTCGGGGTGAGAGGATTTGAACCTCCGACCTCTGCGTCCCGAACGCAGCGCTCTACCAAGCTGAGCCACACCCCGAGGGACCGAGCAGAAGACCTTAGGACAGGCACCGGCGGCCGTCAAGCCCCGCCGGGGAGCCCTCTCGCGCCCGGGCTCCGATCGAAGCCAGCCGGGAAGGGGGTCGGGAGCCCGGAGGCCGCGGCGGGGTGCCCCGGGCGGGGGCGCCGGGCGCGGGGCGCCGGGCGCGGGGCGGATCCTCCGACGGCGCCGCTCAGCGCCCCAGATCGACGAAGACGCCCCCGTTGTGCTCGGCCAGGGCGCGCATGAAGTGCTTCTGGAACTCGCCGATGGCGATGGTGTGGATGACCACCTTGCGCAGCTTGTTGGACTCGGCGATCTCGCGCAGGATGTCGTCGGTGTCGACGTACTCCCCGGTGGAGGGCCGACCATCGGAGAGGAAGAACACCGTGTCGACCGCCACCTCGTAGTTCTTGTCCTTGATGCCCTGGCCGGCCGCGCCCAGGGCCTGCACCAGCGCCCCGTAGGTGTTGGTCTTGCCCGCCTCCAGGTTGGCGGTCCCGGTCAGGCCCACCCGGGCCAGATCCTCCTTGGAGGATCCGCCCAGGGCCTTCAAGCGTCGGACGAAGGAGGAGGCCGAGCTCTTGTTCAGCACGTTGGCGCGGACCTGCTGCTTCTTCCAGGACTTCACCTCGGTGGCGAAGGCCAGGATGTTGAACTCCACATAGGGCTCGAGGTTCTCGATCGTGCGCACGAGCTCGGTCTTGACGATGTCGATGCGCGCGAAGGAGGGGTAGCCGCCGTCGCGGAAGCGCTCCTTCTCCACCACCAGGTTCTCCATCGAGCCGGAGACGTCGATGACGAAGATGATGCTGCGGCTGGGGGTCTCGATGCCGTGGTAGGAGGTCCCCCCGCTGGGCTTGTACTTCTCGGCGCTCTTCTTCTGGGCCTCGCGCAGCTTGCGCAGCTCGGCGTCGGTGGGGATCACGAAGCGCTCCCCCACGTTCCCCCAGAACTTCTTCCACAGCTCGACGCGCTGGCCGAAGTTGCGGCCGGTGATGTCCCCCAGGGCGATGGCGATGTCGATGCCCAGCCGCCCCTCCTCCACCTCCAGGCGGTCGATCAGGGGCTGCACCGCCTCCTTGGTGCGCACCCGGGTGAGCGCGTGGATGGCGCTGGCGCGCACCTGCCAGGTCTCGTGGTCCAGGTCCGCCAGGGCGGGCTCGATGACCCCCTCGGCGCGCAGCTCGGCCAGGCCGTCCAGGGCCGCGCAGCGCACGGCGGTCTCCGCGTCCTCGCACAGCGGCAGCATCCACTCGGCCACGCGCTCGTCCCCGGTGGCGGCCAGCGCCTCCAGGGCGCGGCGGCGCACGTCCCAGGACTTGTCGGACAGGCAGACGATCAGCGCCGAGGTGGTCCCCTTGTAGCCGCCGTCGGCGAAGGCCCGCAGGATCCCGATGCGGATGGCCTCGTTCTTCTCCTTCTCCAGCGCCTCGATCAGGCGGGCGATCGGCGGCTGGCCCTTGAAGCCCGCGAGCACCCGCACCGCCGCGCGCAGCACCTCGGGGTCCTCGGACTTCAGGATCGGCAGGAGCACGTCGACCACCGAGGTGGTCTCGGTCCCCTCGAGGGCCAGGATGGCCTCCACCCGCGTGCCCGAGTCCTTGTACTTCTTGTAGTAGCGCCGGAACTCCTTGACGATCTCGTCGTCCTGCAGCTCGGCGGCCGGGTCCGGCCGGGGGGCGCTGGGGAGGGAGACCGCCGGGGCCGCGATCACGGCGGCCAGGAGGAGGACGGCGAGGACGGCCTTCCAGCCGTCCGGATGGGTGACACTCATGGGAACCTCGCGCCGGAGTCCGGAGTGGACTCCGGCGGTGGATTCTAGCGGAGCGCGGCCCTCGGGTTTCGCCCGAAGGCGGCCCGAGCGGGTCGGCGGGCGCCCTGCGGGCCCCTCAGGGGGTCTTCGAGGGGGGCTCGAGCTCCGGGGGCACCCGGAGGACCACCTCCGGCGCCTGGCTCAGGATCTCGACCTGATCGGAGGCGAAGGTGATCCGGGTCCCGCCCTCGGTCACGACCGTGGTGGCCGAGCCCTCCCGGGTGACCACCCAGCCCTCGATGACGCCCCCCGCGGTGCGCACCCGCACCGGCTCGAGGTCGATCACCGCCAGGTTCCCGGGGACGGCGGACCCGTCGCCGGACATCACGTGGACCATCTCCCCCACCTCGGCCGCCCTCAGGCCCAGGCGACCCCCGCGGGCGTCGAGCCACACCCGGCCGAGTCCCACGGCGTGCAGACGGCCTTCCAGGATGGCCCCGTTGTTCAGGCGGAGCCGGACCCAGCCGACGCCCGGCGTCAGGAGCCTCTGGTCGTCGTCGATCCGGTGCCTGGGGATGTCGAAGCCGGTCCAGAGCTGCGCCAGATCGGCCGCGTCCGCGCGGGGAAGGGGCCCCGCGTCGAGCTCCGGGTGGGTGCCGCGGGCGAAGGCGGGCGCGGTCGGCCCGGCCCCGGGGATCGGGAGCCCGAGCCCCGTGGGAATGCGGGGCAGGGAGATGCCGCCCTCCAGCCCCAGGAGCTTGCGCCACTTCGAGCGGGCCTCGGCCGATGGGGTCCCGAGAGCCGGGGCCCCGGGATCGCCCGCGCCGGCGTCGGAGGTTCCTTCCCCCGGGGCGGCGGGCCCGGGGGTCGCGCCGGCGACGGCCGGACCCTCGAGGAGGGGCACCGGCTGGCCGGGCGCCGGCTGATCCGGTGAGGGGGCCGCTGGTCCGGGAGCGGCGCCCGAGGCGGCCACGGAGCCCCCGGGGGCCGAGGGAGCGCGACCCACGGGCTGGCGTCCGCTCCCCCGCGTGCTCCCCCCCCCCGCCGGCGAATCGGGGGACAGGAGGCGGTGGTCCAGGTTCCGGTTGGGCGCCAGGGCCTCCGGATTCTCGCCGTCCGACATCCGCGAGCCGACTCCGAGGAGCTGCCACCCGGCCACGCAGATCATCACCAGGGCCGCGGCGGCGGCGGTCCGGACCGCCCAGCGCCGCACCAGGCCCCTCGCGCCGGACTCCTCGGTCCAGGAGGCGTCCAGGGTGGCGGGCCCGATCGGCTCGGGCTCGAGCCCGGGCACGATGCAATCCTCGCCGGCCCGGTCGGCTTCGTCCGGGTCCAGGCCGAGCAGCCAGCTCCCCTCCTCGTCCCCCTCCTCGGCCTCGAGGGCCTCGTAGTCCCCCGGATCCACCTCGGGGGCGGGCTCCTCCTCCGCCTCGGGGGGGCGCTCGATCCCGGCCTCGGGCACGAGCTCGCCCGCGAGCTCGCCCTCCAGGTCCAGGAAGTCCATGGCCCCGTCCCCGCCGGACCACTCCTCGTTCAGGGCCTCCTCCAGGCTCGCCTGGCGCGCGTTCTCGGCCGGACGGCTGCCGACCAGGCCGCCGGAGCCTTCGAAGCCCGGAGATTCGGGCGGAGGAGCCTCGGGAACCTGGGTCTCATCCCGATCCACGGGGCCTTGCTGTTCGTTGGACATGGGTCTTCTCGCGCTCCACCGACGGCCCGCACAGGGCGGCCCCCCGACGCCTACGGGGGCGGCCATCGCCTGCACGGAAGGGCCTCGGGCTTATCGGCCGGCGGGGGGGCGCAGCCGTAACGCTTCGGGGCCGCGGGCGGGCCGGGATTCCCGGTCCCCTGATCCCCCACCCGGAGGACGGGGGGCCCGCCGCGAGCCGGACCTAGTGGGGTGTATCAGGAGTACGGCGCATATGTCGTGCCGAATGGGCGTTCCTGGCAAGGCGCGGTGACGACGCGTATTCGCTGTGATACTCGGAGGGGTAAGCCCCGGTCGCCCGAAGGGCGATCGCGGCGATCCAGTGGATCGCCGCGAAGGGGACCCCGCAACGCCGCCAGGGGCGCCCAGGCGGTGCGACATATGTGCCGTACTCCTGATACACCCCACTAGCGGCGCTTCAGCACCCGGTGGGCCCCCTGACGGTGGGTCAGGCCCTGGGCGTCGAGGTACTCGAGGAGCGGGATCAGGAACTTGCGGGTGGTGCCCAGGAGATCCCGCAGCTCGGGGATCTCGAGGTGCCCGTGGCGGCCGCAGTTCTCGACCACCTCCGCCCGCGCCCGCTCGACCATGGCCGCCGCCAGGTAGAGGTCCTTGCCGATGTGGCGCACGAGGCCCTGGTCGAGCAGGAGCTCCATCACCCGATCGAAGTCGGCCCGGGAGGCGCCCACCCGCTCGGGTAGCGCCCCGGCCAGGGGCGGCTGGAAGCCGGCCTCCTCGAGGAGCGCCAGGACGCGAGCCCGCAGGGCCTCGGTCTCGGGGTCGAGCTCCACCTGGCGGTCGGTGGGCCGCACCAGGCCGCCGGGCTCGAGGGAGAGCCCCCCGCGGGCGGACTCCACCTCGAGGAGCGCCCCCAGCAAGCTGGCGTCGAGGCCGGCCAGACTCCTCAGCTCGCGGATGTCGATCACCTGGCGCAGGGGGTTCTCCTCGAACCAGGCGGCCATGCGCTCGCGCACCAGGCCGAGGGCCTCCTCCAGACGCTCGGAGTGGATCCAGCGCCCGGGCGGCCCGGGCGAGGCCACCTCTCCCCGCTCGCGAAGGCCCCGCAGGAGCTCGCGGGTCTCGCCCGGCTCGCGCTTGATCGCCACCGCCAGCTCGGCCTCCGCCAGGAGCGCCGCGCCGGCGCGGTGGAGGATCGAGCCCAGCAGCCCGGCGGCGCTCTCCAGGCTCTGCTCCTGCCGGCCCAGCTCCTCGATCACGAAGCCCTTGAAGCGCTTCAGACGGTGGCGGCTCTCCTCCAGGACCGTTCCGCCACCCAGGGTGATCATGGGCGAGGCGAGCCGCAGGACGAAGCGATCGCCGGGGGCGGCGACCAGGGGCTCCTCGAGGCGGAGCTGCACCAGGCCGGACTCGCCCGGGGCGTGCTCCTGGCGATCGAGCAGCACCACCTCGCCCAGCGCCTCGGCCGTGCCCAGGTGCACCCGGACGCGCATGCGGTCGACCACCGGGAAGGAGAGCGAGGGGAGGGCGGTGAGGCGCGCGCCGAGCATGCGCGCGGGCCGGAAGAAGCCGGGGGCGCAGGCGGCGCAGCCGCGCGAGACCGAGCGGTGCTCCACGTCGGAGAGGTTGATCGCGGTCGAGTGGCCGGCGCGTGCGGTCTTCGTCGCCTGGCGGTAGGCCTGGATTCCGCGGACGCGGCCCCCGAAGCCGCCGGGGAGGATCTCGAGGGGGTCCCCCACCGAGAGCGCGCCGCTGACCGGAATGCCGGTGACGATGGTCCCGAAGCCCGGGGCGCTGAAGACCCGCTGGATGGGCATGCGGAAGACGCCCTCCATGGAGCGCGGCTCGGTCCCGGCGGCCATTTCGACGAGCAGCTCCCGCAGCTCGTCCAGGCCGGTGCCGTCCACGGCCGAGACCGCCAGCACCGGCGCGCCCTCCAGGAAGGTGCCGGCCACCGCCTGCTCCACGTCCTCGCGCGCCAGCTCGACCAGCTCCGGGTCCACGGCGTCCACCTTGGTCAGGGCCACGAAGCCGCGCTGCACGCCGAGCAGCTCCATGATGGCCAGGTGCTCCCGGGTCTGGGGCATGACCCCGTCGTCGGCCGCCACCACCAGCACCACCAGGTCGATGCCGGTGGCCCCCGCCACCATGTTGCGGATGAAGCGCTCGTGGCCGGGCACGTCCACGATGCCCACCAGCCGGCCGTCGGGGAGCTCCAGAGGCGCGAAGCCCAGGTCGATGGTGAGCCCGCGCTCCTTCTCCTCCTTGAGGCGATCGGGATCGACGCCGGTCAGGGCCCGAACCAGGGTGGACTTCCCGTGGTCGATATGGCCCGCGGTGCCGATGACGATGGGCTGGATCTGCATGGCGACCAGGGTAGCGGGTACCCTGGTTGGCGTGGAGGACCCCCTGCCCTTCCGCAGCCTGCGGCCGTGGTTGATCCAGACCTTCGGCCGGCCGGTGTACCGGGTGGCCCTGGACGCCGGCTCCACCTGTCCCAACCGCGACGGCACCCTGGGCCGGGGCGGGTGCGTCTACTGCGACGTCGAGGGCTCGGGGACCGGGGCCCTGAGCCGGGATAGGGAGCTCGGCGACCAGCTCGCCAGCGGGCTGGAGCGGATCGCCCGCCGGGAGCCGGGCGCGGGCGCGATCGCCTACCTCCAGTCGTACTCGAACACCTACGTGGCGCCCGAGCGCCTGGACGAGGTCCTGGGCGCGGTCGAGCCCCACCTGGGCCGGGGGGTGGTGTGCGTGTCGGTGGCCACGCGGCCGGACACCCTGGGAGAGGAGGCGCTCTCGCGGCTGGCGGGCCTCGCGGAGCGGGTCCCCGTGTGGGTGGAGCTGGGCCTGGAGGCGGCGGATGACCGGGTGCTGGCGGAGATCAACCGCCTGCACTCGGTGGAGGACTTCCGGGAAGCCGCCAGGCGCTGCCGCGAGGCGGGGATCGGGGTCGTGGGGCACGCCATCCTGGGGCTGCCGGGGGACGGACGCGAGGGTGGGCGGCGGACGGCGGAGGTGCTCGCCGAATCCGGGGCGATCGGGGTCAAGGTGCACCACCTGATGGTCCTGCGCCGGACCGTCCTGGAGCGGTGGTGGCGGGAGGGCCGGGTCGAGGTGCTCGACGCGGCGACCTACGTCCGCTGGCTGGCGGACTTCGTCGAGCGCCTGGCGCCGGATCAGGTGCTGCACCGCCTCACCGGGGACGCCCCGCCCGAGAAGCGGCTGGCGCCGGCGTGGCCGGAGTCCAAGAACCGGGTGCGGGAGATGCTCGTCGGCGAGCTGCGCCGCCGGGGCACGCGGCAAGGGAGCCGCCATCCGCCGGGGGATTCCGGGGCGTCCGCCGGGTAGGATCGCGCCGTGGACGACGCGGCGCGGGTACGACGGGCGATCTGGCTGAGCCTCCTCCTGGGGCTCCTGGTCCTGGGGGTGAAGTGGGTCGCGTACCGGGTCACGGGCTCGGTGGCCCTGTTCTCGGACGCGCTGGAGTCCATCGTCAACGTGGTGGCCGCGGGCGGGGCGGTGGTGGCGGTGCACTACTCGCGCCTGCCGCCGGACGAGGATCACCCCTTCGGGCACTCCAAGGCGGAGTACCTCTCGGCGGTGGTGGAGGGCGTCCTGATCGCCCTGGCGGCGATCGCCATCGGGGTAGAGGCCGTGCCCCGGCTGGTGTCGCCCCGCCCGGTGGACGCGGTGGGCGCGGGGATCGCGGTCGCGATGGCTGCGACGCTGGTCAACGGCCTCCTGGCGGCGCACCTGGTGCGGGTGGGTCGCCTGCAGCGCTCGCCGGCCTTGACGGCGGATGGGCTGCATCTCTTCTCGGACGTGGTGACCACGGTGGGAGCCGTGAGCGGGATCGCGCTGGCGTGGGCGACCGGCTGGTGGCTGCTGGACCCCCTGCTGGCGCTGCTGGTGGCGCTGAACATCCTGCGGGTGGGCGGGGGCTTGCTGTGGCGGTCGGTCGGGGGCTTGCTGGACACGGCCCTGCCGGCGGAGGAGCGGGAGCGCATCGAAGCGGTGCTACGGGAGAACATGTCGGGGGCGCTGGAGATTCACGACCTGCGAACGCGTCAGGCCGGCTGGCGGTCGTTCGCGGTGTTCCATCTGGTGGTGCCCGGGGACATGGCCGTGGAGGAGGCGCACCGCATCTGCGACCGGATGGAGGCCGCCGTGGAGGAGGCCTGGCCGGGGTGTCACGTGACGGTGCACGTGGAGCCGCACGGAGAGGCAAAGCACCGCGGAATTCGCAGGTAGGCGGCCGACTCCCCGCTGCGCGGGCCCTGGAGCGGGGACCCGTCTCCGCGCGGCCTCCTGGCCGCGCCCGGCGTTCGGGGAACGCCGTGAGCCACGCGCGCAGCGCATGTGGCGTCAGCCGCGCGCAGCGCGGCGGTCCATTGGGTCCTTCCTCCGCCGGGAGGCATGCGCCGCGCAGCAGCGCGGCGCGTCATCGGCGAGGCGTCTCGCGCTCTCATTGCTCGTCGTATCCCCTGACGGCTCCAGGGAAAGCTCGTGGGGGCAGGAAGCGAGCTGTGAGCGCCCGGCCGAGGTGCCGCCTGGCGCAGCTTCGCTGCGCCGGCGCACCGAGGAGTCTGCTCGAACCAGCCGGCCCGCCCGAGAGAGACTCACCCCCTGTCCAGGCAGGGGTGTGCCAACACTCACGACCCGAGCGGAGACCAGCGGACCTCACGGCTAGCAGACTCCTCGGTGCGTCCGGCGCGGCCAGTGGGCCGCGCGGAGTCCCCCCCCCCTAATCCGGCAGGTACAGGATCCGGTCACACGTCGGGCAGTGCACCACTTCCAGCCCCCGCGCCACCCGCACGTAGAGGTTCGTGGGCGCCCCCATGTAGCAGGCCTGGCAGACCTTCCCCTCCAGCAAGGCCAGCGCCTGCCCACCCCGAGAGGCGAGCAGGCGCTCGTAGGAGGCCAGCACCTCCGGCTTGAGGTCGGTCGAGAATCGCCGCTGCCGCTCCTCCTTGAGCTTCGCCAGCCGACCCTCGGCCTGGTCGATCTCGGCCTGCACGTTGGCGGCGTACTCGTCGAATTCCGCCTGGACCTGGGCGATCTCGCCGTCCAGCTCCTCGATCCGCCCCCGGGCGCCCTCCACCCGCTCGAGCAGCCCCAGCCCGTCCTCCTCGGCGTGGTTGATCTCCCGCTTGAGGCTCCGGACCTGGTGCTCGTAGGCCATCAGGAGGGCCACGTCGCCCCGGCTGGAGCGCGCCTCCTGCTCCACCTTCCGCATCCGCTGCCGCTGGATGCTGGTCAGGTCCTCGATCTCCTTGACCCGCGACTGCCAGTCCCGCGCCTCCTCCTCGTGCCGGGCGCGCTCCTCGATCAGGGCGTCCAGCACGGCCCGCCGCCGCCCGCGCTCCTCCGGCAGCCGCCGGAGCTCCTCGCGCACCCGGAAGATCTCGTAATCGACCTCTTGCAGGGCTCGGAGGGTTTGCAGCGTGTCGGGCATGCGCGGGTGGCCCCGGTCTGGGGGACGGAGCAGTGTACCGCCCAAATTCGCCGGTACAAGGCGAACGAGCGGGCTCTCGCCGAGTCGGGCGCGAGGCCGACCCCGCCCGGAGGTCGGCCTCGCGCCCGGGCCCCGCTCCGGGCCGGATCGCGGCCCGGGCGGGGGCGGCCGGACGCTCAGGTCGACTGCTGCTCCTGGCCGTCGGGATCCTCGGGCACGGCGACCCCGTCCAGGAAGCTGGCCAGCTGCCGCGCGCGGACCGGGTGGCGCAGCTTGCGCACCGCCTTGGCCTCGATCTGCCGCACCCGCTCGCGGGTCACGCGGAAGATGCGGCCCACCTCCTCCAGGGTGTAGGTGTAGCCGTCGCCGATCCCGTAGCGCAGCTTGACGATCTCGCGCTCGCGGAAGGTGAGCGTCTTGAGCACGTCGTCGATGCGCTCCTTGAGCATCTCGTGGCCGGCCGCCTGGACCGGGCTCTCGGCCGACTCGTCCTCGATGAAGTCGCCGAAGTAGCTGTCGTCCGAGTCGCCGATGGGGCGGTCGAGGCTGATGGGGTGCTTGCTGATCTTCATCACCCGCTTGGCCTCCTCCACCGAGATGTCGGTGGCCTCGGCCACCTCCTCGATGGAGGGCTCGCGCCCCTTGGTCTGCAGCAGCTTCTTGGAGACGTTGCGCAGCTTGCTCATGGTCTCGATCATGTGGACCGGGATTCGGATGGTCCGCGCCTGGTCGGCGATCGAGCGGGTGATGGCCTGGCGGATCCACCAGGTGGCGTAGGTCGAGAACTTGTAGCCGCGGCGGTACTCGTACTTCTCCACCGCCTTCATCAGGCCAGTGTTGCCCTCCTGGATCAGGTCCAGGAAGGAGAGCCCGCGGTTGCGGTACTTCTTGGCGATCGAGACCACCAGCCGCAGGTTGCCGCTGGAGAGCTTGCGCTTGGCGTCCTCGTACTCGGCGTAGTGCAGGCGCACCTGGTCCAGCCTGCGCCGCAGGCGATCGGGCGGCTCCAGCGAGGCCAGCTCCAGCTCGTGGATGCGCTCCCGCAGCTCGCGCAGCGCCTGGCCGCTCTTGCGGGAGCTCTTCAGGCTCGAGACCTTCCGCTCCACCGAGCGCATCTCGCGGTACATGCCCTCCATCTCCTCGAGGTAGGGCCGCACCTTCTTGACCTGCAGGTGGCACTCCTCGATGAGGATCACCAGCTTGCGGCGCAGGTTCTGGACCCTCTTCAGCTGGGTCGAGCGCCGGGCCTTGGAAATCCGGGTGTCCAGCAGCGGCCGGTACTCCTCGCGCAGCCGCTCCATGAGCTTGCGGATGGTCTCCAGGTTGACCGGCAGGCGCCGGGCCAGGAAGGCCTTGCCCAGGGTCTCGACGATCTTGGGGTCGTCGTCGGGTTTGGGGTTGGGGTTGACCTTGAGGGTGCGGTCGAAGGCCAGCTCGCCGCGCTGCACCATGCCCAGGGTCTCCAGGGACCAGCTCATGCACAGACCCGAGCCCATGCACTTCTTGCGGAAGCGCTTGCGGGTGATCTCGATGGTCTTGGCCAGGTAGATCTCCTGCTCGCGGGTGAGCAGGGGGATCTCGCCCATCTGCGTCAGGTACATCCGTACCGGATCGTCGATCTTCTCCGGCAGGACGCTGCGCGTGAACACGGGTTCGGCGGGCTCCTCCTCGGGCGCCTCGACGGGGCGCTTGGTGGGCGCCTTGGTGGGCTCCTCGTCGGTGTCCACCACGACCACGGCCCCGGGCGACGCGGCGTCGTCCAGGACCTCGATGCCCTGGTCCTCGAGCACCACGAAGACCTGGTCCATCCGGTCCGGTGGGAGGAACTGATCCTCCAGGAGCTTGTTCATCTCCGAGAAGGTCAGGTAGCCCTTCCTGCGCCCCTCTTCGACGAGTTGCTTTACGATCTCTTCGAACCTGTCCGACATGCGTGCCTCAGTTTGCAGTGCCAGGGATGTGGATGCGGCGCAGCCGTGCGTGGATCTCGCGCATGGCCCGCCGTTGTTCGTCGTCTTCCTCCAGGGCGTCGAGCCGCAGGCGCTCGCGGCGCACCCCCTCGAGCGCCTCCCGCTCGTTCAGGAAGCGGTCGGCGCCTTCCAGGAGGATCTGGGGGTCCTCGGCCCGGGTGGCGTGCTCGAAGGCGCGGACCACCAGCTCGCGGGCGGGGTCCTCGCCCAGCAGCGTCATCAGGGAGTCGACCCCGATGGGCGCCTCCCCCAGCTCGTCCAGCTCCAGGAGGGCCGCCAGGATGCGGCCCAGATCCGGCCACGGACAGGCGTCGGCGTGGCTCCGGATCCGCGGCAGCAGATCGGGGCTGCGCAGCACCGCTCCCACGAGCTCCTCGTAGGCCCGGCGCGAGACCCGCTCGGCGCCCGCATCCGGCGCCTCGGGGGCCGGCGCGGCGGCGCGCTCCCGCTCGGCCTGCGCGCGCTCGCGCCGGCGCTCGGGCAGGCTCTCGAGCTGCTCGCGCACGCTCTCGAGCGGGTGCCCGAGGAAGTCGGCCACCTCGACCAGGCAGGCGTCGCGGTGCACCGGCTTGCGCAGCCGGAAGATCAGCTCCAGCAGCCGGTCGACGCCGAGAGACAGGCGCGCGGCGGGCATCCCCCGGAGGCTCTCGAGCAGGTAGGCCAGCCAGGGCCGGGCCCGCTCGAGCTCCGCCCGCAGGCCGTCGGCGCCCTGGCGCAGGCACAGGTCACAGGGGTCCTGCCCCTCCGGGGGGGTGAAGACGTCGAGCTCCAGCTCGAGCGGCAGGAGGCCCGACAGCGCCCGGAAGGTTGCCTTGCGTCCGGCCTCGTCCCCGTCGAAGACCAGGGTGACGCGCCGCGCCCCGGCCCGGCGCACCAGGGCGGCGTGCTCGTCGGTGGTCGAGGTCCCCAGGATCGCCGCGGTCCCGGAGAGGCCCACCTGGTGGGCGGCCATGACGTCGGTGTAGCCCTCGACCAGCACCAGGTGCCCCGAGCGGCGCACCGTGTCGCGGGCGCGGTCCAGCCCGTAGATGAGCTGCCCCTTGTGGAAGACCGGCGTCTCCGGGCTGTTGACGTACTTGGGCGAGGTCGGGTCGTCCCCCGAGAGCTTGCGGGCGCCGAAGCCCACCGTGCGCCCCGAGAGATCGCGGATCGGGATCATCAGCCGGCCGCGGAAGAAGTCGTAGAGGCTGCCGCGCTCGCTGCGGCGGCAGAGCCCCGCCTCGATCAGGCGCTCGGGGTCGACCGCCCCGGGCCGCGGGCCCTCGGTCCGCCGCAGGCCCTCGATCAGGGCCGCCGGCCCGGCCGGCGCCCAGCCCAGGCCGAAGGCCTCCAGGGTCTCGTCCACGAAGCCCCGGCCCCGCAGGTAGTCCAGCGCCGCCGCCCCCTCCGCGCCGCGAAGCCGCTTGGCGAAGAAGGCCTCCGCGAGCGACAGGACCTCCCGACACCCATCGGCGTGATCGCTCTCCTTCGGTCGGCGCGGGGCGCGCCGCTCCGGGAGCGCCACCCCCGAGCGGGCCGCGAGCAGCTCGACCGCCTCCAGGAACTCGACGTTGTCGTAGCGCCGGACGAAGTCGATCTGGTCCCCGCCCTCCCCGCAGGCCCCGTAGCAGTGCCAGTACCCCTTGGCCGGGTCCACCTTGAACGAGGGGGTCTTCTCCTCGTGGAAGGGGCAGCACGCCACCCACAGCCGCCCCTGCCTACGCAGGGCGGGCACGCGCTCGCGCACCACCTCCTCGATGGGTGAGCGCAGCTTCACCTCCTCGAGGGCTTGTCGGAACTCGTCGCTCAAGGGCTGGGCTGGATGGGGACGTGGAAGGACCGCCGCACCGGCCTCGAGGGACGTCGAGGCCGGCCTCGGAGGCCGGAAAACGGGGATGTGCCCGGGGCTGTCTTCACCTGAAGCCTACCCCTGGAAGGGGCTCGGGGTCGGGTCGGCGGGCGCGACGCGAGCGAGGGCCCCGGAACGGAGAGGTTGGCGCAAGGCGACCGAACGAAGCCTGCAGAACGGCCGTAGGGACCACGCGATGCGGCCGAGGGGTGCATGTGGAGCGGCCGAAGGACCGTGTGGAACGGCCGGTGGGCCGGTGCGGTACGAGAGAAGAAGGCGGGGACTCCCCTCCGCGCGGGTCGGGCAGACCTCTTCCGCGGTGGGAGCCCTGGACAAGATTGAGCGCGCCCACCCAGTCGCTCGGCCGTCGGTCGCACATGCGGCGGTGGGGTGGCTCGTCGCTGGGCGGAGCCGGCCCCCTCTCGATTTCGGCCGATCCGTCCCCGGGCGAGGGACAGAGCGGATCCTGGCGACTGGAACCCCGTTTCATAGCGAACCGCGGTCGAGCATCCAAGCCCCAATCGGGCAGTTCTGCACGCATCCCGCGCCCACCCGTCCAGGCCCGGGCCACCCTCAGGGCCCCTCCCCCGCCGGGCGGGACCGCCAGAGGGGATCCCGGGACAGGGCCAGGAGGACCTCCGGGCCGAGGGTCTCGGCCCGGATCGAGGGCTCGAGCCCCTGGGCCCCGAGGAGCTCCAGGGCCGCCTCCCGCCCCCCCAGGCGAGCGGCCAGCACCCGGCCCAGGGCCTGGCGGCGCCGCTGGAAGAGGCCGCCCACCAGGGCATCGAAGTGGTCGAGGTCCGGCGCCGGAGGGCGCTCGGGGCGCAGATCCAGCCGCAGGACGGCGCTCTCCACCCGGGGGCGCGGCCAGAAGAGGTGCGCGGGGACCGTCCGGAGGATCCCGACGGAGTAGGCGATCTGCAGCCGGGCCGAGAGGGCCCCCCAGGCGGCCGTCCCGGGGGTGGCGGCCACGCGCTCGGCCAGCTCGCGCTGGATCAGGACCGTCATCGAGGCCGGCGGATTGGGGGTGCGGGCGCAGAGGACCAGGACCGGCGAGCCCACCGAGTAGGGCAGGTTGCTGACGAGGAACCAGGGGCCCTCGGCGGGGAGCCGCCCGGACACCCGGGGGTCGAGCCGCCCCTTGGCCTCGAGCACGTCGCCCTCGAGCAGGGTCGCCCCGGGAAAGGGGGCCAGGAGCTCCCGGGCCACCTCGAGCAGGCGCGCGTCGATCTCCACCGCCAGGAGCTCGACGCCCCGCTCGAGGAGGTGGGCGGAGAGGAAGCCGCAGCCGGGCCCCACCTCGAGCACGAAGTCGCCCTCCCCTACCCCCGCGTCCCGGGCGATGGCGCGGACCATGTTCTCGTCCACGAGCAGGTTCTGCCCCAGCCGCCGGGAGGGTCGGAAGCCGGCCCGATCGAGGGCGGCCCGGAACTCGCTCCAGGGAGGGCGGCGCCAGCCCGGCCCGCCGCCGCTCACGGCCGCGCGCCCTCGAGGAGGTCGGCCAGGGCGGCCGCCGCACGGGCCCGGTCTCGGCCGACCACCAGGAACGGGATGGGCTCACCGCGCCACAGCCACCCCTGGTCGCAGATCTCCATCCAGACCGCCGCCGCCTCGAGGAAGGGAACCGCCCGGCGTCCCCAGCGGGCGCCGATCCGGCGCAGGCGCTCCCGGGACTCCGCGTCGCGGGGCCAGCTTGCGGCGCAGGCCCGCAGGTACTCGGCCGCCTCCACCCCGCAGCGCAGTCCCACGTCGTCGAAGCGGCTCCCCGGATCGCAGGGACGGGTGAACGTCAGTCCGCGCTCCCGCAGCAACCGGGCGTGGCTCAGGTAGGAGCCGCCCATGGCCGAGATGCGGTCGTCGGCGGGGTGCGGGTTCTGCTCCTCCGCGCAGGGCGCCAGGTCGTCCACCCACTCCCAAGCGTTGCCCAGGAGGTCGTAGATGCCCTCGGGCGTGCTGCCCGACTCGAAGGTCCCCACCGGCCGCAGGCGGTGGTTGCCCAGATCCAGGGTGTTGGCCACCGAGTCCTGCCAGGCGCGCCAGTCCCGGCCGCCCCAGGGGAAGGCCCGGTCCCGATCGCCCATGGCCGCGAAGGCCCACTCTCGCCAGGTCAGCAGCCGCATCCCCCTCGAGGCGGCGAAAGCGCGGGCCTCCTCCCGGTTCATGTAGGTCGCGGGCAGGTGCCGCTCCGTGGGGAGCCAGCGGCCCGAGCGCTGCACCAGCGCGTCCCCCTCCACGGCCTCCCCGCCGGCCCGCCACGCCAGCCAGTCCTCTCGGGTGGTCTCGAAGCGCTCGATCAGGAGGGCCGGGCCGCGGTGGCCCTGCTCGACGAAGGCCAGGCGCTCCAGGCGCTCGAGGGAGGAGGTCGCCTCAGGCGAGGCGTCCGTGCAGGCCGCGGCCAGGGCGATCAGGAGAGCGAGGGGGGCGGGTGCCCACGGGGGCGGCCGTCCCGGGGCTCGACGAGGGACCCGGGCCGCTCGCAAGGGGTCACGGCTCGCTCTCCCCGTCACCCTCCCTCCGCGCGAGTCTCCCCCGGCTCACTCATCCGTGTCCGTGGACACGAAGATGTCGACCCGGCGGTTCTTCTGCTTGTTGGCGGCCGAGTCGTTGGGGACCACCGGACGGTGCTCGCCGTAGCCCATGGCCACCAGGCGCTCCGCGGGCACGCCGCCATCCCGGATCAGGATGGCCGCCACCTGCACGGCCCGGTCGGCCGAGAGCTGGAGGTTGCCGTGGGGGTACTTGGCGATCGTGGCCTCGCGCTTGAAGCCCGTGTCGTCGGTGTGGCCGTGGACCTCGACGCGCTCGGGGTCCTCGGCCAGGATGTCCCGGGCCACCTCCAGCAGCAGGTTGCGCCCCTCGGGGCTCACCTCCGCCGATCCCAGCTCGAACAGGACCGCGTCCCGCAGGCGGTACACGTATCCCCCGTCGACCTGGAACTTCTCGGCCTCCCCCGGGCTGCGGCCCAGCTGGGCCACGATGCTGTCCAGGTGGCCGATCCGCTGGTCGATCTCCTCGGTGTAGCCGGCCTCCGCGGCCTCGATCTGGCTGGCCTCGAGCTGTCGGGCCAGCCGGCGGTTCTCGCCCTGCAGGCCCTGGCGCTCGGCCTCGAGCTCGTGCACCCGCGTCTGGAAGTGCTTGGCCCGCCCGACGGCCTCGTCGTATTGCTCCTGCGACACGCAGGACGCCGCCAGGGCGAGCCCGAGCACCGCGACCCGGCTCGGCCAGCCACCCAACGTCTTCTCATTCCATGCCATCGTGATCCCCTACCGTTCTGTGGGGAGGTCGGCCTCCCCGAGCCCTGTGGCCCTCCTGATCCGACCCCAGCTTCGAGATCCGGAGGGGCGAAGTAAAGGACCCGGTCCGCCTCTTCGCGTAGCGTGAAGAAGGGGACCGGGTTACGCGCTTTCGGCAGAGCCGCGGGAGGCAGCCGGCGGCCTGTGGCGGCTCCGGGGCTACTCCGAGGGTGCCTCCGAGGGGACGTCCTTGAAGATGCCGGCGATGCCATCGGCCATGCCGCTGACGTGGCCCGTGGCGGCGGCCCAGCAGACCGGGATGGAGAGGATCATGACGACGGTGGTCAGGATCAGGGCCGCCTTCAGGCCCATGCCCTCGTCGGCCTCCTCCTCGGCGGCCGCGGCCACGGCCGCGGTGCGGCGCACCGGGGAGGGGGCTCCGATCTCCTCCTCCTCGAGCTCCACCTCGCCGATGTCGTCCACGTCGTCCTCGAGGATGGTGTCGGCCTCGGTGATCTCCTCGGTGGCCATGCCGGCGGTGTCCAGGTCGGCGTCGTCCTCGAAGACCAGGTCCTCGTCGACGTCTCCCAGGTCCACCACCTCACCGCCGGAGAGCTCGCTGCGCAGCTGCTCCACGTCGGCCCTGCGGAGCTTCATGGTGTCCCCGTCGCGGAAGGCGCGAATCTCGCCCTCCGAGACCAGGCGCTTGAGCTCCTCCTCCTTCAGACGCAGTTCTGAGAGGGCTTCCTCGAAGCTGAAGAATTCGTCGGCCACGGCGGCATCTCCTGGGATGGATGGGTTCGGATGGTGGATGGGAGGTGGAAGGATAGGTTCTGGTTCGGGGCGGCGCCAGAGTACATCGGCCCCGGAACACCCCTTCTGAGGGCTTGGAGCGGTCTGGCGGGGCGATCAGCCCCCCCCGGGGCCCGTGGAGCCGGCGCCGGAGGACCCCTCCTCCAGGAGGCCCTCCTTGAGGAACATCTCCCTCAGGTCCTTGTATCGGAAGGGCCGGCCCTCGTGGCGGGTCTGGTCGTTGAAGCCGTCCAGCTCGAAGTCCAGGCCGATGTTCCGGACTCCCATGAGCTCGACGCCCCGGGTCGAGCCCCCGCCCCCGCTGGCCTGGTAGACCGCGAGGTGGAGGCCCACGGTGTCCACCAGGTAGAGGATGGAGGCCCCGGTCACGTCGGTGCCGGTCACCGCGACCATCCGGTTGTTCGAGTCGGCGTTGGCCGCCGCCGGCAGGGAGGGCAGGATGCGGGTCCCGGTGCCCTGTCCGCTGGATCCGCCCCCGCCCTGAGGGGTTCGGGCCAGGCCCAGGGCGGCCAGGAGGCAGCCGAGGAGGAGAACCCATCCGTGGGATACGAGCGACTTCATGGGGTGGCTCTCCGATGTTCGGGGAGGAGGCTCGGTGCGGGGACCGGCGATCCGGCCTGGAGGGGCTGAATATCCTAGCCGGGCGCGCGAGTTGCGACAAAAGAGAGTCCGATCCGCGGATGTGCGGGACACCGGGGCCTGTCTCACTGTCCCCTCGAAGAAACCGCCAAGGCGCCGAGAAGCGCCTAGACCGGAGGAGCCCGGAGGGGAAGCCGGAGGCAGAGAAGGGCCGGAGCGCTTCGGTCGCCGCCCGTCCTCAACCCCCCTGGCCGCCTCTCCTCCGGTCTTGGCGCTTCTTGGCGCCTTGGCGGTTTCTTCGAGGAGGCAGACTCCACGCTCCTACCACCGGGCCAGGTCTCCCGAGATCTCCTCGACGAGATCCTTGAGAGTGACCAGCCCCAGGGGCTCGGACGGGCTGCCGACCAGGGCCGCGCGCTGCCCCGCGCCGCGCAGCCGTGCCAGGGCGCGGTCCAGGGGGAGGTCGGGCGGCAGGCACGGCAGGGGCCGCCGGCAGGTGCCGAGGTCCGCCTCGGGTCCGGCCGCCAGGGCCTCGAGCTGGTGCAGGTAGTCCTCCACCGGGCCCTCGGGCGGGATCCAGGGCAGGCGCGTGTACTCGGAGGCGGCCACCCGCTCGTACCGCTCCCGCGGGGAGAGGTCGCCGCGCAGGGTGACGACCCGGTCCCAGGGGACCATCACCCGCTCTACCGGGGTCGCCTTGAGCTGGAGCGCGTTGCGCGCCATGCGCTCGGCCTCGGCCTCCAGCGCTCCGCTGCGCTTGCCGGCCTCCAGCAGGCTGAGCACCGCCCCGCGGCCGCGCGCCTCGACCAGCTCGCTGCCGCCCACCCCGCCGAGGAGCTCCAGGGCTCGGGTCAGGAGCCTCAAGGGCACCGCCAGCGGCAGGTAGAGCGCCCGCGAGGCGATGAGGAAGGGGGCGAAGACGCCGGTCAGGGCGTGGGGCCGGCGGCGGAAGAGATCCTTGGGCAGGAGCTCCCCGAAGAAGAAGACCAGCGGGGTCAGGGCCAGGGCCAGGACCACCTCGCGCGCGGCCTCGGGCACCCCGACGCGCAGGAGCGCGTCGCCGCCCAGGTGGGTGGCCAGCTCGATGGTGAGGTTGTTGCCGATCAGGATGGTGATCAGGAGGGCCACCTCGTCCCGCAGGAGCGCCCGGATCATGCGGGCCGCGCTCCGGCCGTGCTCGGCCTCCAGGTGCACCCGCGCCCGCCACAGGCTGTACACGCCCGTCTCGCCGCCCGAGTAGAGCGCGCTGGCGGCGATGCAGAGGGCCAGGAGCAGCAGGACGAGCCAGATCACGCCGGGCTCTCCTCGGGATGGGGGCCGACCAGGGCTCCGTGGGACTCGATCCGCATGAGGACCGAGAGGACCCGCCGGCCGCGGGTGGCCTCGACCTCGAACACCAGCCCCCCGGCGCGGGCCTCGTCGCCGGTCCGGGGGATGCGGCCCAGGAGGGCAGTGACCAGGCCGCCCACGGTCTCGAACTCGGCGGGCACCACCCGGTGGCCGAAGAGCTCGTTCCAGTCGCGGATGGACAGGTCCCCGTCGACCCGGAAGCGGCCCTCGCCCAGGGGCACCGCCGGCCGGGCGCGCTCCTCGCCCTCGGAGCGGAGGTCGCCGACGATCTCCTCGAAGACGTCCTCGAGGGTCACCGCGCCGGCGGTCCCGCCCCACTCGTCGACCACCACCGCCATGGCCGCCCCCTCTTCGCGCAGGAAGATCAGCAGGTCCTGGGCGCTGGCCACCTCGGGCGCGAAGACCACCGGCACCAGGAGCTCGTCCAGGTCCTGCTCGGGCTGGGACAGGAGCCGCCGCAGGGCCACCCGCCCGACCACGCGGTCGGGGGTCTCCTCGTAGACGATGATCCAGGGGACGCGCCGGGCCAGGGCCTGGCGGATGACCTCCTCCCGCTCCGCGCCGCCCCGCTCCACGAAGAGCACGTCGACCCGCGGGGTCATGATCTCGCGCACGCGGATGGAGCGCAGCTCCACGATCTCCGCCAGGATCTGGGCCTCGCCGCGCTCGATGTGCCCGGCCCGACCGCTGCGGCCCAGCACCTGGGAGAGGAGCTCGGGGGTGATGGAGAGCTCCTCCTGGGCGGCCTCCCCCAGGGCGCGGTAGACCAGGTCCAGCATGTGCTGCAGGACGCGGCGCGCCGGCCGCAGGACGCGCACCAGGACCGTGAGCGGGCCGGAGCCGACCCGGGCGATGCCCAGGCGCGCCCGCAGGGCCGCGGTCTTGGGCAGGATCTCCCCGCAGACCAGCATGAGCACCAGCGCCCCCAGGCCGGAGAGGACCCGGCCCAGCCCGCCCTCGCCGAAGGAGACGCGGGCGGCGAAGGCGAAGAAGGTCAGGTTGACCACGAGGTTGCCGAGCAGCACGGTGACCAGGGCGCTGCGCGGGTCGGCCAGCAGCCGCTCGACGCGGCCGCCGGCGCGGGCGCGGTCCTCGATCGTGAGGCTGAACAGGGCCGTCTCGGTGGCGCTGAAGCAGGCCGAGAGGCCGAGCAGCCCGGCCAGGAGGGGCCAGAGCAGGGGCGAGACCTCGCTCACCGCCGCGGCTCCCCCTCCTCTCCCGAGATCGGCAGCCGGATCCGGGCCGTGAAGCCCCTGCCCGGCTCGCTGGAGAGCTCCAGCCGGCCTCCGTGCTGGTCGACGACGTTGTGGACGATCGACAGCCCCAGGCCGCTGCCCCGGCCCACCTCCTTGGTGGTGTAGAAGAGGTCGGGCGCGCGCGCCAGCTCCTCCGCGCCCACCCCGGGGCCGTTGTCGCTCACCGCGAG
>CAZTTG010000076.1:0-31453 GCA_964615935.1 uncultured Planctomycetaceae bacterium | reverse complement strand
CGGTGATCGCCCGCCTGGACCGCAAGCACTACGCCTTCCACCGCGGAACCACCTCGCTGGCGATGGACCCGGGGCGCCTCCCCGAGGCCTCCAAATCGCTCGAAGGGCTGGAGCTCCTGGAGAGCCCCCAGCAGCAGGAGTACTTCAAGAACGTGCTCGACTTCAACTTCGACAACCAGATGCAGCGCCAGCAGCGCCTGCAGGACGAGATCAGCCGCGAGCGCCGGGGCGTGCAGATCAAGCAGGTGAAGTAGCGCCGGTGCCGGCGGCCGGCGGCCGCGGCCCGGCGCCCCGCAGTTGCATCTGGCGGGGCTACGCCCCGCAGATGAACGGCGGGGCCGAGGGTCGTGACCGACTCAGTCCCAAAGGTCCTCCTCGATCAACGCGAGCTCGATCCGGGCGAGCTCCAGCTCTCCCTGGGCCTCCCGCTGCTCGACCTCCGCCCGGTGAAGCTCGGTCGGGGAGACGAGCCCCGCCTCGTTCAGGGTCCGGAGCCGATCGATCTCCGGCCGCGCGTGCTCCAGCCGGCTCTCCGCCTGGGCGAGCCGCCCCTGAGCCCCCTCCCGCATGGCCTCGAGCTCGACGCGCCGCGCGTCGATCCGGCCGACCAGGAAGTCGGCCCGCAGCCGGCGGCGGACCTTCAGCTCGCTGATGAGGAGCTCCTCGCGGCGAGCCCCGACGGAGGCCTTCGCGATCTCCGAGGAAGAGGCGAGCCCCATCTCCCCCATCCTCTGCACGCGCTCCTCCCGCTGCCGCTCGCGCTCCAGCCGGCGCTCCGCGGCCCGCAGGTCGAGCTCGATGCGCTCCCCGACGAAGTCCCGGCCCCCGACCCGCGGCGCGGAGAGCTCGAGCCGCGGCTCGCGACCCGAGGCCTGGATCTCCTCGAGGTCCAGCCGCAGCCGCCCCCCTTCCAGGACGACGGCCTCGAGCCGGCCCCGGCTCTGGTCGGCTTCCCCCTGCTGCGCGCGCCCGGTCTCGACGAGCATCTCGGTTCGCGTCAGGTCCTCCTCGAGGAGCTGGCGGCGCTCCTCGGCGCTCCGCATCCGCACCTGGACCCGCTGCAGCAGGAGGTCCCGCCGCCCGGACTCCTGGATGCGCTCGGCGGCGATCACCCCGGCCGCGCCGAAGGTGATCGAGAGCACCACCAGGGCGGCCAGGCGCAGGGTCCGCCAGCCGCGAGGCGGGCTCGGCTCCTCGAAGCGCCTCTGGCGGCGCAGCTCGGTGCGGAGCTGCCACTCGAGATGGTCGAGGAACTCGGGACGCGCTCGTTCGGGCTCGCTCATGACGGTTCTCCGGCTTCGGTCCCCCCCGCGAGGGAGACCAGTCTGCGCTTCAGGGCCAGGCGCGAACGGCGCAGCCGGCCCTCGACCGCCCGCTCGCTGAGACCCATCTCGCCGGCGATGGTCGCCAGGCTGCGGCCGTCGAGGTGGTGGGCCTCGATCAGGCGGCGCTGGGCGGCGCGCAGGCGCGCGAGCGCCCGGTGCAGCAAGGCGGCCGCGTCGGGCGAGGTGGGTCGGGGCTCGTCCGCGAGGGAGGCGACCTCGGCCTGGTCGAGCCGACCGGGCCGCATGCGCCGGAAGTGGTTGCGGATCAGGTTGCCGGCGGTGGTCTCCAGCCAAGCCAGGGGCGCGGCCGGAAAGCCCCGCCTCCGCCAGGCCGAGAGCGCACGCAGCCAGGTCTCCTGGGTGACGTCCTCGGCCATCTCCCGGTCGCCGCCCGCCCGCCGGCTGATCCAGGCGTACAGGGGCCGCACCGTCTGCCGGTGGAGCTCGATCCAGTCCTTTTCCGCGGGCACTTCGATCGCTCCTCTGCCCTCGAGACCCCCGGGGCCTCGCCATCCCACGCTCGATTCGCCGTCTCTCGGTCGGCTACTCCGCGAGCACCTCCAGCGGCACCTTCGCCAGGTAGATCGCGGTCCCCACGCCCGGCTCGTGGCTCGAGTAGTAGGAGACCCACAGGTGCTCCCCGTGCACCAGGAGGCCGGGGTAGCTGGTGTCCCCGCCGCTTGGGAGCTCGAGGCGCCGCTCGAAGCTCCCGTCGAGCCCGAGCCGGCCCAGGACGGTCGTGTACGCCTTCTCCCGGTACCGCCTCGTCCCCAGCACCAGGCCGCCGTCCGGCAGCAGCGCGAGGTCCGGGCCGCCCAGCCGTCGGTCGATCGGGCTCCAGCTCCAGTCCCGGTAGGGCGGCCGAGCTCGGCCGAGCGCCCCCCTGCGATCCCCGCCCTCGCGCCGCACCACCATGAGCATCTCGCCGTCCCCGAGGAACCGGATGGTCGCCTCGTTGGGTCGGCCGTCGAGGTCCAGGGGGCTGACTTGCTCGTAGCGGATGCCGTCCGCGCTCCGGACCAGGTGGAGCCCCCACTCCTCGGAGACGGCCTGGTAGACGACTCCCCAGGCCACGCCCTCGCGCCAGGTGACGCGCCACAGCCAGTCGTTCGGACCCGCGATGGCCGGGTCCATCTCGACCTCGATCGGCTCGCAGAAGCCCGCGCCCTCGGCGTCGGAGAAGGAGACCCGCGGCAGGCGATCCAGAATCTCGCCGGCCTCGTAGTGCGATCCGCCGAGGAGCGCCATGAGCCTGCCGTCGGGGGTGATCGAGAGCTTGGGGTCGCGCAGGTCGATGCCCTCGACCTCGAGCAGGGCCGCCGACTCCCACGCCTCGCCGTCCTCCGAGGCGATGACCCGGATCGTCCCGTCGGCTCCCGACTTCCCGGGCACGTGCCCGGACGCCTCGCGGAAGGTGCAGTAGAAGCGCCTCTCGAAGCGGATCAGGTCGGTGAAGGCGTTGTGCGGGGCCCGGTCCCAGATGCGGACGGAGGGGACCGGCACGGGCGCGTGTCCGGCGGGCTCCTGGAGCGGGGCGAGGGCCGCGGCCGCGGCGAGGATCGGCTCGATCATGGTCCCGACACGGTACCCCCGCGATCGGATCCCCGTCGATCCGCTCCGGGCAATCCGCGGCAGGGCCGCTGGGCGGCTTCCCGGGAGGGCCGCTCAGATGCCCAGCAACACGAAGAGCGCCTCGTCCGCGGGCTTCCAGCGCACGCCGCCGGTCTCGGCCCAGCCGCCGGGCGTGCCCTCGTCCAGCTTCCCGTCGATGCGCTTCGCGGCGCTCTCGGGCACGCCGCTAAGCCACAGCATGTTCCCGCTGCCCTTCACGTCCAGCTTGCCGTCGCCGTCGAGGTCGAAGCCCGGGATCCAGCCGTGGGCGTCGATCTTGCTGAACAGGCTGATCCGGCCCCCGAAGGGGTTGGTCATGTGGTCCACGAGGGGCCTCTCGATGTACGGCCCCTTCCAGCGATCGGTCGTCTGCGGCGCGCTGAGCTCCCGGTCGGGGATCGCGCCGCCGGCCAGCTCCCGGCCGTACTTGCCCATGTCCGCGCGGAAGTTGGATCCCGCCTTGCGGAGCACGTCGACCAGGATCAGCGCCTTGGCCACGCGGCTGCGCTCGGCCAGGCCGGCCACGCGCGGCAGGAGGGTGGCGGTCAGGATCGAGAGGATCACGGCCACCAGGACGATCTCGATCATCGTCATGCCGGCCCGGTGAACGCGTCGGGGGAGGGGAGCAGGCTTGGGGGGCATCGTCTCGCTTGGGTCGGCGCGGCTCGGGAGCGACTTGAACGAAACCGCCGGATCCATCCCCACCGACCCCCTCCCCTTGAATGGAGGGGCCCCAGACCCCACCCTCGGGCCCCATGCCCGGCTCCATCGGACGCCCCCTCCCCCGACCCGACGGGCCAGACAAGGTCCGCGGCCGCACGCCCTACGTCGCCGACCTGGAGGTGCCCGGCGCCTGGACGGGGGCCTGCCTGCGATCGCCCGTGGCGCGCGGCCGGCTCCTGGGCTTCGACTTCGATCCGGACTTCGACCTCGACCGGGTGGTCCTCGTGCGCCGGCAGGACATCCCCGGCGCCAACCGGATCGCCATGATCGTCGACGACCAGCCGATCCTCGCCGAGGAGGAGGTCCGGCACTGCGGGGAGCCCCTGCTGCTGGTCGCGGCGCCCGATCCGCAGACCCTGGCCGAGGCCCTGGCCGCCATCCGGCCGCGCATCGAGGAGCTCGAGCCGGTCCTGGACATGGAGGCCTCCGAGCAGGTCTTCAAGGAGGTCCTGATCGAGAAGGGCGACGCGCCCGGAGTCCTGGAGCGGGCGGAGCGGGTGATCGAGGGCACCTACCGCACCGACACCCACGAGCAGATGTACATCGAGCCCCAGGGCGTGGTCGCCTGGGCCTCGGAGTCCGGGGATCGCGTGACCGTCAAGGGGTCGCTGCAGTGCCCCCACTACGTTCGCAACGCCCTGGTCCGCGCCCTGGCCATCGAGCCCGAGGACGCGCGGGTGGAGCAGGTCGCGACCGGCGGGGGCTTCGGGGGCAAGGAGGACTACCCCTCGGTGCTCGCCTGCTGCGCGGCGCTCCTGGCCCGCGCCAGCGGCCATCCGGTGCGCATGATCCTGGACCGCTCCGAGGACCTCGCCGTGACCCCCAAGCGGCACCCCTCGCTGGTACGCCACCGGACCGCGGTGGCGGAGGACGGGCGCCTGCTGGCGGCCGAGATCGAGGTCCTGCTCGACGGCGGCGCCTACACCACCCTCTCGCCGGTGGTGCTCTCGCGCGCCTGCATCCACGCCGCGGGCCCCTACCGCTGCGGCCACGTGCGCGTCCACGGCCGGGTGGTCGGCACCCATCACGTGCCCTACGGCGCCTTCCGCGGCTTCGGCGCGCCCCAGGTGTGCTTCGCGGTGGAGCGGCACATGGACCGCGTCGCCAGCGAGCTGGGCCTGCACCCGGCCCATCTGCGGCGGCTCAACCTGCTGCGGGTGGGCGACTCGACCGCCACCGGGCAGGTGCTGGCGGAGAGCGTCGGCTCGGAGAAGGTCCTCGAGCGCGCGCTCGAGCGCAGCGGCTTCGAGGAGCGCCGCTGGGGCGCACCCCGGACCGGCCGCAAGCGGCGGGGCGTGGGCCTCGCGCTCTTCTTTCACGGCGCGGGCTTCACCGGCTCGGGCGAGGAGCTCCTGAGAGCGCGCGCGGCGGTGGAGCTCTTGCCGGATGGCCGGGCCCGGGTGCTCTCCTCCTCCACCGACTTCGGCCAGGGCACCGAGGTGCTGTGGCAGGCCATCGCCTCCGAGGCCCTGGGCGCCGGGGTCGAGGACGTGACCGTGGCCGCGCCCGACACCGCGGCCGTGCCCGACTCGGGGCCCACGGTGGCCTCGCGCACCTGCATGGTCGTGGGCGGCGTGCTGGCGAAGGCCTGCCGCGAGCTGAGGCGGCGCCTGGAGGCCTTCGACCCCTCGCCGGCGCCCTTCCGCGAGCGCGCGAGGCGCTTCCTCGAGGAGGGCGGCGAGGGCCGCGCGGAGGGGGTCTACGCCTCGCCGCCGGGTCTCGAGTGGGACGAGGAGCGCTACCGCGGCGACGCCTACCCGGCCTACGGCTGGGGCGCCGACGTGGCCGAGGTCGAGGTGGACCTCGACACCTTCGAGGTTGAGGTGACGCGCTTCCTCTCCGTCGTCGACGTGGGCAAGGCGATCCTGCCCGACCTCGTCGAGGGCCAGATCCGGGGCGGAAGCCTGCAGTCGATCGGCTTCGCCCACCTGGAGGTGGTCCAGACCCGCGAGGGACGCTTCCTGCAGGACCGCATGTCCACCTGCATCATCCCCGGCACCCTGGACGCGCCGCCCATCGAGGTGGAGCTCGTGGAGGAGCCCTTCCGCCACGGCCCCTTCGGGGCCAAGGGCGTCGGCGAGCTGCCCATGGACGGCGGCGCGCCCGCGGTGGTCTCGGCCATCGAGGACGCCGTCGGGGTGCGCGCGACGCACCTGCCGGCGACTCCCGAGCGCCTGCTCGCGGCCTGGCTGGAGCAGCACCCGGAGGAGGTCCCGTGAGCGCGCGCACGATCCGCTTCCGCGTCAACGGCGAGCCGGTGGAGCTCGCCGGGGTCGATCCCCTGCGCCGCTTGATCGACGTCCTGCGCGAGGACCTCCGCTTGACCGGCACCAAGGAGGGCTGCGGCGAGGGCGAGTGCGGCGCGTGCACGGTCCTGATCGACGGTGAAGCGGCGCTCGCCTGCCTGGTCCCCGTCTGCCAGGTGGAGGGCGCTCGCGTCACCACCATCGAGGATCCGTCCCTGGCGCCGATCGGCGAGGCCTTCCTGGCCCGCGGCGGCGTGCAGTGCGGCATCTGCACCCCGGGCGCCATCGCCATGACGCGCGCCTTCCTGGACGAGCGCCGCCGCCGGGGAGAGCCCGTCGACCTGGAGGCCGCGCGCCGCGCCCTGGCGGGCAATCTCTGCCGCTGCACGGGCTACGCCGGGATCCTGGCCTCGGTCCTGGCCGCGGCCGGGGGGGAGGAGGGCGCCGAATGAGCACCGCGGTCGACTCTCCGCGCACTCTCCCGGACGCGCTGGCCCTCCTGCGCGAGGCCGGAGAGGACGCGCGCATCCTGGCGGGCGGGACCGACCTGATGGTGGAGCTCCACGTCGGCGGCCCGCGGCCGCCGCGGGTGATCGACGTCCGGGGCGTGGACGAGCTCCGCGGCATCTCCGCCGAGGACGGCGGCCTGCGCCTCGGCGCGCTCTCGACCTGCGCCGAGCTGGAGAGCGCGAGCGAGGTGCGCCAGCGGGCGGACCTACTCGCATGGGCCGCCGCCGAGGTGGGCGCCCCCCAGATCCGCAACCGCGCGACCCTGGGCGGGAACCTGGGCACGGCCTCGCCCGCGGCCGACCTGGTGCCCGCGCTCCTGGCCCTCGAGGCGAGGATCCGGCTGGCCTCCGTCGAGGGTCGACGCGAGCTCGCGGCCGGGGACTTCCTCACCGGCTACCGCGCCACCGCGCGGCGGAGCGACGAGCTGATCGAGTCCGTCTGGATCCCGCCGCGTCCAGCGGGCGAGCGCCGCGCCTTCCGCAAGGTGGGCACGCGCCGCTCGCAGTCCATCGCCAAGGTGGTGGTGGCCCTGGCGCTCACCCTGGAGGAGGGTCGGATCTCGCGGGTCCGCGCCGCCGCCGGCTCGGTGGCCGAGCGCACGGTGCTGCTCCCCTCGCTCGAGCGCGAGCTGTGCGGTCGGGCGCCCGAGCCCGAGCTCCTGCGGCGCGCCTCTCGCGCGGCCGCGCGGGAGGACTGCTCCCCCATCGACGACGTGCGCTCGACCGCCGTCTACCGCCGCACCGTCCTGCAGCGCGTGCTGCGCACCCTGCTCGAGGAGGCCTGCGCCCGGTAGCGGGCCGCCTCACTCGCGTCCGGCGACCCCGCTGCGGTACACGGGCCGGTCGCTGACCTGGATCAGGGCCGCCCAGGCCGAGACGACGCCTTCCACCCGGGCCACCAGGCGCGGCTGGGGGAGGTGCTTCGCGCTCCAGCCCGGCCAGTCCGGCGCGCCGGCCTCGAAGGTGGAGTGTCCGGTGGCGATGCCCTCGAGGTAGATCTCCCGGACGCGCTCCCAGTCGGCCGGGATCAGCTCGTCGATGGTGCAGTCCATGATCCTGGGTCAGCCGAGAGCGCTCCGCAGCTCGCCGAAGAGGTCGACCAGCTTCGGGAGCTGGTAGTGTGCGTTCAGGCCGCTGGGGTTGGGCAGCACCCAGAGTCGGGCCCCACCGATGCCGACCTCCTGCTCCCCCATCGCAGCCTTCGGGCGCCCGAAGGCCTGGCGGTACGCGCCGATCCCGAGCACGGCCACCGCGAGGGGCGCGTGCCGCGCCACCTTCCTCGCGAGGGTCGCGCGCCCGCGCCGGAGCTCCGCCTCGTCCAGCTCGGCCGCGGCGGCGGTGGCCCGTGCGACCAGGTTCGTGAGCCCGCAGCCGTGCACGAGCAGCTCCGCCTGCTCGTGCGGCGACAGGAGCCGATCGGTGAAGCCGGACCGGTGCAGGACCTTCCAGAAGCGGTTCCCCGGGCGGGCGAAGTGATGCCCCGTGGCCGCGGAGTAGAGGCTCGGATTGATGCCGCAGAACAGCACGTCGAGTCCGGGGCCCAGGACGTCCGGTATCCGCCGACCCCTGACGCCCTGGATCTCCGCCGCGGTGGGCCTGGTGCGCGTCGTCCGCATGTGCCGGCTAGCGCTCGAGCTCCGGCTCGACCCAGATGGTGTGGGCGGAGCGGTTCAGGCCGTGGCAGACGATGCGCAGCTCGAGGGTCTTGACCCCCTGCACGCTCACCTCGAAGGGCTGCGCGTCCCGCACGGTGGTGAGGGTCTCCGAGGTCCACAGGAGCTTCGCGTCGCCGAAGATCCGGAAGTCCAGCGGCTCGGTGCGGGTCATGCGGCTGGTGTCGTTGATGGCCACCGCGCCCGACAGGGTCTTCCAGGCGCGGCCGAGGTCGTAGCGCACCAGCGCGTCGTCGCCGGCCCCGCCCCCGTGCAGCCCCAGCGAGTGCAGCCGGAGGACGCCCCCGATCCGCACCTCGTCCTCGGTGAGCCCCATCCAGCCGTCCTTGCCCAGCTCCCCGAGGGGCGCGTGGAGGAAGATCTCCTCCCGATCCGCGAGGAAGACGCGATCGGGCCCGAAGAGGGGGAGAATCTCGTCTCGTTCCAGCTCGTTCAGGGCCTGGTCCAGGCGGTTCGCCCTCATCGCGAGCGCGGACTCGTACCAGAGGAGGGCGCGGCCGAAGAAGGCCTCGCGCAACGCGCCCTTCCGCTCCTTCTCGGCGATCGCCCGCCAGCGGCGAGCGAGGTCGAGGCAGGACTCGGCCTGAGCAGCCCGCCCGCCGGTCTCCATGACCAGATCGTCCCGCTCCAGCGCCTCGAGGATCTTGGGGTTGGGGCTGTGCCTCAGGTGCTCGTGAGCGCCGTCCCAGTCCTCGCTCACGGCCAGCAGGTGGCGCGCGACGTCGAGGTGGGCGCGCACGCTCCCCGAGTCCTCTTCGAGCTTGCGCCGCGCGCGGCGGGCCTTGTCGGCGAGCTTCTCCCAGTCCTTGATCTCGTCGGTCAGCCGCCAGCAGCGCTCCCGCACGCCGAGGAGATCATTGGCCTTCCCGATCGCCGCGGCCACGTCGATCAGGCGCTGCGCCGACTTCGCGTCGCCGGCCCTGGCGCCCTGCCGCGCCAGCCTCAGGCAGCGCTCGGCGATGCGCACGCCGGTCACCTTCCCGTCGTCGCGCGGGTCGTAGGCCTCGAAGGCCCACAGGTTCGTCTGGAGCTCGTCGACCTCGTAGGCGGCGAGGAAGTCGTCCAGGTACCCCAGGAAGAGCACCCCGTCCCGCGCCCGCAGGGCCGAGCGGATGGACTCCTCCGCCAGCGCGTAGTGCGAGGCCCCTCCGACGGCAGCGCGCTCGGCCTGCGCCCATAGCGTCAGGGCCAGCTCCCGGGCCGCCTCCGGACCCTCCTCGTCCAGCTCCTCGGCGTACAGCGTGCGCAGCTTCTCCCGCGCCTCCTCCAGCTCCTCGGCGGGAGGGACCGGCACACCCAGGTCCTCGACCTGGGGAGCGGCCGGCAGCATGGTCCCGGCCAGTAGCAGAAGGACCGAGGCGAGGAGCGCACGGGAGGGCATCCGGGCATGATAGCGATGAGACGGCCCGCTGTGTGCGCGACGCCTCGCTGCGGCTGTTTCGCTACCGGAAGGTGACCAGGGCGGGCCGGCTGAGGATTCCTGCGCTCGAAACGGCACATATCCGGAAGGTGGTCCCGGCTCTCCTGAGCTCCTCGGGGATGACGAGGGAGAGCCGCGCCCGGAGTCCGTCATCGGTGAACGAGACGGCGGGCTCCACCAGCTCGGCCGGCAGGAGCTGACCGTCCTGCTCGATCTCGAAACCGAGCATCCCGCCCGGATCCGTCCCGACCGCCTCGATGGACCAGGTGGCCCCGGCGGCCTCTTGGATCCGGCCCGGCGGGGCGATGAGCTCCAGGAGGGGCGGAGGCGGCAGGTGCGGCCGCTCGAGCTCCTCGCCGGCGATCGAGGCGATCACGGCCTCGGGATCGCAGAGCAGGCTGGCGTAGGAGTGGAGGGGGAGGGAGCTGTCCCCCATCACCATGTGAGCCCGCCGGGCGGCCGATGGATCGCCATCGTAGTGCATGGAGGGCGCGATCGTGAGGTGCGCACCATCCTCGCAGGGCACGAAGGTGTAGAGCCTCCGAAGCGTCCGCCCGTCGCGAATGCGTACGGAGCTGCCCCGGAGCTCCAGCAAGAGGCGATCGTCTGCGGTGCTGCCTAGATCGGCCACCCCGCTGAAGGTGTGCGGGTCGCCGATCGGCTCCCCGCTCTGCACGTCCAGGATCCGGACGGCCCCTCCCCACGACTCGGAGACGTACAGGCGCGTTCCATCGGGGTTGAACCGCAGCTTCAGGTCGCCCTCGCAAGCATCGCTACTCCATCCGGCCGGGACGTTCCAGCGGAGCTTTCCGCTCTCCATCTCCCAGCAGAGGACGCGGCAATCGGAGCCGGCCCCCGTGGCGACGAGGCTGCCGTCCGGGCTGACGACCACGACCTCCACCTGCTCGGGACCGAAGATCGCCTCCGGGTGGGGCAGGGTGTGCAGCCGCTTCCCGCTCGAGAGACTCCATATGTAGGCCCGTCCCTCGATGTCTGACGTCACCAGGTGGTCGCCGTCCGGGTCGAACGAGAGGTCGGCCACGGTCTCCTCGTGCTCGAGGTGAACCCCCGTGGCCTCGCCGGACCTACCGTCGAAGAGGTGCACGCCGCTCCCCCCGATGGCCACGCACTCGCCGTCGGGGCTCCACGCGGCCGCATTGATGCTCCAGGAGACGAGATCGATCCTGGTCAGCAGCCGACCCTCGTCAGCCCGCCAGATGGCGAAGGACTCTCCATGGCTGTCCCAGCACAGGATCCGCTCTCCGTCGGGACTGAAGTGGGCCCGGGGCTCCTGCCTGCCCTCGAGCTCGAAGGCCCGCACCGCGGACAGCAGCCGTCCGCTGCTCGCGTCCCAGACCTTCAACCTCCCGTCCCTGCCACAGCTCGACAGACGCTCTCCTGTTGGGTCCCACGCCACGAGATCGACTCGGTCCGAGTGCGCATCGATGCACGCGAGTTGCGTTCCCGTGGCGAGCTCGACGATCCGGATGCTGCCGTCCCCGCAGGGAATCGCCATCCGCGTGCCGTTCGGGTGAGCGGCGGGGGTCAACACATCCCCCAGTGCGGAGCCCAGGACGGCGAGGATCTCTCCCGAGCGCGCATCGCGCACCTGCGCGGCGCCGTCCCACCTCTCCCTGCAGATCACCCCGCGCCCATCCGGGCTGAAGATCCCGCCGACGCTCAGCGGCGAGCCGTCGCGCACTCCGATCTCCCAGAGCAGGCGCCCGTCGTCGGCGCCGGCGACGCGCAGGGCTGGCCTTCGCCCCCGTGACAGCAACAGCTCCCCATCCCGGCTCAGCTCGAGGCTCTCCACCTTCCGATCGTGGGCCGGGATCCTCCGCAGGTGCCTCCCCGTGTCGGTCTCGAACCAGTGCAGGCGGCCCTCCCGGTCCCCCGCGATGAGGGTTTCGGAGTCGGGAGTAATCGCGACCGCCGAGAGCTCCTCGACCTGCCAGCTCAGCCTGGGAAGGCGCCGTCCGCTCCTGGCGTCGAGGAGGTGGCTCAGGCCTTCGTCCGGCGTGATCACGTACGCGATGCGGCTGCGCGGGCCGAAACCGCACTGCAGCCGATTCGTGCCAGGGACCTGGAGCTCGATCAACGGCGCCTCGATCTCCACGTCCCACAGAGCCCCTGTGCCGCGCTGGGCGAAGGTCAGCACCCGGGTCCCATCCGGTGAGAGGGCGGCGCACTCTCCCGCGCGTATCTCGAAGCGGCGGAGGGTCTCGTCGGTGAGGGGATTCCAGAGTGTCGCCTCCTTCCGCGTCGTCGTCAGGAATCTCGAGCAGTCGTCGCTGACCCAAAGATCGCTGCCGTTGAAGGTCGGAGCCCAGTGCTGCCGCTCGAAACGAGCGGTCTCACCATCCCAGATGCTGATGGCGCTCTCGAGATGCCCGGTGAGGATGCGCTTGCCGTCGGGGAGGTAGCGCGCGAAGGTCGCCCTCCTGTCCCCCCGACCGAAGATCGCGAGCAGCTCGCCGCTGTGGACATCCCAGAGGTAGCAGGACCGACCCGTGCCGGTCAGTAGCACCGTTCCATCCGCATGGACCCACGGATCCGCCGTGCCGATCGCCCAGCGGATGAACGGAGCATCTTGCGACGGCGCCGGAGCGATGTGAGCGGCTGCCTGGCTGCCGGCCAGGAGCAGGGGCGGGACGCACGTGGCATGCAGGCTTGTCATCCGGGAGACCTCCAACGGGCCTTATCCCCCGCGGACGGGGCGTCACGGGCCAGCTGGGCCGGGCGAGACCGGTCTGCGGCCGGGGGATCCCCTCGGGCGCGAGCCCCAAGGAGCGCGCGGGAGAGCATCGGGGCATGATAGCGGCGAGACCGCCCGCCGTGTGCGCTGCGCCTCCTCGGCGCTCGGGTGCTACCGGAAGGTGACCAGGGCGGGCCGGCTGAGGATTCCCGCGCTCGAAACGGCACATATCCGGAAGGTGGTCCCGGCTCTCCTGCGCTGCTCGGGGACGACGAGGGAGAGCCGCGCCCGGAGTCCGTCATCGGTGAGCGAGACGGCGGAGCGCACCAGCTCGGCCGGCAGGAGCTGACCATCCTGCTCGATTTCGAATCCGAGCATCCCGCCCGGATCCGCCCCGACCGCCTCGATGGACCACGTGGCCCCGGCGATCTCTTCGACCCGGCCCCGCGGCGCGATCCTCTCCAGGACGGGGGGGAAGGGGCAGGGCCGGCCGCTCGAGCTCCTCGCCGGCGATCGATGCGATGACGGCCTCGGGGTCGTTCAGGAGGCTGGCGTAGGAATCCAGGGGAAGGGGTTTGCCCCTCACTTCGAGTCGGGCCTGCCGGGCCGCCGTCGGATTGCCCTGGTAGTGCAGGGTCGGCACGATCGTCAGGTGGGCGCCACCCTCGTAGGGTACGAAGTTGTAGAGCTCCCGGAGCGTCCGTCCGTCGCGAACGCGGACGGCGTCGTGCAGGAGCTCGAGCATGTATCGATCGTCGGCGGTACAGCTCAGGTCGCGCACGCCGTCGAGTGTGTCCAGGCCGTCGATCGGTTGCCCGGTCCGCACGTCCAAGACCCGAACGCTCTCTCCCCACGACTCGGATACGTAGAGGCGCGTACCATCGGGATTGAACCGCAGCTTCAGCTCGCCCTCACAGCAGGAGTCGTACCATCCGGCCGAGACGTTCCAGCGGAGCCTTCCGGTCTCCATCTCCCAGCAGAGGACGCGGCAGAACGAGCCAGCGGCCGTGACGGCGAGGCTGCCATCCGGGCTGACGGCGACGAACTCCACCTGCTCGGGGCCGAGGAAGCCCCTCGGGTGCTGCAGCGTATGCAGTCGCTTCCCGGTCGAGAGACTCCAGATGTAGCCCCGTCCTTCGACGTCGGAGGTCACCATGTACTCACCGGCCGGACCGAATGCGAGGTCGGTCACGATCGCCTCGTGCTCGAGGTGAACGCCCGTGGCTTCGCCGGTCCGACCGTCGTAGAAGCGCACGCCGGGCCCGCCGATGGCCACGGACTCGCTGTCGGGGCTCCACGCGGCCGCGTGGATGGCCCACCAGGGGACCTGGTCGCTGCTGGCCAGGAGCCGGCCCTCATCGACCTGCCGGATGGCGAAGGACGCACCGGGCCGGCCCCAGCTCAGGATTCGCTCCCCGTCGGGGCTGAAGAGGGCGTGAGGATCGTGAGCCATGCTCCGTGCGAACGCCCGCACAGCGAAGAGCAGCCCTCCGTTGCCCGCGTCCCAGACCTTCAACACCCTGCCGCCGCAGCTCGCCAGTCGCTCTCCCCGAGGCCCCCATGCCACGAGCTCGACGTTGCCCGGGTGCGCATCGATGCAGGCGAGCTGCCTTCCCGTGGCGATCTCGACGATCCGGATGCTGCCGTCTCCGCAGGGGATAGCCATGCGCTTGCCGTCCGGCTGAGCGGCTGGAATCCACGTACCGGTGGTCGTGGAGCCCAGCGTGACGAGGATCTCGCCCGAGCTCGCGTCGCGCACCTGCGGCGCCGGTGCGGAGCGGGCGGCAGCCTGGGTGCCCGCCAGGAGCAGGGCAACGACTCGCGCAGCTCGAGGGACGATCATCTCCATGTCCTCCAGGAGCCCTTATCCCCTCCGAACGGGGCGTCACGGCCCCCCTGAGCGTGCGAATCCGGCCCCGAGCCCGATCTCTACCCGGGTCGCCCCCCGACCGCGCCCGAGACGCTAGCATGTGCCCATGGCCAGGATGGCAGGACTCCTGGCGGCGCTGGTTCTCCTGGCGGCGATCTCCGTCGCCCAGGGAGGGGATCGGTCCGCCCTGAACGAGGTCGAGCGCGCGGTGCACGTGCTCTCGCGCTTCGCCTTCGGGCCGCGGCCGGGCGAGGTGGAACGCGTGGTGGAGATGGGCGCCGAGGCCTGGATCGAGGCTCAGCTCGAAGCTGCGCCCGACGAGGCCCTGGACGATCGCCTGGGCCCCCTCCGCACCCTGGGCATGGAGAGCGCCGAGGTCTACGACGTCTACGGCCGGGGAGTCCCCTCGGGCGCGAGCCGCGAGGAGCGGCGGCGGATCCAGCTCCTCAACCGCACGCCGCGCGACGAGCTCAGCGCTGCAATCGTCCTGCGCGCGCTGCACGGCCAGAACCAGCTCGAGGAGGTGCTCTGCGACTTCTGGCGCAACCACTTCAACGTCAGCTACACCAAGGGCGGCTCGGCGCTCTGGCTGCTGACCGAGTGGGAGCAGGTGGTGATCCGGGAGCACGCCCTGGGGCGCTTCGACGAGATGCTCTTCGCCTCGGCGCGGCACCCGGCCATGCTGCACTACCTCGACAACGCCTCCTCCCGGCGGCCGCCGACCAGCCAGGAGCTGTCGGAGATCGAGCGGAGGGTGCGTAAGGAGACCGACTCGCGCAAGGCCGGCAAGGAGGCCGCCGAGCTGGCCCTGCAGCGCGGGCTCAACGAGAACTACGCGCGCGAGCTGCTCGAGCTGCACACCCTGGGCGTGGACAACTACTACCGGCAGAAGGACGTCGTCGCCGCGGCCGAGGTGCTCACCGGCTGGACCTGGAGGGGCGGTAAGAAGGGCGACTGGAAGTTCGCCTTCCGGGACGACATGCACGTGCGCGGCAGCAAGCGCTTCCTGAACCAGCGCATCCAGGGGGAGTGGGACCAGGGCCGGCTCGAGGGCGAGGAGCTCCTGCGCCTGCTGGCGGCCCACCAGGGCACCTCGCACTTCGTCGCCTCCAAGCTGGTGCGATACCTGGTGGCCGACGAGCCGCCGCGCAAGCTGGTGGACCGCGTGGCCCGCGCCTTCCGCAAGACCGACGGCGACGCGCGCGCGATGGTCCGCGCCATCGTCGAGAGCGAGGAGTTCTGGGCCCGCGAGGCCTTCCGCGGCAAGTTCAAGACGCCGCTCGAGTTCGCGCTCAGCGCCCTGCGCGTCACCGGCGCGCGGGTTGAGTCCCCGCAGACGGTCTTCGAGCGCCTGGCGCAGATGGGCCAGCCGATCTACCACTGCGACGATCCCACCGGCTACTACGACACGGCCGAGGCCTGGCTGGACCCCGGGGTCATGGCCCTGCGCTGGCAGTTAGCCATGGACCTCGCGCAGGGCCGCCTGGAGGGGATCGAGGTGCCGGCCGCCTTCTGGGCCGACCTCCCCGACGAGCTCCCGCCGGCCCTCTGGCACCACCACCTCGCGCGCCGGGTCCTGCCGGGGGGGATCGGCGAGCGCACCCGCGCGGCCCTCGGCCGCGTTGACGAGGCCTGGCAGGCGGAGCACCCCGAGGGGGGGGGCCGGAGCGAGCTCCGCGCCCGCCTCCTGGGCCTGCTCCTCGGCTCACCGGAGTTCCAGCGACAATGACCAAGCGGATGAACCGACGCGAGCTCCTCCGCGGGGCGGGGGCCCTGACGGCCGCCGCCCACGCGCCCTGGCCGCGGGTCTCCTCGATGCTCTTCGGCGAGCCCGAGCCGCGCCCGGTGCTCGTGACGATCTTCCTGCGCGGCGGCGCCGACTGGCTGAACATGGTGGTGCCCTTCGAGGACTCCACCTACCGCGCGGTGCGCCCCACCCTCGCGCTGTCGGAGGAGGACGGGCTGGTGCCGCTCGACTCGCACTTCGCCCTGCACCCCTCCCTGGCCCCCCTGGCGCCGCTCTATCGCGAGAAGCAGCTCGCCCCCGTGCTCTGCGTGGGCTCCCCCCACCCTACCCGCAGCCACTTCGACGCCCAGGACTTCATGGAACGCGCGGCCCCCGGCCTGCGCAACGTCACCACCGGCTGGCTCAACCGCTACCTGCAGGCCACGCGCGAGGAGGACTCCGGCGGCTTCCGCGCCCTGGCCATGCAGGGGCTCCTGCCACGCTCCCTGCGCGGCGACTTCCCGGCGCTCGCCGTGCCCACCAATCTGGACCGGCGCAGGGGCTCGAAGACGCTGGAGGAGTTCGAGGACCTCTACGGCGACGGGTCCGGCATGGGGAGCGGCGGGGAGGAGGCGCCGGTGGTCGCCTCCGGCCGGCAGACCATCGAAACCCTGCGCCGCTTCATGGAGATCGTCGAGGGCGCGAAGGAGCGCGGCAGCTACCCGAAGAGCGCCTTCGCCGAGCGCCTGCGCTGGATCGCCCGCGTGGTCCAGGCCGACTGCGGCCTCGAAGTCGTGGCCGTCGACTACCCCGGCTGGGACCACCACGTCTCCCAGGGCTCGACCGCGGGCAGCCAGGCCCGCCTCCTGGCCGACCTCTCGGACTCGATCGCGGCCTTCGGCAAGGACCTCGGCCCGAAGCTCGAGCGGACCCTGATCCTGGTCATGACCGAGTTCGGACGAACGGTGGCCGAGAACGGCAACAACGGCACCGACCACGGCCGCGGCGCCGGCGTCTTCCTGATCGGCGGCGGGGTGCGGGGCGGCCGCATTCACGGCGACTGGAAGGGCCTGGAGAAAACGAATCTGATCGACGGGCGCGACCTGCCGATCACCACCGACTTCCGCGACGTGATGGCCGCCTCCCTCGAGGGGCTGTTCGACTTCGACGCTCCGCGGGACTTCTTCCCCGGCCACAAGCCCGGGCGCCTGCGCCTCTTCTGAGGCCCCCGGGCGGGCCGCGGAGCGCCGATTGCGGCATCCCGTCCTCCGAGCCCTTCCCTACCTGCGCTCTAAGTCTCTTCCAGGCAGGATCTTGCGCGAGGCGGCGACTCGGACATGGGGCCCCCGGGACGCGCCCCGCTATCCTCCCGCGCCCCCAACCCAGCCCAAGGAGAGAACCATGACAGGTACGTTCGATCTCTGGCTCGCGATCCTGCTCGCCGCGGTGATCGTCTTCATCGCGAGCGCCCTCATGCACATGGTGCTTCCCCACCACAGGAAGGACTACGCGAAGCTCCCCGGCGAGGACGCCGTGCTCGGGTCGATGCGCGAGCAGGGCCTGAAGCCGGGCGAGTACGGCTTCCCCTGGCCGGACTCCATGAAGGAGATGTGCTCTCCGGAGATGATGGAGAAGTACAAGCAGGGGCCCGTGGGCTTCATGGTCGTCCTGCCCAACGGACCGCCCGCGATGGGCAAGAGTCTGGTGCAGTGGTTCCTGTACACGATCCTCGTCGGGATCTTCGTGGCCTACGTCGCCGGCCGCAGCTTCGCGCCGGGCGCCGACTACATGGCGGTCTTCCGCTTGACCGGGACCGTCGCGATCCTGGTCTACGCCGTCGGGCAGATCCCCGCCTCGATCTGGAAGGGCCAGAGCTGGTGCTCGACGGTCAAGTTCGTCTTCGACGGGGCCGTCTACGGCCTGCTGACCGCCGGCGTCTTCGGCTGGCTCTGGCCGGGCGCCGGAGCCTGAGCCGCGGGCTCCTCAGCGCTCCAGCGCCTCGATCCGATCGATCGGCACCCCGGCCTCTTCCAGGGCCGCGGCGGCCGCCGGGCGATCCGTCTCGCGGATGAGCACGGCCGAGCCGCAGTCGCTCGAGAGGTGCCTCGGGGTGGGCACCAGCCTAGCCGTCAACCCGGCCCTCCGGAGCACGAGCTCGGCGTAGACGGCGTGACTGGTGCCCTGCATCAGGATGACCGCGTGCTCGCTCATGGGCTCTCGGCCAGGGCGCGGACGGCGGCCACGGCCGCGTCCACCTCCTCCTCGGCGGTGAAGGGCCCCGGCGAGAGGCGCGCGGTGCCCTCCGGCGCGGTGCCGAGGGTTCGATGCGCTCGCGGCGCGCAGTGCAGCCCCGGGCGGCACAGGACGCCGTGCTCCTCGTCCAGCGCGAAGGCGATCTCCGAGGCGCTCCGCCCTTCGAGGGTGAAGGACACGACGGCCGTCTGGCGCTCGGCCTGCAGGGTGCCCTGAACGCGGGCTCCGGGGATGGCGAGCAGGCCGTCGATCAGCCTCTGCGTCAGGCCCCTCTCCCGCTCGCGGATCACCTCCACGCCGCGCTCCTGCACGTAGCGGACCGCCGCCCCCAGTCCTGCCAGGCCCGAGCCGTTGGGCGTGCCCGCCTCGTAGCGGTCGGGCAGGAAGTCGGGCTGCTCCTCGCGCTCGGACCAGCTCCCGGTCCCGCCGCGGACCAGGGGCGGGAGGACGGAGTGGTCGAAGCCCTCGCCCAGCACCAGGCCGCCCGTGCCGCCCGGCCCGAGGAGCCCCTTGTGGCCGCTGAAGGCCAGGAGGTCGATCCGATCCGACTCCAGGTCGAGGGGCCAGCACCCGAGGGTCTGCGCGGCGTCCACCAGCAGGGGGATCCCCCGCTCCCGCGCCAGCTCGCCGATCTCGCGGATGGGCAGCACCGTCCCGCAGACGTTCGAGGCGTGGTTGGCGACGATCAGGCGGGTGTTCTCCTCGAGGAGCGCCTCGACCGCGGCGGCGTCCATCGATCCGTCGGGCCGGCAGCGCGCCAGGCCGATCGAGACCCCGCGCTGCACGGCCGCCCGCAGGGGCCGCATCACCGCGTTGTGCTCCATCCCGGTCGCGACCGCGTGGTCCCCCGGGGCGAGCAGGCCGGCGATCGCGAGGTTGATGGCGGTGGTGCCGTTCAGGGCGAAGATCACCCGGGTGGGATCCCGCATGCCCACCAGCTCGGCGATGGCCTCGCGCGCGCCGAAGCGGATGCGCTCGCCCTCGTTCGCCAGCCGGTGGCCGCTGCGCCCGGGATTCGCGCCCACGTCGCGGAGGTAGTGCAGCACGGCGTCCTGCACGCACTCCGGCTTGGGCCAGGACGTCGCCGCGTTGTCCATGTAGATCATGTCGTTCATCGGGCTGCCTCCAGGCGCGTCATCCCCGCCCGAGCTTCTCACGGCCAGCGAAGCCTATGACCACCGCCACCAGGAGCCCGATCAGGACCGCGGCCGGGGCGTACTCCTGCGTGCCCACCATGCGGAAGTTGTGGGCCAGCGCGGCCCCGCCGAACATGCCCAGCACGAAGACCGCGGCGTCGCCGTTGCCCTCGCCCGAGAGGATCACCTGCCGGCCGGGACAGCCGCCCGCCAGGGTGAAGCACAGGCCACAGAGGACCATGCCGCCGAAGTTGAGCCAGTGCACGGTGTGGGCCGCCGGCTGCATGATCGCCTCGCCGGCGGGCGTGGTCCCCAGCGTGAAGCCCGGGTGGAACTGGCCCAGGAGGAGGTTCAGGACGAAGGCCGCGAGGGCGAAGGCCACGACGCCGGAGAACAGGTGGAAGCTGCGCATCAGGAAGACGTCGCGGATGGCGCCGGCGGTGCAGAACCGGGTCCTCTGGGCGAGGAAGCCGATGGTCAGGCCGGCGGCGATGGAGGCCGCCACGGGCGCCGCCATGGATCCGGGGCCGGCGACGCTCCGGAAGAGCGCGGCCTGGCCCTCGGCCCCGAAGCGGGGCTGGAAGATGGCCAGGAGCAGCAGCACGACCATGGCGACCGGCATGGCCAGGCCGGTCATCCCGCGCGCGGGGTGGGCCTGCCCCAGGTTGAAGCCTCGCCGGATGAAGACCACGCCGATCCCGATCCCCGCGACGAAGCCGGCCAGGCCCGTGATCGCGTTCCCGTCGCCCCCCGCGAGCCGCAGCAGGGCGCGCCAGGGGCACCCCAGGAACACCAGGGCGCCGAACATCGCCAGCATCCCCAGCGCGAAGCGCAGCACCGGCGCGGAGCCCGTGCGCGGCTTGAACTCCCCGAAGGAGAGCGCAGCGATGAGGGCCCCCAGGCAGAAGGCCGGGATCTCCGGCCGCAGGTACTGCACGGGCGCGGCCCGGTGCAGGCCCAGCGCCCCGGCGATGTCGCGGCTGAAGCAGGCCACGCAGATCCCCATGTTCGGGGGGTTGCCGAGCCACTGCAGGAGGGCCGCGAGGAGCCCCAGTACCACGCCCACGGCGATGATGCCGGCGCGCGAGGCGAGGAAGTCGATTGCGTTCTTCATTGCGGACCGTCTCTCCCGGCAGGCCGAGGAGAGGACCAGCCGGGCAGCGGCATCCAACCTAGGCCGGCGCGCTCGGGGTCTCAAGGCCGGTGGCGGTGAGCTGGGCGAAACGCCGGATTCGCCCTGGGAATCGGCCCCGGCCGGGTGTCCAATCCCCCGAGCCGCGCACCTCCCACGCGTTTCGTTCCATGGACTCGATCTTCGACCCCCTCCTCGCCGAGGGACTCACCAGCCTCTCGGTACACGGCGACTGGAAGAGCGGCGAGTGCTGCGCCCTGGCGCGGCGCGAGTGGGAGCCCGAGCTGGACTTCGCCCGCTACCGCCGGGACTTCGATCGCACCGATCGTCTCGCTCCCGATGGCGCCGCCCTCGGCGCCGAGGAGACCGCGGACCTCTACCGGCGACACGATCGCCTCGAGCGCCTGCAGGCCCTCTTCGCGCTGATGCGCAAGGGCCGCCACCAGATGGTCGAGGCCTGGGTCCACGCCGGCCGCAACATCCGCTTCCTCTCCAACGTGCACTCCAGCGCGCTGGGCCTGGACAACGGCCGCCACGCCATCCGCGGCGGCGGCATCCGGCGCCACGGCCTCGAGGACCCCGAGGAGGAGGTCCTGATCGACGGCCTGAACCTGGCCCGCGGCATGAGCTTCAAGAACGCCGCGGCCCGGATCCCCTACGGCGGCTGCAAGGCCTGCGTGCACTCCGATCCGATCGCCCTGGACGACCTCGAGGCCCTGGGCTTCCTGGCCTGGTGCATCGACCGCGCGCGCGTCTTCACCGGCCCCGACATGGGCCTCTCCCCCGAGCACGCCGACGTCCTGCGCCGCCACTTCACCCGCAACATCGTCGGCGGACCGGGCGGCGCCCTGGGGCCGACCGGCGTGCCCACCGCCCGCGGCGTCTTCCTGGCCCTGATCGAGGCCGCCCGCGATCACCTGGGCCGCGACGGCCTCGCCGGCCTGAGCGTCGCCGTGCAGGGGCTGGGGGCGGTGGGCCACCCCCTCGCGAGCGACCTCCTGGCCGCCGGCGTGGAGCGGCTCGTCGTCGCCGACCCGGATCCGAAGCGGAGGGACGCCTTCCTGCAGCCCCTCGCGCCCGCGGATCTCACGAGGATCGAGGTGGTCTCTCCCGAGGAGATTCTCTTCGTCCCCGCCGACATCGTCTCCCCCAACGCCCTCGGCGGCATCCTCGGCCCCGAGGAGATCGGCCGCCTCGGCTGCCGGATCGTCATGGGCGCGGCCAACAACCAGCTCCGGGCGGTCTCGCAGGAGGAGGAGCGCGAGCTGGCGGAGCGGCTCGCCGCGCGCGGCATCCTCTACCAAGTGGACTGGATGCACAACGGTGCGGGCGTGATGGCCGGCGCCGAGGAGTACGAGCGCCAGGAGGAGGCCCTCGCCGCGAACGTGACCGCGCGCCTCGAGCGCGTCTGCCGCGACGGCGTCCGCGAGAACCTCGCCCAGGCCCGCGAGCAGGGCCTGACCCCCACGGCCCTGGCCTACCGCCGCATCGAGGCGCAGATCTACGGGGAGGCGCGCGGGCCCGCGTGAGGGCCGCCCGAGCGTCCGGGGCCCCGATTTCGGGACATCCGAGGCGTCTGCGGAGGTCGCGGGCCCGAATCCCCCCCGATCCTCCGCCGGCCGTGCTGGAATGGGTGCCAGCTCGGACAACGGAAGTGGACCGGGGCGCCGCAACGGCGCCCCCTCGCTCGCGAGGTCCCACCGATGAAGAGGACGTATCTCGTTGTCGGCGCGATCCTGGCCCTCGCCCTGGCCTGGGCCGCGACCTCGCTGTTGTCTCGGGGATCCGGAGCCGACCTGGCGTCCCCGGCGCAGGCATCCGGAGGCGAGCAAGAGGTGAGCGGGGTCGCGCCGGCCGACCTCGAAGCGCACCGGGAGGCGGTGGAGGCGGAGCCCGCTGCGTCCGAGCCCCCCCCTCCGGCGGAGGGAGGCGCCCCCGAGGACGAGGTGCCCGACTTCGAGCCCAGTGAGCTTCCCGGCTGGTACGTGTGGGGCCAAGTGAGGAGCGAGCAGGGCGAGCCGGTGCCCAGACCCGATCTCCGCATCCAGTTCGAGCGCCACGAGCCGGGCCCCCGGGTTCGCACCCGTCGCGGGGGGCGCTACGAGGCATTCCTGCCCCTCCCGACGGCTTTGAGCTCGCTCTCCTCCAGCGATTCCGTTCCCGGGCACATCGAGATCGAAGCCCAGGCCATGGGGTACCGGGCCCAGACGCAACGCGTCGAAGAGCCGCTGCCCTCGCCCTTCGGGACGGAGCTGGCGAGCAGGATCCTGCGCGTGGACTTCGCCCTGGAGACCGCTCCCCGCCTGAGGGGACGGGTGCTGGCGGCGGATGGCACGCCGGTTCCCGGAGCGGTCGTCGACGTCCGCTTCCGGGATCAGGGCTGGCAATGGGGAGGAGGCGCCTTCTGGGACGAGATCTGGGGTCGCCAGACCGATTCCGAGGGGTTCTTCGCGGTCCCCGTGGAGCAGGGCGGCGAGGCGCACGTCAACGCGATGAAGTTCGGCGAGGGCACCGGCTCCATCGGTCCGATCCCCGTGGACGCGAGCCGGGACACGGTCGCGCCCGACCTCCATCTCGCGGGCGCCGGTGAGATCTCCGGATCGGTCGTCTACCCCGATGGCAGCGCGGTCCGGGACATGGCGGTCTACGCCATCCGGAAGGACATCCGCGAGGAGCTGCCCGTCGGCATCTTCAGCGACGAAGCGCTTCCCTCCAACCTGCTCGAGGGCGCCCAGGGACTTCCCTACGGTTTCGACACGACGGGCGTGGACGGGCGCTTCCGGATCGGGGGCCTCGCGCCGGGCACCCTTGTCTTCCGGCTGGAGGACTGGTTCTCGGAGGACCTCGGGGAGGAGTGCGAGACCGGCGCCACCGACGTCCGCCTCGAGTACGGTGGCTACCGCCTGGGCGTGACCATCCGCGACCAGGACGGCTCCCCGGTGCGGGACGCGGACGTCGCCTGGGACATGAGCCCCCTGGGCGCCCCTCCCATGGGAGCAGGCAGCCCCCGGGGAGGCTGGCTGTACATCCAGCCGGGCGAGGTGTGGGTCAAGGCCGAGAAGGACGGCCGCCGGGACTGGAGGCTGGTCCGGATCCCCGAGGGGCAGTACGAGACCGAGGTGGAGCTGAGGTTGAGCACTCCCGAGGCCGCGCGGATGCTGCTCTCGGTCGCGGGTCCGGAGGGCGAGTCGATCGGGGACGTCCAGGTCCATCTGAGGTACGAGTCGACCATCTACCGCGCCCACCACGGCCGGCTCTCCGAGCTGGAGGGCCGGCCCGGCACGTACTCGATGGAGGCCTCGCCCGGCCGCTTCGACCTCGAGGTCGAGCCCTTCGACTTCTGCTACGCCGGAGCCGAGCTGAGGGGCGTGGAGATCGATCCGGAGCGCGAGGATCCCATCGAGGTTCGACTGGAGAGGGGAGGGCGCCTGCGCCTCACCGTCCGCCTGATGGGCTCGCAGGGGGAGAGGCCGGTTCACCTGCTCGAGCTCTGGGGCGATGGCCGCCAGCTGAGTCCGCGGCTGTTCTTCACCGATCCGCGCCGGCCCGATGAGGCGGGCCCCCGGGCCGGGACATCCCGCATCCGCACCGGGCTCGCCTTCACCAGCTCGCGGAAACCCCTCCTGCCCGGCTCCTACCGCCTGAAGCTCGGGGTCGACGGCTACGCGCCGAGCGAGGCGAGCTTCCAGGTCACCGCGGGGGAGATCTCGGAGGTGGAGGTCTGGCTCTCGCCCGAGTAGGGCACTCGCCCGGCACATCGGAGTCCGGACGGAGGAGGTGAAGATGAAGATGGCCCATCCGGTCGCCGCGATCGCCGTCGCGGTGGGTCTGGCCGCCGTGGCGCTCATCCTGCGCGCGCTGGAGTCGGAGAGGGGTCCCGTGTCACTCGCCGGATCCTCCCCGACCGCCGAGGAGTCGGCCGGCCCCGACCCGCCGAGCCCCGAGGAGCGGGTGGAGGCGGCGGAGCGAGAGTCCCCCGCCGCGCCTGAGACCACCCCCGAGGCGAAGGTGGTAGAGGCTGGAGAGACGCCGGATTCCCCCCTGGAGCCCCTCCCCAGCTTGAAGGGCCGCGTGCTGGCGGCCGATGGATCCCCCGTCGCCGGGGCGGCCGTGAACGTCCGCTTCGGGGAGGGGGGCTGGATGTGGGAGGAGTGGGTCCCCCACCGGGACAAGAGCCTCCGCACGACGGACTCCGAGGGCCGCTTCGCCATCCCCGCGAGCCAGTCCGGCGAGGCGCTCGTCAACGCGATGAAGTTCGGCGTGGGGACCGGCAGCATCGGCCCTCTCCCGATCGAGGCCAGGGGGGACACCGCGCTCCCCGATCTCTTCCTCGAGGGGTCCGGCGAGATCGCCGGCGTCGTCGTCTACCCCGACGGCAGCGCGGTGAGGGAGATGGAGGTCTACGCCGTCGATGTGGCCGTCAGCGGCGAGCTGCCCGTGGACACCTTCAACACCGAGGAGGCTCCCATCGGCCTCCTGGAGGGCGCGCAGGGCCTGCCCTATGGCTGGGACGTCACGGGAGTGGACGGGAGCTTCCGGATCGGCGGACTCGCGCCCGGCACCTATGGATTCCGGCTGGATGACTGGTTCTCGCGCGATCCCATGGAGCAGCGCCCGGTCGGGGCGCGGGACGTCCGGCTGGTGTTCGACGGGTACCGGCTCGAGATACTCGTCCGCGACGAGGCCGGGGTCCCCGTCGCGAGGGCGGACAGCTCCTGGACGATCACGACTCCCGAAGGCAGGTCCCGGGGAGGCGCGGGCGACATCCGCGACGGCTTGGCGTGGCGGCGCATCGCGCCCGGCCTGGTCTCCGTGTGCGTCGAGGCCGGGGCAAAGATGGACTGGAGGAGCCTCGTGGTGCCGGAGGGTCAGTACGAGAGCCGCATGGTGCTGACCCTCAGGGCGCTCGAGCTCTCCAGGCTCGTGCTGTCGGTCACCGGGTCTGATGGCGAGCCCGTCGGCGACATCGAGACCGTGCTCTTCCTGGAGTCGACGGACATCCCGATCCGTTTCGCCAGCCTGACCGCGGTCGAGAGCCGGCCGGGCGCGTACTGGATGGACGCCCCGGCCGGACGATTCGATCTCAGGCTGGATCCGCAGCACCTCTTCTACTCGACCCTCGAGCTGGAGGGCCTCGTCGTGGATCCGGAGCGCGTGGATCCGATCCCCATCCGGCTGGAGAAGGGAGGGCGCCTGCGGCTGACCGCTCGGCTCACCGATTCGCAGGAGGAGATGCCGCTGCGCGTGGCCAGGATCTGGCTCGACGGCCAGGAGCTGCGGTACCGCACCGGCTTCATCGATCCCCGCTGGCCCGAGACCCACTCCGGCTCCTCGACCAACCTCCTGGCCACCGGCATTCCGTTCACCACGGGCTTTGAGCCGCTCGCGCCGGGCAGCTACCGCTTCGAGCTCGCGGTCGAGGGCTACGCCTCGGCCGCAAAGGACTTCCGGATCCTCGCCGGCGAGATCACCGAGGTCGAGGTCTGGCTCTCGCCGGAGTAGGTGGAAGTCGGGCCCGAGGCAGTGTACACCACTTGCCCCCGCGCGACCCGGCGCGGTATGGCGCGTCACCGGACGCAGAAGGGCGTACCCTGACCATGGCGGATCCGACCGAGATCCTCGCGGAGGCGAGGTCGTTCATGCGGAGCCGGGTCGTGCTCACGGCGATCGACCTGGACCTGTTCACGGCGCTGGAGGAGCGGCCCGCCAGCGCCGTCGAGCTGGCCTCGCGGCTGGACGCGGACGCCCGGGCCTTGAGGCGGCTGATGGACTGCCTGCTCACCTTCGGCCTCCTCGAGAGGTCGGAGGATCTCTACCGCCTCGGCGAGGTGGCCGCTCCTCTGTCCTCGGCTCATCCGCAGACGGTCCTTCCCATGGCGCGGCACCTGAGCCATCTGTGGGAGAACTGGGGCCACCTCACCGAGAGCGTGCGGATGGGGTGCAATCCCCACCGGGATCCGGTCACCCGCCGCGGGGGCAAGCAGCTCGAGGACTTCATCGGCGCCATGGCGGTGGTCGGGCGCGAGACGGCGCACCGGATCGCGGAGGTCTGCGATCTGGACCGCTTCGAGCGCCTGCTGGACATCGGCGCGGGGCCGGCGACCTACACCATGGCCTTCCTGCGCCGCAATCCCCGCATGTCGGCGACGGTCTTCGATCTCCCCGAGGTGGTCCCCCTGGCGGAGCGCAATCTCGAGGAGGAGGGTCTCCTCTCGCGCACCGCGCTGGTGGCGGGCGACTTCTACGAGGACGAGCTGCCCGGGGGTTGTGATCTGGCCCTCCTCTCGGCGATCGCCCACCAGAACAGCCCCGCGCAGAACGTCGAGCTCTTCCGCAGGATCCGCGAGGTGCTGGTCCCGGGCGGCTCGCTGCTCATCCGCGACTACGTCCTGGACGAGGCCCGGATCGATCCGCCCGCGGGGGCGCTCTTCGCCCTGAACATGCTGGTCTGCACGCAGGGGGGCGACTCCTACACCTTCCCCGAGATGGAGGAGGCCCTGAAGGAGGCGGGCTTCAACAGCGTGAAGCTGATCCAGCGGGGGGAGGCGATGGACGGGCTGATCGAGGCCTGTCTCTGACTCGGGGGACGCTCCAGCCCATCGTCGCCACCTACCGTCCTTGGGGGAGCAGCTCCACGAGGAACCGCGGCGAGAACGCCTGGTCGAGGACCCTGACCTCCGCGATGCCGTCCACTCGATAGGCGCGGTGGCCGGCGCCATCCGCTCGTTCCGCGTGAAGGATGACGTCCCCGGCGGACATCCTCCGCAGTGAGTATGGCTCGATCGCTCGCGTGCTGCGGCTCCCGTCGGCGTCCTCGTACTCCAGCTCGACGCACAGGTGATTGACGGCGGCGAATCGCACCGCCTCCAGGATCCTCGCAGGCAGGCCCAGGCGCCGGAACCCGCCAATCTCAGGCCGGAGGGGCGTGCCCTGGCCGGCGTGCGGGTGTACTGATGGCGGCTCGAGCGTCATCCGACCATGGAGCCAGTCAAAGAACCTCTGGAGCGCCGACCAGTACCTTTCGAAGGAGGGTAGGGACGGTAGCTGGCGAGCGAGCATCTGCTCCCAGTCAGCCATGAGCTCGTCATGGTACGGCTCCACGCTGCCGGCATCGGCCAGCGGGATGCCCTTGAACTCACACTTGCGGGCCAGCACCGGGAGGATGGTCTCGGCCAGAGACCAGCACTCCGATCGCCGAAAGAGCTGAATGACGTCATAGAGATCGCGCGGCCGCCCGCGTTCCGCCAAGGCCCGGGTCTTCTCCGCGAAGATCTCGGGGAGGCAGTAGCACCGAATCCACATATCCTCCGCCGACTCGTCCGAGTAGGGATGCCAGATCCGCTGCCTCGTGGGTGGCAGCACGAGAGCTTCGTCAGCCGTCAGATCGAGCTTGATCCTGGGCAGACTCCCAGGCAGGCGAAGCGGCCCTCGGTAGTAGAGCCTGCCCTCGACCGACTTCTTCCCCCGCGGATTGGTGTAGACCTCGAACCGGATCTGACCGGCGGGCAGCTCGATGCCACAGTTCTCGTACACCCACGCCGAGACTCCCGCGAACGCATTCCGCAGGTGATGCTCGTCCTGTTGGCTCGCATCCTCGAGGGTGAAATCGAGGTCTTCGGAGAAGCGGAAGGTCTCGGAGTGGACCTTCTTGAGGCAGGTTCCTCCCTTGAAGACCCAGGACGCGTCGAGGCCGGGGTGAGCAGCGATGCCGGCCAGGATCCAACCCAGGACGTAATCCTTCTCGATGACCTCGGGCCGGAGCGAGAGGTCTGCCGCCCGCTCACGGACCTCCTGGGAGTCGATCACGTGTCCCCCATCCAGCCCACCGACACCCACAGGCGCCAGCGCTTGACGAGCTTGTGGCACCGGAGCGCGGGATCGAGCTTCGCGTTGCCGGCCGACAATCGATCCAGGCAGGCGTTAATCACCCCGGTCTCGGCGTCCCCGGAGCGCTCGAGGAGGAACCCCAAGCGCTTGAAGACCGCACCTACTCCGAGGCGATCCGCATATGCAATGACCATCTCCAGGTCGCTGTCTGGGCCGCGCAGGTACTCCTGCAGGCAGGATGCGACGTGCCGGATCCCACCGCCGACGGCGGGCCGCCAGAGGAGATCCAGGATCGTGCGATGCCGGTCGGAGACCTGGATTCGCGTGCGGCCGTGCCAGATCGAGCTCGTGCCGTAGACCTGCGCGGGCTGGATCTGATTCAGGACGTAGGCAGCCCCGCCCGCCAGGGTGCGCTTCCTGCGCACGGAACGAGCCGTGAAGACGCAGACCTCTCGGAAGATCTGCTCGGTGAGATCCCAATGCTCGGCCGCCGACCATCCGCCGACGTAGGCGGGCTCGAAGAGCTCTGGCACGAGCACCCAGGGCTGTTCGAGCGGCGCCTCCTCACCCGTCGAGTCGAGGGTGGTGGGTCCGTAGAGGCCTCGGCGCAGCCTGACGAGCCAGCCCTGAGCCGCCCACCGAGCCAGGGTCTTGGCGGCGCTTCGCCGGTCGAGCTGAAGCACCTTCGCGGCACGGTCCGGGGTGACGAGCCCGCCGGTCGCGCGGAGGACGGAGCTGAGTCGGTCCCGGCTTCGAGGCCCTGGCGCGCGCGGGGTGACCATGGGTATAGCTCCGCTGCAATTATCCCCCTTTCTGGGGAACTACTGCGCCTCTAATATACCCAACATGCCGGGCCAGTCAAGCCTGCTTTCACCTCATCCGGCGCCCGCGGCCTTTCGTGCCCGCCGGGCCGTGAGCCCATCCCGACGGCCGCCCTCAGGGCCAGGCCACTCCCTTGCAGCCGGCGCGGACCCGCTCCAGGATGGCCTTGGCGCGGGTTTCGATGCGGTCGAAGGCCTGGGCCTTCAGGTCGGCCGGATCGAAGAGGCTGGTCGTGAAGCCCAGGGCCCAGGCGCCGGCGTCGAGCCATTCCCGGGCGTTGTCGGCGTCGACTCCGTTGGTCGGCACGACGCGCAGAAACGGCAGCGGTCCCAGCACCGAGCGCAGCCACAGCGGGCCGCCCGCGGGGGCCGGGAAGAGCTTGACCAGCGGCGCGCCGGCCCGGTGGGCGCGCAGCATCTCGGCGGGCGTGTGCGCACCGGGCATGGCGGCCACCCCCAGGTCGGTGGCGGCCGCGACCACGTCCTCCTCGACCGTCGGCGAGACCAGGAAGCTGGCGCCGGCGCACACGGCCGCGTGGGCCTCATCGGTGGTCATCACGGTCCCGGCGCCGACCACGAGGTTCTCGCGCGCCGAGAAGTGCTCGATCAGCTCCAGGGCGCCGGGAATGGTCAGGGTGAACTCCACCACCCCGAAGCCGCCCCGAATGGCGGCCTCCATGGCCTGCCCTGCGACCTCCTGATCGTCGCACCGCAGGATCGCGCTGGCCCGGGCCCGGTGGAAGATGTCGGTGAACTGGTCGGGTTGCATGGTGCGCAGTGTAACCCGTCCCGTCGCCTGCCGCAGGCATCTTCTCGCGGCTTCGCGACCCGTTTCCGTCGGAGTCTCTCCCGTCCTGCTCGGCGGTGCAACACTGAGGATGCCACCTGAGGCCGACGATGCCGACCTCAGTCCGTGAAGCGGATCACATCGGCTCGGACCGTGAGCTTTGGAATGCTAAACAGAATCAAGTAGGTGCTGGACGAGTCCTTGGTGACGTTTGCGAGGGCGTGAGCACCCCCGGCCTCGGGTACACCTGAGTCGTCATAGAGTCGGTCCATCGCATCGGCGTAGCTCGGCGAGCTGAACGGGATGATCCCGAGTAGTTTGAAGCCCGAACTCTCCCCCCGAGCGTTCTGCTTCACTACCTCGTAGTTGGCCTTCGAGAGATCGACGGAAGTGTCTAATCCAGTGGGAAAAGTTCCCGTACCCGTGCAAGCAGCGAGAAGAAGCGAGAGCAGAACGATCACGGATCTCATCATCAAGTCCTCAGTGAAGTTGTCGAGTCAGTTGTGCGTCGAAGTGGTTTCATGCGTCGTTACAAGTTACAAGTATGCGACGTTTGGGCTTCAGTCAGCAGATCATCTTGCCGATCAGCGGCGCGAAGCACCGTCCGGCTGCATCCGTTCGTTGGCCATCCATCAAGGCGTCCCGCGATGAAAAGCCTTAGCTCGTTGGACGGCAACGTGGCTCTCACACCTTGAAGGCCTTGCCACACTTGGGGCACCGTCTGAAGCTCTTCACCCCGAAGAAGCCGATGGCCGCTCCGGCTGCTCCGAACGGAACCGTCGCCGCCATCCCAGTTCCGGCAGTGGCCAATCCGACGGTTGCACCAACCGCTGCGCCAATCGCCCCAAGCGCGGCAGCAGCCGCCCATGGCGTAACCCGGTTGGCTGTGTCGGAGCTATCGAAGGAGTGGTCGCACTTCGGGCAGATGATACTCGCCATTCTCGCATCCTCGGCTTCGTTGGCCGCTTGGCGGGGTCACGATCCTCTGGGCGGCTGGCTGGGCGGTTGGCCGCACCGTACAAGCGCCGCTGCCAGACGGTCCAGGCCGAAGGTCCGTCCAACGATTGGGTCCGGCATCAGCTGTGGCGCGAAGCGCCGCCCGCTGCTCGCCCCTATGCGGGGTCTACTTGACACCGCAATCCGCCCGCAACTGCTGGACCAAGGCGCCTAGATCCTGGTTGTGGTTCGGGTACGTCTGATACTGCTGAGTACGTCGGATCGTCTTGGTCCCGAGGTCCTTCAGCCCCTGGATAGTGTCCCAACCCATGATCTGGACAGGGTGTACGCCCGCCTCCATGGGATCACGACAGACAGTCCATACGACGTACTTGTTGCCCTCCTTCTTGAGCCAATTGGTCATGGACTGTTCCTGCACGGTTGTTGCCAGTTCATCAGTCCAGTTATGGGGTCGTTGAGCCTTGGTCTCGATCCCGATTCGGCCACATGCGACGAAATCAGGAAGGGAGTCATCCTCCTTGGCGGTCCACTCGACTGGAACGCCGATCGTCTCGAACCACCGCCAGACGCCGATCTCCCCCCAAAGTCCGACAGCGTGCCCGCCCGGACTATTCCTGTTGCCATGGATGTCGTCCTCTCCGAACCGAGGAGCCCGCTTCGCAAGGGCTCCTTCGAAGAGGGAGTAATCCCGCTGTTCCAGTTCAATCTCCATCATCGCGCTCTTCTCTGCATGACTCGTGAG
>CAZTTG010000075.1:0-31607 GCA_964615935.1 uncultured Planctomycetaceae bacterium | reverse complement strand
CCGCCCCGGCCCCCCTGGCTCGTCCATCCCCGGGCGGAGGCGCCGCCTGCGGAGCAGGCGCGCCGACGAGGATTCTCCGGCACGCCCGGTCGGTCTGAGGCGAAGCCTCGTCAGAAGTAGTAGCTCAGGCCCGTCAGGACGATCAGGCCGCCGGGCTCGATCTCGGTCAGGAAGTCGGCGGTGCCCCCGAACAACGAGATCTCCGTTTCGTCCTGGCTGCTGCCGAGCGGGACCTCCCAGACCGCGCTGAGCTGGGCCACCCAGTGGTCCGAGAGCTGGTACAGGAGTCCCGTGGAGACGCCCGCGGTCCAGATGGGAGAGCCCTCGAAGTCGAAGCCCACCGTGATGTCCGGCGTGTTGGGGAACATCTGCGAGTCGAAGGCGAGGTTCGGCAGCCAGGCCAGCTTGACCTCGGCGAAGCTGCGCAGGCGTCCCTCCTTCAACCAGCGCCAGGGGAGGATGGTGCGCAGGGCCAGGAACCACTCGATCTCGCTGATCCGCTCGAAGCGCACCGCGTCGTTGCCGATGTCCTGGGGGTCGAAGACGCGCAGGTCGCCACCCGCGAGCACCGAGACGTCGTCCCACAGGAAGTGCTCCACTCCCAGGGCCAGGCCGAACCTGCCCATCAGAGCCGTGTTCAGGCGCGCCTCGAAGGGAGGATTGGTGTTGGCCGAGGAGATCGTGCTGTCCACCTCGTAGTCGGTCCACAGGCCGAGCCTCGCGATCGCGCCCGTCGACCCGGCCCGGCTCAGGGCCCACGGCTCCCGCTTCAGGGGAGCGTGCAACGGGACCTTGCAGGAGCCCAGACAGGCCAACGAGAGCAGCCACGGCAAGAGCGAGGCAGAGGTCCGCGTCATGGGGCTCGTTCGAGGGAGGGTGGGCGGGCGGGGGGCGCCCAGGATAGCGCAGAGCGTACCGCGGCCGACCCGATCCGCCGGGTTTCGCGGGGTTGGTGAGGCGCGCCGACGGTGCGGCAGCCCGCGGTTTGGGTCGGGTTCGGGACGCCCGAAGGGGAACGCCTGTGCTAGCCTGACGCCCTCCCTGTGCAAGCCTCGGAGCGATCGGCCGCCGATCCCTGGACCCCCCTAGCCGTGAGATTGACATGAGAGAGTTCGCGATCCCCAGCCTCCTGTCGGCGCCCGCCCTGCTGGTGGCGCTGGCCGCGGGAGCCTCCGCCCAGCAGGCCTTCGTGTTCGACATCGATCAGGGCAGCTCCAACTGGGTGTGGTCGGGCACCACCAGCATCGGGAGCCTGCTCGGGGATCCCAACAACGACTTCCAGCTCTCCGGCACCTGCACTATCGACACCGCGCCCGGTGCCCAGCCCATGGCGACGGGGCAGATCAGCGGCGGGAACAGCCCGGTCATCCCCGACCTCCGGGGACGGGTTCCCAACCCCATCCCGGGCTTCCCCGACCTGGCCAAGATCCAGATCGACGGGCTGGTGCTCAGCTACTCCTCACCGCCCTTCACCATCGACGGGAACGGCGACTTCAACACCACCTGGACCTCCACCGTGCTGGCGGGAACCTTGACGGTGATCCCCCTGGTGGGTCAGACCTCGATGACCGATCTGACCGGCGAGATCGGAACCCCCGGCCCATTCAACGGCACCCTGACCGAGATCGGCGGCGACGTGGACCTGGACGCGCCGGGCCAGACCTCGCAGTTCCAGTTCACCGACCCCGGCAGCGGGATCACCGGCGACATCACCATCCAGGGGGACCTGTACGCCACCTGGACCTGCCCGGCGCCCCAGGTCTACTGCACCGCCAAGGTGAGCTCTCAGGGCTGTCTGCCGGTCATCTCCGCGACCGGCGCCGCCAGCTACAGCGATCCGGCGCCCTTCGACGTCGCCGCCGACGAGATGCTCAGCAGCAAGCCGGGCCTGTTCTTCTACGGCTACGAGCCCTTCGCCCTGCCGTTCCAGGACGGCTTCCTGTGCGTCAAGCCGCCGGTCAAGCGGATGGCGCCCCAGAACAGCGGCGGCAACTACCCGCCCACCGACTGCTCGGGCAGCTACACCGTGGACTTCAACGCCACCATCCAGGGCGGCGGCGACGTCAACCTGGTGCCCGGCAAGCAGGTCTTCGTGCAGTGCTGGGCCCGCGACCCGCAGGCGGCCAGCGGCACCAACCTGACCGACGCGCTCTCCTTCACGATCTGTCCGTGACGCCCGCGGAATGGCCCATCGCCTCGCACCCCCCTGGCTGGCCCTGCTGATGCTGGGGCTGCTCCCGGCCTGCAGCACCCAGAAGCTCCTGGCCGACAACATGGCCGGCCTCCTGGAGGAGGTGGAGGTCCAGTACCTGGACGAGCCATCCTTCCGGTACGGACGCGAGGCGGGCGCCAGCCTGCTCAAGATGACCGATGGCGTGATCGCCTCGAGCCCGCGAAACCGCCGCCTGCTCGAGCTGGGCTGTCGCCTCAACGCGCAGTTCGCCCTGGGCTTCGCCGAGGCCGAGGATGGGGACTTCGCGCGGAGCCTCTACGCCCGGGCCCTGGACTACGGCCTGCGCGCGCTGGGCGACGAGGAGCTGCGCTCGGCCCTGGAGTCGAGCGCCGACGCGGTCCGCGCCCGGCTGGCCGGGCACGGGCCGGAGGAGGCCGAGCTGCTCTTCTGGACCGGGGTCGCCTACGGGGGCTGGATCGACCAGAGCCGGGACTCCGTCCGGGCCATCGCCGACCTGCCCAACGCGATGGCCTTCATGGAGCGGGTGATCGAGCTCGAGCCGGGGTTCTTTCACGGGGGCGCCTGGCTGTTCAAGGGCCGCTACCACGGGAGCCGGGGGACCGAGCTGGGGGGAGACCCGGAGAAGGCCCGCGAGTGCATCGAGCGCTCCCGGGCCCTCTCCGAGGACCGCTTCCTCCTGGCCCGGGTGTGGCAGGCCCGCTACGTCGCGGTCCCGGCCCAGGACCAGGAGCTCTTCGACGAGCTCCTCTTCGGGGTCCTGGAGGAGCCCGAGGGCCTGCTCCCGGGCGAGGCCCTGCTGGACGCCGTCGCCCGGCAGCGGGCCGAGGAGCTCCTGCTGGCGGCCGACGACTACTTCGTCGAGGGCCCCTGAGCCCGGAGGATTCGACATGCACGCCGCCACCCACGCCCTCCTGGGCCTCCTCCTGTGCGCCCTCCCGCCGACGGAGCGCTCGGGCGAGGGCCCCGCCGAGAAGGTGGTCATCAAGTGCGCCACCCTGGCGCCCGAGGGGTCCACCTGGATGAACGTCTTCGAGAAGCTCAACAAGGAGCTCTACCTGAAGACGCGCGGGCGGGTGAGCTTCAAGTTCTTCGCGGGCGGCATCGCCGGCGAGGAGAAGACCGTGCTGGAGAAGATCCGCTACGGCCAGCTCCAGGCGGCGGGGCTGACGGGCATCGGCATGGGCGAGATCCTGCCGGCCGCCCGCATCATGGAGCTGCCCTTCTACTTCGAGGAGTACGAGGAGTACGACTACGTCCTCGAGCGCCTCCTGCCCGAGCTCCGCGAGGGCTTCCGCGGCCAGGGCTTCGTGCTCCTGGGATGGGCCGAGGGCGGCTTCGCCAACCTCTTCTCCAAGCGCCCCTACGCCGGCCTGGAGAAGCTGCGCCAGGCCAAGGTGTGGCTGCGCAGCGGCGACCCCATGAACGAGATCGCCCTGCACGAGCTGGCGGTGCAGGCAGTGCCGCTGACCCTGCCGGACGTGCTGACCTCGATCCAGACCGGCCTGGTGGACACGGTCTACGTCTCCCCCCTGGCCGCCATCGCCCTGCAGTGGTTCCCCCACCTGCAGCACGTCCTCCACTACCCGGTCTTCAACATCGAGGCCGCCCTGGTGCTGGAGGCGAGGACCTTCGGGAAGCTCGACGAGAAGGACCAGGAGACCCTGCTGGAGCTCTCCGAGCGGCACTTCGAGCGCCTGGTGCGGGAGATCCGCGAGGACAACCGGGAGTCGGAGCGGGTCCTGCAGGACAAGGGGCTCACCTTCCACCAGGCCACCGAGGCCCAGCGCCAGGAGCTGGAGCGCGTGCGCCGGCGGATCGCCCGGGCCATGGTCGGCCGGCTCTACGACGAGGACCTCCTGGAGCGCTTCGAGAAGCTCCTGGCGGAGGCTCGCGAGGCGCTGGACGAGGAGGAGGCCGAGGCCGCCGGGGGAGGCCGGACGGACCGGTGAAGGGGATCACCCGGCGCCTGGCGCGGCTGGACGGCTGGCTGGCAGGGGCCGAGGCCGCCGCGCTGTGCCTGCTCCTGCTCGCCCTGATGGCGGGGATCCTGGCGCGGGTCGTCCAGCAGAACGCCGGGGTCGAGGCCGCCGCCCGGCTGCGGGCGTGGATGATCTGGCCCAGCGCCGCGCTCGTCCTCGGGGGAGGGGCCGCGATCCTGCGGCGCCTTCCCCGCGCGGGCACCCGCGGCGCGGCCTTCGAGTGGGGCTCGAAGGCGATCCTGATCGGAGGCCTCGGGGCCCTCCTTTGCGGCGGCCTCCTCCTGGGGGACGCGGCCGACCACCTGCTACGCGGATCGGTCCTGTGGATCGGGCTGATCGGGGCCAGCCTGGCCACGCGCCAGCGCAAGCACATCACCATCGAGGCCCTGGGCCGGGTCCTGCCGCCGCCCGCCCGCCGCGCCACCCTGGTCGCGGTGGGCCTGGCCGCCCTGGCGATCCTGGCGGTCCTCCTGCGGGTCTCGGTCGAGTACGTGGCCGATTCCCGGGAGCGGGCCGAGGTCTACTTCACCTTCCGCGAGACGGGCTTCGAGTTCCGCGAGTGGTGGGTGCGGCTCATCCTGCCCGTGGCCCTGGCCATCATGGTCTGGCGGACCCTGCTGCTCCTGATGCAGGTGGTGGGCCGGGGCGAGCTCGGCCCCATCGAGGGCGGGTTCGGCGGGGAGGACTCCGGCGGCGAGGGAGGCGCGGCGTGACCCTGGCGCTGATCCTGCTGCTCCTGCTGCTGGCCCTCCTGGGCCTGCCGCTCTTCCTGGTGATCCTGGGGGTCACCCTCGGCGGTCAGGCCCAGGTGCAGCTGCCCGCGGCGGTGGTCTTCGTCGAGATCTTCGACAAGATCACCGAGAACCCGGTCTTCATGACCATCCCGCTCTTCGCCCACGCCGGCTTCGTGCTCTCGCACGGCAAGGCGCCCGAGCGGCTGGTGGAGCTCTCGCGGGCCGCGCTGGGCTGGATGCCGGGGGGATCGGCCCTGGTGGCCATCGTCACCTGCGCCCTCTTCACCGCCTTCACCGGCGCCAGCGGCGTCACCATCATCGCCCTGGGGGGGCTCCTGCTCCCGCTGCTCGCGCGGGAGCGCTACCCCGAGCGCTTCAACCTGGGCCTGGTCACCACCGGCGGCAGCCTGGGCCTGCTCTTCCCCCCCTCCCTGCCGCTGATCGTCTACGCCCTGATCGCCTCCAACATCGCCCCCGTCCCGGTGGGCGCGCTCTTCCTGGCGGGCATCGTCCCGGGCCTGCTCCTGATGGCGGTCCTGGCCCTCTACGGCTCGTGGACGGGCCAGCGGCATTCCACCCGCGAGCGCATCCCCTTCGAGCCGCGCCGGCTGGCCCGGTCCCTGGTGGCCGCCGTCTGGGAGCTGCCCATCCCGGTGATCATCTTCTGGGGCTTCTTCGGCGGCTGGCTGACCATCGCCCAGGTGGCGGCGGTCGTGGCGCTCTACGTCAGCCTGGTCGAGCTCTTCGCGCACCGCGACCTCACCCTGGCCGACTTCCTGAGGGTCACCACCCGCAGCATGGTCCTGGTGGGCGGCATCCTGGTGATCATCATGGCCGCGCTGGCCATGACCAACTTCCTCACGGATCAGGAGGTGCCCGCCGCGATCCTGGCCTCGATGGAGGAGCGCCTGACCAGCAAGGTGGCCTTCCTCCTGGCGCTGAACGGCTTCCTGCTGGTGATCGGCTGCCTGATGGACATCTACAGCGCCATCCTGGTGGTGATCCCGCTGGTCCTGCCCATCGCCCTGCGCTTCGGCATCGATCCGGTGCACCTGGGGGTGATCCTCCTCACCAACCTGGAGATCGGCTACTCCACTCCGCCGGTGGGCATCAACCTGTTCATCTCCAGCCTGCGCTTCGGCAAGCCGGTGGTGAGCCTGTACCGCGCCTCCCTGCCCTTCATCGGCCTCCTGCTCGTGTGCCTGGCGGTGATCACCTTCGCGCCCGGACTCAGCATGACCCTGGTGCGCCAGGTCGAGGGCACCGGCTCGGTCGAGCTGCGCTGGGCCCGTCGCGATCCGGCCGGCGGGGCCGGGCGGGCCGAGCTCTCCTGGTCGCGGCGCGGGGAGGACTCGGCCGCGGGCTGGGACGAGCTGGCCGCGCCGCCGGGCGAGGCGGCCCGCGAGCGAGCCGACGACCTCTCCCTGCGGTTCCGCCCCCTGGATCCCGCCGACCTGCCGCGGCTGAGGGCCGGCCAGGCGGTGCCCTGCTCCTTCGACCTGCGGCGCGAGAGCGAGTCGGGCTGGCGCCTGGCGGCGCACTGGGAGGCGGAGATCGCCGGCCCCGGCGACCTGTCCGGCTTCCAGGGCGAGCCGAGCCGGCTCTCCCTCCTCCCCGGCGCCGAGCCCTTCCCCGGGCTGGACCTGGGCCCCGAGAACCTCTCCGCCAGCTCGATCGAGGTCCTCTCGGTCGAGGGAGGGCGCCTCTCGGGCCTCGTCCGCGCGGCGATCGTCTACTTTCCCGCGGACGAGAGCGCCTCCGAGCAGGTCTTCGACCTCGAGGTCTCCTTCGACTGCCCCCTCCGCCTGGACGCGCTGGAGCTCAGCACCCTGCCCGAGGGCGCCCGCCATCGCCGGATTCACGACGTCCGCCTGACCGTGCGCACCGACGACTCCCTCCCCTCCCGCCGCGCCTTCCTCCTGGAACGCACGCGCACGCGCCCCTTCGACCTGTACGCCGCCTGGAGCGCCGAAGCGCGGTCCCTGGAGGAGCTGGCGGGGAGCGAGGCGGACCTCTCCCTGCTGCGCGTCCGGCTGGAGGACCTCGGCGAGAGGGACTTTCCCGGGGAGGGCGCCGAGGTTCCCCTGGCGCGGCTGTTCCTGGACACCTGCACCGAGGACGAGGTCGCCGGCCGGATCCGAGCGGTCCTGAGGGGCCGGGGAGGCACCTTCGACGTGGAAGCGCGCTTCCGCCTGCCCGCCCGCGCCCGCTGAGGGGGCCTCCCGCCCCTGGCAAGCCCCCCACCGAGACCCTAGAATCTCCGCCCCCGGTCCTCGCCTGCCGGGGTCGAACGACCATCGGAGCGCCGAGGCGGGCCGCAGTCGGGCGCGCCATCAGCAGCGGCAGCGATTCGCCGAGACAGGAAAGCAGTATGGACGTCTTCGACTTCGCCATGAAGATGGAGCTGGACGGCAAGGCCTGGTACGAGAAGCAGGCCGCGCAGACCCAGAACCGGGTGCTCAAGGACCTCCTCCTGGAGATGGCCCGCGACGAGGAGGGGCACTACGCCCTCTTCAAGGGCCTCAAGGAGAACCTGGCCGGCGGGGGATCGGTCAACCAGACCCAGGTTCTGGTGAACGCGAAGAACCTCTTCGAGAAGATGGCCCAGGAGGGCGGCGACGTCGGGACCGATGACCTGGAGGTCTGGAAGCAGCTCCGGGACAACGAGAAGGACGCCGAGAAGTTCTACCGCGAGAAGGCGGCCGAGGCGGAGTCGGAGGGGGCGCGGAAGGCGCTCGAGCTCATCGCCGACGAGGAGCACAAGCACACGGTGCTCATCGACAACGTGATCGAGTTCCTCGAGCGACCCGGCGACTGGCTCGAGAACGCCGAGTGGCGCCACATCGAGTCCTACTGATCGCGGTCGGCGGAGCGCGGCGGACCCGTGCCCCACGAGGGGCGAGGGCGGAGGTAGAATCGGGGCCCCCACCCGCGAAATCGGAGCCGGACGCCATACACGCCCGAGTCTATCTGGCCCTCACGGTCCTGACCCTTCTCGCCTCCTGTGCGGAGAGCCGCGAGGAGACGCAGCGCGCACCCCCTCCACACCTCGATCTCCGGCCCCTCGGGGATCCGGCTCCCCCCCGGGGTGCGCGGCGGGTCGCGGCGCTCCACGACCCGGATGATCCGGGGCTCCTCCCGGGCGCGGGGGAGGCCGACTCGGGGGTGCCCATCCTCCTGCTCGGGGGGGCCGGAAAGGGGATGCGCGCGATCCCGATCCCGACGCGGACGCCGCTCTTCAACCGGGTCATCCTGACCCTGAGGACCCTCCAGCAGAAACGCAAGCCCAGGACGGTGCGGGCGAGTCTGCTCCTGGACTCAGGGGAGCTCCTCTCGGGAGGCGGCTTCGAGGTCCGGGCGGCCGAGGGCCCGCAGACGCTGGTCTTCGACTTCCCGGGCCGCCAGGCCTTCGAAGGGGCCGTCCGCAGCCTTCGGATCGAGACCTCCGGGGCGGCCATCGACCTGGCGCTCGAACGCATCGAGCTCGTCGATACGCCGCTGGACACCTGGCTTCCCGATCCCGATCGGGGCCGTCGCTGGTCGAGATCGGTCCCGAGGCGCGCCGCGCCCTGTGCCTGTCCAGCGCCCGCCCGCTCGGGACCCGCCTGGCCGTACCCGTGGGAGGAAAGCTGGCCTTCAGCCGAGCCATCCCCCCGGACCTGCGGCGGCCCGGCCCCCTCCCGCTCCTGAGGCTCGTCATTGAGAGCTCGGGCGACGCCTCGGAGGCCTTCGAGTACGAGCTCGCCGAGGGCTCCTGGACGAGGGAAGTCGTGTCCCTGGACTCCTTCGAGGGGGATCGGGTCGACCTGCGCTTCGAGCTCTCGAGCCCGGGAGTCGGGGAGGCCGTGTGCGCCCTCGCCGAGCCGATCCTGATCGCGCCCGCGTCCACTGCCCGCACGGTGCTGTTCGTGACCTCGGACACGCACCGCGCGGATCACCTGGGCGCGGCCCGCTCGGCGGTCCGGGTGGAGACGTCCGTCCTGGATCGGCTGGCCCGCGGCGGCGTGCTCTTCGAGAGGTGCTTCTCGACCGCCAACTCGACGGTTCCCTCGCACGTGACCCTGATGACCGGCGTCCATCCCCGGGACTCGGGCATCACCGACAACCGCCTGTGTCTGTCCGAGCAGGCGGAGACCCTGGCCGAGCGCTTCCACGAGGCCGGCTTCGCGACCTGGGCCCTGGTCTCCTCCCGGCTCCTGATGCACTCGAGCAGCGGCATCGGTCAGGGCTTCGATCGCCTCTCGGCACCCGTGGAGGCTGACCGGCCGGCGGGGGAGACCGTCCCGCGGCTCTTCGTGTGGCTGCACCTCTACGACTCCCACGGTCCCTACGAGCCGCCCGAGCCCTTCGCCGGGCGCTACTACCCGGGGGGACGGGATCCCTACGATCCCTCGCTTGCCGATCCGGCCGTGCCGCCCGGGGAGCTCCCCAGCCATCTGGCCGGCCTGCGGGACCTCGAGTGGCCCCGGACCCAATACCGCGCCGAGGTGGACTACCTCGACAGCCAGCTCGGTCGCGTGATGGACCATCCGAGGTTCCGGGGGGCGATCATCGCCGTGACCGCCGACCACGGCGAGTGCCTGGGTCAGCACGGCATCTACTTCCGCCACGCCGGGCTCTTCCCCGACACGGTGCACGTGCCGCTGATCCTGCGCTTCCCCGGCTCCCCCGCCGGCGCGCGGGTCGAGCGGCTGGTGAGCCATGCCGACCTGGCTCGCACCCTGCTGGACCTGGCGGGCCTGTGGACGGCGGTGCTCGACGGCCGCAACCTCATGCGATTCGTCGAGGGATCGCGGCAGCCCGAGGAGCCGGCCTTCGCCCTCGCCGCCCACGGCTACTCCGCATCGATCACCAGCGGGGGCTGGCACCTGATCTTCCACCTGAGGATCCACCTGCTCGGGAAGTCCGTGCCGCCCCGGACCCGTCACCAAGTCGAGCTCTACGACCTCTTCACGGACCCCGGGTGTCTGACTGACCTCACCGAGAGGGAACCGGCGCGGGCCCGCGGCCTGAGGGCCGCGCTGGTGGACTGGCTCAACGGCGCGGCCGATCGGGGCTGGGTGGTCGGGGGTCACCTCAGCGAGTCGGTCCGCCGGGACCTGGCCGCCCTGGGGTACGTCGCCGACGAGGACGAGGATCCGGGTCGGGGCACGTGCGTTCCCCGCGACTGCCCCTGCGAGAACTGCCGGCCCTACCGGTAGTCGGGGGCGCTGGAGCCAGAGAGGGGACTCGAACCCCTGACCACTGCGTTTTGAATCGAGCCGATGCTGATCGGTGCGACTCGGGCATGAGTGGACATGAGTGCGAAACTGACTCGCTGGACGAATGTTAGCGAGACGCGGCTCACCGGGGGGGCGGGCGAGGGATAGTCCGGCCGGGGCCGCCGGGGTCGACTCCCGCCAGCCCCAGGCATCATCCCCCGCGGCGCGCCGGGGGATGCCGAGATGGAAAACTCTTCCCGGTCCGCAGGATCCGGGCCATGAATTGCAACTTCCATTGGAGGTGCACCCGTCGGCTGACCGATAGGCGGTCCGGGACTATTTCGGGGTGCGGGGAGCACCCGGGATCACAATCGGGGTGTACAGGAATCATTGAATGGTCACGGCGTCGCCTGCGGACGCGCGGACGCGAGCTGTCCGGACCGGGCGCGAAGGGATGTCGCTGCTCGAGCTGCTCGTGTCCATGATGGTGCTCCTGCTCGCCCTGCTCTTCTTCACCCAGTCGCTGGTGTCCTCGTCCACGACGGGCATGGCGACGCGTGAGGTGGCCCTGGCCACCCAGGCCGGCCGGCGCATGCTGGAGACGCTGCAGGCGGCGCCCTTCGACCAGGTCTTCGCCCTCTACAACGACGCCCCGGGCGACGATCCCGGCGGGACGGGCACCGCGCCCGGTGCCGATATCGCGGTCGCGGGCCTGTCGGCCCGCCCCGGCGATCCGGACGGAATGGCGGGCGAGATCCTCTTCCCGACGCTGACCGGGGCGCCGGCCAGTCTGCGCGAGGACGTGATCGATCCCAAGCTGGGCACGCCCCGCGATCTAGACGGCGACGGCGCCGTCGATGCTCTCGACCACTCGGGGGACTACCTCATCCTGCCCGTCGTGGTGCGCTTCTCCTGGCGCGGCAAGGCCGGCGACTCGCGGGTGGAGTTCAAGACGCTGCTGGGGAGTATGTGATGCCGACCGCCAGGGAGCTCCGCGCACGACGTGCATCGGGCTTCACGATCCTCGAGCTGGTGCTGACCCTGGCGCTCCTTGGGTCCGTGGCCGGCGGCGTTGCCATGCTGGGCTGAGCAGCCAGGGCCTGTACGAGCAGTCCTCCCTCACCGAGCGCCTGGAGATGAGGTCCGTGCGCGCGCTGGACCGGATTCTCCGCGAGATCAGCATGCTGCAGGCCACGGGGATGCTCCCGAACCCCGCGACGCCCTTCGGCACCGAGAATCTGACCTGTCAGGTCGCGACCGGCGTCACCGCCGGGAGCGTGGACTGGAGCCCGCCGCTCCAGGTCGTTCTCGAATACGACCCCGGTGAGGTCAACGACGGCGTCGACAACGACGGGGACGGCCTGGCCGACGAGGGCCGAGTCCTGCTGGTCCGCAACGCCGGCCTGCCGGGCGAGACCCGCACAGTGCTCTGCACAGGGGTACGTGAGTACCTGGAGGGAGAGACGTTCAACGGGGCCGACGACAACGGCAACGGGGTGCGCGACGAGCGCGGATTCAACCTCCACCGCGCCGGAGACCTGATGACCGTGCGCCTCTCGCTGGTGGCCGCGAGCCGCGGGGGACGCCAGGTGGTCAGGACGGTGGAGACTTCCTTCCGGCTGAGGAACTGACGACATGAGCTGCAATCTCCTTCGCACCGCTCACGGCCCCCCGGGTCGTCGCGGCGGAGCGCTGGTCATGGTGGCCTTCTGTACGGTCATGCTGGCCGGCCTGTCCTTCTCCCTGCTGGCGGTGAGCGCGTCGGGAGCCAGCGAGCAGCGCGGTGCCCGCGAGAGCCTGGACGCCCGCTACGTCTGCGAGGCGGCGATGGCCGATGCGACCTTCAGCCTCTCGACCGGTGGAGACGGCAACCTGGGCAGCGCCAACAACCCGGTGCAGTACGACGGCTCCCGCTACTGGGTCACGGCGGCGCCGCTGCCGAATGACCTCCTGCAGCTCACCGCCACCGGGGTGAGCGACCGCGCGGGCGCGTGCCTGGAGCTGACCCTGGAGGAGGTCACCAGCGACCTGTTCCACTGGGGCGCCTTCGGCGACCAGGACATGCACATGGACAGCAACGCCCGGGTGGACTCCTACGACTCGAGCCTGGGCAGCTACGCCTCTCAGCAGGTCAACGGCTCGGGCAACGCGAAGTACGCCAGCGCGAATGGCGACGTGGGCTCGAACCAGAACGTGCTCATGGAGCAGAACACCGTGGTCTGGGGGGACGCCATCCCGGGTCCGGGGGGGACCACGACCCTCCTGGGCAGCGCGACGGTCTCTGGATCCACCGCGCCGGCCGCGAGCCCGCAGCCGATGCCGTCGCTCACCCTGCCGTCGATTGCCTCCTCCGGCGACCTGACCGTGAGTGCGCCGCTGACCCTGCCGCCGGGTGACTACCGCTACGAAGATTTCGTGGTCGCGACCGGCGAGTCGGTCCTGATCCAGGGCCCGGCTCGGGTGGTGTTCGAGGACTTCCTCCTGAACTCCAACAGCGAGTTTCGGGTGGACGCGACGAATGGCCCGGTCGAGCTCTGGATCGAGGACGACTTCGAGATGGACAGCAACACGCTGATCGCCTCGACGACCCTCAAGCCGGCCGACGTGCGCGTGTACATGCTCAGCGACAACGTGATCAACCCGACCACGACCATCAACCTGAGCAACGTCGTCTTCGACTCGAACGCGCAGCTCTACGGGGTCCTCTACGCCCCCAACGCGGCGATCGAGATCGACAGCAACTTCGAGCTCTACGGCTCGCTGGTGGCGTACAGCGTGGACCTCGACAGCAACTCCAGGGTGCACTACGACGAGGATCTCGCCAACGCGTCGATCAGCAGCGAGGCCACCTACCAGGTGCTCTGCTGGCGCTCCCTTCCCTACGAGCCCTGATCCGGCAACCCCACCTGCATAGCGTGCGTCCCGCCTCTCCACGCCTCCATCGAGCCCCGGCAGCGGCCCTGCTGTCGCTGGCGCTGGCGTCCTTCGCGTCGGCCCAGGAGGTCTCCCCGCCGGCTCCGCCCGAGCAGGAGCCAGCGGACCGCGAGGCCACCGATCCCGAGCGCCTCGCGCGTGTGGTCCTGGAGCGCCTCGTGCGACCCGACCCGCCCGAGGAGCGCCGCCTCGCGACCACCCTGCGCTCCTCGCGCCTGCGGCGCGATCTCGCGCCGGAGGTCTTCGTCGAGGCCCTGGCGGAGCGCGGGGAGGCCGTGGTTCGGCCCATCCTCGAGCTCCTGGTCACGCGCCGCGTGCCGGGCGTGCGCGAGGGCCAGCTCGAGCAGATCCTCAGCGTCCCGCAGCGCGACATCGTGCTCGCCGCCCTGGGCCGGCTGGCTCGGGGGGACGTCCTGGGGATCGCCCAGAGGCGGCTCGCGGGCTCGCCGGAGATCGCGCCGCGCGTGGCCTGGCTGGAGGTGCTCGGCGCGGTGGGTGGCGCCGATCAGGTCGCGGAGATCTGCGGTGCGGCGCTGCTGAGGGAGGAGACCGTCGTGCCCGGCGCGACCAGGGCTGCCTTCCGCGAGGCGCTGGCGGGCATCCTGGGCCGCGAGGCCCGAGCCTACTCGGAGCTCCGCGATTACCTGCGCGGCGACCGCCTCGAGCTGCTGCCATCCGCGATCCTGGCCATGGGCGACGCCGGCGACGCGCGCGGCCTGCCGTTGCTGGACGAGATCCTGACCCTCCATGCTCACCACGGCCAGCTGGTCGCGAGCCAGGTGAGCCTCATCGGCCGCTCGCCGTCGCCCGAGGTCAACCGGCGGCTCGCCGCCGGCTTGCGCTGGGTGCTCGACCCCGCGCGCATCGAGTCCGCGCGCGCCGCCGTGCTGGCCCTGGGGGTGCTGCGCGACCACGAGGCGCTGCCGGCCCTGATCGGCTTCCTCGAGGTGGAGCACGCCGGCCTGCGCGACAACGCGCTGTGGGCGCTGAGGAGCATGACGGGCCTCCCCTACGCGGCCGACGCCCGCCTCTGGCGCCTCTGGCACGCGCGCGAGCTGGACTGGTTCACCCGCGAGCACGCGAACCTCGAGGCCCGCCTGGCCTCCGGCAATCCGGCCATCGTCGCGTCCGCCCTGCGAGCCGTCGGCGAGCGGCTCACGCGCCGCGACGTGCTGGCGCGCGACGTGCTCGTCGTGCTCGGGAGCCCTCGACCCGAGCTACGCTCCCTCGCCTGCTCGACCCTGGCCACCCTGGACGAGCCCCTGGCGGTGCCCGCCCTGCTCGACCTTCTCGACGACGAGGACCCCGACTGCATCCGGGCAGCCCGAGAGGCGCTGGTCGCGCTCACCGGCGAGAGCCTGCCCCCGGACCGCGACGCCTGGGTGGCCGTCCTGGTCGCGGACCACCCCGCGCTGCGGCGCTGAGCCCGACGGGCCCCGGATCCCCTCGACGGCTTCCGCCTCAGGGACCCACGATCCACTCGAGCGCGTCCGTCAGCCCCGTCCCGCCGGGGCTCGGAGGATCCAGGAACCACCCCTGCATCGAGCCGCTGTAGCCGGCACCGATCTCCGAGCAGATGCCCGCGGCGTTCAGGTCCACGGCCAGGATGCCGGTGCACGGGGTCGAGCCCCCCGAGCCCGAGTCCTGGACCGGCGTGCGCCGGATGGGCGGCTCGACGCACAGGTAGCCGCCCTGGAACGGGAAGGGGCTCGAGCTGCGCGTGCCGTAGAAGAGGATGCCGGGCCGGTTCGGCTCGACCTGGCTGGCGGTGACGGTGAAGCCGCCCGGGGCCGAGGCGCTCGGGGCGCCCGTGCAGTCGATCGCCGGGCTGCAGCCCGTGGATGTCGTCTTCGCGGTGCAGTAGGTGCCCGGTGGCGGCCAGGCCTCGAAGCGAGCCAGCCAGACGTCCCGCTGGCCAGCGTTGGGCCCGCCGAGGTCGCCATAGGTCTTGCCGCCGAGGTACAGGCCGCCCGCCCCGTCCGACCCGATGGCGTAGGCGTGTTCGGAGGTCGACGTCCCGAGCTGGTGGATCCAGTACTGGTTCCCGGCGCTGTCGTAGTGCGCCAGCCAGACGTCCCAGCCGCCCGCGTTCGGCCCGCCCAGGGAGCCCCCGCTCGTGCCGGCCACGTACACGCCCCCGCCGCCGTCCGCTGCGGTGGCGTAGGCGTAGTCGCTCTCGCCCGTCCCGATCTGTCGGGCCCAGAGCTGCGTCCCGGAGCCATCGAAGCGCGCCAGCCAGGCGTCGTAGAGGCCGCCCGCGTGCGGTCCGCCGAGACTGCCCCCGGTGCTGCCGGCCATGTACACGCCGCCCGCCCGATCCGGTGCGTCGGCGTGTGCATAGTCGTAGGAGGGCGTCCCGAACTGGCGGATCCAGAGCTGGTTGCCGGAGCTGTCGTGGCGCGCCAGCCACGCGTCCTCGCCACCCGCGTTCGGCGCGCCGAGCTTGCCCGTGGTGGTGCCGACCACGGTCACGCCCCCGCGCTGGTCGGCAGCGGCGCGCTGCGCGCTTTCGGACTTGATCGTCCCGAACTGGTGGATCCAGAGCGGGTCCTGCGCCCCCGCCGGGAGCGCGGCGAGCGACAGGGCCATCAGACCCAGCGCCGACCGGTTGGGACCGTTCATGGCGTGGCCCTTTCCAGGTGTCTCCACGGCGGAGGACGGCCGCGTGGCTCGGGATCGACTGGCGCTGCCCGCCCGGGTGCCGGATGCTCACCCGAGCGATCCCCAGGGTCCATTCTAGTGCCACGCACGGAAAGGGCGGCTGGAGAGCGGCAGCGGATCCCGCGGCCCGGGGCGACGCGAAGGACCGCGACGCCGCAAATCCCGTCCTACCAGGGAGATGCGCTGGAGCCAGAGAGGGGACTCGAACCCCTGACCACTGCTTTACGAAAGCAGAGCTCTACCACTGAGCTACTCTGGCTTGGTCCGGAGGCGGCCGACCGCAGGGTGACGGTCGGCCGCTGATTCGTTTCGGGTCGTGGAGAGAGTGCGGCTGGATCAGCCGCCCATGTCGACTCGCGCTCCGCCGACCGCGTGGGCGCGGCCGGTGGCGTCCAGGTCCAGGGCTCCCAGGGCGTGGGCCGCGGCGGCGCGCACCTTGAGGCTGGAGTCCGAGGTGAGGACGCCGACGAGACCGGAGAACTCCTCCTGGGAGAGCGATCCGCCGCGGGAGATGATCGCGGCCAGGGCGCTGCAGGCGGCGGAGCGGGCGCTGTCGGAGCGCTCGCCGTCGACCGCCACGCCCACCAGCCCGCCGGCCGAGTGGCCGGGGCAGGCGACCGCCAGGGCCTGCATGGCCGAGAGGGTCACCCCGTCGGGACGCATGGCCAGCGTTCCGGCCAGGTCGGGAAGCGCCTCGGTCACGTCCGCGCCCGCCATGGCCAGGGCGGCCAGCACCCAGGCGGCGCGGCTGGAGAGCTCGTCGGCCTGGGCGCGGTCGCCCTGCAGACCCTCGCTGAGGAGCTCGTCGAGATCCAGGTCCGCCGCTCCGGTGACCACGCCCGCCGCCACGTCGCCATAGAGGTTGCCGGCGGCGTCCGGGTCGGCGCTGATGATGACGATCGGCGTCTCTCGGGTGCCGGGCGCCCTCCCCAGGTCGTCGATCACCTGGTCGGTGGTGATGTCGGGCAGGCTGTCGGCCACCAGGATCAGGTCCAGGCCGGGCACCCGGTGGGCCATGACCAGGCCCTGGACGCCGCTGGGCCAGGAGTAGGCCATGAGGCCGGCCGCCTCGAGGGCGCCGACCAGGTCGGCGGCGCGACCGGAGTCGCCGTCGAAGACCGCGGCCACCTGCATGATCTCGCGCCCGGCGGCCTCGCCGAGGGCCGAGACCACGGCCGTCCCCGGCTCACCACGGCCCGTCAGGGCGATCCGCCCCAGGGCGATCGCGGCCTCCGAGCTGATGGCGGCGTCCCCCGAGCCCAGGGCGGCCAGGAGGCCCCCGGTGGGCTCGGTGAGCATCTCACCCAGGCGCCGGCACAGGCCGACGGAGGTGTCGGACTCGCCCGCCGCGACCGCGTCCAGCAGCGCCTGATCGAGCGCGGCTGCGCCGGCGAGGTGCACCGCCACGGCTCCCTCGGCCACCTGGTCCTGCACGCCGGAGACGTCCTCGCCCAGGAGGGACAGGCGCTCCACCTTGGCCATCTGCGAGACGTAGGCGCGCACCAGGCCGGCCATGGCCGCGGGCGAATCGGGCTCGAGGGCCAGGGCCCGGTGGAAGGCCTTCTTGGCCAGCTCGTCGCCGTACAGCTCCCGGGAGACCGCGGTGTGGGCCACGTTGGAGCCGTTCCACGTCCAGACCACGTCACTGTACATGAAGGGCTTGAGGACCGTGTGGCGCCCGGCGAGGTAGTCGTCACCCATCCGAGTGAACAGGGCGGCCGCGTTCCGATCGCCCACGTTCATCTGGTCGAGCGACTGGTTGGCGGCGGCCAGCACGGCGACGTCGTCGTCGTCCGTGGCCAGCGCCGCCAGGGCCGGGACCGCGCGCCGGTCGCCGATGTAACCGAGCACCCGGGCGACGTTGCTGCGCAGGAAGCCGTCGTCGGTGTCGAGCGCCTGGACCAGGGGCAGCACCACGTCGAAGTCCATCTTGGTCAGGGCGTGCATCAGGCGCACCCGGCGGTCGTCGTTGCCGGGATCGGCCAGGGCGCCGAGCATGTAGGGAACGGCGAACTCACCGTGCTGCGCCGAGAGGGTGCGCACCGCGCTGGTGCTGACCACGAGGTCGTCGCCGTCGATCTCGCGGATGAGGCCGCGGATGGCGTCGGCGTCCTCGCGCCGCTCCAGGCGTCCCATCCTGGAGAGATCCATCATGCGCCGCGCGAAGAGCTCGTAGTCGCCCCGCTTGACCAGGATCCGCAGCCAGATGTCGTGCTCGGTCGATTGCCACAGGGCAAAGGCCTGCTCCTGGGAGGGATCCGCGGCCAGGACCTCCTGGAACTTCTGGAGGGCGGCCTCGTCCTCGCCGCGCTCCAGGAGGCTCACGCCCTCCTCGAACGTCTGCTGGATGTCCTGTCCGTAGGCCACGGCCCACCCGGGCGCGGAGAGTGCGGAGAAGGCTAGAAGCAGGCCGATCTTCCGGTGGATACCAGTCATCTGTACGTTCCTCTGGAGGTGGTGAGAGAGAGCCGCGTCCCGGCGAGGCGCTCGGCGTGGTCGTGGAGCGGTTGGCAACGCTCGTGAATGCGTCTTCCGTATGGTTGCCGAGAGAGCGGAGCGGTGATGATAGCGGGGTCAGGGGGGGTTTCAAGCGCGCCGGGGCCTCCTCGCCCCGCTCCGAGGGTCGGGGGAGCGCTCATCCGGGGGGCGCCGGGCGAGCGGACGCCGCGCGGGCCTTCCCCCCCTACCCGGCTGGACCCCGCCGGATACCAGCCCCCGGGGGACCCGGAGCCCGCCCCAGGCCATCCCCGGGGCCGCTCTCCCCGGCCGGGAGCGATCGGGCCGGAGGGCTGATCTTGCCCAGGACGCGGCCCGCGAGGGCGCCCGTGGCCGAGGGGACGGTCACCGCACGACCCAGGACGCAGCGGGCCGCCAGCCAGGCGAAGGCCAGGGCCTCGCGGGCGTCCGGATCGACCCCGAAGTCCAGGGCCGAGGCCACCGGGACCGGAATCCGCTCGGAGAGGCGACCGACGAGGGCCCGGTTGTGGACTCCCCCGCCGCTGGCCACCACCCGGCCGATCCCGGGCGGGGCGAAGCGCTCCAGGGCCCCGGCGATCGCGGCGGCCACCAGATCCGCGGCGCTGGCCAGGAGGTCCTCCGGGCGGGAGTCGCCGTCCAGGACCCCGACGGCCCGGGCCCGCTCGACGACCCGCTCCACCCACGCCTCGCCGAAGGTGTCGCGACCCGTGCTGCGCGGCGGAGGGCGATCGAAGAAGGGATGGGCCAGGAGCTCGGCCACCAGGGCTGGGCTCGGCCGACCCCGGGCCGCGCAGGCGCCGTCGCGGTCGCAGGCCTCGCCCAGGAAGCGCCGGGCCAGGCCGTCGAGGAGGCTGCCCGCGGGCCCGGTGTCGAAGGACATCAGCTCGCCCCCGGGCTCGGGGAGCAGGGTCAGGTTGGCCATCCCGCCCAGGTTCAGGATCGCGGCCGGACGGGGGAGGTCGGCGAAGAGCAGGGAGTCGGCCAGGGCCGCGATGGGCGCCCCCTCGCCGCCGGCCGCCATGTCGCGCGAGCGGAAGTCGCTGACCACCGCGCAGCCGGCCTCCTCGGCCGCGAAGTCGCCGTCGCCGAGCTGGAGGCTGGCGGCCCCGCTGGGCTCCTCCCCGTCGTGGTGCCATACGGTCTGCCCGTGGCTCCCCACGAGGTCGAGCTGGAGCCCGCTCCGCCGGGCCAGCGCCCGGGCCGCGGCCCCGAAGGCCCGGCCCAGGTCGCGGGAGAGGAGCGCCGTCTCGCGCAAGCCGACCGCCTCGCCCCCGAGGGCCGCCCGCACCCGCCCCAGGAGCTCCGCCGGAAAGGGCTCGGTGGAGTAGGCCAGGAGCCGCGGGCGAGCGAGCTCACCCGGGCATTCCACCGGGAAGCGGACCAGGGCCACGTCGATGCCGTCCGCCGAGGTGCCCGACGACACGCCCGCCACCACCGCTTCACCTGCCCGGAGCTTCTCCCAGAGCTGCCTCACGCCCGTCCCTTCCCGCACAGCCTACGCCCTGCCGGGCCCCGAGGCACCCCCTCCGGGGGCGGGCGGAGCGCGAGGGTGGCGCAGCCGGCCCGATGATCGCGGCGCCCCTGGCGCGGGGGGGGACGGCTTTGGCAGGATGCCCGCATGAGCGAGTCGGGCGGCGAGCAGGGGGAGGGAATCACCATCCTGGTGGTCGACGACGACAGCGACATCCGCATGACCCTCGAGATGATGCTCCAGTACGAGGGCTTCGAGGTGTGGACCGCCAAGGAGGGCGAGGAGGCCCTGGCGCGCCTGGAGCGCGAGCTGGAGCAGGGGCGGTCGGCGGACGTGGTGCTGACCGACGTCAAGATGCCACGCATGGACGGGCTGGAGCTCCTGGATCGGATCCGGGAGCAGGAGTCCGGGCCCCGGGTGATCATGGTCAGCGGCCACGCCGACGTGGCCATGGCGGTGGACGCGGTGCTCAAGGGGGCGGTGGACTTCATCGAGAAGCCCCTGGACCGCAACCGCGTGCTGGTCAGCATCCGCAACGCGCTGCGCGAGCGGCGACTGACCGCCGAGAACACCGGCCTGCGCCGGCAGCTGGACGAGCGCTGGCAGCTGGTGGGCGAGGGCCCGGCCATGAAGCGCCTGGGCGAGCAGATCGACCGCGTGGCCAGCTCGGACGCGGCGGTCCTGATCTGCGGCGAGAACGGGACCGGCAAGGAGGTGGTGGCGCGGCGGATCCACCTGGGCGGGGGTCGCTGCGCGGGGCCCTTCGTCACCGTCAACTGCGCGGCCATCCCCAGCGAGCTGATCGAGTCCGAGCTCTTCGGGCACGAGAAGGGCAGCTTCACCGGGGCGGTGGACCAGCGCATCGGGCACTTCGAGGCGGCCGACGAGGGGACCCTCTTCCTGGACGAGATCGGGGACATGCCCCTGCCCGCCCAGGCCAAGGTGCTGCGCGCCCTGGAGACCCACGAGATCACCCGGGTGGGCGGCTCGGGCGCCATCCCGGTGGACATCCGGGTCATCGCCGCGACCAACGCCGACCTGGCCCAGGCGGTGGAGGACAAGACCTTCCGCCTGGATCTCTTCTACCGCCTGAACGTCGTCCCCCTGCGGATACCCCCGCTGCGCGAGCGCCCCGAGGACGTGTCCGCGCTGGCCGAGCACTTCCTGCGGCTCATCGCCCAGCGCCAGGGCCGCAGCCCCCAGGTGCTGGAGCCCGAGGCGGTCCAGCTCCTGCAGGCCCAGGAGTACCCGGGCAACGTGCGCGAGCTGCGCAACGTGCTGGAGGGTGCCAGCGTGTTCTCCGAGGGCGCCTCGATGGGCGCGGCCGACCTGGGTCAGGTCCTGGCCAGCGGGCCGGCGCTGCTGCCGGCACCGATCGGATCGCTGGGGGCGGTGCGCGATCCCTTCGACAGCCCCACCTTCGAGGAGTTCAAGAACCAGAGCGAGGCCCTGTTCTTCCAGCGCAAGCTCAACGAGAACGGCGGCAACGTCAAGCGGACCGCCGAGCAGCTCGGCATGCAGCGCAGCCACCTGTACAAGAAGCTGGACCGGTACGGGCTGCGGGGCTGAGTCTCCTCGAGGAGACCCGCCGCGAGACAGAGGCGCGGTCCGCTACTGGGACAGGCGCGGGATGCGCAGCCTCATCCCCAGCGCCAGGTCGTCCGGGTCGTCGAGGATGTCCCGGTTGGCCTCGAAGATCTTCTCGTGGTGCACGCCCGAGCCGTAGACCTTGGCGGAGATGTTCCACAGGCTGTCGCCCTCCTGCACCGAGTACAGGACCGCCCCGCCGTCGCGCTGGACGCCGCCGCTCCACTTGGGATCGAAGACCGGGACCATGATCCGGTCGCCCGCTCGGAGCTCGTGCTCCACGCGGTCCTCGTTGGCCGTACGCAGGACCGAGACCTTCATCAGCGAGCCGTAGTACCGCCGCGCCAGCCGGGCGAAGGAGTCGCCCTCGGTCCAGGTGTAGAGCATGTACTGGTCGTCCGGCGGGAAGGCCTCCAGGCCCTCGGTCTCGACCAGCAGGGACTCGCGCTCCGGCGGTGCGGGATCGCCGGGGCCCGGCTCCTCGCCGCCCCGGTGCACCGAGGTGTTGAGCAGACCCGGAGTCGGGGCCACCTCGCCGCCGACCTCGGAGGCGCCCTCGTCCTCGGGGAGTTCGACGGGCTCCGGGGAGCTCCGCCCGGCCGGATCGGGGTCGGGCTCCGGAGCCGGTGGGTCGGACTCGGCCCCGGACTCCTCGCCGGTGCCAGCGGGCCCGCCCAGGTTGTGCCCCGCGAGGGGGTCGCCACCGGGGATCAGGCCGTTTCCGGGGTTCACCGAAGCGTGCAGGCCCTCCGTCAGGGGATCGACCGCGCCCTCGGAGTCGAACACCGAGACGCCCAGGATCACGGCGATCAGGAAAACGACGGTCAGGACGACGATCTTCTCGAGTCGGCCCATGCCTCAGCCACCACTCCCAACTCTCTGTTTTCTCGGAGGTTAGGACCGCAGACCGCTCGGCGGCCCGCAGTGGTCCCAACGGGATGAGTGTTCCTTCCGCCGGCGGGGCCCGTCAAAGGAATTCGACGCGATTTCGGCCATTTTCATACCAGATCCTGTGGTGGGCGGGCCTGCCCACACCTCATGCGGTGGTCGCCTCGGGCTCGCCGCGAACCGGATCGCGAGGACGATTCCATCGACCCCCCGCGCCCCGGCGGGAGCCTCCCCCACCCGGGATCTCCATTCGCCCCGGACGACCCGGAATGGCGGGGGCCGGGGCGCCCTGGTCGATGAGGGCCGCGGGCGTATCCTGACCCCGCCTCTCCCCGCCATGACCTCACCCGGCGCCGCGACCGACCCGAGCCCCGCCCCCGCTCCCTCGCGGTCGGCGGCCCGCGGCCCCCTGCCCTCCGGGGTCGAGCCGCCCCCCCCCACCCTCACCGATCGGGGCGTGCGGCTCCTCCTGGCCCTGGCCATCGTCCTGATGGGGATCTCCTGGTGGCGCCTGGACGGCTACCAGCTCGCCGACTCGGTGGAGTACATGGAGCGCGCGGTGGGCATGGTCGAGGGCCGCGAGCTGCTCGACTCCCAGTCGATCCGCTCCTTCGGCTACTCGGGCCTCTTCCTGCCGGTGTTCGGCGCGGCGCGGCTGCTGGGGCTCGAGGACTGGCGCGTCCTGCCGCTCACGGTGCGCCTGATCCAGATCGGGCTCTCGCTGGGGCTGGTCCTGGCGACCGTGCGGCTGGGCGCGCGGCTGGCCGGCCGCGCGGCCGGGCTGGCGGGCGGAGCGCTGCTGGTCGCCAACCCGTGCTTCCTCACCTGGGCGGTGTCGCCGGTCTCGGGCATCGCCGCGGGGCTGTGCATCGCGCTGGCGCTGGAGCACCTGCTCGATCGCGGACCGCCCGGCCGCGCCTGGCGCGGCGGGCTGTGGCTGGGCGCCAGCTTCCTGATGGCCTACCAGTCGATCATCGTCATCCTGCCCATCCTGGGCCTGCTGCTCCTGCGCGAGTGGCGCGGGAACAAGGGCTACCCCGCGCGGGTCCTGGTCGGCGTGGCCGCCCTGGTCGTCGTCCAGTGCTTCCTGGACTGGCTGTACTACGGGACCTTCGGCATCAGCGTGCTGACCTACGCGGTCGAGAACACCGGCAGCAACGCCGCCATCCTGGTCTACGAGACCGGCAAGCTGCTGGGGAGCCCGGCCATCGTCGAGCTCAGCCGCGAGATCTACAACCTGGCCGCCAACGTGGAGGAGGGCGGGGAGGACATCGCCTACCAGGAGGCGGTCAAGGCCGGCGCCAGCGCGGTGAGGAACCTCCAGACCAAGCTGTGGTACGCGCAGCACGCCGGCGAGGCCCTGGTCCTGCCGGCGCTCCTCCTGGTCGGCCTGGGCGTCCTGAAGGGCGCCCTGCGCTGGTCCTGGAGGACCTGGCTCCTGCTGGCGGTGGTGGTGCTCAACGTGCTCGTCATGAGCCAGAAGGGCTCCAAGTCCTTCCGCCTGTGGCTGCCCTTCTTCTCCCTGATCAGCGCCTTCGGGGCCGTGGGCTGGGGCGCGCTCTTCGCCCCCGCGGCCGGCCACGGCGGCCACCTGCGCAAGGGGCTGGGCGGGCTGGTGGTGGCCCTGGCGATCCTCCTGGGGGCGCGCCAGCTCCTGGCCACCAACACGCAGCGCTACGGGGGCTTCTGGCGGGCGATGGACGCGCTCAACGCCCTGGCGGAGGAGACCCGGCCGGAGCGCGAGCGCCGGGCCGCCGAGGAGGGTCTGGAGGAGGTCCCCCGCCTGGCGGTCTCCTGCTCCTACCACTGGGCGGTCTACCTGCGCGAGTCCCCGGAGGTCGAGCTGATCAAGCTCGACTACCAGGTCGACCGCTGGAAGCTCCTGGACGAGGAGCAGCGCGCCAAGGACCTGGCCCGCATCGCCGAGCTGGACGCCTACGTCGCCCACCTGGCCGTGCTCATGGCCTATCCCGGGCTGTTCGAGGCCATCAACGCGCAGTTCGAGGTCCACCGCGTGCTCTTCGACCGCGCCGCCTACGGGGGTCTGGGGCCCATCGTGGTGCTCAGGCGACGCACCGGCGATCCCGGGGCCATGACCTTCTGGGACCTCACGGTCGACGGCTCGGTGGCCGAGCACCGCGCCCGCCACGGCCTCTCCGAGCCCCGCTACCACTTCCTGAAGCCGCGGGCCGACGGGAGCCGGCAGGAGCTGGCGCTGCTGGGCTGGGACTGGCGGCCCCTGCCCGACAGCCCCTGGGGCTGGATCACCTACCACTGGTACGGCGGCCCCTTCGACGGGGAGGACTACGTCATCGTCGACCGCCTGGCCAGCCACGACACCCGCAACGTCTGGCACAACGATCACCGGCCGGCCTACGGGGTGCTGCCGTTCCCGCGGTGGGGTCCGGGCTGGATCCTGCGCGAGGGCTACCCGGTCGTCCTCCAGCACGATCCCTACACCTGGGAGGGCCCCGACCGGCCCCTGGGGGGGGCCTTCCGCCGCGGCGACCTGATGCCGGCCTGGCTGTCGTTCAAGATCGTGAGCTACGACGAGTCCGATCCGCCGCTGGAGGTGTCGCGTCTGGTGCCCTATCCCCTCGACGCCCCCCGGGCGGTCGAGGAGCTGAGCCCGCCGGGCGGCCACGAGAGCATCCAGGGCCACAAGATCAGCGCCGACATGATGGCCCGCGTGGGGGGAATCCTGCTCCCGGTCCCGCCCGGCTACAGGTGGCCGGACGACGGCACCGAGGTGCCCACCGAGCAGGCGCGCGGGGGTGTGCGGCTGCGCCCTTGAGGGGCCCGGTCGCACCGGATATCTTCCCCCCGGTGGGGCTCGAAGAACGCCCCCGATCCATCCCGGCCGCCCCGTCCGCCAGCCGCTCCTCCCCGACGATCATGAAGTATGCCCTCCTGGCCGCCCTCGCCGGCCTCCTCCTGGCCGCCTGCGCCTCGAGCCCCCGAAGCGACGCTCCCTCCGCCACCGCCGGCAAGGGCGAACCGGTGCGGCTGACCATGCACCAGGCCCACGGCGACCGGGTCTTCGAGCTGGTCAACGAGGCTCACACCGATCCGGTCGGCTATTACTCGGAGAAGCGCAGCTCCAACGCGCGCAAGATCCAGAACGACGAGATCGTGGCCGAGCTGCTCGACTACCTGCGCGACAACGGCTTCGACCGGTGGTCGACGCCCGGCGCCGCCTTCCCCGCCGACCAGGTGTCCTGGACGCTCGAGCTGGAGACCCCCGCGGGCGTCTCGCACGTCGCCTGGGTGGGCGGCAAGGACCGCCGGGAGCTCGAGGACCTGGTGAACATCAAGATGGGCTTCCTGGGCATCTACAACGCCACCGGCTCGGCCCAGTCCACCCGGCTCGAGCCCGGCGAGAACCCCTTCGAGGGGCCGTCCTTCCCGCGAAACAACCAAGACTGAGGATGCCCCAGCCCAGCGCGAACCCGCCCGAGGACCTCCCTCCGATCCGCGCGGTCGCCATCATCCCGGCGCGCCTGGGCTCGAAACGCCTCCCGCGAAAGATGCTCCTGCGGGAGACCGGCGGCTATCTCTTCGAGCACACCGCCAAGGCCGTGGCCCGCGCGCAGGCGGTGGAGCGGGTGGTGGTGGCCACCGACGCCGGCGAGATCGCCGAGGCCGCCGCCGAGGTGGGGGTGGAGGCGGTCCTCACCCGGGCGGACCATCCCAGCGGCACCGACCGCGTGTGCGAGGCCTGGCGGAGCCTGGCCGAGGGTAGCGCCGGGGAGGTCTACCAGGTGGTGCTCAACGTCCAGGGCGACGAGCCCGAGATCGACGCCGGCGAGCTGACGCGGCTGGTGGAGCTCTTCGCCGATCCCGCGGTGGAGATCGCCACCCTGGCCGGCCCGGTCGGGGGCGAGGACGAGGCCCGCTCGACCAGCGCGGTGAAGGTGGTCTGCGACCAGCGCGGCGACGCGCTGTACTTCTCTCGGGCCCGCATCCCCAACGCCGATCACGCCCGCGAGGGGGCGGCCTCCGCCGACGCGGTCGTGCGGCGGCACCTGGGGGTCTACGCCTTCCGGCCGGAGGCCCTGCTGCGCTTCTGCGCGCTGCCGACCGGGCGGCTGGAGAGGATCGAGAGCCTGGAACAGCTCCGCTGGCTGGAGGCCGGCGGGCGCATGCGCGTGCTCGAGGTTGGCCGGGTGCCACCCGGCATCGACACGCGTGAGGACTACGAGGCCTTCGTCCGGCGGTGCCGGGAGGGGGTCCGGGGGAATCCAGAGGGGGCCCCCTCCGGGACCGGCGCGCCCGCCGGTCGGGGGGGACAGGAGACTCGCAGGTCGAGGAAACGATGACCAAGTACATCTTCATCACCGGGGGCGTGGTTTCGAGTCTCGGCAAGGGGCTGACCACCGCCGCCATCGGCATGATCCTCGAACGGCGCGGCCTGAAGGTGTCGGTCCAGAAGCTGGATCCGTACATCAACGTGGATCCGGGGACCATGAGCCCCTACCAGCACGGCGAGGTCTACGTGACCGACGACGGGGCCGAGACCGACCTCGATCTGGGGCACTACGAGCGCTTCACCCACGCGGTGCTCTCCAAGAACAGCAACTACACCACCGGCGGGATCTACTCCTCGGTGATCGCCAAGGAGCGGCGCGGCGACTACCTGGGCCGCACGGTCCAGGTCATCCCCCACATCACCGACGCCATCAAGCGCGCCATCCGCTCGGGCACCAGCCCGTCGGTGGACGTGGCCCTCACCGAGATCGGCGGCACGGTGGGCGACATCGAGAGCCTGCCCTTCCTGGAGGCCATCCGCCAGTTCGCCCTGGAGCAGGGCCCGCACGACGTGCTCTTCGTGCACCTGACGCTGCTGCCCTACCTGCGGGCCTCCGAGGAGCTGAAGACCAAGCCCACCCAGCAGTCGGTGGGCAAGCTGCGCGAGATCGGCATCCAGCCCGGCGTGCTCATCTGCCGCACCGAGAAGCCCATGACCAAGGAGATGGCGCAGAAGATCAGCCTGTTCTGCAACGTCCGGGAGGAGAACGTGATCGAGGAGCGCGACGTCGAGTTCTCGATCTACCAGCTCCCCCCCATGCTGGTGCGCAAGGGCCTGGACCGCATCATCTGCGAGAGCCTGGATCTGGCCACCGAGGGCGAGACCGACCTCTCCGAGTGGAACGAGATGGTCCAGCGCCTGCGGAACGCGAGTCGGCGCTGCGAGATCGCGGTGGTGGGCAAGTACATCCAGCTCCACGACTCCTACAAGTCGATCTACGAGGCCCTGGCCCACGGGGGCATCGCCAACGACTGCGAGGTGCGCCTGCGCAAGGTCCAGGCCGAGGACGTGCTGGCCGGGGACGCGAGCAGCCTGGAGGGCGTCGACGGCATCCTGGTCCCGGGCGGCTTCGGCGAGCGCGGCATGGAGGGCAAGATCCACGCCATCCGCCTGGCCCGCGAGCGGGGGATCCCCTTCTTCGGCATCTGCCTGGGCATGCAGTGCGCGACCATCGAGTACGCCCGCAACGTGCTGGGACTCCCCGAGGCCCATACCCTGGAGCACTCGCCCAACACCCCCGATCCGGTCATCCACCTGATGGAGGACCAGCAGAACGTCCACGAGAAGGGCGGCACGATGCGCCTGGGGGCCTTCGACTGCGCCCTCGCGCCGGACTCGCTGGCGGCCGGGCTCTACGGCGCCGAGCGGGTCAGCGAGCGCCACCGCCACCGCTACGAGTTCAACAACGACTATCGCGTGCGCTTCGAGGCCACGGGCATGCGCCTCTCGGGCATCAACCCCGACCGCGACCTGGTCGAGATCCTGGAGCTGCCCGACCACCCCTTCTTCATCGGCGTGCAGTACCACCCCGAGTTCAAGAGCCGGCCGCTGAGGCCCCACCCGATCTTCGCGGGCTTCGTGGCGGCCGCCCTGGGCCGGGCCCGGGGCGGGCGCGAGGCGCCCCGGGTGGAGCAGGGCTCGGTGGTCTGAGACCGGTCCCCTCCGGGGACTACCAGCGCAGGTCCGCGAAGAGCGGCATGTGGTCCGAGCCCACGTCGGGCCCGATCCAGGAGCGAACCGGCACCAGCTCGGCGGTGCTCCAGACGTAGTCGATGCGCAGGCATCGGGGCACGTAGAGCCCGTGGAAGCGGCGCTCGATCGGGAAGGTCCAGCCCGGGCCCGCGCCGACCTCGCCGAAGGCGTCGCTCAGCCCGTGCTCCCGGAGGAAGGCGTATTCTTCGCTGCGCGGCGTGGTGTTGAGGTCGCCGACGAGCAGGGTGGGCTCACCCGCGGGGATGCCCCGGGCCAGGACGCGCAGGTCGCGGCCGCCGGAGCTCCCCCGGCCGACGAGCCCCACGCGGAGCTGGATGTGCTCCACGAGAACCGTCAGGGGGCGACCGTCCACCGCCACCCGCACCCTCAGGTGTGGCCTCCACGACTCGAGCTGGAACCACTCCGAGCCCAGGATCGGGTGGCGGGACAGCAGGCCGCGGCCCTCCACGCCCCCGGCCTGCAGGGCCCGGTGGGGGAAGACGTCGGCGAGGTCGCTCTCGAGGATCCCGGCCATCTCCCAGCTCAGCTCCTGCAGGCCCACCAGGTCGCAGGGCTGGTCCCGGAGGAGCCGCCTGAGCCGCTTCGCCCCGGACCGGCGGCCGCCGAGGTTGAGGGTGAGGACCCTCAGCTCGGAGGCGGCGGGAGGTGGCGGCCCCTGGTTCGCCGGGGCCGGCTCCAGGAGACCCAGATCCCGGACGGTGGTGGCCAGCGGAACGCACAGCGCGGCTCCCAGCAGGACGTCCAGCGCTCGCCGCCGCACGAGGCCGACGAGGACCAGGAGGGGCGCGGGCAGGAGCAGCAGGTGCAGGAGGTTGGCGGCCCAGGCCAGGGGCCAGGGCAGCTCGCCGGGCAGGGCCCGCAGCAGGAGGAAGAGGAGCAGGGCCGGGGCGTACAGCCGGATCGCGAGGAGGGTTCCGCGGCTCAGGCCGAAGAGCCGGAAGCGGGGCGCTCTCCGGTGACCTGGCTGCATCGCGGTGGGGCTTAGGTGGGCTGGGGAGGGCGGGGCGGTGACGGCGAGCGGGCTATTGTAGCGGCGAGCTGGGGACGCCGGGGGGCGCCTCCGTGGAGGAGGGATGGGTCTCCCCCCCGGGGATCCACCCCCCGACCGCCCGGGAGACTGCCCCCCGCGGCCGGGGTTGCGGGCGAGCGCCCGAATTCTCGGCTGGCCTCGACCACCGCGGTGGGCCGGCCGTGAAAAGGCCCGAGAGCGGCGGGTAGAATCCCCCCCCGCCCTCGCCGCACCCCATCCCGCCGGAGCCCCCCTTGACCCGCTACCTCGTCACCAGCGCCCTGCCCTACGCCAACGGCCTCATCCACTTCGGCCACGTGGTCGGCGCCTACCTGCCGGCCGACGTCTACGTCCGGACCCTGCGCATGCAGGGCGAGGACGTCCGCTTCATCTGCGGGACCGACGAGTACGGGGTCGCCATCGCCATCGGGGCCGAGCAGCAGGGGATCGACTACACGAGCTACGTGGCCCACTGGCGGGAGGAGATCAAGTCCCTCTTCGACCGGCTGGCCATCGAGTTCGACGTCTGGTCGGGCACCAGCGTCTGCCCCTACCACGAGGAGATGAGCCTGGAGTTCTTCCGGCGCCTGCGGGAGGGCGGGTACCTGCTGTACCTGGAGGGGGACCAGCTCTACTGCCCCCGGGACGAGATGTTCCTCGCCGATCGCTACGTCGAAGGGCAGTGCCACGAGTGCGGCTTCGAGGCGGCCCGCGGGGACGAGTGCCCCCGCTGCGGGGCCTGGCTGGACCCCCTGGCCATCATCGAGCCCCGCTGCAAGGTGTGCGGGACCTCTCCCGAGAAGCGCCATACGGGGCACTGGCACCTGGACCTGGAGAAGCTCCGCGACGAGAGGATCGGACCCTGGTTCCGGGACGGCCGGTGGAAGCCCAACGTCGAGGCCTTCGTGGAACGGCTGCTGGACGAGGTGCGCGCCCGGCCCATCACCCGCGACATGCGCTGGGGCATCCCGGTGCCGCCGGAGGAGATCGGGGGCCAGGAGGGCAAGGTCCTCTACGTCTGGTTCGACGCCCCCATCGGGTACATCTCCTTCACCCGGGAGTGGGCCCAGCAAGTCGGCCGGCCGGACGCCTGGAAGGACTACTGGCAGAGCCCCGACACCCGCCTGGTCCACTTCATCGGCAAGGACAACATCCCCTTCCACTGCCTGGTGTTCCCCTCCATGCTCCACGGGGCCAAGCAGGACTACGTGCTTCCCTGGCAGGTGCCGGCCAACGAGTTCTACAACCTCCAGGGACGCAAGTTCAACAAGGGGGCCGGCTGGACCATCCCCCTGGAGCCCTTCTTCGAGAGCTACGACGCGGAGACGGCGCGCTTCTACCTGCTCGCCAGCAGCCCCGAGACCGCCGACTCGGAGTGGCGCTGGGAGGAGTTCCAGCGCCACGCCAACCTCCTGGCCGACAAGATCGGGAACCTGGTCACGCGGGTCCTGCGCCTCACCAGCCGGACCTTCGAGGACCGCATCCCGCCGGCGCACGAGGCCCACGTGGCCGAGCTCGATCAGCTCATCCTCGGCGGCTGCGGGGAGGTCGCCGATCCGGCCGAGTCGGTGTGCGCCTTCCGCTTCCGGCGGGCGGCCGAGCAGCTTCTAGGCAACGCCGAGGTCGCCAACCGTTTCGTCGACCGGACCGAGCCCTGGGCCCTGCGCAAGACCGATCCCGAGCGGGCCGCCAGCGCGCTGAGAACGGCCTGCGAGTGGCTGGCCTGGATGGCGCGCTGGATGGCGCCCTTCATGCCGCGCAAGGCCCAGAGCCTGTGGGCCATGCTGGGCCAGGCCGGAGCCGTCGCCGAGGAGCCCTGGCCGGGGATCCCGGAGCCGGGCTCCTGGCGCTGCCTGGAGACCGGTCAGCCCCTGGGAGAGGTCGCCGGGCTCTTCGCCAAGATCGAGGACGCGGCCGTCCAGCGCGAGATCGCCGATCTCGAGGCCCGGGCAGCCCAGGGCTGACCCCCACGAAACGAGGCCGGCCCCCCTGGGGGGGGACCGGCCTCGACTGGACCGTCTCGCCTTCCGGCGGGGCTAGATGGACTCCTTCAGGGTCTTGCCGACCCGGAATCCAACGCGTGTGCCGGCTGCGATCTGAATCGGCTCTCCGGTGCGGGGATTGCGCCCGACGCGCGCCTTGCGCGGCTTCACCTCGAACGTCCCGAACCCGGCAATGGTGACCTGCCGATCCTCTCGCAGGCCCTTTTCGATGGCCTGCAGGACGGCGTCGACCAGCCGGGCGGCCCCGAGCCGAGAGATCCTCAGCTCCGCAGCCACGCGAGAGACGAGCTGACTCTTGTGCACTGTCCGGTGGGACCCGGCCGCAGGGAATCCGGCCTACCGCTTCTTCTTGCGGGTTGCCTTCTTCTTGCGGGTGGCCTTCTTCTTCTTGCGGACCACCTTCTTCTTCCGGGTGGCCTTCTTCTTGCGCGTGGCCTTCTTCTTCT
>CAZTTG010000074.1:0-31691 GCA_964615935.1 uncultured Planctomycetaceae bacterium | reverse complement strand
TGGGTGGGGATCGCGCGCCAGGCGGCGTGGGCGGTCAGGGACTGCGCCAGCACCGAGCGGCCCGAGTAGCCGTAGCGCAGGGCGATGATCTCCTGGGCGCCGGTGAAGACCTGGGCCAGCACCACCGCCGTGTCGTCGGCCTCGGTGCCCGAAGTGGTGAAGATGCTCTTCTTCAGGGCCCCAGGGGTGATCCGCGCCATCCGCTCGGCCAGCTCCACCATGGGAAGCGTGGGGTAGAGGGTGGAGACGTGCCCCAGCTTGTCGAGCTGGGCCTTCAGGGGGGCGTTGACCCGCTCGTCGCAGTGGCCGATGGAGATGGTCAGGATCCCCCCGAAGAAGTCCAGGTACTCCCGCCCGTCGAAGTCGCGCACGCGCACGCCCGACCCGCTCTCGAGCGCCACCGGCTCCTGGTAGTAGTTGGCCACCGCCGGCAGCATGTACTCCCGGTGCTTCTCGAGGACCGACCGGCCGACGCTCTCCCGCGCAGCTCTCTCGCTCATGATCCGCTCTCCTCGCGCCGGGCGCGCTTCAGGTACTGGCCGCGGCCCGGGGAGCCCTGGAAGGAGCCCCCCTCGACGATGACCTCGCCGCGCGAGATCACCACCTCGCTCACCCCCTTCACCCGCCGGCCCTCGTAGGGGTTGTAGTCGACGTTCATGTGGTGGGTCCCGGCGCTGATCACCTGCTCGGCCTCGGGATCGAAGACCACGATGTCCGCGTCCGAGCCGGGGGCGATGGCGCCCTTGCGCGGAAAGAGGCCGAAGATCTTCGCCGGCGCGGTGGAGACCAGCTCCACCCAGCGCTCGAGGCCGATGCGGCCCGCGGCCACGCCCCCGTCGAAGCTCAGGCTCATGCGCGTCTCGATGCCCGGCGCGCCGTTGGGGATCTTGGTGAAGTCCTCCAGCCCCAGGCGCTTGCCGGGCAGGGCGTCGTAGTTGAAGGGGCAGTGGTCGGTGGAGATGGCCTGCAGGTCGCCGCGCGCCAGGCCCGACCACAGGGCCGCCTGGTTCTCCTTCGGTCGTAGCGGCGGGCTCATCACGTACTTGGCGCCCTCGAAGCCCGGCTCCTCGTAGTTGTCGTGCGACAGGAAGAGGTACTGGGGGCAGGTCTCGGCCATGACCGGCAGCCCCCGGTCGCGGGCGGCGGTGACCTCGCGCAGGGCCGCCTCGCAGGTCAGGTGCACCACGTAGACCGGCACCCCGGCCATCTCGGCCAGGGCGATCACCCGGCGGGTGGCCTCGGCCTCGGCCGCCGCCGGACGGGTGAGGGCGTGGTGGCGGGGCTCGGTCTCGCCGCGCGCCAGGGCCTGGGCCACCAGCTCGTCGATCACCAGCCCGTTCTCGGCGTGGATGCAGATGGTGGCGCCGATCTCGCCCGAGGTCTGCATGGCCCGGAACATCGTGCCGTCGTCGATGTAGAAGACCCCCGGGTAGGCGGTGAAGAGCTTGAAGGAGGTGACCCCCTCCTCGACCATCTCGGCCATCTCGCGGCCCAGCTCGTCGGTGTACTCCCGCAGGATCATGTGGAAGCCGTAGTCGATGGCCGCCTGGCCCTCGGCCTTGGCCATCCAGGTCTCCCAGCCCTGGCGCAGACCGCCGCCGGCCGCCTGGATGGCGAAGTCGATCAGGCAGGTGGTCCCCCCGTGCGCGGCGGCGACGGTGCCGGTCTCGAAGTCGTCGACCGAGTACGTGCCCCCGAAGGGCATGTCCAGGTGGGTATGGACGTCGATTCCCCCGGGGATGACCAGCTTGCCGCCGGCCTCGATGATCCGATCGACCGGCTCCTCCACGCGGGTGCGCACCGAGTGGATGGTCTCCCCCTCGATGAGGACGTCTCCCCGGTAGCGGTCGGTGGCCGTGACGACGGTTCCACCTCGAATCAGGGTCTTCATCGGCGGTGGCCTCCTTCTTCCATCGCGGGTCTCAGGGCAGCAGCTCGCACATGTCGTCGTAGGTCTCCGGCCGCCGGTCGCGGTAGAACTGCCACACCCGGCGCACCTCCTCGATCAGGTCCAGGTCCATCTCGGCGCACACCAGCTCGTCGCCGCCCTGCGAGCCCTCGGCCAGGAAATTGCCGCGGGGGTCCACGAAGTAGCTCGTGCCGTAGAACTCGCCGATGTTCCAGGGCGGCTCGGTGCCCACCCGGTTGATGCAGCCCATGAAGTAGCCGTTGGCCACCGCGTGGGCGGGCTGCTCCAGCTTCCACAGGTACTGCGACAGCCCGGCCACGGTGGCCGAGGGGTTGAACACGATCTCGGCCCCCCCCAGCCCCAGCAGGCGCGCCCCCTCGGGGAAGTGCCGGTCGTAGCAGATGTATACGCCCACCTTGGCGTGGACGGTGTCGAAGACCGGATAGCCCAGGTTGCCGGGCTTGAAGAAGTACTTCTCCCAGAAGCCGGAGGTGTGGGGGATGTGGTTCTTGCGGTACTTGCCCAGGTAGCAGCCGTCGGCGTCCAGCACCGCGGCGGTGTTGTAGTAGACCCCCGCCTGCTCGCGCTCGAAGACCGGCACCACGATCGCCATCTGGTGCTTCTCGGCCAGGGGGGAGAGGGCCTCCACGCTGGGACCGGGCACCGGCTCGGCGGCGTCGTACCAGCGCGCGTCCTGGCTGGGGCAGAAGTAGGGGCCGTTGAAGATCTCCTGCAGGCACAGGACCTGCACGCCCTGCGCCCCGGCCTCCTCGATGAGGGGGACGTGCTTCTCGAAGGCCGCCGCCTGGATCTCGGGCACCGGCCGGCTCTCGTCGTTGATGGGGTTGGCGCACTGGATGAGGCCGCCCTTGACCGTTCTCGCCACGTTCTCGCCTCCTCGCTCCTAGAGCCAGCGGGTGATCACGACCTTGCGGTCGGTGAAGAAGTCGAAGGCCTCGCGGCCGTGGGCCTTGAGGTCCCCGAAGAAGGAGCCCTTGGCGCCCCCGAAGCCGAAGAAGGACATGGGGGCGGCCACCCCGACGTTCACCCCGGCCATGCTGGCCGGCACGCGGTAGCGGAAGGCGCGCGCGGCCTTGCCGCTGGCGGTGAAGATCGAGCTGGCGTTGGCCAGGGGGTGCCGGCTGACCAGCTCCAGGGCCTGGTCCAGGTCGTCCACCGCGCTCAGGCACAGCACCGGCCCGAAGATCTCCTTCCGGCCGATGGCCATCTCGGCGGTGACGCCGTCGAAGAGGGTGGGCCCCACGAAGTGACCCCGCTCGGGGAGCTCGCCGGCGCGGCCGTCGACCACCAGCTCGGCGCCCTCCTGCACCCCCTTCTCGATGTACTCGAGCACCTTCTCCTTGTGCCGGGCCGAGATCAGCGGGCCCATGGTGACCTCGGGCTGCGTTCCGTCGCCCATCCGGATGGACTGCATGCGCTCCACCAGGCCCTCGCGCACCTCCCGGTGGCAGCCGCCCACCGGCACCACCACGGTCGCCGCCAGGCAGCGCTCTCCGGCGCAGCCGAAGGCCGACTCGAGGATGCCGTCCAGGGTCGGGCCCATCTCGGCGTCGGGCATCACGATGACGTAGTTCTTGGCCCCGCCCAGGGCCTGGACGCGCTTGCCGGCCGCGGCCGCTGTCCGGTACACGTGCTCGGCCACCGGGCTCGAGCCCACGAAGGAGACCCCCTCGATGCCGGGATGCGTCAGGATGGCCTCGACGGTTTTCTTCGCGCCGTGCACCAGGTTCAGGACCCCGGGCGGGAAGCCGGCCTCGTGGATCAGCTCGAAGATCAGCTTCTGGCTCAGGGGCACCTGCTCGGAGGGCTTGCACACGAAGGTGTTGCCGCAGGCCACGGCGAAGGGGAAGAACCACATGGGCACCATGGCCGGGAAGTTGAAGGGCGCGATGCAGGCGAACACGCCCAGGGGCTGGCGCACCGACTCGCAGTCGATCCCGCCGGCCACGTCCTCCAGCACCTGGCCCATCAGGAGCGAGGGCGCACCGCAGGCCACCTCGACCATCTGGATGCCGCGCCGGACGCTGCCGCGCGACTCCGGCAGGGTCTTGCCGTTCTCGAGGGTGACCGTCAGGGACAGCTCCTCGAAGCGCTCCTCCAGGAGCTGCTTCAGGCGGAAGAGGGGCTGGATGCGGTCCTCGGGCGGGGTGGAGCGCCAGGCCTCGAAGGCGCCCTGGGCCACCTGCACCGCGGCATCCACCTCGGCCGCCCCTCCCAGCGGGCACTCCGCCAGGAGCTCGCCCGTGGCGGGATTCTCGACCGGATGGACGCGCTCTGCGTCCACCTCGCACCACTCCCCGCCCACGTAGTTCTTCACGCGTTCGACCGTCATCGACCGCCTCCTCGGGTGTGCCCTCGCTGCTGGATTGGAAGAGAGAGAGCATCCTAACCGGATCCCCCGGCGGGGTCACAGCTTCGGGGAGAGCGGCCCCGGAGTCCCCGCTCCGGGGAGCCGACCGGCCCGAAACGGGGAGGGGCGCAAGGAGCCGACCTCCGCCTGCCGAAAGGCGAGGCAGGACCGCCGATCCCCGGTCCCATCGCGCATGGATGCGTCCCGATCCCCCGCCACGGCTCCCTGCACCGGCTGGCTCCTGCGGCTGCTGGCCGGGGCCGCCCTGGGCCAGGACGCGCTGTTCAAGGTCCTCGAGCGCGACGTGGCCATCGAGCTCCACTCCGAGCTCGGGGTCGGCCTGCCGGGATGGCTGGGGATCGGGGTCGTCGAGCTCCTGGCGGCGGTGCTCCTGGTCCATCCCCGCCGGGCCTCCACCGGGGCCGTGGCCGCGCTGCTGGTGGCGGGCCTGAACCTGGGCCTCTTCCTGAGCCACCCGGCGGTCCAGGCCGGGACCCACGGCCGCCTGCCCGCGGGGCTGATGTGGGCCGTCCTCGGAGCCGCCACCCTGGTGCTCGTCCTGCGCGAGCTGGCCCCGCGGGTGCGCGCCCTCCTGGTCTCCCCGGCCCGCGCCCCCCGGCCCTGGACCGTTCCGCCGCCCACGCCGGTCCGGGAGGAATCCGGGCTGGAAGTGTCGGCCGGGCGCGAGGCGGGCTAGCGAGCCGCCCGCCCGCTCGCGTCCGGGGAGCCGGTCTGCAATACTCGCCGGCCTTCGCCGAAGAAGGCGCCGGGCCGGCGGCCGGGCCGCCGTGAGCCGAGGCCGATCGAGAGGAGATCACCCATGCAGTGCCACGAAGTCGACTACGAGATCCACGGCGACGACATGCAGATGGTCGAGGTCGAGCTCGACCCGGGCGAGAAGGTCATCGCCGAGGCCGGGGCCATGAACTACATGGAGCAGGACATCGGCTTCGAGGCCCGGATGGGCGACGGCTCGGCCGCCCAGGAGGGCTTCTTCGGCAAGCTCATGCAGGTCGGCAAGCGGGCCTTCACCGGTGAGTCGCTCTTCCTCACGCACTTCCGCAACGACGGCTCGAGCAAGCAGCGGGTGGCCTTCGCCGCGCCCTACCCGGGCAAGATCATCTGCATCGACATGAGCCGGATGGGGGGCGAGATCATGTGCCAGAAGGACGCCTTCCTGTGCGCGGCCTTCGGCACCTCGGTGGGGATCGCCTTCTCCAAGCGCTTCGGGGCCGGCCTCTTCGGCGGGGAGGGCTTCATCCTCCAGCGCCTGAAGGGAGACGGCATGGCCTTCCTGCACGCCGGCGGCACCATCGTCGAGCGCGAGCTGAACGGCGAGACGCTCAAGGTCGACACCGGCTGCCTGGTGGGCTTCACCCCGGGGGTCGACTACGACATCCAGCGCGCGGGCGGCCTCAAGTCGATGTTCTTCGGCGGCGAGGGCCTCTTCCTGGCCACCCTCTCCGGCCACGGCCGGATCTGGCTGCAGAGCCTGCCCTTCTCGCGCCTGGCCGACCGCATCATCGCCCACGCCCCCAGCCGCGGCGGCAAGGCGCGGGGCGAGGGCTCGATCCTCGGCGGCCTGGGGCGGCTGATCGGCGGGGACCGGTCCTAGGAGCCCGTCGATCAGGCGCTGACGAAGCGCTCGACCAGCCGCGCCGCCGACGCGTAGAAGCCGCCCGGCGGGGCGGCCCTCGCGAGCTTCTCCGCGAAGCGCGAGAGGTAGGGGTGCACGTGCTGGCCGAGGAGCTCCTCCTCGGCCTCCCTGCAGATCCGGGCCTGCTCCTCGTCGCCCTGCTCGAGCGCCCAGGCCTCCTTCAGGGCCGCGAAGGAGAGGAACTCGAACAGGCACGCGAAGTGATCGGGTGGCTCGGAGAGGGAGGGGGTGAATCCGAAGGCGCGGTAGAAGGCGGCGATGTCGCCCAGGATGGGGCCCTTGTCGGCGTAGCCGTCATCGACGTGGTTGGCCGCGGAGAGCGAGACCGGCCCCACCGGTGCGAGCAGCCGGAAGCTCTCGGTCATGACCTCCTCGTCCGAGGGCCCGAGGAGGGAGGGCAGCTCCTCGCCCCAGGCCTTCGGAGCCTCGCCGCTGAGCTTCCGCAGCTCGGCTCGGCGGCCAGGGGCGGGCGGGCGCAGGAGCAGGTGGAGGAAGCGGTACGCGGCCGAGCGCGAGAGGGCCGGCGCCAGGTGGGCGGCCGGACTCAAGGCATCGCCTCCGCGAAGCGGACCGGCACCCACACCGAGCGCATCTTCCGGGATCCTGAGTGATTCCCGGCGCCGTCCCAGACGGCCACCGCGACGTAGGTCTCCTCGCCGGGGCGCAGCCTGCCGGTCGAGCCCGGGGCGAGGTCCAGGGGTCGGGTTATGACCACGCTCCAGCGGCCGTCCGCGTGCCTCCCCACCCCGGTGGAGCTCTGCTTCTCGGTGTGGGACAGCGTGCCGAAGCCCTCCGCCCTGAGGTCCTCCACGGCGGAGGGGGGCCGGGCCCGGGCGAGGGGATTGCCGACCGCTGCGGGCGGGTCGTAGAGTCTCTCCAGCTCGGACCGGGCCGCCTCGTCCCGGGCTCCCTCGGGGGGGTAGTGGTCGACCGCGGCGTTGGGGTAGAGGGCGTCGATCCCGAAGGGGTGGCCTTGCAGGCGACGCTGCCAGGAGTAGCGCCACAGATGGATCGAGACCGGCCGGCCCTCCTCGCCCATCATGGAGTCGGGGATCGGGCCGTCCGCGCCGGTGGCCGGGAGCTGCAGCGCAACCGCGTCGGTGGAGCGATCGACGTCCACCAGCTCCTCCGCCGTGTCGTTCTCCCAGCTCAGGTGGAAGGCGACGCGGGTCCCGTCGTGCAGCGCCCGCAGCCGCAGCGCCTCCACTCCCTTCTCGGAGAGCCGTGGCTCGGCCACGTCCTGGGCCAGGAGGGGCACCACCACCACCCGGGCGGCGCTCCAGGCGGGCGATTCCGGGTCGTTCGATGGGAGCTCGTCGATCCGGGCGATGGCCAGCTCCTTGGCGGGGAGGGAGACATCCGTCCCCGCCGGATCCGGGCCGCCGCAGGCCGCGGCGGCGGCCAGCGGGGCGATCAGGGCCAGGCGTAGGGTGCGCATCTCGTCTCTCCTCAGGTCACGTTGAGGCGCGGGACCTCGCCGGTCGGGTCCATGGGGGAGCGGACCCAGGCCGGCTCCCTCACCGGGACGCGGACGATCTCCGCTCCTCTCTCGTCGTAGCCCGCCACCTGGTCGCCCAGGACGCGGAAGCGATCGATCCTCGCAGGAGTGCTGCCGATCAGGGAGAGCAGCGCCGCGAGGGTGCCGTCCTCGGCCGAGGACCGGTAGGCCTCCACCGCCTGGTCCACCGCCGGGCCGAACATCTGCCGCAGGAAGGGCCGGGGCGCGTGGATGGGGGGGATGTAGTAGACGTTCGGCTCGAGGCCGAGCTGGGGGAGCAGCGGCAGGGCCATCCTGCGGATGTGCACCAGGTAGTCGATGGGGTTGTCTTCCCTGGCCTCCTCCAGGCGTGAGAGGAACCCCAGGTTCCGGATCTTCCCGATGCAGGTCTGGAAGCAGCGCGGCTGCTCGCCCGCCTCGACCAGGGGGTAGCAGCCGATGCACTTCTGGGACACCCCGGCCTGGGCGTTGAAGAAGACCTTCTTGTAGGGGCAGGCCTTCACGCACTCGCGGTAGCCGCGGCACTTCTTCTGATCGACCAGGACGATCCCGTCCTCGGGCCGCTTGTAGATGGATCCCCGGGGGCAGGCCGCCAGGCAGGCGGGATAGGTGCAGTGGTTGCAGATCCGGGCCAGGTAGAAGAACCAGACCGCGTGGGGGACGGCCAGCTCCAGCCCGTTCTCGATGAGGCCGCCCGCGTCCAGGGCGTCGTCCTCGCCGAGGTTGGGGTTGGCGTAGTCCTCCGAGTCCGGCCGCCAGCCCAGGACCCGCTCGCCCTCCCGGGCGGCCTCGAAGAGGGTGCGTCCCTCGTAGACGCCGTCCCGCCAGTTTCCGGCGCCCAGGAGCTCCAGCGCCTTCAGGTCCCAGGCGATGGGGTAGAAGCCATAGGGCTTGGACTCCACGTTGTTCCAGAGCATGTACTCCTGCCCGCGCCCGGAGGTCCAGGTGGTCTTGCAGGCCAGGGTGCAGGTCTGGCAGGCGATGCACTTGTTGATGTCGAAGACCGCCGCGAACTGCCGCTGGGGCCGGTTCTCGGCGTACCAGTAGCTCATCTCGCGCCCGATCTGCCAGTTCTCGACGATGGCCATCTAGGCCTCCCCCTCGGCGAAGCCGCCGCGCAGGTATTTCCGGAAAGCATCGCTCTCGTAGCGCGGCCTCAGGCCCAGCTCCGCCGGGCGCCAGAGCCCCTTCGCATCCAGGCCCCCGGGCTCGGCCCGGGTGATCTTCACGATGGCCTCGCGGGGGGCGCCGGTGGGGCAGTGGACGTCCGGCAGGAAGCCCTTCCCCAGCTCCTGACCGGCGATGCCCTTGCGGACCAGCGAGTCGGTCATCAGCGTCGGCCGCAGCCAGCCCCGCGTGGCGCTCTGGTGGCTCCCGCTGCGGAACATGGCCTGGTAGCCCGTGCGCGGGTTCTTGGCCAGGCCGTCCTCCCGCGCGGCCTGGCCCTCCACGCTGCCCGGGGTGGCGCCGTACATGTTGAACCACATGCGCGTGATCCCGCGCGGGGTTCCGGGGTAGTAGCGGGCGCGGCACAGGAGCCGGGCCACCTTGTACATCTCCTTGTTCTTCTGCCACCCGCGGAAGGGCCGGTCCTCGGGGTCGGAGTCCACCCACACGTAGTCCCCGTCCTCGATGTCCAGGGAGCGGGCGTCATCGGGGTGGATGTCCATGTAACCCTCGCCCACGAAGGGGCTGCGCTTGTCCCGCCGGTAGACGTCCCCGAAGGGGCCGAAGAGGTGGGCGATCTGGTCGGTGTCGATGGGCATGGTGTGCGCCCCGTGGCGGTACTTGGGCGTGTGGAACACGAAGCCATACCCGTCCTTCGCCAGGGGGTGCTTCGTCCCGATCAGCGCCCGCCAGTCGTAGACGACGTTGCGGACCTGGCGCGGCTCGCAGGAGAGGTCGTCCTCGTCGATGCCCCACTCCCGCGGCCCCACCGGAACGATCGCCGGGTGGGGGGCAGCGAGGATGGCGTTGGGCTCGTGGAAGGTGGAATCGATCGGCTCCCGGTGGATGGGCAGGTTCTCCCCGTGCTCCCGGAACTCCCGCTCCTCGCGGTAGAACTCCAGCCGGCCGGTCTTGGTCCACCAGGGCTTCGACTCCTCGGTCTGCTCGTAGCCCACCGCCTTGGGATAGGTCCGGTGCATCTGCAGGGCGGGGATCCCCTGCTTGGCCTTTTCGTGCAGATCGCCGAAGTCGTAGCCCCGCGCGCAGGTGCTGTAGTCGAGAATGCGCTGGAGGTGGACGTCGGTCCGACCCTCCCGGACGAGCCTCCACATGTCGTCGAAGCGGGCGTCCCCCGTGAGGCGGGCCAGGGCGGATCCGACCCTGGCCAGGACCTCGATGTCCCCGACGGTCCCCTCTCCCTCCTCCGAGGGCCCGTGGATCCGGGGAAGGGGGGTCGCCGGGAAGAGCGTCAGAAAGGGATTGGTGACCGAAGCGGTCATATCCGGATGCTTCAGCTCTGCCCAGGAATCCACCCCGAACACGACGTCCGCCCATTCACAGCTGGTGGACCACCACCACTCGTTCACCGCGATCATCTCGATGTGGGGCAGGACGTTGGTGACCAGATGGTAGTGCCACTTCACGTTGCCCAGGATCGAGTTCGCGTTGGCGAACCACAGGGATCGAGTGGGGCAGTTGATGTGCGTCTTCCCGGTGAAGACGCGGTCCTGCCTTCCCGCGCGGAGGGGATGGTCGTCGTGGTTGTAGTAGTGCGCCGACTCGGCCCGCCACAGCTTGCGCACCCTGGCCGGCTTCTCCGGATCCAGCTCGATGTCGAAGGGGTCCTCCCCGATCCACTGGGGGAAGCCCGAGAGCAGGGCCACCCGGTAGTTGCCGGCGTAGCTCCCCAGGTTGCCCCCCAGGCGGCCGACGTTGCCGGTGAGGGCCGCCAGCAGGAACTGGGTCCGGTCCTTCTGGTCGTTGTTGAAGAACTGGTTGGGGCCCATGCCCACCGCGAAGAGGGTCTGCCCCCGGTTGGCGGCGATCTCCCGCGCCAGGGCCACCACCGCCTCCTTGGGGGCCCAGGTGACCGCTTCGGTGGCCTCCGGCGTGCAGGAGTCGTCCAGGTGCTGCTTCACCAGGTCGAAGACCGGCCGGACCTTCACCGTCTCCCCGGAGACCAGGGTCACGCTGAACTCGCCCTCCAGGGCCGGATCCGCCTCCAGCTCGTCTAAGTGAACGCCCACGTCGTCGCGGCTGACGGGCCGGAGCGCCCCCGCCTTCGCGTCCCAGAGGACGCAGTCGCCGAAGGCCTCGCGCAGCTCCTCGCTGATGACCTGCCTGGTCTGCTGCCAGGGGGGGGGAGGTTTCTCCCCCTCCGCCAGAACCTGCGTCCGCTCCAGCTCCCGGTTGACGTAGCCCGGGATCGCGTCCCCGGCCCGAAGCATCTCCAGGGTGTCCATCCGCACCAGCAGGGGCAGGTCGGTGAAGCGCTTGACGAACTCCTCGTCGTAGAGCTTCTCGGCGACCACCACCTGGGCCAGCCCCAGGGCCAGGGCCGGGGTGGTGCCGGGGCGGACGACGATGGCCTGGTCCGCCTTGGTGGAGGTGGAGCTGTACTCGCAGGCGATCACCACGATCTTGGTGCCCTGGGCCCGGGCCTCCGTGAGCCAGTGGGCGTCGGGCATCTTGGTGGTGATCCAGTTCATTCCCCAGACGATCAGGAGCTTGCAGTGCTCGGCCGCCGAGAGGTCGAAGTCCACGGTCTGCTGCCCGGTGACCATGGGGTGGCCGGGGGGCAGGTCGGTGTGCCAGGAGTAGTTGTCGAAGCCGCTGGCCCCCTTGGCCTCGGCCGGGCCGAGCCCGCGGATCTTGGCGTCCAGCAGGGCCATGGAGTTGGCCATGCGGTACAGGCCGAAGACGCGCGTCATGCCCAGGAGCGGCATCCCCCCCCGGAACTTGAGGGCCCGGGTGCCGGCCCCCTCCATGGCCTCGATGGTCAGCGGGTCGGCCCCCTGGGCCTCGAGCCGCCGCTTGCCCTCGTCGCCGGAGTAGGTCTCGGCGATGTTGGCGAGGGCCTTGGCCACGATGTCCGAGGCCTCCTCCCAGCCGACCGAGACGAAGGGCTCCCGGGCGCGGTTGAAGTACTCCACCGGGGGCTTGCCCTTCGCGTCCCGGGGGAAGCCCTCCTCCACCCACCTCTTGAAGCCCTGCCGCACCATCGGCCCCCGCACGCGCCGATCGCCGTAGAAGCGCCGCGTCAGGGCCAGCCCCTTCTGGCAGCAGCGGGGATCCCAGCGGGAGCTGGCCCGCTTCCCGTCCATGTCGGTGGCCTTGCCGTAGCCGAAGGAGGGCCCGATCCGGACCACCACCCCGTTCTTCACGTAGGCCGTGAGCAGGCAGTTGTGCGTGTCGTTGGGGGCGCACAGGAAGTGGAAGGTGGAGTCGGCGTGGAACAGGTCGCGGTAGACCTGCTCCCAGTCCCGATCCACCTTCCTCGCCAGGGGGTTCTCGCCCGCGCCGGACGCGAAGCCCGGCAGGCTCTGGGACACCAGCGCCCCGAAGCCGAGGGTCCCGGCCAGCTCGAGGAACTCCCGCCGCGCCAGGACGCCGTCTTCTCGATTCTTCGACATCTTCAGTCCTGCTCCTTCCCGCCCGCCAGCGAGCGGATGAACGCGACGGTGTCGTCGATCTCCCCGGCCGAGAGCCGGGGGTGGTCGGGCCCATCCCGATCGAAGCTCGGCATGGCCGTGCCCCGGCGGCCGCGCACGATGGTGGCCTGCAGGAAGCCGTCGTTGGCCGCCTGGAGGAAGGCGAGGTCCGCCAGGGCGGGCCCCTCCTTCCCCTCGCCGGCGGCACCGTGGCAGCCGGCGCAGGCGCGCCGCCAGATCCTCTCTCCGTTCCCCGGATCCCCCTCGACCCGCCTTCCGGCGAGGTCTTCGGCGTGCTCCGCCCGCTCTTCGAGCCAGGCGATGGCATCCGCGAGCTCCTGCGCCGCGAGGGCGGGAGGCGGATTCCCCTGCCGGTCCCGGCAACGGCCGCGGGCGAAGCTCTCCGCCGCGAAGCCCGGCTCGGCCGCGCGGAGGAAGCCCCGCTTGCCGATCGCCGGGCCCGGGCCGCCCTCGCCCGCCTCGCCGTGGCAGGCGGCGCAGGATGCCCTCCAGACCGCCGCGCCTCGCTCGGGATCTCCATGTCGAGGCGCGAGCTCCTCGAGGTCCACCCGCGTCACGGGCTCGCCGGAGAGACCGCGCAGGTGGTCGATCAAGCCCCGGAGCTCGTCGGCAGGAAGCTCCCGGAAGCGCGGCATGGCGGTCCCCGGTCGCCCCTCGGTGATCGTCTCGTACAGGTAGCCGTCGGACGCCAGGCTCAGCAGGGCGGGGGAGCGCAGCGAGGGGCCGATCCCACCCTCGCCGCTCGGACCATGGCACACGGCGCAGCTCGCCGCATAGGTCAGCTCCCCCAGGCCCGGGGGAGCCACTCCCGTGGCCACCTCGGCCAGGTCCGGCGGCTCGGGCTCACCCGCGCGGAGCCACTCCACCACTCTCCGTATCTCGTCGGGCCGCAGTCCGCCCTCGATTGCGCCCCAGGCTGGCATGCGCCGGCTGGGCCGCCCCTCCTCCACCGCCCGACGGAGGAAGGCGTCGGACGCGACCGCCAGCAGGTCCGGGCTGGCGATCGCTGGCACCGCCTCGGTGAAGACCGAGCCGTGGCTCAGGCCCTCGCCCTCGGTTCCGTGGCAGGCGGCGCAGAAGACCTGGATGAGGGTCTCGCCGTCGGTGCCGAACTCCCGCTCTCCGAGCCGGTCCACGCGAACGCGGTCGGACGGCCAGTACTCGCCCGAGAGCTCCGCCTTTCGCAGTGAGAGCAGGTACAGCGAGATCGCCTCGGCCTCCTCCTCGTCGAGCGCCTGATCGGGCATCAGGCTGTCCTCCACCACCTCGGCCGGCGCCATCAGGTGCCGCACGTGCCAGCTCGCCAGGCTGCGCTCGCCGGGGAAGTCGGCGGGGAAGACGAGCTCCTCCTCGGTCTTCAGCCCGGCGCCGCTGAGGTCGGGACCCTCGGTGCCCCCGACGCCGTTCACCTGGTGGCACCCGCGGCAGCCGCGCTCGTGGAAGAGGCGCTTGCCGTGCGACAGGCGGGGCATGGCCACCAGGCCTCCGAGGTACTCGCCGATGGCCTCCACCTCGTCCGGATCGAGGGGACCGTAGCACTCGGCGATGAGCCCCTGCGGATCGCGCTCGCGCAGCTCGAGGTGCCGCTGGTGCCAGTCGGCGGGCACGCCCGCAAGGCCGATGCCCGACAGGTCCGGCATCACCTCGGGCGCGGCGCGTCCGCCGCCCCGGCCCTCCACGCGGTGGCAGGCCAGGCAGTCGCTGCGCTCGAAGAGCGCCCGGCCCCGATCGGCGACGGCCAGCCGCCCGACGGGGATGGCGGAGTGGCACGAGCCGCAGCCCGCCTCGAGGTGCTCCCGGGCGAGGAGTGGCTCGAACCAGTGCGCCACGTGCCCGTGGGCGGCCTCCATCCGGGTCGCGCGGCCCTGGCCGGCGTGGCAGGGGGTGCAGGCGTACTCCTCGGGATCGTGGGGGATCTCCGGGTGGGGACCGAAGACCGGATGCTCGGCCAGGGGATCCGCCGGTCCCATGCCCAGGTGGCAGGAGGTGCAGCGGTCGACCACCCCCAGCTCACGGTTCCAGATCTGCTGGATCCCCTTCGCCGCCGGGTCGCTCCCGACCGCGGCCGCGGCGAGGTCGTAGCGCCCCTGCACGTCCCTCCACTCGGTGAGCGCGCTGCGCGCCGGAGCGATGGCCAGGGTCGCGACGAAGACGACCGCCAGCACGGCGAAGATCCGGGTCATCAGGCCCAGGCGAAGGTCGGGGGTCTCGTCCATGTCGCTCTCAGAAGATCCCGTCGCGCCAGGGGAGGGTGTAGCTCCAGCCCGGACCGCGGAAGAGGACGCCGATCACCGTCAGCACCACCGTCACGAGCAGGAACCACAGGAAGACGAAGAAGGGCAGGCTCCGGCCCGCGAGCCAGGACAGCAGGCGGCCGCGCGCGCCGAGGAAGCCGGGCAGGGCCATCAGGAGACCCACCGCGAGCGTGGGCAGCATGATCGGCCAGACCGTGTGCTGGGCGGTGAGCTCGAAGACCGCGGCCACCATCGCCGAGGCCACCAGGAGACCCAGCGCGCGCGCCGGCCGGGGCTCGGTCCACAGGGCCTCGCGGCCGAGGTTCACGTGGAAGTAGGGGATGATCGCCAGGGCGATCACCACCAGGGTCGGCAGGAGCACGCCGGCCACGAAGGGCGGGTAGTAGTGCAGGAGCTCCTGCAGGCCCAGGAAGTACCAGGGCGCCTTGGCCGGATTGGGCGTCACCTCGGCGTTGGCGATCTCCTCCAAGGGCGCGTCGAAGAGCAGCGAGAGCACCACCAGGACCAGGGAGAGGGCCAGGAGGGCGATCGCCTCCCGCAGCACCAGGTGGGGGAAGCTCATCGCCACCGGCTCGTCGTGAGCCTGGACGGTGAAGAGCGCCTCCTCCTGCACCTCGGCCACCCGCACGGGGATCCGGCGGGCGTCCTCGCCGGTCGCGGCGCGGAAGGCGCGGTCGGCCCCGCTCATCGCCCCGCCTCCCCGTCCGGCTCGGCGCTCCCCCGCGGGGGCGGGAGGTAGATCCCCCCGTCCTTGCGGACGCGCCAGATGTGCAGGGCGATGACGCCGAAGATGGCCAGGGGCAGCACCACGCAGTGCAGCACGTAGAAGCGGATCAGCGCGTTCTCCCCGACCTCGTTCCCGCCCAGGAGCAGGAAGCGCACCTCGTCGCCGACGATCGGAGTGGCCTTGGCCATGTTGGTGCCCACGGTCACGGCCCACAGGGCCAGCTGGTCCCAGGGGAGCAGGTAGCCGGTGTAGGACAGCAGAATCGTGAGCACGAACAGCACCACGCCCAGGACCCAGTTGAACTCCCGGGGCGGGCGATAGGCGCCGGCGAAGAAGACCCGCACCATGTGCAGGAAGACCAGGGCCACCATGACGTGGGCCGACCAGCGGTGGAGGTTCCGCAGGAAGGTCCCGGAGGAGACCACGAACTCCAGGTCCTTCATGTCCTCGTAGGCCCTCGGCACCGAGGGGTGGTAGTAGAACATCAGCAGGATGCCCGTCACCGTGAGGATCAGGAGGCTGACCAGCGAGAGCCCGCCCAGGTAGAAGGTCTGGGTGAAGCGGATGGACCGTAGCCGGACCTTCACCGGCTGCACGTGCAGGAAGAAGTTGCTGAAGGTGGTCAGCGCGCGGTTCCGGTTGGTGTCCGGCAGGCCGTGCCGCACCACCGAGCGGAACACCCGGTTCTCCTGCAGCCTCGCCACCCGCCGACGACGCCGCTCGCGCCTGGCCTCCATCACCGCGGTCCGGTTCTCCTCGCTCATTCTGGTGCCCGGCTGCTACTAGATCAGCGTTCCATGGGGGACCGTCCGGCTCACGTCCACCACCAGGCTCCCGTCTTCGATCGAGAGCTCGAGCCGGTCGAGCGGCCGGGGAGCGGGGCCGCCCACCACCTTGCCCTCGATGTCGAAGCGGCTGCCGTGGCAGGGGCAGAAGAAGCGCTCCGAGGCGCTCCGCCCCTCCTGGTGCTGCACCATGCAGCCCAGGTGCGTGCAGATCGAGCTCATCGCGTAGAAGCCCCCCTCGCTGCGGGACACGAAGAGCCTCCGCTTGGGGAGGACGAGCACTCCGCCCAGGGGGACGTCCTCGGGGCGGCCGACCGCGAAGCGGGTGGCGGGCTCGAAGAGCACGTTGGGTCGCATGTACCGCGTGCCGGTCACGAGGGTGCCCAGGCCGGCGACGGTGAGCGCGCCTCCGCCGATGCTGGCGAGCGCGCGCCGCCGCGACATCTCGGGCTCGGGGAGGGGGTCGGAGAGATCATCCACGAGGGGCATGGGGGTACCTCCCGGCCGCAAAGGTTCGGGTTCGGGTCATACGCAGACCTCCGCCGGCTGGAGCAGCGTCATCTCGTCCGCTCGGTAGAAGCCGCGCATGCTGATGCACTGGACCGGGCAGCGGCGGGCGCACAGCCCGCAGCGGATGCAGGCGGTCTCGTCCTTCAGGAGCGCCGCTCCGGTCTCGAGGTCGATCAGGGGTCGGAAGGGCGAGCCGTCGGCCAGCCGCAGCGGCTGGGGACCGTCCTTCTCGCGGGCGATCCGATCGAGGGTGACCAGGTCGAAGCAGTCCACCGGGCAGACGTCCACGCAGCCGCCGCACTGGACGCACTCCGTTCCGTTCAACGCCCGGGAGTCGACCACGGTGTTGATCCAGCAGCGCAGGCAGCGGCTCCCTTCCTGACGCGCCTGCTCCTCCTCGTAGCCCAGCTCCACCGGCAGGTGGAGGGTGCGGCGCTCGGGCGGGACCTGGGGCACGCGGCCCCGCGGTACGACCTCGTAGTCGCCGCGGGCGAAGGGGTGGTCGTAGCCGAAGGTGTCGAAGATCCGGATCGCGGCGCTCGGGCGCTGATCCTCTCGACCGGTGATGTGGGTGTCGATGGCCCGGGCGGCGCGGCGGCCGTCGGCGATGGCCTCGATGGCGATGCGGGGGCCGAAGGCCGCGTCCCCGCCCGCGTAGATCCCGGGTTGGGAGGTCGCCAGGGTCGCACGGTCCACGGCGATGGTCTGCTGCGGCGTGAGCTCGATGCCGTGGTCCTCGCCCAGGAACTCGAGGTCGGCGATCTGGCCCACGGCCAGCACGAAGGTGTCCGCCTCGATCTCCACCTCGGTACCCTCCACGTACTGCGGAGAGAACCTCCCGTTCTCGTCGAAGACCCGGGACACGTCCTGGGTCCGCAAGCTGCGGGCGCGACCATCCGCTCCGGCCAGCACCGCGGCCGGGCCCTTGCGGTGGAGGAGCTTCACCCCCTCGGCCTCGGCGGCCTCGATCTCCTCCGGATCGGCGGGCATCTCGTGCCGCGCTTCGAGCGAGATCATGGTCACGTCCCGCTCGAGGGTGCGGGCCGCCAGCATGGCGGCGTCGATGAGCAGCCGGTGGTGCTCCTCCTCGGGCTCCGAGGTGCCGCCGTGCAGCCGCACGCTGCGGGCCACGTCCGCGGCCACGCTGCCGCCGCCCACCACCACCACGCGCTCGCCCACATCGAGCGGCTGCCCCAGGTTGACCGCCGCCAGCAGGTCGACCGCGGTCAGGACGCCGGGGAGCTCCGCGCCCGGGATCCGAAGCCCCCGGCCCTTCATGCAGCCGGCGCCGAGGAAGACCGCGTCGTGGTCCCGCACCAGGTCGGCGTACTGGACGTCCCGACCCACCGCCGCGCCGAGCCGGATCTCGACCCCCAGGAACTCGATGAAGTCCACCTCGCAATCGATGAGCTCCCGCGGCAGGCGATAGGGCGGGATGCCCAATCGGAGCATGCCCCCGGCCTGCGGCGCGGCCTCGAAGATCACCACCTCGTGCCCCATGAGGCGCAGGTCGTGGGCGCAGGCGAGCCCCGCGGGCCCCGCGCCCACGATGGCCACCCGGCCGGGGGTCTCGGCCGGCGGGCGGGGCCTCTCGACGGCTTCCAGGATCTCCTCGAAGTTGCGCTCGCTCTCCACCCCGTACCGCTCGCAGGCGTAGCGCTTGAGGGCCCTGATGGAGATGGGCTTGTCGAGCTCGGCCCGGCGGCAGGAGGCCTCGCAGGGGTGGGCGCAGATCCAGCCGCAGATCGAGGCCAGGGGGTTGGGCCGGCGCGCCAGGAGGTAGGCCTCCCGGTAGCGACCCTCGGCGATCAGGCTGACGTAGCCCCCGGCGTTGGTGCCCACCGGGCAGGCCGCGCGGCAGGGGAAGTTGGTCTCCAGCCACTCGAGGCTCTGGGTGCCGTCAGAGGGAACTGGGCTGCCCATGGACGGCGCAGATGCAAATGGGATGCCACGATACCGACGTCGATCAGGGGCCTGTCAGGAGGTGTTCGGCCTCCGCCCAGGGGGGCAAAGAGGAGGCAGGTGTCACCTTTTCACACGCCGGACGGCACACCGTAACCTTCGGTGACGGTCGCTCCGACCCGCGTCCCTGCCGCTCAAGCGAGCTCGTACTGCTTGATCTTCACGTAGAGCTGCTTGCGGGAGATGCCCAGGAGGCCCGCGGCGCGGGTCTTGTTCCCCTCGGTCGCCTCCAGGGCCCTGGCGATCGCGTCGCGCTCGGCCTCCCGGATCGAGATGGGCTCGGCGGGCTCGGCCGCGATCGTCGCCCGCTCAGGCATCGCATCGCCCCCGTCCAGGATCTCCGGACCGAGGTCGGCGGCGTCGACCCTCCTCGGGCCGGCCCGCCGGCAGATCAGCCTCACCACGCTCTCGAGCTCCCGGACGTTGCCGGGCCAGCCGTGCTCCCCGAGCCGGCGCAGGGCGTCCTCGGAGAAGACCGGAGCGCGCGCGCGCAGCCCCTCGGAGGCGGCCTTGCGCGCCAGGTGATCGACGAGCAGCGGGATGTCCCCCTTGCGCTCGGCGAGCGGCGGGAGCGCGACAACCAGGTGGCGCAACCGGTAGTAGAAGTCCCGGCGGAGCTTCTCCTCCTCCAGGGCGCGGTCGAGGGGGCGGTTGGTGCTCGCCACGATGCGCACGTCCACGGGGATCTCGGCCAGCCCCCCCACGGGCCGCACCGAGCGCTCCTGGAGGGTCCGGAGGAGCTTCGCCTGGGCGTGGGTGGGGAACTCGGTGACCTCGTCCAGGAACAGGGTCCCCCCGTGCGCCGCTCGGAAGAGCCCCCGGTGATCGGAGTGGGCGCCGCTGAACGAGCCGCGCTGGTGGCCGAAGAGCTCGCTCTCGATCAGCTCGTGGGAGAGGGCGGCGCAGTTGACCGCCACGAAGCGCTCGGGCGGGTCGCCGGAGAGGGCGTGGATGGTCCGCGCCGCGATCTCCTTGCCGGTACCCGTGGCGCCGGTGATCAGGACCGCGTCTCGACCCTCCGCGGCCAGCGCCAGCAGCTCGTACACCCGCTGCATGGGCTCGCTCCGGCCGATCAGACCGCAAAGCCGGTCGCGCCCGCCCCGCTCCTGCTCGCGCTGCGCGATGCCGGTCAGGAGCTTCTCGTGCCTCCATTTCCACCGGTCACGGCACTGGCAGTGGTAGGCCTCGACGACGTGGATGATCGCCTCACGGCTCAGGGCGGCCAGGGCGGCAGAGATCGCGAGCCGCTCCTGGCCGCTCCGGCCGGGCTCGTCGAGGGTCCCCATCAGGCTCTCCTCGAAGTGTCGGAGGCAGCGGCTGACGTCGGCGAAGGGGATGCCGGCCAGGAAGAGCTCCCGCCCGCGCCGCGCGAAGCGCTCCGCCAGGCCGTGGGTGTCCTCCTCCCGGAGGAGCCCGAGGATCGCCTGGACCTCCTCGAGGGCCTCCGCGCAGAAGTCACCGGGCGCGATCCCGCTACGGTCCTCGACGGCCAGGGCGTGGCTCCGCTCCCAGCGGGCCGCGATCTCCGGCTCGCGCCCCTCGGCCGCGCGGGCGAGACGGCCGAGCAGGGTCAGCTCGGAGCGCTCCAGCTCCAGGCGTCGGCCCCCCGGAAGGGGGACGGGGGCGCCGGCCGGCTTCTCGTTGGTTCTCCCCTCCATGTTTCCGGGGAGCGATTGTACGCGAGGGTGCTCATTCCGGATCTTCCGATCGAATTCCCGGCCAGAGCCCCGTAAGAGGCCTCCAGCCCCACCCCGCTCCGGGGGCCGGGGCTTGCATTGTCGCACGCCAGCGCCGATGCTCCGCCATGGGGGGCGAACGAGCCGATCGCGCCGCAGGGGCGGACCCTTCCGGAATCGGGACCGGTGGGCGAGGCCGAGGTGCGCGAGAGTCCGCCCGGGAGGTTGGCTTGGAGCTGAGCCTGGTCGCGCCGGTCTTTGACGAGGAGCCGAACCTGCTCCCGCTGGCGCGTCGCGTCCGCGAGGCCCTCGGGGAGCGGCGCTCCTGGGAGCTGGTCCTGGTGGACGACGGCAGCCGGGACGGCTCGGGGCGCCTCATCCGCGAGCTGGCGGAGGAGGATCCGCGCGTGAGGGGGGTCTTCCTGGCCCGCAACTGCGGGCAGAGCACCGCCCTGGTGGCGGGCATGCGAGCGGCGCGCGCGCCCTGGATCGCCACCCTGGACGCCGACCTGCAGAACGACCCCGCCGACCTGGAGGGCATGCTGGAGGCCTCCGAGGGCTGGGACGCGGTGGTGGGCTACCGGGTGAGGCGCGAGGACGACTGGCTGCGGCGCATCTCCTCGCGCGTCGCCAATTCCATCCGCAACCGGCTCAGCGGCGATCGGGTGCGCGACACCGGCTGCGGCCTCAAGCTGCTGCGCGCCGAGGCGGTCCTGAAGCTGCCGGTCTTCGACGGCATGCACCGCTTCCTGCCCACCCTCCTGCGCTATCACGGCTACCGGGTCCTGGAGCACCCCGTGTCCCACCACCCGCGCGTGGCCGGCCGCAGCAAGTACGGGGTGTGGAACCGGGCCCTGCGCGCCTTCGTGGACCTCCTGGCGGTGCGCTGGATGCGCTCGCGGATCATCGATCCTCCGCTGATCGAGGAGGAGGAAGAGGCGGCCTCGCGATGAGCGGCTGGGAACTCCTGGGCTTCACCGGCGCGGGCCTGTTCTTCTCCCGCTTCCTGGTCCAGTGGTGGGTCTCCGAGCGCGCCGGCGAGCCCGTGGTGCCCCGTTCCTTCTGGTGGCTCTCCATCTCCGGCTCCCTGCTGCTGGGCACCTACACGGTCCACGTGGGGGAGCCGATCCTCCTGGCGGGACACCTGATCAACGGGCTGATCTACGCCCGCAACCTCTCCTTCCAGTACGCCCGGGGACGGCCGCGCGTCCTGGGGATGCTGGCGGTCACCATCCTGGCGCTCTTCGCCGGCATCGTGCTGCTGGTCCTGACCATCGGCGCCTCCCGGCTGTCCGAGCTGGCGGCCTCCACCGCCTGGTTCGTCTGCGCCCTGGCCGGCCAGGGGATCTGGAGCACGCGCTTCGTGGTGCAGTGGTGGTGCGCCGAGCGCCACGGCAAGAGCTACCTGCCCCGCTGCTTCTGGTGGATCAGCCTGGTGGGCAACGCCCTGCTGCTGGCCTACTCCTTCTACCTGGCGGACGCCGTGCTGGTCTTCAGCTACCTGTCGGGTCCGGTGGTCCAGGTGCGCAACCTGATCCTGGGCTCGCGCGGGTGCGAGCGCCCCGACGGGGCGCCGGCCGAGCTGCGCTGAGCTGCGGGGCGCTCAGCGGCCCAGGGCGAAGGTCCAGCTCAGGACCAGCGACTCCACGCCCGGGTTGCGCCCGTTGGCGATGTTGGAGATGTGGTAGAAGCCGATCCCCAGCCGGTGCCGCTGGCTCAGGCGCCGGGCGATCTCCAGCCCCGAGCGGAACTCCACCATCCCGCCCAGGTCCCGGCCGTTCCCGTTGTCGTACAGCCCCGCCGAGCCCTGGCCGGTCGCCATCCAGCCCCAGCCGAGCTCCACCGGCAGGCTCAGGCCGGTGTAGACGTAGCCCGCGCCCCGGCCGTTCACCAGCGCTCCCACGTGGGGGACCAGGTGGATGTGCCAGGGCTCGAAGAGGAGCTCGGCGCCCAGCTCGCTGGTCCGCCGGTAGTCGCCCACGTCGAAGCCGCCGCCCTTGAGCGAGAGCTCCTGGGGCGCCCGGTAGGGGTTCCCCAGGGCGCATCCGGGCGGGACCGCCAGGAGCGGCGCGAGCAGGAGCAGGATCGCCGGGCGCATCGAGGTGGAGGGGGAGGGGGGATCGGTCGCCGTGAGGAGGCCGCAGGTTTCACCAGATGCCGAGGTCGCGCGCAAGCCCAATCTGGCCAGCGGGCACGGCTTCCCCTGGCCCTCCTGCCGCCCGCCGGCCTCCCCCGGGACGTCCTCCGGGCTCGGCGCGCGAGGGCGCTCAGCCCCGCCGCATGGCGCGGGTGGGGCTCATGCGGGCGGCGCGCCAGGCGGGCCAGGCGCCGCCCAAGAGCCCCAGGACGAGCGCGTAGAAGACCGCCGTCGCGAGCACCCTGGGCGTGATGCGGAAGGCGAAGGCCACCTCGGTGAAGGTGTCCCAGTTGGTGGTGCCGGTCTCGATCCCGTTGATGGGCAGGGCCAGCAGGCACCCCGCCACGCCGCCCAGGAGCCCCAGCAGCAGGGCCTCGAAGAGGAAGGAGAGGAAGATGGGGAAGGGGCGGAAGCCGAGCGACAGCAGGATGCCGATCTCGTGGGTGCGGGCCGCCAGGGCGGCCAGCATGGTGTTGGTGGCGGTGAAGACCGCGGCCACGCCCATGACCACCGCCAGGAAGCTCACCAGCCCGTAGAGGGTGGTCGAGAGCATGCCGGTCTGGGCCTTCAGGAACTCGCGCTCGGTCATGACGTTGGTCGGCGTCTGCTTGTCGTTCTTCAGCCGCTCGGCCAGGGCCTCGAGGTCGGCGCCCGGCCGGGCCACCGCGATCACGCGGCTGTAGGCCGGACGCTTCAAGGCTTCGCCGATGCGCTGCACGTCCCCCCAGATCTCCGAGGCGTAGGGCCCGGTGGAATCGAACACGCCCACCACCCGGAAGGGGGTCACGTTGATCTGGATCACCCCGCCGATCCGGCAGTCGCGGATGCGCCCGACCAGCTTGCGGCCCACCATGATCTCGTCCGAGCCCTGCCCCAGGCGCCGCCCCTCGATGACCGACACCACGCCCTGATGCACGTCGAAGGTGCGCTGCTCCACGCCGCGGATGGGGACGTTGGTCTCGCCGCCGCTGGTCTTGTGGAGCCGCACTCCCAGGTAGAGCTCGCCCGAGGCCAGGGGCTGGCCGTCCTCGCCCTCGGCGATCTCCGGCAGGGTCTTGACGAGCTGATCGGCGGTCTCCACCGAGAAGTGACTGTCGGTCTCGTGGGTGGAGCCCGGCCGCAGCAGCACCAGGACATCCTCTCGGCCAGCCTCGGTGAACAGGGTCTCGAAGCCCTGCTGCAGCGCCAGTACGCCCGCCACCACGGCCACGGTCGCCCCCAGGCCGAGGGCCGTGAGCAGGGTCGCGCCGCGCCGCACGAAGAGGCTGCGCAGGTTGTAGGAGATGGGGACCAGGGCCATGGTCATTCCTCCGAGCGCAGGGCATCCACGGGTCGCATCCGGCTCGCGCGCCAGGCGGGCACGATGCCGGCGAGAAGTCCCACGATCAGGGTCAGGATCGCGCCCAGGACGACCGTCTCCGGGCGCAGGTGCAGGCCGGGGATGAAGCTCTGGACTCCCCTGCCGAGGGTCGCCAGGATCAGCCAGGCGAATCCCAGACCCATCCCTCCGCCGAGGATGGCCAGAAGCAGGGACTGGGCCAGGAGGGTGCCCCCCATGGCCCCGTTGCTGAAGCCCAGCGCCTTCATCACGCCCACGTCCCGGGTCTGCTGGCGGGCGGCCAGCAGCATGGTGTTGATGCAGGCCAGCAGCACCGCCAGGAGCACCCCGCCGCCGATGGAGGAGACGAACATGGGCACGTTGCCCCACATGGAGACGAACTGGGCGCTGAAGGCCGACTCGGGAATCGTCTGGGTGCGCTGGGGGCCCTTCTCGAAGAGGGCGTCGATCTCGGCCATCACCGCCGCCGGGGAGACGCCGGGGTCCAGGCGAAGGACGTAGGTCCCGCAGCCCCGCGGGCCCCGTGCTGCACCGCTGTCGAGGGACTCCTTCAGATACTCGAAGTGGAAGAAGAGGGTGCGCGCGTCGAAGGCCGGCTTGGTGGGCACGTAGGCGGCAGCGATCTCGAAGGTCCAGGGCTCGCCGTCGGTGCGGGTGAAGATCGTGCCGATGAGCGGAACGCTGTCGCCCACCTCCCAGCCGAACTGGTTCATCAGCCCCTCGCCGACCAGGCAGGCGGTCCGGCCGGTCAGGAACTCCTCCCTCGAGCCCGCGGTGATCTCGAGCTCCGGGTAGAGGTCGAGCGCAGCCTCGGCGTCCACCGCGAACTGGGCGAAGAAGTTGGCCGGGTCCCGGTAGTAGCCGCCGAACCACTGCAGCTTGCCGCAGCGCGCCACTCCGTCGACCGACTCGATGTCCTCCTGGTAGGAGAGCGGCAGGTCGACGAAGAGGCTCACCGCCGACTGCACGACGGCGCGGTCGTTCCCGGCCTCCTCCACCGTGGCGTCCAGGGCTCGCAAGACGGAGTGCAGGCTGGCCAGGAGGAAGATCGCCACCGCCAGGATGGCGGCGGTGAGCAGCGAGCGCAGCTTGTGCCGGCTCAGGTTTCGGACCACCACGCGGAAGGGGATCACGGCGCGCTCCTCAGGTGGTCTCGGCGGCCGCGCCGGGCTCGATGGCCCCCAGCTGGCCCTTGTCCAGGTGCACGATGGTCCGGGCGCCCGCGGCCGCCCGCGGGTCGTGGGTGACCATGAGCAGGGTCTTGCCCAGCTCGGCGTTCAGCCGGCCGAGCAGCTCCAGCACTTGGTCGGCCGACTCGCGGTCCAGGTCGCCGGTGGGCTCGTCGGCCAGGATGATGTCGGGGTCGCTGACGATCGCGCGGGCGATGGCCACGCGCTGTTCCTGGCCGCCGGAGAGCTGGGAGGGCCGGTGTCGAGCCCGGTCGGCCAGTCCCACCAGCTCCAGGGCGTACTCCCCCCGCTCGCGCCGCTCCGAGCCCGAGACCGGGGCGAGCTGCAGCGGCAGGGTGACGTTCTCCAGGGCGGTCAGCACGGGGATCAGGTTGAAGCCCTGGAAGACGAAGCCCACGTGGTCCGCGCGCCACCGCGCCAGCTCGCCGGGGCTCATGCGCGAGAGATCCTGGCCGGTGACCCGCACCTGCCCCGAGTCGGCCTCGTCCAGGCCGCCCACCAGGTTGAGCAGGGTGGTCTTGCCCGAGCCCGAAGGGCCCATGAGGGCGTAGTAGTGCCCGGCCTCCATCTCCAGGTCGAGCTCGTCCAGGACCACCAGCTCCTCGCCTCCCTTGCGGTAGGCCTTGCTCACCCGGTTCAGCTCGATCTGCGCCTGGCTCATTCCGCCTCCCGTACGCGAACGCGATCTCCATCGGCGAGGTCCGCCGGAGGGTCGAGGATCGCCAGCTCGCCCTCCTCCATGCCGCTCAGGACGACCACCCGGCCCGAGCGCCGGGGCCCGATCTCCACGGGCCGGAACACCGCCCGGCCCCGCTCCAGCAGGAAGGCGCCCGAGCGCCCCTCGACCTGCACCACGCAGGCGGCCGGCAGCAGGATGCGCGGCTCGCCGCCGTCCCCTCCGCCCTCCTCGGCCCCGGGCGCCTCGCCGGGGTCGAACACCACCCGCACTCCCATCTCCGGCCGCAGGAGCTCGTCGGGCTCCTCGAAGCCGATGCGCACCTCCACGGTCGCGGTCTGCCGATCGGCCGTGGGCCAGATGCGCTGCACCTGACCCAGGTAGGGCCGCGTCGGCCAGGCGTCGAGGTAGATGTTCACCGGTGCCTCGATCCGGACCGCGGCCAGGCTGCGCTCGGGCAGGTCCACCTGTACCTCCAGCGAGGCGAAGTCGACCATGGTGACCACCGAGCCGCGGGCGCTGCCGCCCTGGGAGTTGGGCGAGACCACCTCGCCCACCTCGGCGTCCTTGAGCACCACCACCCCGTCGAAGGGAGCGCGGACCTCGGTCTTGTCCAGGGTTGCCTGGGCCAGGTCGCGGGCGGCCTCCAGCACGGGCACGGAGGCCTCGGCCTCGGCCAGGGAGGCGCGCGCCACCTCCAGCTCGCCGGAGGCCTGCTCGGCGGTGGCCACCGCGGTCTGCAGGGCGGCCGCCGCGGCCCGCAGCCGCGCCTCCTGCCGCTCGAGCTCGGTGCTCGCCCGGTCGTGGTTCTGCTCGCTCTCCACGCCCTGTTCCAGGAGGGACTTGGCGCGCTCGCACTCGACCTCCGCCAGGTCGCGGTCGGCCTGGGCCTCCTCCTGCCGGGCGCGCTCCTGGCCGATGCTCGCGCGACGCGCATCGAGGGCCTTCTCGCTGGCGCTCACCTGGGTGCGCGCGCGCTCCAGCGTCCGCTCGGCCTGCGCGAGCTCGGCCTCGGCCCGGCGCAGGACCGCCTCGTACTCCTCGGCATACAATCGCGCCACCACCTCGCCCTCGCGCACCACGGAGCCCTCGGTCACCCGCATCTCGACGATGCGCCCGGGCGTGTCGGCGGAGAGCGCCGCGCGCCGCGACGCCACGATGTACCCGTTGGCCGCGGTGCCCGAGACCGCGCTCCGCGCCAGCGGATTCTCGAGGACCACCTCCACGCACTCGACCGCCGGCAGCCGCGCGCGGTCGATGAGCCCCCGGATCGGCCGCTGGAACACCCAGGCCAGGGCGACCGCGACGAGGAGGAGGAGGATCCAGCCGAGGGGCAGGCGCCGGCGAGCCGGGCGCCGGGTCCCGCTCGCGCCGCCGCGGTCGATCTTGAGTCGTGCCAGATCCAAGGGTAGTGCGCTCCGCGAATGGGCGGAGAGTGTACTCCGCGCCCCTGGGGGACCCAAGTCAGCCTCCGCAGCCCCCGGCGACTCCTCGCGGGGCTCCCTCCTCAAGGGACCGGGACGGATGGACGATCTGGGCTGGCGGGGTGGACCGCCGCGGATCGCCTCACGGCTCACGACGAGCTCCAGTGGCTCGCCGACGCCACGGAGCACGGCGGGGTGAAGCTGCTGAATGGGACCGTTTCCTCGGTCCGCGTGCAGGTGGCTCCGGGGTCTTCGAGGATCCTCTCGGTCGCGCTGCCGGACACCACGACCCCCACCCTGGGCGTCGATTCCTGCCGCATCGACACCGCGGTCAACGCCTGCGCGGCCATGGCGAGCCTGGACACGGCCCTGGACTCGATCCTCACGAGTCGGCGCCACATCGGGCAGATCCAGGAGGTCCTTCGGTGCTCCCGGTAGGACCGGGAGAGAGCCCGGGACGCGTCCGCGGAGGGTCTGCATCCCGCGGTTCGGAGGCACCTCCCCGGGGCCGGGCACTATGCAGAGGACCCTCGACCGGGCACACTGTCGCCGCTTGGAGGGACACCGGATGAAGCGCCAGAATTTCTCGAGCGGGACACCCTGGGAGCCGGCCGTGGGCTACTCCCGGGCGGTGCGGATCGGACCGCACGTGCACGTGTCGGGAACCTCGGCCACGGACGAGCGGGGGAGGATCGTCGGCGACGAGGACCCCTACCAGCAGGCGCGGCAGGTCCTGGGCAACATCCAGCGCGCCCTCGAGCGCGCCGGGGCCTCCCTGGCCGACGTGGTGCGCACGCGCATCTTCGTGACCAACATCGATCACTGGGAGGCGATCGGGCGCGCCCACGCGGAGTTCTTCGGGGAGGTCCTCCCGGCGACCACCATGGTGGAGGTCAGCCGCCTGGTCTCCCCCGGCCTCCTGGTGGAGATGGAGGCCGACGCCTACGTCGACCTGACCGACGGCTGACGGGCGTCGATGGAGCTCTCCGCCGGGCTCGTCGGGCCGTCCCGCGTGGAGGATTCCCGCCCGGGCCCCGCTCCTCCAGAGCGGTCGCGGGTCGGCTGGCGCCGGATCCGGGCGCGGGGGTAGGCCGCCGAGCGCCGTCCCGGGGGCCGCTCGCGCGCGCCGGGAGCTTGTCCCGGGTCGGCACGGCGCGGTACGGTCTTGCGCGACGTGTCCTCACGCATGCGACGACTCTGGATCTCGGTCGCGAGCACGGTTCTCTTCGTCGGTGGGGCCGAGGTGGTGTTGCGCGCGGCCGGCTTCGGCTTCCAGCCCGCGCCGATGAAGATCTGGAACGCCTTTCAGGGCCGCCGCCTCGAGAAGGGCCGCTCGCTCCACATCGGGGATCCGCTGACCCTGTGGACCCTGCGCCCCACGGCGGGCTGTCTGGGCCTGGGGGACAAGGTGAACGCGGCCGGCTTCCGGGGGCCCCTCATTCCGCTCGAGCGCTCTCCGGGCACGCTGCGAATCGCGACCCTGGGGGATTCCTCCACCTTCGGGCTGGGAGTCGCCTGGAGCGACTGCTACACGGCGCGGCTGGGCGATCTGCTCGAGCGCGCGGGGGTCGAGGCCGAGGTGCTGTGCGGGGGGATCATCGGCTTCACCGTCCGGCAGGGTCTCGAGCACTACCGCGAGCACGTCCGGCCGTACCGACCCGACGCGGTGGTGCTCGCCTTCGGCGCGATCAACGAGCACTTCCCCGCCAGCCTCCCCGACGCGGAGAAGATCGCCCGGATGCAGCGCGAGGACCGCGGCGGCGGGCTGCGGCGACGGCTGGATCGGCTGAGGCTGATGCAGCTCGTCGTCTGGGCGCTCGAGGAGGCCGGGATCGACACGACCGGCCACGGCGAGTCCGAGGATGAGACCCTCCCTCCCGAGGTCCGCGGCGATCCCGACTGGCCCGGAGTGCGGAGGGTCACGGTCGAGGACTTCGAGCGGGACCTGAGGGCGCTGGTGGAGGAGGTGCGAGCCGACGGCGCGCAGGTGCTGGTGGTGTCCATGCCGCGCCGGCCCGAGCACGAGGCCCGGATGCCGATCCTCCTCGAGTACACCCTCGGGGTGGAGAGGGTGGCCCGCGAGCTGGGGGTGCGCTTCCTCGACGCGCGTGGCGTCTTCCGGGGGCAGCCCGAGGGCGAGGCCCCCGGCCAGCCGTTTCTGGAGGGCGATCCGGTGCACCCCTCTCCCTACGGGCACAGCCTGCTGGCCGAGTACCTCGCGCGGGGGATCCTGTGATCCGCCACCGTCGCTCGCGGCGCCGCGAGGCCCGTCGCTGAAGAGCCCCATGGAGCTCTCCGTCGAGCGCTTCGGGCCGTCCCTCCTGGACGACTTCCTCGCGCTCCACGGCGCGGGCGACGGCAGCGGCTGGTGCTTCTGCGTCGCCTGGTGGGTGCCGAGCTGGGAAGGCTGGGGGGAGCGCAGCGCGCAGGAGAACCTGGCCCTGCGGCGCTCCCTGTGCGAGGCCGGCCACTTCGACGGCTACCTGCTCTACCTCGACGGCCGGCCGGTGGGCTGGTGCCAGGTGGGGCCCCGCGACCGCCTGCCGAAGCTGCGCTCGCAGTTCGGCCTCCAGCCCGACCCCGACGCGTGGGCCGTGACCTGCTTCCTGATCGAGGCCGGATGCCGCCGGCAGGGTCTGGCCGGCCATCTCCTCGGGGCGGTGCTCGCCGATCTCGGCCGCCGGGGAGCGCGTCGGGTCGAGGCCTTCCCCAAGTGCACCGCGAGCCAGGACCCGGGCGAGCTGTGGACCGGGCCGCGGGAGCTGTTCCTGCGCGCCGGCTTCCGGGACGCGCGCGAGGACTCGCAGCGCCCGGTGCTCTCCCTGGAGCTTCCGGAGTGAAGCGCGGGGGCGCGATGCCCGGCGCGCACCGGGTCCTTCGGCGCGGCGAGGCCGGAAAGCGGAATCGGCGCTAGAATCGGTGAAGCCCCCGGGGCCGACCCGGGTACGGTCGGTGAGGATCGAGGAGGCGACGGCCGGCACGGGGACGGGGGCGACTCCGGCAGGAGGTGCGATCGTGGGCAAGAACGGCATCCTGGTGTGCGCCGCGCTGGCGCTGGGGCTGGGCTCCGGCGCGTGGTGGGTCCTGACCCCGGGCGCGGAGGCGCGCACGCCGTCGGCCGCGCCCGGACCGGACCGGGCGGCGGGAGTCCGCCCGCGCGCCGAGCTCCTGGCGCCGGGGGCGGCCGACGCGCCGGCCACGGGGGAGGAGCCGCCGCTCTCGGGGTCGATCGCGGCCCCGGCGCGCTACGACGCGGTGAGGGAGGGCGCCTGGATCGATGGCCGGGTGATCGGGGCCTTCCCCGAGCACCGGAGCGAGGTGCGGATCGCGGTGCGGCACCTGCCCGCGCGGATCGCCCTCTCCGACGATCTCGTAGCGGAGCAGGCCGCGATCTTCATCCTGCACTTCCAGCGCCAGGGCATGGCAGGGCTCGCTCCTCCTCCGGGCCTCTCCGCCTCGGTCGATGCCGACGGCCGCTTCGAGATCGAGGTCACCGAGCTGCTCCGGAACCCGGAGGGGCCGCTCGGCTCCATCGAGCTCACCGCCACCCATCCCCTCTACTTCGAGGGCAGTGTCCGGATCCTGCCGGGCCCCGACGTTGCCGCCGTGCTGGAGGACGACCGTGAGGTGGTGCTACCGGCCGAGCTCCACATCGAGCCAGCGGCCATCCTGAAGGGCCGGGTCGAGTGGGGGGAGGTGGAGCCACCGGAGCTGAACCTGCTGCTCGCCGGGACCCTCGAGACATCCCTCCCTCGGCTCGGGGGCGAGGAGACCGCCGCGGTGATCCCGCTCCTGAGCCGCCGCCGCCTGATCGAGGATGAGTTCGTGCAGGTCATCACGACCATTCAAATGGGCCAGATCACCCTGAACATCGCCCCGGTCCATCGCCGGCGGGTGGCCCTCTTTCCCCTGGTGGGGGGGCGCCCGTCCTCGAGCCGATCGCAGAGGCCGACCTGCCCCAGGGGGGCGAGTTCGAGCTGAAGGTCCGCGAGGCCGGCCCCTGCGTCCTGGCCGTGCTCCACCCCGACCACCGTCCCGCGACCGTCTGGGCCGAGCTCCTCCTCGGCCGGGCGGTCGAGATCGAGGAGCCCATCGCGCTCGATCGCTTCACGAGGGGGGGATCCGGGTCGAGGCCCGACGGGTCCCCGCCCGGGGGGACGCGGTGGTCCAGCTCGACGGCTGGAGCGTCCTGTGGTCGCGCGGCGCCTTCGAGCTCGAGCGCGAGAGCGGGACGACCGACGAGCAGGGGAGCTTCGCCATCGACCGGCTCTCGCACGACCTCTACCGCGTCGAGGTGGTCGGCGCGGGCGACGTCGATGCCTACACGCCGGTCGAGGCGGAGGACCGCTTCCTGGAGGTCCGGGCGCCCGCCTCCGGGCTGGTCCTGGAGCTGCAGGCCTCCCTGTTCGAGGTTCGGGTGACGGCCGAGGGGATGCCGCTGTCGGAAGAGGAGATCGAGCGGCTCCACCTGGAGGTCGGTCGCCCCGAGATGAGTCGCAATCTGGGCACGGCCGCCTTCGAGGAGGGGGGCCTGCTGCGCGTGCTGGTCCGGCCGGGTCAGGAGTACGGACTTCGCGTGTTCGGCGAGGGCTTCCATCAGGCCGTGGTCGAGGTGCCGGGCCCCGAGGCCGGGGCCGCGCAGGAGGTCGCAATCGAGGTGACCCGGGCGGGGGGCTGAGGGGCGGCCGCGGGCCGTCCCGCAGGGCAGGGTTCGAGGGCCCCGGGCGCCCGCGGGCACGCCCTGAGCGCGCTTCCCGGCTGCCGGCTACCCCGGGGATGGCGGAGCCAGCGGGGTCCGCGTACGATGCCCACCTCGATTGGCCCGGTGCCGGCGGGTACCTGTCGGCACGATCGGACGCACCTCGGCTCACGGGAGGAGTAGCCATGCGCAATCGAAAGAAGGGGTGTAGGTCCGTCTTAACGTAAGCGTCACGTTATGCAGCCTTGCGCTGCTGG
>CAZTTG010000073.1:0-31900 GCA_964615935.1 uncultured Planctomycetaceae bacterium | reverse complement strand
GTGGCGCGCACGGGCCCCTGACGGGGCCCGCGCTCGCCTCCCGGCGAGCGCTAGAGGCCTTGGGCGCCGTGACTCGGTTGCCAGGCCCACGCAACGGGCGCCCAAGGCCTCTACCGCGGATCCCGCAGGCTGAACTCGACCGCGTGCTCGAAGCGGAATGGCACCGCGCGGCCCTCCCGCGTCGCGGGCCGGAAGCGCCAGCGGCGGACCGCCTCGAGCGCGGATTCGTCCAGCCGCCGGAAGCCGCTGCTCTGCGCCAGCTCGACCTCGCTCACCGCGCCGTCCTCCGCCAGGTGGATCCGCACCAGCACCGTGCCCTCCTCCCCCAGGCGAATCGACGCCCGCGGGTAGATCGGACGGGGCCCGCTGATGAGCTCGGCGCCGCGCTCCTCGGAGGGGCTCTCCTCCCGGGCGCTCCCCTCGCGCGGCCGCGGCGGCGGGATCATGGTCATGTGCCTCGGCCGCGGCGGCTCGGGCTCGGGGGGCGGCTCGACCCGCTCCTCCGCGGGCGGGCGGTCCGAGCGGAAGGCGAGGTCGCTCAGGGCGTCCCGCCACTCGGGCAGCGGCTCGAGCGACGGGTCCGGCTCAAAGGTCGGCTCGGTCACCGCCTCCACCAGACGGGGCTCCTCGAGCCCGGGCTCGGGCTCCGGGATGGGCTCCTCGAGCGGCGGATCCCGGAACTCGGCGCGGGCCAGCTCCCGCCAGGCGATCGCGGGGGGGGGCGCCCCTCCCGAGCCGGCCCTCACGGTCGCCAGCGCCGAGAGGGCCAGGGCCCCGGCCACGACACCACCGTGGATGCCGATGGAGGTGAGGAGGGAGAGGCCGAAGGCGCGACCGCTGGGCAGGGCGGTGCCCGCACGCGCGCGGGGAGCCGGGCGGCGCCCGGTCCCGTCCGCGAGTCGATGCCCTCCTTCCGAGGGGGGGTGGTTGCCGTGCGTTTCGGATGCCATGTCGTGATCGATCCGGGCCCTGGATTCTAGCGCCTCTCCCCCCGGCGGATACGCGCGGCCGGCCGGGATCGGGAAATGGGCCTGGCCTCGGCCAGGCGCGGGGCCGGGTGTCCTGAGTCTGACGTATCTTTGCACGGGACGGTAGACTGCGCGTTCCTGGCTAGGCGCGCCGACGACGCGTATTCGCTGTGATACTCGGAGGAGGCGCAACGCCGCCAGGGGCGTGCAGGCTGCCGTCCCGTGCAAAGATACGTCAGACTCAGGACACGAGCTTCCGCGAGAGGAGCGGACGGGGACGTGAATCGAGGGCGAGCCGAGGACGATGCAGCGGGAAGCCCGCCGACGTCCACTCCCGCGAGGTGGCCGTGCCGCGCCCTCCTGCTCCTCTCCCTGGGCGTGTTAGCCCTCTCGCTGGGCCTCCACCTCGCCCACCTCCACGCGATGGAGGGCAGCGTCTTCTCCGAGGAGCTGCTGCTGGACTCGGCCAACTACCACCGGATGGCCCAGCAGATCCTCCGCGGGGAGGAGACCGTCGACGGCGTCCTCACCTACAACCCCCTCTACCCCGGCATCCTGTCGGCGCTCTACCGGATCCTGGGCGAGCCCGACGTCGGCGCGGTGCGGCTGGTGCAGGCCGCGGTGGGCGCGCTCAACTGCGTCCTGGTCCTCCTCCTGGGCGCGCGCTTCCTCGGCCCGCGGGCCGGGGTGCTGGCGGGCCTGGCGGCCGCGCTCTACGCGCCCCTGCTGTTCTTCGACGGCCTGCTCATCCAGACGCCCTGGGTCCTCTCCTTCCTGCTGATCGCCTTCCTCCTCGCCCCGCTCTCGGCCGAGCGCCGGGGAGCGCGCGGCGCCGCCCTCACCCTGCTCGCGGGCCTCTTCTTCGGCGCGGGGCTCCTGGGGCGGCCGAACCTCCTCCCCTTCCTGCTGGTGTTCCCGGCGTGGCTGCTCCTGCGGACCGGGGCGCGATCCCGACGCGACGCGGTCCTGGCCGGCGCGCTCTTCGTCCTGGGCTCGGCGGCGGTCATCGCGCCGGTGACCGCGCGCAACTGGACGAAGGGCGGCGAGCTGGTCCTGGTCACGGCCCACGGAGGGGTCAACTTCTACATCGGGAACAACCCGCAGGCCCACGGGTGGTGGATGAACCCGCCCGGCTTCGCGGGAGACCAGGAGGGGCTGATCCGCAGCGCCCGGCGGCTGGCCCAGCGCGAGACCGGCCGCGAGATGAGCCACGGCGAGGTCTCGAGCCACTGGCTCGACAAGGGGGTGGACCACCTGCTCGGCGATCCCGCGGCCGGGGCGGCGCTGTGGGCCCGCAAGCTGGGTCTCGTCTGGCACGCCTACGAGATGCCCCTGGCGGAGAACATCCTCCTGTTCGAGGGGATCTCCCCCGTCCTGAGGCGCATGCCGCTCGGCTTCGGAGTCGTGGCCCCCTTCGCCCTACTGGGACTCGTCCTGGCGCTGCGGCGATTCCGGAGCGAGACGGGGATCCTGGCCCTCTTCGTGCTCCTGTACATGGCCACCCTGGTGGCCTTCTTCGTGACCGCGCGCTACCGCATGGTGGTGGTGCCCTTCCTGCTCGTGCTGGGCGCCCAGGGCGCGCTGTGGTGCTTCGATCGCGTCCGCCGCCGCCAGTGGAGGGCGCTCGCGCCGGCCCTGGCCTTGCTCGCGCTCGTCGCGCTCTTCTCGAACGGCCCCGTCCTGGGGACGGCGGAGCGACGCCGGGCGGACCTCGCCTACTCCCACTTCAACGCCGCCAACCTGGAGATCCAGGCGGGCGACCTGAGGGGTGCCCTCGAGAGGATCGAGAGCGCGGTCGAGATCGACCCCGACATCCCGCAGTTCCACGACGTCCGGGCGGCGGTCCTGGGCCGGCTGGGCCGTCACCGGGAGCGCCTCGAGGTCGCGGAGACCTTCTGCCAGGGCTGGCCCGGGATAGGCGAGGCCCACCTGGCGCTGGCCCTCGCCTGCCACGGCCTCGCCCTCGAAGGAGAGGGCGACGCGCCGGCCCTGCTGGAGCGGGCCGAGCGGGAGTACCTGGCCGGGCTGGAGCTCGAGCCGGGCTTGCTGGCCGCCTGCCAGGGGCTGGCCGGGATCTACCGCCGCAGCGGCCGCGGAAAGGAGGCCGAGGCCATGGACCGGCGGGCCGCGGCCATCGAGGAGCGGCGGCGCTCCCGGGAGTCCTCCGGGGTGCGCTGGGAGTGAGGCCCGGCTCGGTCAGAAGGCCAGGTGCAGGCCGACCACCACGCCGCGGCCGGGCGCGTCGAAGCCCGAGCCGTGGACGCGGTACTCCTCGTCCAGGACGTTGTGGATCCCCACGGTCCAGGTGGAGCCGTCGCCGAGCTCGCCGATGGGGCCGCCCACGTCCAGGTTGACCACCTGCCAGCCGTCGGTGCCATTGGGATCGATGCGCGGATCGAGCGCGTCGTAGGGGTGCAGCCGGCCCTGGCGGGCGGCGAAGATCCACTCGATCCGGCCCCAGCCAACGAAGCCGTACCGGCTCTGGGCCGGCTCCCAGTTCAGGGCCACGTGCCCGTGAAAGGGCGGGACCCGGCGCATGGGGACGTTGTGGAGCGGCTGCTCACCCGAGCCCGGCGGGTCCTGGGTGTCGTCCCACTGCTGTCCCCGCACCCAGGCGGCGCCGATCTCCAGCGCGTAGGGCGAGTCCTCCTCCTTGCCCAGGCGCTGGTGGTACAGGGCCTCGGCGCCGAACATCTGGGCCCGGCCGACGTTCTCGCGCAAGAACGTCAGGTTCCCGGGGGTGGAATCCACCAGGACGCGCCCGATCAGGTCCTGGATGTCGGAGTTGAAGATCGAGAGGGCGAAGTCCCACACCGGTCGGACCACCTCGACCGCCAGCTCGGCGGTCAGGCTGCGCTCGGGCTCCAGGTCGGGGTTGTGCAGCTCGGTGCCCGAACCGAAGGTCCCGTCCTTGGCCAGGTCATCCAGGTTGGGGGCCCGGAAGCCCTGGGCCACGCCGGCGGTCAGGCGCACGCCCTCGGCCACGTCCCGGGCGGCCTGCACGCTGGCGGTCAGAGCGTCGAAGCCGCCCGATTCGCTGCCGGTGCCCTGGGAGGGGAAGTCGTCGAAGCCGAAGTCGAAGAGGGAGTAGCGCAGCCCGGCGGTCAGGTCGATGGGCTCGAAGGTGAAGACCTCGTCCTGCACGAAGACCCCCATCGAGGTGTAGCGCGAGTCGGGCGCGAACTCCCCCTCCCCCGGGGTGACGACGCCGGTGTTGATGTCCTTCCGGCTCCCCACCGAGTCGACCTCGTCGTTCTGCACGTCGAGCCCGTAGCTGAGCAGGTGGTCGTCTCCCAGCTGGCTGCGCCAGTCCACTCCCAGCCCCAGGGTTCCGACCTCGTCCCGCTCCCAGACCCGGGTCTGCGCGCCGGTCTTGATCTTCTCGCGCTCCTCCTCGTAGGTGCGGTACCACAGGCGCACCTGCATCTCGTCCCCGATCAGCCCGCTGGCCTCGTCGGAGTAGGTCATGGCGAGGGCCCGGCGCTCCTGCAGCTTGTAGTGGTAGAGCTGATGGGAGGGCTCGGTCTGCCCGTAGCCCACCGTCATCTTGTCGGTGCGCGGGACCTCGATGTCCTTGTTGCCGCGCACCGTGGTGCGCAGGCTCCGCTCCTCGCCCAGGGCCACGTCCAGGGAGCCGAAGAGCGCCCCGCCGTGGTAGCCGGTGTGCTCCTGCTCCTCGTCCCCGCCCGCCCGCAGGTTGCCCCAGTCCTGGAAGCTGCCGCTGACCAGGGCTCCGAGCTGTTCGCCCGCGGCGCCGGCGGTCATCGACCCGCGGTAGCCCTCCGCGACCGAGGAGTAGGTCGGATCGATCTCGAGCCCACGGCCCGTCTCTCCCCCCTGCGACCCGGGCGCCCGCCGGCGGGTCCAGATCAGGATCGCCCCGCCGATGGCGTCCGATCCGTACAGGACCGAGCTCGGACCGCGGATCACCTCGACCCGCTCGACGATCATGGGATCGATGGTGTTCAGGCTCTGGTTGGGGCCGTAGCGGGTGGTCGCATCGTTGAGCCGGATGCCGTCCACCACCACGAGCACCTGGTTGCCGGCCAGCCCGCGGATGAAGGGCGAGCCGCCTCCCAGGTTGGTCTCCTGGATCCACACCCCGGTGGCGCGGCCGATGGCCCGCGGCAGGGAGCGCTCCCCGGTGGCGCGCAGCTCCTCCCCGGTGGCGACCAGCCGCCCGGTGGCGGTCGAGGTGGCCGGCTCCTTCGAGCGCAGGGCGGTGACCACGGTGGGAGGGAGCGGGGGATCCTGGATCGGCAGGAGCAGGGCGAGGGTGAGCAGCATGGTCGTGCCGGGGTTCGCGTCTGGGGGGCCGGGTGCTCGGCCCCGTCTGCAAGCGGGCTCGGGATCGTCCTAGAACAACGCAGAACGGGGCCCCGTCAAGCAGGTTCGGTCCGGAGGCTCGATTCTGGGGGGGAGGGCCGACCGGCGCGGTCCCCGGGGCCACCTCAGCGCGGCTCCTGGCCCCTCTCGCCGGGGCGCTTCCCGGGCTCGCCGGCCACCTCCACGAAGAAGAGGCAGTCCACCTGCCGGGGGAGCACGGCCCGGGCGGGGGCGCCGCTGTGGCAGAAGACGCGCTCCTCGTCCAGCCAGGCCTCGCGGGGGTCGCCGGAGCCCAGGGGCAGGATCAGGATCGGGTGCACCCGGCGCAGGATCCGCTCCACCGAGCCTCGCGGGCTCAGGAAGGGCAGGATCGGGGGCTGCGCGCGCGGCACTCCGTGCCGGCCGCGGTGGTGCAGGAGCCAGATGCCGTAGACCTCGCCGGGGTGCTCGCGCTCGACGTGGGTGCCTATGGACTCCCACATGTCGCCGAAGCCCTGGGTGTGGATCGCGGTGCTGTCCTGGCTGAGGTGCAGGGCGTGGCCGAGCAGGATGATCTTCTCGTCGGGCGGCCACTCGGCGAGGTGCTCGTCCATGTTGTGGTCCATCCGCCGCTCGCGCCGTTCCAGGGCCTCAGCCACGGCCTCCGGATCGTACTCCTCCTGGCCTTGGAGGCCTTCGATGAACCGGAAGGCGTCGGCCATGCGCTGCAGCGCACGGCGCAGCTCGAGCGCGCCGGCGTCGCCGAGCAAGTGCACCAACTCGTCCCGGCGCTCGTCCAGCAGGACCACCAGCGCCTCGATCCGCTCGGCCTCCTCGATCCGGCTCTCGCCCGGCACGCGGGCCATGCGCTCCATCACCGCATCGAACAGCGCCTGGCCCTGGTGCGGCGCGAGGAGCTCGGCCGCGTCCGCGTATCCGCCGCCGGGGCGGATGCTCAGGTCGTATCCGAACCAAGAGAGCCTTGGCTCACCTTCCGGGAGCTCCTCGCCAATCCGGCGGAGCTCTCGCAGGAACCACCGCGCCTCCGCCTGGGCCGCCTGGATGAGCTCTGGGTTCGAGTCGTCGGTCCAGCCCGCGATCTCGTCCTTGCGGTTCTCACGCAGGTCCCCGCGGTACCCGTAAAGCGCCACCCGCTCCAGACAGGTCTCGTCGCCGGTCTCCAGGTAGCGGTCCATGCGCTTGGCGTCCGACAGCCCCATCTCCATTCCGATGCGCCGGAATCCGCGTCGGGCCAGCTCGCGGATCAGGAGCAGGCGGAACTCCATGCGCTCGGCCACCCCGTGGTCTGTCTCGCCCAGGTAGACGATCCGCTTGCCCTTCAGTGCCTCGTCGAGGAATGCGAAGGCCTTCGGATCGGTCTCGCTCCACTCGAGCGAGTCGAGCTCCACCGCGCTCTCCCGGGCCCAGGCGAGGAAGTCGCGGGAGTCGACCTCATCGGCCTCCCCTTGACCGGATGGCGGGAGCGGGGAGAGGAGCAGCAGAGCCAGGGGAACGGCGGCGCGCATGGGGATCCTCGCGGGATTGCGGTTCCCAGCCGTCACGCACGAGGGGACGGTCTATTCGCGGTATTCCGGATCTCCCGGATGGGGCCGTCCGCGGTTCCTCCCGTCGGGCCTGCCAGCCGGGGGGGAGGTGGAGCGGCAGAAGGGATTTGAACCCTCGACCCCAACCTTGGCAAGGTTGTGCTCTACCACTGAGCTACTGCCGCTTCCTTCGGGGGGGAGAGACTACCACCCCCGTGCGGGAACGCAAGGGGGTGGGGAGGCCGAGAGCCGCCCGGAAGGCCCCTGGATGGCTATCCGAGCCCCTGATCCACCAGGAAGCGCACGCTGAGCAGGATCTCGGCCCGGCCGTGCCTGGGTTTGACCTCGACCACCCGGGACACCCCGTCGGGCAGGTAGTCATTCACCAGGGCGAAGTCCACCTCCCCGCTCCCGGGCGGCATCCGGGTCTCCTCCTCGGCGGCGTCCATCAGGTGGATCCCGACCATGTGGTCGGCGTAGGCCTCCAGCCACTGGCCCTGGGGGGGCAGGCCGGCCCGCTCGCGGGTGTGCACGCGGCCCACGTGGTGCCAGTAGCCCAGGTCGTGGCGGGCCAGGTCCGAGAGCACCCAGCCGACGGCCTCGAAGTGCAGGAGGTCGGTGAGCTGCTCCCCGGGCTCGATGGCGATGCGCGTCTCGGGGAACTCGGAGTGGAGGGCGTGCATGGACCGACAGAAGTGCTCGATCTGGGTCTGGCTGGTCCGCTGCAGGGTGCGGACGAAGGCCTTCACGCCGTCCCGATAGTCCTCGCTCTGCCCCTTCTTGAGGACCCGCTGGGCCAGGGCCTCCGCCATCCGGTGGATCTTCGGATCGGAGATCGATCCGCCGCGCAGGACCACCACCGGGGCGCCGAGCTGCTGGGCCAGGTGGATGTGGCGGCGCACCGAGAGGGCGGCCTGCTCGCGCTGGTCGGGATCCGGGCTGCCCAGCCAGGTGCTGGCCATCTCGGGCTCCATCGGCTTGAGGCAGCCGGCCATGACCGAGACCACCTCCAGACCGGTCTCGCGCCGGGTGTCCTCAAAGCCGTTGACCGACACCGGGTTCTCGGACAGCCCCAGCTCGATCTTGCGGAATCCCATGGCCGCGGTGGCGAAGGCCTGGTCCTCGATCGTGCTCAGGCGGTTGCCGAAGCACGAGGTCGAGAGGACGAGGTCGTTGGGAATGCCGGGGGTGGTCACGGTGGCTCGAGTCGGATGGCGAGACGGCCCCTTCGCCGCCGGGCGGGGGCCTGGCGGCTCGCGAGGGTCGCCCCTGTGGGAAAGATACCCCCGCCGCGGGGCGGAGGCCGAGGGTCTTCCCCCGACGGGCGCGTATTTGGGTAATCCCTGCGAGCCGCCGGGAGGGGGCGGCCCCCCCTGGCTGGGACGCAGCCCGGCGCCCGTGGGTGCCCTGCTTCTCCCCGGGGGCTCTCGGGGGCCCCCGGGGGGGCCGCCCGTCCTCAGACCCGCACCACCCCCCGGGCCCCGACCAGCTCCCGGTACCGCTCCAGCACCGGGTCGACCTCGGCCTCGACCAGCTCGACCACCTGCTCGGGAGCCCGGCCCACGTAGCGGGAGCCGTCCAGGAGCTCGTCCAGCCGCCCCGCCACCCCGGCGAAGGCGGGGTCCGCCTCCAGGCGCTGGCGCAGGGGGTTGGGGGTCCCCTCGGTCAGCGCCCGCGCGGCCTCGCGGCTGTGCACCCGCAGCGCCTCGTGGATCTCCTGGCGGTCGGCGCCCGCGCGCACGGCGGCCATCATCAGGTGCTCGGAGGCCAGGAAGGGCAGCTCCTCCTGCAGGTGGGCGGCGATGACCCCGGGGTGGACCACCAGGCCCGAGGCCACGTTGAGGTAGAGGTTCAGCACCGCGTCGGTGGCCAGGAACATCTCGGCCAGGGCCAGGCGGCGGTTGGCCGAGTCGTCCAGGGTCCGCTCGAACCACTGGTTGGCGGCGGTGTGGGCCGGGTTGTCGAGGAGCGAGATGACGAAGCGCGACAGGGCGCAGATGCGCTCGCTGCGCATGGGGTTGCGCTTCCAGGGCATGGAGGAGGAGCCGATCTGACGCTCCTCGTAGGGCTCCTCCAGCTCGCGCCGGTTGGAGAGCAGCCGCAGGTCGGTGGCGAACTTGTGGGCCGACTGGGCGATCGAGGACAGCGCCTGGGCCACGCGGAAGTCGAGCTGCCGCGGATAGGTCTGCCCGGTCACGGCGAAGCAGCGCGAGAAGCCCATCTTCCCGGTGACCCGCTCGTCGAGCCGGCGCACCCGCTCGCCGTCGCCCTCGAAGAGCTCCAGGAAGGAGGCCTGGGTTCCGGTGGCGCCCTTGACGCCGCGGAAGTGGATCATCGACTCGGCGTGGTCGAGGTCCTCGAGGTCGTGCACCAGGTCCTGCAGGTACAGGCTGGCGCGCTTGCCCACGGTGGTCGCCTGGGCCGGCTGGAAGTGGGTGAAGCCCAGGGTCGGGAGGCCGCGATGCTCGAGGGCGAAGTCGCGCAGCACGGCGATCAGGCTCACGAGCTGGCCGCGCAGGATCCCGATCCCGTCGCGCAGCACGATCAGGTCGGTGTTGTCGGCCACGTAGCACGAGGTGGCGCCCAGGTGGATGATGGGGCGCGCCCCGGGGCACTGGTCGCCGAAGGCGTGCACGTGGGCCATCACGTCGTGGCGCAGCTTCTCCTCGTAGGCCCGGGCGGCCTCGAGGTCCAGGTCCTCGGCGTGGGCGCGCAGCTCCTCCACCTGCTCCTCGGTGATCTCCAGGCCCAGCTCCCGCTCGGCCTCGGCCAGGGCGACCCACAGGCGGCGCCAGGTGACGAACTTCTTCCGGTCGGAGAAGTTGGACCGCATGGCCTCGCTGGCGTAGCGGGTGGAGAGGGGGCTTCGGTAGTTGCTCGGGTCGCTCACGGCTCAGGCCTCGGCAGGGCGGCTCCGGGGCGCCCGGGATGGCGCCCCTCGGACCGCGGGCCGGGCCAGTGTACGATTCCACCCGGACGCTCCCCAGGACCGGCCTCCCGGCCGGGCCGGGGTCGAAATACGGAGCCCCTCGGGGCGTAGTGAGGGAGCCGGACCGGCCCCCGGGCCGGCCGTGCAAGGAGGACCAGGCCATGGAGCAGCACTCGGAAGGTGACTGGACGCTGGCGATCCTCGCCGTGGTCGGGGCGGTGGTGCTGGTGGGCGCGGCCGCGGCCGTCCTGTGGTTCTCGATGGCCCACAGCGCTCCACCCCCGCCCGGGTCGGGCCTCCCGGGCGCCCCCCCGGCCGAGGAGGCCCCCGAGGTCCCCGGGCCGGCCGAGGAGCCGGACGCGGGCCAGGACCGCTGATGGATCCGGAGACCGAAGCCGCATGAAGAGACCCTCCACCTCGGGCGACTGGGTGCTCGGCGTGATCGCCGCCGTGGTCGTCGTCTTCCTGGTCCTGGCCGGCGCCGGCTTCGTCGTCGCCCTCTGGCTCGCCCCCGGAGAGATCTCGAGCGGCGGCCCGGGCAGCTCGCCCGTGCCCGTCGAGACCACCGTGCCCGGCGATGCCATCGGCGAGCCCCGAGAGCCCACCCCCGACCCAGGCCCGGACGAGGGGCGCTGAGCAGGCGCTAGCCCCCGCCTCCCCAGAGGAAGGGCAGCCAGGTCGAGATCGCCCCGGCCAGGGCGCAGAGGAGGACGCCGACCCCGAGCCTCCGGCGCAGCCCGCCGTCGCTCGCCCCCGCCCGACCGAGGTAGGCGATCACCGACAGGGTGCAGGCCGTGCCCACCGCGTCGGTGACGAGGTCGAGGATCGAGGGGTCCCGGTGGCTCACGAAGAGCTGGTGCAGCTCGTCGAGGGCGCCCCAGGCCACCACCGAGGCCAGGACGGCGAGGGGAGCGCGGCCCTCGAGCACCGGCCAGCCGTCCCGCCTCGGCAGGAGCAGGGTGGCCCACAGGCCCAGGAGTCCGAAGAGCGGCGCGTGCCCCAGGTTGTAGACGAAGGCGAAGAAGGGGTCGAAGGGGGCGTCCGGGACGCCCTCCTGCGCGCTGGCGAGCCAGATCAGGCCCATCCAGGAGAGCAGCAGGACCGCCGCCAGCGGACGGGGCAGGGCCAGGAGGCCGCGCCCGACCGCGAGCAGCAGGCGCACCCAGGGTCCGGGTCGCGGGCCTCCCCCTCCTTCGGGATCAGCCGCCGCCATGCCGCCGGGCGGCGGTGATCCTCAGACCGCGGCCGTCCTCCCCGTGCTCGACCCGGATGTCGTCCACCATCGTCGCCAGGAGGAAGATGCCGCGCCCGCGCTCGTCATCGAGGTCGGGGAGCGCCTCGCTGTCGAGCATGGCCTGGATCTCGACGGGATCGCCGCCGCCGCGGTCGGTCACCTCCACCACCCACCGCGCCGGAGTGATGGTGCAGACGAGCTGCATGCGCACGTCCTCCTGGAGCTCCTCCTCGCTCAGGGCCGCCTCGCCGCCCCCGTGGTCGACCGCGTTGCCCAGGAGCTCGGTGGTCACCAGCCCCAGGACGTCGAGCTCGTCGGGCTCGAGCAGCTCCTTGCCGAAGCTGTACAGGAGCTGCCGGGCCATGCGCACCGACGAGTGGGCCGCGGGCAGGTCGAGCCGCAGCTCCTTAGGAGGGTCGTCCCGCGCCGCTTCCGAGCTCACCGGAGGGGCTCCACGTCGAGGGACAGGTCCAGGGCCGGCGCCGAGTGGGTGAGGGCCCCCACCGAGATCCGGTCCACCCCGCCGTCCCGGGCCACCGGGCCGATGGTGGAGAGGTCGATCCCGCCGGACGCCTCGATCTCCAGCGGCCTTCCGCGCGAGCGGGCCGCCGCCCGGAGCCGGGGGCACAGGGCCGCCATCCGCTCGACGCTCATGTTGTCCAGCATGACCACGTCGGCGCCGCCCTCGACGCCGGCCAGGGCCTCCTCCTCGGTTCGCGCCTCGCTGTGGATGCGCACACCCTCCCCCACGCGCGAGCGGATCCCGGCCAGGAGCTCCGCCAAAGGCTGCTCGGCGAGGTCGGCGTGGTTGTCCTTGACCATCGCCTCGTCGAACAGCCCCATGCGGTGGTTGCGGCCGCCCCCGCAGCGCACGGCGTACTTCTGGAGCGCGCGCAGGCCCGGGGTGGTCTTGCGCGTGTCGAGCACCCGAGCGCGTCCGCCGGCGGCCTCGACGAAGCGCCGCGTCAGGGTGGCGACTCCGGAGAGCTGCTGCAGGAAGTTGAGGGCCGTCCGCTCGGCCAGCAGGATGGCCCGGGCCTGGCCCTCGATGCGCGCCAGCACCTGCCCGGGCTCGATCGCCTCCCCGTCTCGCGACAGGAGCTCGATCCGCGCCTGCGGGTCGCACAGCTCGAAGACCCGCGCGAAGACCCCCAGGCCGGCGAGCCGGCCGGAGGCCTTGCTGAGCAGGCGCGCGCGGGCCCGGACGTCGGGCGCGATCGCGGCCGAGGTCAGGTCCCCGCTCCCCCGATCCTCCTCCAGGGCGCGCTCGATGGCAGCGTCCACGACCGCCGGCGGCGGGGGCTCGATCCCGGTCTCACTCGAATGCTCGCTCACGTCGGTCCTCGGGGTCGGCAGTGTACGGAACCGCCCCGGGCCGCTCCATCTGGCCCTCACGGGCCCGCAGCCATTCGCGCACGCGCCGTTCGGTCACCTCCCCGACGCCCGGCACCTCGCTCGGGCGCAGGGGCTCCGCCCCGCGACCCCGGCGCCAGCGCGCGCGCGCGATGGCCAGGGCCCGGCCCTCGCCGACCCCCGGGACGAGGCGCAGCTCCCGCGGGCTCATCCCGTCCAGGGCGGGCGGGTCCGTCCGGGGCGGGGAGCGCGGCAGGGCATCGGGCAGGGGGCCGCGCGCGGCCTCGAGCCGGCGATCCGCCTCCAGCATCGGCTCCCAGCCCCGAAGGCCGAGGTCGGCCGCCAGCCACCCGACGAGCGCCAGCACCCACCACGGCTCGGGCCGGCGTTCTCCCCTCTCCCGCTCCGCACCCACCTCCGGGTAGGACGCGCGCGCGGGCCGGCGGTTTCGCTCGGCGGGCCCGCGATCGCCTCAGGGGCTCGGATCGGCCGGCTCGCTCGGGCCCGCGGACCCGGTCGCGGCCGGGAGGCGGCCGTCGCGCCGCAGCTCGCGGCCCACGCCCAGGTGCGGCCGCCCGTCGAGCTCGAGCGCGATCCGCCGGGCGAGCTCCCGCAGGGCCGCCGCCGCCTCCGAGCCGGGCTCGCTGATCACCACCGGGCGGCGGACCGCCACGCTGCGAGCGACCGCGCGGTCGTCCGGCAGGTCCCCGATCCAGCGGGGCTCGGCGCCCAGGAACTTCGACGCCACCTCGCCGATGCGCGCCGCCACCTGACGGCCCTCCTCCTCGCGCAGGGTGCGGTTGACCACCAGCAGGGGACGCGCCCCCGGCTTGCGGCGCAGGAGCACCTTCATGAAGGCGTAGGCATCGGTCATCGCGGTGATGTCCGGCGTGGTGATCAGGACCACCAGGTCGCAGGCCGCGGCAAAGGCCACGGTCTGATCCGAGATGCCGGCCGAGGAGTCGAGGACCAGGTGCGCGTACTCGCGCTCCAGCTCGACCAGGCCCGCCGCGAGGAGCTGCAGCTCGCAGGGGGAGAGGGCGGTCAGCCGCGAGACCCCCGAGCCGCCCGACAGGAGGTCGAGCCCCTCCCGGCAGGCGACCAGCGTCTCGCGCGCGGGGATCTGCCCGTCGATCACCTCGGCGATGGAGCGGGGAGGGGACACGTCCTGCAGGATGTGGGCGTTGCCCACCCCCAGGTCGGCGTCCACCAGCAGGGTCCGGCCGCGCTCGGCCAGGAGGGCGGAGAGGGAGGCGCACAGGACCGACTTGCCGGTGCCTCCCTTCCCGCTGGCCACGCACACCGAGGCGGCTCGGTAGGAGTGGGAGGCCGGGGGAATCGTCGCGCCGGGCCCGCTCCGCGGGAGCCCTACCAGGCGCCCCCCCAGGCGAACGAACCTACGAGCCTTTTCCCACTTCATCTCAGCCGCGGCCTCCGGGGCAGGAGGCCCGGGTGCCGACGGGGGGGCGGGAAGGACGGCACGCTCAGATTGCCCTGGATGCGACTTCGTTCCAAGGACCGATTCGGGCGAATACGCCGTCAGAGCAGCTCCCGGAACGCCTCCTGCTCCTCCGGCGTGAGGACCATGCCGGGATCGGAGCCCGCCAGGGGGTCGTCGAGGGCCTCTGCGGGCGGCTCGTCCTCCTCCTCGTCCAGCTCCAGGAGGTCCACGTAGCGCGACAGGACCTCGGCCACGAAGCTCTCCACGTCCTCCTCGTCCCGGAAGCCGCGGGGCGCCTCCTGGGGGGGCGTCCGGCCCACCAGCCCCGCTCCGTTGGACACCACCGTGCACAGGAGCCGCTCGCCCAGGTGCCAGGCGAGCTCCCCCTCGCTGGCGGTGCACTCGAGGTGGTCGTCGATGCGCACGATGCGCCGCAGGAGGAGGTTGGCCAGGGCCCGGCTGGGCTCGGCGAGGGCGCTCAGGAACACCTGGGCGTCCTGGATCGGCAGGAGCGAGGGCTTCTGCCCGGCCGGGAAGACCGGCACCAGGTAGCTCCTCTCCCCCCGCGCGCTGGCCAGGACCCGGAGCTCGAGCAGGCGCACGCACTGGGGCCGCAGCGCTCCCATCCGGGCGATCGTCTCCGCCGGAACCCGCCGGGCGACGAGCACCGCCAGGGGCGGGCGCTCGGCGTCGTAGTGCGTCGACTGGAGGTGCCCCGCCATCACCATCCGGTTGCGCTCGGCGAAGGCCAGGGCGTCGAGGAGGGCCAGGACCGCCCGGTCGCCGTCCCCGGGCTCGATGAGGATCAGGACCAGGCGGCCCGCGGCGTCGAGGCCGACCAGGTCCACGGCGCGGCCGTGGCCGACCTCGAGGTGTTGATCGACGATCCGGACGTCGGGGAGGACGTCCGCCAGCCCGTCGGCGACGGTGCGGCGGATCCGGCTCAGCTCCGGATCGGCGGGCTCGCGCCCCTCGACCGGCAGGGGCTCCCCCCGGCCCTCGTGCGTCGGCTCGCTCATCGCGGGAGGCCCGCCCGCCTCGCGGCGCCGCGCAGGAAGAGGGCCAGGGCCAGGGCCAGGGCGTCCGAGGCGTCCAGGGGCTGCGGCGGCGCTTCCAGCTCCAGGTGGCGCGCGACCATGGCGGCCACCTGTTCCTTGTGCGCGCCGCCGTGGCCGACCACGGCCTTCTTGGCCGAGGCGGGCGGCATCTGCTCGACCCGCGCCCCGGCGCAGACCGCGCAGGCGAGGACCACCCCGCGGCCCTCCCCGATGCGCAGGGCGCTCTGGACGTTGCGGGCCGCGAAGGCCTCCTCGACCACGACCACCTCGGGCCGGAGCCTCTCCATCACGAGGTCGAGCGCGGCGCGGATCTCCCCCAGGCGCTCGGGCACCCCCCGGCTGCTGGCGCGGACGACGCCAGCCTCCACCAGCCGCGGCCCCTGTGGCGTCGCCGCGACGGCTCCATAACCGACCACCCGCGTCCCCGGATCGATCCCCAGTATCACCGGGCCCCTCGATCCTTCCGGGACTCCCTTCCCTCGTGAGTCCATTCCCAGGCGCCGATCGACCGGTCCCCGGGGTCCGTTTCCCGGCCGGCCGCCGGAAAGACCGTTCTCGGACGCTGGTCGGGAAACTACGCTTTCCCAATCCCCTGGGAAAGCCCCTCCCGTGGATCCCAACCCCAAGCCCCGCGCGGCGGCGATCCTGGTGGCCGCCGGCGCCTCCACCCGCATGGGCCCCGGCGCCCCAGACCGCAAGCCCTTCCTCGAGATCGAGGGCCGGGCCGTGGTGCAGCACGTCTGCGCCGCCTTCGACCGCGCTCCGAGCGTGGCGGAGATCGTGCTGGTGGCCCACCCCGAGGACCTGGAGCGCCTGCGGGCGCTGGCCCGGGCCGCCCCGGAGCTGGCCAAGGTCCGGAGCGTGGTGCCGGGGGGCGAGGAGCGCGCCGATTCGGTGCGCCGGGGCGTGGAGGCCGTCTCGGCGGACGTGGACGTCCTGTGCGTCCACGACGTCGCGCGCCCCCTGGTGGCCGCCGAGACCATCGAGCGCGCCGTGAGGGTGGCGGCCGAGCGCGGCGCCGCCCTGGTGGCCGTCCCCGTGCGCGACACGGTGAAGCGGGCCTCCGACGGGGAGCGCGCCGAGGAGACCCTGGACCGCTCGAGCCTGTGGTGCGCCCAGACGCCCCAGGCCTTCCGCGCGGACCTGTTCCGGGCCCTCCTGGCCCGCGCCCGCGAGGAGGGCTTCCGACCCACCGACGACTCGGCGCTGCACGAGCGCTACGCCGGGCCGGTCCCGCTGGTCGAGGGCCGCACGACGAACATCAAGATCACGACCGCGGAGGACCTGGAGATCGCCGCCGCCCTCCTGCGGAGCCGCGGCGAGGGGAGGTCGCAGGGATGAGCATCCGCGTGGGCCTGGGCTTCGACGTGCATCGCCTGGTGGAGGGCCGCCCCTGCATCCTGGGGGGGATCGAGCTCTCCCACCCCGCCGGCCCCGCGGGTCACTCCGACGGCGACGCGGTGCTCCACGCCGTGTGCGACGCGGTCCTGGGGGCGGCGGGCCTCGACGACCTCGGCACCCTCTTCCCGGACTCCGACCCGCGCTGGAGCGGCGCGTGCAGCGCGGACCTGTTGAGCGAGTGCGTGGGGTGGGCGCGGGACGCCGGCTGGACGCCGGTCAACGTCGACCTCGTCATCGCCACCGAGGGGCCGCGGATCGCTCCCCATCGCCAGCGCATGCGCGAGCGGATCGGGGGGCTCCTGGGGATCGATCCGGACGCGGTCAACGTCAAGGGCAAGACCCTCGAGGGCCTGGGCGCCCTGGCGGGGGGCGCAGGCGTGGCGGTGCAGGCGGTCTGCCTCCTCGAGCGGGCCTGAGGACCGCGGCTACGGCGGCGCGCTGGGCTTGTGCTCGTCGCGCAGGACGCGCCGGGTCCGGCGGCTCACGGCGTCCTGCCACAGATCGCGGGAGGTGGTGCGGGCCGAGATCCAGGCGAGGGCCCCGAGGGCCGGGAAGAAGCGCACCATCCAGTCGGCCCGGGTGAGGACGACGATCAGGGCCATGCCCGTCCCGGCGAGCGCGCCCCACAGCCAGACCAGCGCCCTGCCGGTCAGGCCGCGGTCGTGGCAGAAGCGCCACAGGACCCACAGGAGGGCCAGGCCGGCCAGCTCGCAGAAGCGCTCGAGGGCCGCGAAGGTGGGCGCGACCGAGGGGAGGAGCGCCGGCGCGAGGACCGCCCGGGCCTCGCCCACCAGGGTGAGGCCCAGGAGGGCGAGCGCGCCGATCCGGGCCCACTGGGGCAGGGGGCCGTTGGGCGTGGGAGCGCACCAGGCCAGGCCCACCAGGAGGATCGCCAGGCCGCTCCCGCGCAGCCCCAGGGCCACCAGGGCCGCGGGTCGGGAGGTGTCGAGGCCCCACAGGCCGACCGAGGCGAACAGGAGCAGGAGGCCGAAGCCGACCCACTCCACCCCGAAGCGGCTGTCCTCGACCGCTCTCAGGTCGATGCCCGCGTCCGCCTCTGCGGGATCGATGGGGGCTCGTCCGTGGCTCATGGTGTGGATTCTCCTCGGTATCGCTCGCCCGCGCAATCGGTCTCCCGGCGGCTCACCCCACTAGCCCACCGGCTCCCGTTCCTCCCCCGGAAACTGCACCGAGTACAGCCGCCCGTACGTCCCACCCCGCGCCAGGAGCTCGGCGTGGCTGCCGACGTCCACGATCCGCCCGCCGTCCACCACGGCGATGCGATCGGCGTCGCGCACGGTGGAGAGGCGGTGGGCGATCACGATGACGGTGCGGTCCTCCATCAGGCGATCGAGGGCCTCCTGCACGACCGCCTCGGACTCGCTGTCCAGGGCGCTGGTGGCCTCGTCGAGCAGGAGCAGGGGCGCCCCCTTGAGGATGGCCCGCGCGATGGTGATGCGCTGGCGCTGTCCCCCCGAGAGCCGGGAGCCCTCGTCCCCCACCTCGGTCGCGTAGCCCTGGGGCAGGCTCGAGATGAAGTCGTGGATGTTGGCCGCCCGGGCCGCCGCCTCGATCTCCTCCTGGCTCGCCTCGGGCCGGCCGTAGCGGATGTTCTCCTCCACGCTGGCGTGGAACAGGAAGGGCTCCTGCCCGACCAGGGCGTAGAGGGCGGTCCAGTCGTCCAGGGAGAGGTCGCGCAGGTCGTGCCCGTCGGCGGTGAGGCGGCCCTCTCCGGGATCGATGAAGCGCGCGATCAGGTCGATCAGGGTGGTCTTGCCGGCGCCCGAGGGTCCCACCAGCGCCAGGGTCTCGCCGGGCCGGACGTCGAGGCTGACGTCCTTCAGGGCGAAGCCCTCGGCCTCGGGGTAGGCGAAGCCGACCCCCTCGAAGCGCAGGCCCGAGCCCAGGGAGGGGATCCGCACCGGATCCTCGCTCTCGACCAGGTCGACCCTCTGGGCCAGGAGGTCCTGCAGGCGCTCGGAGGCCCCCACCGCCTCCTGCACCCGGGTCACCGTCTGGGTGATGTGCTTGATGTGCCCGTAGACCATCGAGACGGCCATGAAGAAGATCAGCATCCGGCTGGGGTCCTCGAAGAAGGAGCCATGGATGACGAACCAGCCGACGAAGACCGTCAGCGCGGCGAAGCCCACGTGCGTCAGGAGGATGGTGCTGGCCTGGATGTTGGCCATGGCGCGCACCATCTTCAGCGCGCTGCGCAGGTAGCGCTCGTTCATCCGGCGGTAGCCCGCCAGCTCGCGCTTCTCGGCGCGGTAGGACTTGACCGTGCGGATCCCCAGGAACATCTGGGAGAGGGCCTGGATGGAGGCGCCCAGGGTCATGCGGCTCTTGCGGCTGCGCTTGCGCACCTTGCGCCCCAGGACGGCGATGGGCACCGCCAGGACCGGCAGGCCCACGGCCACCCCCAGGGTGGGCAGGGGGGCCACCAGGGCGGCGGTGACCAGGGAGGCGACCACCATGAGCGGCTCCTGGACCAGGCGCCGCAGGATCACCTCGACCACGTTCAGGGTGACGTTCACGTCGGCCGAGATGCGGCTCAGGAGGTCGCCGAAGCGCCGCTGGCCGTGGTAGTGCATGGAGAGGCCCATCAGGTGGCTCGCCAGGCGCATGCGCAGGTCCACCACCATGCGCAGGGACACCCAGCGCGAGAGCCACACGAAGCCGTACTGCGCCGCGGCGGTCAGGGCGGCGATCAGGATCAGCACGCCGGCCACCGAGATCAGCGCCGAGACCTTCTGCTGGTCGCTGATCTCACCGACCGCGGCCGGATCGAGGTCGATGCCGTAGATCGTCCGGTGCAGCCAGGCCTGGGCGAGCCCGAACCAGCGGTCGACCGCGTCCAGGAAGCCGACCGAGGTCTCCCCCGCGAGACCCGGCCCGGCCTCCCCGGGCGTGGGGGGGAGCGGAAACAGCACCCCGTTCCACAGGGGGCGCATGAGCAGGAGCGGGAGCTTCTGCCCCAGGGCGCCCAGGCCCGCGAGGACCACCACCAGCCCCAGCGCGCCCAGGCGGGGGCGCACCTCGGGCTCGAGCAGGTCGTAGGTCTTGCGAAAGCTGCCCGCCATCGCCGCAGATCATCGGGGGGCGGGTGGGGGATGTAAAGCCCCGGGCGGTGGCCGCGGGGGAGCGGCTCCCCCGCGGTCCCGGGCGCGTCAGCGTCCGACGACCTCGCCCCCGTCGATCACGTCGCGCGAGTACTCGTTGAAGCGGTTGCGCAGGTAGTACTCCTGGATCAGCGTGCGGTGCCGGGGCATGTGGATGTTGAGCGGGCGGGTGGCCGGCGAGCGGCCGCTGACGCGGGTGAGGTAGTAGCCGTAGGGACCCTTGAAGGGGCCCTCGACCGTCCCCACCTTCTGCTCGAAGAAGGCGTAGTCGGCGACGGACTTGCCGTACAGCCAGGTGGTGAGCTCGCTCTCCTCCATCATCATCAGGAGCTGGTTGCGGGTCTGCGGCCCCCAGGCGCCCTTGAACTTGAAGCTGAAGATCGGCTTGGCCTTGGACTTGTCGGGCTGGGGCGGATCCCAGAAGTCGCTGTGGAGTTCGAGCAGCTTGCTCCAGTCGCCGCCCTTGTCGATCTGGCCCTTGAGCAGCTCGGCCTTGGCCAGGGCCTGCTCCCAGGCGTCACCCTCCATCCAGCGGAAGCTGTGGAAGTCGAAGGCCGTGCACAGGATCACCTCGACGTTGTTCTTGGGGGCGCTGGTGACCATGTTGGTGCGCGGCAGGTGGGAGCGCAGCTGGGCGTCGTCCTCCAGCTCCTCGGCGATCAGCTGCGCGTAGGAGGCGGTGAGGCGCTTGTGCTCGAAGTAGGAGTACATCGAGCGGAAGTGGAAGTGGCCCGCGATGGCCAGCATCTGGCGGTCGAACATCACGCGGTTGAGATCGCGCGGCTCGGGCGTCCAGCCGACGATGCGCTCCTCGATGGCGGTCTCGCGCTCGGCCTCGTCGGTGACGCCCTCCTTGTCCAGGTCGGCCTTGATCTGCCACTTCCGGACCTCGCGCTGCCGCTCGTAGTCCTCCTCGATCCACATCTGCTCGTAGGTCGCGCGATCCAGCAGCGCGCCCTTCTGGGCCAGATCGGCCTCGAGCAGGGCCACCGCGGCCAGGAAGTGGCGCGCCTCGGCGACCTCCAGCCAGGTGAGGTGGGGCCGGATGATCTCGAAGACCTCGTCGATCAGGATGGGGACGCCGTCCACCGTCATGATGGCCCCCTCGGGCAGGCGCTCGGGGAGGTACTCGATCTGGGCGAACTTGTGCATCGAGTCGAGCACCATCGGGCGCAGGACCATGTCGAGGTACATCGAGGGCCAGGGGGGGAGCTTGTCGAGGCCCTTCTCCTCCTTCTCCTGGAGCCGAAGCTGGTAGACCTCCTTGGCGTCGATCACGAAGAAGTCGCCCCCCGATTCGTCGATGATGGCGGCGACCGTGATGGGCGGCCACAGGTCCGGATCGTCCTGCAGGAAGATCAAGTCGAAGGTCATCGTCTGCAGCAGGCTGTGCTTCCACAGGTCGACGTGGCCCAGGGCGCGGGCCACCTCGCGCTCGAAGTCGAGGGTGGGATAGTCGAGGAGGAAGGCGTCCCGCTGGCGGGCGACCTCCTCCTCGAAATCCACCTCTCGCACCATGTACTTGGAGAGGTCCTCCCCGACGGCGGCGCGGCACTCCAGCTCGTGATCGATGATCACCTGGTACTTCAGGGAGTCGAGGGTCTTGCTGCCCACTCCGTAGGCCAGGTAGCGCCGGATCTCCTGCTCGGGGATGCGCTCGCCGTTGACCACCAGGGGCCGCGCCAGGAGGTCCTCGATGCTCACCCCGGGCTCGTAGGTGGGCGAGGACAGGACCGACTCGGGCCCCAGGCGCACGGGCGGCGCCGGCGCGCTCTGGGCCGGGCCCTCGATCTGGGGAACCGCGGATGACTGCAGGAGGGCGGCCGTGAGGCAAGCCGTGGAGGCGATCGAGAGCAGCATGGCTGGCGATGTCCGGCTGGTGGGGCGGGCGGCCCACGCGGGGCGCCCGGGGGTGGTCAGGGGGCCAGGTAGCCTACGGCTCACCCCCGGGGCTCGTTAACGGGGAATGGCAGGAAAAGCGGCCCGGTGGGGTGGGCGGCGGGGAGTCCGGCCGGGCGGGGGGCTGCGGGGTCGGCGGGGAGGCTCGGCGCTGGTAGCCTGGAGTCCCGACCGCCCCCCCCCCCCCCCGGATCCCGGCCATGATGTACGCCCCGCGGACGATCGCCTTCATCACCGAGCTCTTCCACCCGCCCCTGCCTCCGGACCCCAACCCGATCCAGAAGGTCCACAATCGCCTCTTCGAGGGCGGGGACCCGGCCTACCGCAGCTTCGCGGTCTCCCCCACCGGCGCGGTCCTCTCCAATCCCGGCCACCGCCCCGGGGCGGTCTCCTCGGCCGCCTTCCTGACCGATCGCATGCAGTTCCGCGAGGAGCTGGGCAGCCTGACGGTGGAGGAGTTCGGCGCCCGCGTGACGGACATCGCCCGGCTGGTCGCCGAGGAGCGCGGCATCCAGGTCTTCACCGCCCAGCACGTGACGGTGCGCACGCTCATCAATCCGCGCAGCTACAAGGACAGCCGCGAGTTCATGCGGCAGGGCATGTTCGGCTTCGAGGAGCAGCCGTCGGACTTCGGTCGGGATCCCCAGCTCTACGGGATCCGCCTGGTCTTCCCCCCCGGCGAGTCCAATCCCAACCAGCACTCCCTGCGCATCGAGTCCTTCTCCGGCGATTCCCGCTCCATCTTCATCGAGAACCACGCCGGCTTCCCCCCCATCCTGGTGGGGCGCGGCCTCGAGCAGCTCGCCGGGAACGTCGATCACACCTACGGCTTCCTGGTCGAGCGCGCCCTGCTCTTCATCAAGCGCTTCGACTCCCGCGGGGAGGACGAGGCCTGAGCCGGGCCGGACCGACGGACCGCCTCCCGGCGAGCGGGGATGGAGGGGGTCCGCCGCAGAGCGCGCCCCGCCCCCTCCCCCGCCGCGGGGGACGAAATCGGCCGCCATCGCGTAGCGCGGCGCCCGCCGCCGGGTACGCTCTCCCCGAGCGTCGGGCACCCGCTCACCCGCTCACCCGCGCCTCCTCGCCCCATGAGCCGACGCAGCGCAACCCAGCGACCCGTACCGCTCCCGGCGGCCGCGGCCCTGCTCGCCCTCCTCCTCGGGGCGTGCTCCGACGGCTCGGCCGCCCCCTCCGCGACCTGGCCCGAGGACACCGTCCTGGTCGTGGGCGAGCTGCCCATCCCAGCCGCCGAGGTGGATCGCGACACCGTCCCCATCTCCCTGATCGAGCCGGCGGCCACCACCGCCCAGCTCCGTCGGCTGGCGCTCAACCACCTGACCCTGCCCCGCAGCATCGGGCGCTTGCTGGCCGGCCGGCGCTGGCAGGAGGCCCGGGAGCTGGCGGAGCGGACGCGGCGCGAGCTGCTGGCCGGGACCCTCCCGGGGCCCATGCCCGAGGGGGGACCCAGCGACCGGGTAGTGGAGGGCGGCTTCGGGACGATCGGCCTCGCGATCTGGGGCGCCGCCTTCGAGCTGGCGCCCGGTGAGTGGTCGCCGGTGGTCGAGGAGGCGGGCGCCTTCCACCTGGTGCGCCTGATCGAGCGCCACGCGGCCCCGCGTCCCGCGGAGGTCCGGGTGAAGGTGGCCCTCCTCGACTTCCCCTACCTGGAGAAGCGCGCTGATCGCAACGAGATCGAGGAGGCCATGGACCGCACCCGCCTGCTCATCGTCGATCCGAGTTGGCGCACGGTGGTACCCGAGCACACCCAGTACCGCATGGGAGTTCACGATGAAGACCGATGAAGCGGGCCGGCTGGCCGCCCTCCTCCTGCTGGCCGCGATGGCCCCGCCGGCGCTCGCCGGGCGCGCCCCGCTGCAGGATCCCGAGGCCCCTCCCCAGGAAGAGGAGGTTCAGGAGATCAAGCGCCTGAAGGCCTGGCCCGCGATCCCCGGCAAGCTGCGCGCCCAGGTGAAGACCGACATCAGCCGCCTGCGCAAGGCCCGCACCAAGGCCATGGGCGAGCAGGCCATCGAGGCGCTGATCGAGATCGGGCCGGCCGCGGTGCCCGAGCTCCTGCCGGTGGTGGCCCGCGAGAAGGACAAGGACACGCTGAAGCGCGTGAACCGGGTGCTGATCGCCCTCACCGGCCCCGAGCACACGCGCCTCCTGGCGGCGGAGTTCGCCAGCAAGCAGGGCGCGCTGCGATGCTGGTGCCTGCGCCGCTGCGCGGCCTTCCCCGATCCGGGGGTGGAGCCGCAGGCGCTCGAGGCCCTCGCGCGGGTGCGCAAGAAGGGCGACAAGGCCGACGCCGAGGAGCTCTACTGCGCCTCGCTGTGCGCCGGTTCCGCGGGCTCCATCGAGGGCCTGGCGGCCCTGCTGAAGGCGGCCCAGAAGCGCTGGGGCAAGCGCGGCGCCGAGCTGCGGGCGGCCCTGGAGGGGTGCCGCGGACCGGAGGCCACCGGCTTCGTGATCGAGCGCATCCAGGCTGGCGAGCGCGTGGTCAAGGTGGCCGGCCTGCGCCTGCTCGCCGGCTGCGGGGACGAGTCCGCGCGGGCGATCTGCGGAGAGCACCTGTCCGACACCGACAACTCGATCCGGGTCGCCGCCATCAACGCCCTGCGGGGCATCGTCGACCGCGAGCCGCCGGTGGACAAGCTCCCGGTCTTCGAGGCCATCGAGCTGGCCGACGAGTGGAAGAAGCGCCTCGGGCTGAGCACCAGGGGAGGCCGACTTGAGTAGCCGAAACGCGCTCGCGGTGCGCGCGGCGCTCCTCGCCGCGGCCCTGCTGCTGATCGCTCCCGCCCCGCCGGTCGCGGCCCAGGGGAAGCGGAACCTGCCGCGCAACCACCCCAGCTCCTGTCCCTACTGTCAGGGTGACCCGGAGCTCATGCGTCCGGCCGGACTGGCCTCCCACGGCGGCTTCGAGTTCGGCACGACCGACACCACGGGGGTGGATCGGCTGCTGGGTGTGTGCGACATCAAGTGGATCGAGACCGAGCACTTCGAGCTCGGCTTCGCCCTCGGCTCCCACCGGGTGCGGCAGGAGGAGAAGAAGAAGATCCGCGCCGAGCTCACCGAGCTGGCGGAGCACTTCCCGGCCATCAAGCCCAAGACCAAGATCCTCGATCCCTGGCTGCGCACCCACCTGTACGCCATGCGCCTGGAGAAGGTCTGGGACCGCTTCCTGGAGCTGATGCAGGTCACCGAGGACCAGTTCCCCGCCGAGGACGCCCCGCCGTGGAACCTGGAGGGCAAGTACATGGGGATCGGACCCTACGTGGGGCAGGACGGGAAGTTCGAGGTCCTGATCCTCCCCAGCGAGGCCGCCTCGGTGCTCTTCCTCAAGGACCAGTTCGGGCTCCTGATCAAGCGCACCCAGCGCTGGAACGTGGTCGACCGCGACTCGCTGATCCTGATCATCCACACCCAGCAGGGCACCCTCAAGAACGACGGGGCCCTGCACGGGCACCTGGCCTTCAACCAGACCGTCAACCTGCTGGACGGCTACAAGCACTACTCCTACGACACCCAGATCTGGATCCGCGAGGGCCTGGCCCACTTCGTGGAGCGCGAGATCAACCCCCGCTTCAACACCTTCGACTCCTCCGAGGGGGCGGTGGCCGAGATGACGCGCAAGGAGAACTGGGAGCCCGAGGTGCTCAAGCTCATCCGCAAGGGTGAGGCCAAGCGCATGGCGCAGCTCCTCACCCTGAAGGACTACGCCGAGCTCGAGCTCGAGCACCACTACACCACCTGGTCCATGATCGACTACCTGGTCAGGTCCAATCCCGACGGCTTCGCCTGCCTCAACGACCGCCTGCACGGGATCACCGACGAGAAGGGCTACGCCGACGGCAGCAACCTGAACGAGCGGCATCGGGATGCCTTCCGGGAGTGCCTGGGGATGTCCTACGCCGAGTTCGACCAGGCCTGGGCGGCCTGGTGCCTGGAGAACTACTCGGGCCAGTAGGCCCCCCTCTCCGGCGGTTTCGTGTATTCTCTCCCACTCCCGCGGCCCCGCCCCCCGACCCCCGGGCCGGATCGGCCCGGCCCGGTCACGAGCAGGGTGGCCGGGAGCCGATAGGGGCCGGGAACGGGGGACCTCCGGGCAGTGGCGGCCGGGAGCTCCGCACCGACGTCGACCGCCTCCGCACGCCCCCCAGATCATCGCCCCCCCCCATCATCCCCCCCCACCGCCGAATGAGCCCGAAGAAGCGCCTGGTCCTCTTCCTGCCTCACCGCGCCGATCCCTCCGAAGGGGTGCGCGTGTGCGGTGACCTCACCCCCCTGGAGCTCCTGCGGATCGCGGCCTATCCGGACCGGGAGGGCTACGAGGTGGTGCTCGTCGACGCCATGATCCACGAGGACTGCGAGGAGCGGGTCCTCGAGGCCTGCGAGGGGGCGCTGCTCTTCGCCAGCTCGTGCATCCTGGGCTACCAGGTCGCCCACGGCGCGCAGGTCGCGCGCAAGGTACGCGAGCGCCACCCGAAGCTGCCGATCATCTGGGGCGGCTGGTTCCCCAGCGTCAAGCCGGAGCTCTACCTCGAGGAGGGCATCGCCGACGCCGTGGGCCTGGGGCAGGGAGAGCTCACCTTCCGGGAGGTGGTCCAGGCGATCGAGGCCGGCGAGGACCTGGCCGGGGTCCCGGGCCTGGCGGTGCTGCGCGACGGCGAGCTCGTGCGCACCGAGCACCGACCGGTGCTGGGCTTCGACAAGCTGCCGCCCACGCCCTGGCACCTCCTGGAGTACGAGGCCTACGCCGAGCTCCAGCGCGACATCGGCCAGGTCAAGGTCCGCCACAAGTACCCCGATCCCCCGAACTGGAAGCCGGGCACGCCGGCGCGCGGCTTCAGCCACTGCTCCAGCTTCGGCTGCCCCGAGCCCTGCACCTTCTGCTGCTCGCCCCGGGTCACCCAGCGGCGCTGGAAGGCCATCCCCGGCCGGGAGCTGGCGGAGGAGCTGCTCGAGCTCCAGCAGCGCTTCGGGTTCAACGCGGTGCGCTTCCAGGACGCCAACTTCGGCGTGGCCGAGAAGCGCTCGCGGGCCTTCTGCGAGGCGCTGGCCGAGGCCGGCTCGCCCTTCTGGTGGAGCGCCGCCCACGAGATCGAGAGCATCGCGCGCTACCAGCCCGACACCCTGGACGGGATGGCCGCGTCGCGCTGTCACATGGTCGTCCTGGGGGCCGAGTCCGGCTCGCAGGAGCAGCTCGCGCGGATCAAGAAGAGGCTGCAGCTCACCGACATCGAGGGGGCCCTGCGCGGGCTGGGCGACCGCGGGATCCGGACCGGCATCTCCTGGATCATCGGCTACCCCGGGGAGAGCCGCGAGTCCATGCTGGACACCATCCGCTGGGCGGCGGACATCAAGCACAAGCTCCCCCACTCGGCCTCGGACATCTTCCCCTTCCGCGCCATCCCGGGGACCGAGGACTTCGAGCAGGCGGTCGAGCTCGGCTACCAGCCTCCCCGGACCTTCGAGGAGTGGGGCTCCTGCGCCGAGTACCGGCTGGAGGTGGACGACGTGGTGATCCCCCCCGACGTGCTCGAGCGCTGGCGCCGCTACTGCATCACCGCCACCTTCTACGACTGTCTGGTCGACGTCGGCGCGGACTTCGCGCGCGAGCTGATGCGCAAGGCGTCGAGCTGGCGGCTGCGGAACAACCGCTTCGGCTTTCCCCTCGAGCACAAGCTGTTCCACGCCTACGTCAAGCTGCTCGCCCGCCGGGGCCGCAAGGCAGCCGGGGGGGAATGCGCCGCGTCCGCCCCCCCCCAGGCGCCGGCGACCTGAGCCACGCTCGTGCTCCGGCGCAAGCAGAAGATCGTCCTGTTCCTGCCCCAGCGCGCGGACCCTGCCCGGGGCGAGATCTTCAGCGCCGACCTGCTGCCCCTGGAGCTCTTGCAGATCGCCAGCGGTCCGGCCGCTGCGGGCTGGGAGGTGGTCCTGATCGACGCGATGGTCGAGCCGGACTACCTGGAGAAGTGCCTCGAGGCCTGCGGCGACGCGCTGCTGTTCGCCAGCTCCTGCATCCTGGGCTACCAGGTCTACGACGGCTACCTGACCGCCAGGGCGGTGCGCGAGCGCCACCCCGAGCTGCCCATCATCTGGGGGGGCTGGTTCCCCAGCGTCCTGCCCGAGATGTACCTGCAGGACGGCATCGCCGACGCCGTGGGTCTGGGTCAGGGCGAGGTCACCTTCATGGAGGTGTGCCAGGCCATCGAGGCCGGTGAGGACCTCGAGCGCGTGCCCGGCCTGGCGCTGATGCGCGGGGGCGAGCTGGTGCGCACCGAGACCCGAGCGGTCGTGGGCTTCGACGCCCTCCCGCCGGTCCCCTGGCAGCTCCTCGACTACGAGCGCTACGCCCGCCTGCAGGTCGAGCCCGGGGGCCCCAAGGTGCGCCACCGCTTTCCCCTCCCGGGGGAGTGGACGGCCGAGAATCCGCCGCGCGGCTTCAGCTACTACTCCAGCTTCGGCTGCCCCCGGGACTGCACCTTCTGCTGCTCGCCGCGGGTCAGCCGTCGCCGCTGGAAGGCGATCCCCGGGGACGTCCTGGCCGAGGACGTCGCCGAGCTCCAGGAGCGCTTCCGCTTCGACGTCCTGCGCTTCCAGGACGCCAACTTCGGGGTCGCCTCCCGGCGCCTGCGGGCCTTCTGCGAGCGGGCCGTCGAGCTGGACCTCGGGATCCACTGGAACGCGACCATCGAGGTCGAGACCATCGACCGCTGCGACCGGGGCACCCTCGACCTGCTCCAGGAGTCCGGCTGCCACCTCCTGTGGCTGGGGGCCGAGACGGCCACCTGGGAGATGCAGCAGCGGATCCGGAAGAACATCCCCCCGGACCACATCCCGCGGGCCATCGGGGAGCTGGCGCGGCGCGACATCATCCCCGGGACCTTCTGGATGATCGGCTATCCGGGAGAGACGCGCGAGTCCATGATCGAGACCCTGCGCCAGGCCGCCCGGGTCAAGCACGCCTGGCCCATCTGCGGCTCGGAGGTGTACCCCTTCCGCCCCATCCCCGGCACCGAGGACTTCGACGCCGCGGTCGAGCTGGGCTACGATCCGCCCCGGAGCTTCCGGGAATGGGGCCGGTGCTTCGAGTACAAGTACAATACGCAGAGCACTCCCCTGCCCGAGGACGTGCGCGAGCGCTGGCGCCGGTACAACAACACCGCGGCCCTCTACGACAAGCACGTGAGCGAGGGTCCCCGCTGGATGCGGGAGCTGCTCTCGAGGATCGCCGGCTGGCGGCTGAGGACCGACCGCTACCGCTTCCCGCTGGAGCAGAAGCTCTACGACGTGTACGCGCGCGCCACCGGACAGGTGCGGCCCGGACCGGAGAGCCGGAGGCCGGCGATCGACGCCTGAGCTGCGGGCCGCCCTCGAGGCCCCCGAACGGAGACCCTTGATCGCGCTGAGACTCACCCGGGGCGCCCGCTACATGGTGGCCAGCGCCTTCGCCTTCAGCATCATGACCCTGCTGGTCAAGGTGGCGGGGCGCACCCTGCCGGCCCAGGAGATCGTGCTGGCCCGGGTGATCGTCGGGCTGGTGCTCTCCTGGGCGATCCTGCGGCGGGCCGGCCTGAGCCCCTGGGGCAACCGCCGCAATCGACCTCTCCTGGTCGTGCGCGGTCTCTTCGGTTTCGGTGGCCTCTTCTGCTTCTACTGGGCGGTCAGCCACGGGCCCCTGGCCGAGGTCACGGTCCTGCACTTCACCAACCCGGTCTTCACCGCCGTCCTGGCGACCCTGGTCCTGGCCGAGCGCGCCGGCCGGCGCCTGTGGATCTCGATCCCGCTCGGCCTGGCCGGGCTGGTGCTGGTGACCCGGCCGGCGCTGGTCTTCGGCGTCGCGCCCGAGGACCTGCCCCTGCAGGTGGCCCTGGTGGCGCTGGCGGGCGCGGTCTTCAGCGCCGGGGCCTACGTGGTGGTCCGCCGGCTCAGCCGCGAGGAGCACCCGCTGGTGATCGTCTTCTGGTTTCCGCTGGTGGCCGTGCCGGTGATCATCCCGATCGTGGCCCCGGTGGCGGTGTGGCCCAGCCCTCTCGGGTGGCTGGTGCTCATCGGGGTGGGGGTGTTCACCCAGATCGGGCAGGTGACCCTGACGCGCGGCCTGCAGCACGAGACCGCCGGCCGGGCCACGGCGATCTCCTACCTGCAGGTGGCCCTGGCCACGCTGTGGGGCCTCTTCTTCTTCGGCGAGAGCCCCGACTTGCTGGCGGGGCTGGGGGCACTGCTCATCCTCTCGGGCACCCTGGTGGCCGCGGCCGAGGTGCGGACCGGCGGGGCCGGGGCGGTCGGCGGCAGCCGGACCTGAGCGCGGTCGCGCTGCCCTCCACGGGCCGCTACCATGCCGGGGTCGAAGACGGAGGTGACCCCATGAAGAAGCCCATCGCGTTCCTTGCCTGCCTGATGCTGGCCGCCTGCTCCGCGACCGGCGGCGGTCCCCGGGAGTGGGTGACCGAGACGGCCTTCGAGGCGGGCCACAAGCTCGGCGGCTGCACCGTGGGCGACCTGGACGCCGAGCGGCCGGGGGACGAGCTGGTCGCCGTCGGGGTGAATGGCGACGTGCACATGGTCTGGCGCGAGGGTGACGGCTGGGGGCATGAGCTGCTCGCGACCCTCTCGGGGGAGATGATCGCCTGCGCGGTGGGCGACGTGCGAGCGGACCTCCCGGGCAACGAGCTCGTGACGGTCGGGATGCTCGAGGGCGGCGAGGACGGGAGCGGCAAGGGCGCCGCCTGGCTGATCCGCCGCGAGGGCGATGGCTGGGACCGGGAGCTCGTCTGCGAGGATGCGGCCCTGATCCACGGAGTCTGCGTGGGCGACTTCGACCCCTGGCCCGGCGACGAGATCCTGATGGTGGGCTTCAGCCTGAAGGCCCGCGTGGCCTCCTACCGGAACGGGGCCTGGCACGTCGAGGCGGTCTGCGACCTCCCCGGCCCGGGCAAGAACGCGGTCCCCTACCAGAAGGGCTTCGTGGTCGCCTGCTCGGACGGCAGCCTCGCCTTCCGCCGCGCGACCAGCTCGGGGGCGTGGTCAGGGCTCGACGAGATGGGCAGCGGCGGCCGCGCGCGGCTGGCGAGCTTCAAGGTACGCGATGCGTCATGGCTTCTGGTCGCCCAGGACAACGGGACGCTGGCGCTCCAGGTCCGCGACGAAACTGGAGTGCAAATGTACGGGCAGGCCATCCACACCGAGGATCAGAAGCTCCGGGGAGCGGTGCTGTCCGATCTCGAGCCCGGTGGCACGCCCGAGGCCGCGACCGCCGGCTACTCCGGCCGCATCGTGCTGCTGCGAGGCTCCGAGGACGGCTGGAAGTGGACCCCTGAGGTCCTCTACCAGGACGACGAGCGGCTGCACCACCTGGCCTCGGGTCGGCCCGCGGGTCTGGGCCCGTCGCTGGTCGCCTGCGGCTACTCCGGTCGGCTGCTGGTGGTCCATCCCGCGGGGGACTGAGATCCCCGGCGGAGGCCGTCCCATGGCCGAGGAGAAGCCGAACTGCGCGCTCTGCCGGCACTACTTCGTGACCTGGGACCGCGATCACCCGCGCGGTTGCCGGGCGTTCGAGATCAAGTCGCTGGAGTATCCCTCGGTCGTGGTGTGGCGGAGCTCCGGTCGGCCGTGCGAGGCCTACGAGCCGAAGGAGCCCGAGGGGGAGGCCCCTCGCGAGGGGATCGAGGCCTGAGCCGGCCTACCAGGGAATCGGCTCGCCGTCGAGGCCGATGAAGCGGCCGCTGTCGGCCGGCTCCAGCCCGTCCAGGACGCGCAGCATCCCCTCGACGCTCTCCTCGACGGTGAGCGGCGCGGCGTCCCCGCCCATCCGCGTCCGCACCCAGCCGGGGTGCAGCACGATGCAGGTGAAGCCCTCGTCCTTCAGATCGAGGGCCAGGCTGCGGTTGATCATGTTGAGGGCCGCCTTGCTGCTGCGGTAGGCGTAGTACCCGCCGGTGGTGTTGTCGTCGATGCTGCCCATCTTGCTGGTGATGTGGACCACCTGCTTGCGCCCGCCGGCGCGCAGGTTGTGCAGGAGGGCCTGGGTCACCCGCAGGGGGCCGATGGAGTTGATCCGGAAGAGCTCGTCGAGCTCGTCGAGCTCGAGTCGGTCGATCGGGTTCCCCACGGCCATGGCGCCGGCGTTGTTGACGAGGACGTCGACGGGTGCTTCCTCGAGGTGCCGGGCGAAGCGCTCGACCGATTCGGGGTCGGCGACGTCGAGGGCCTCGATCCGGATCCCGAGCTCGCGCAGCTCCTCGGCGGCCTCGGGGTCCCGGGCGGTGCCGATGACCTCCTCGCCGCGCGCCGAGAGCCGCCGGCAGAGCTCCAGTCCGATGCCGCGGTTGGCGCCGGTCACTACGTAGGTCGCGCTCAAGCTTCACCTGCCATTTCGGGGTTCATTTGGTCGGGGGTGGGCGGAGTCTAGGTTCGGGTTTGGTGGACTGTCGACCCATTGGGGGTGTCGATCGGTGGGGTGGGGATGTGGTCTCAGGGGGGCGGTTGGGTGAGGGCTTCGCGTGAAGGGGGGCGGGGAGTCCGACGGGCTTCTCGGGGGCCCCGTTGCGCACGGGGGCCAGGAGTCGGCCACCCCGCGCCCCGGGCCCCCGGGGGCCCCGCCCGCGCCCCCCCCGCCGGCCCCCCCCCCCCCCCCCCCC
>CAZTTG010000072.1:0-32002 GCA_964615935.1 uncultured Planctomycetaceae bacterium | reverse complement strand
CGCCGCCTGCGGAGCAGGCGCGCCGACGAGGATTCTCCGGCACGCCCGCTCGGTCCGAGGCGAAGCCTCGCTAGGCGAGGATCCCCGCCAGGGCGAGGCCGAAGCGCAGGCCCGCGGCGTCGTCTCGGGCGGTGACCAGGCTGCCGCAGACCTCGACCTCGAGGCCGGTGTACCTCCCGCCCGCGCTCCGGATCGCCGGCTCCAGCTCGGGGGCGCCCGTGACCCGCCGTCCCTGGAGCACCCCCGCCTGCGCCAGGATGGCCAGGCCGTGCCCCCAGACCCCGATCGGCTTCCCGGCCTGGGTGGCTTCGCGCGCCACCCGCTGGGCGTCCGGATTCTCGGCCAGCTCGAGGGCCCCCTCGCCGCCGACGAAGAGGACGCCGGCGTACTCGTCCATCCGCGCGTCGCTCAGCGCGCCGTCGACCAGGAACTCGTCCTGAAGGCGCCCGGAGACGGGGGTCTCGGTGTTGGTCGACACGGACCGGGTCCCCACCTGCACGCCCTGGAGGCACGAGCGCGCGTAGCGCAGGCTCTCCTCCGCGAACTCGCGCTCGGGGACCACCACCAGCACCATGCTGCGGTAGCTCGGGATCTTGATCCCGTCCTGGTCGACTTCCCCGTCCGGGGCGGATTCCTTGCTGCTCATGATCCGCGGATTGTCGTCCCGGGGGCGGGAAGATCAAGCCTCGTCGGCCCGTCTCGCGGTCGGCCCCTCGAGGAGACCGGAGGGGAGCCGCGCCTCAGGCCGGGAGCTCGAAGACCGAGATGCGGGTCTCCTCGGCCAGCAGGCCCGCTCCCTGGCATACCTGCCACCCGACCCGCTCGTCGAGGCCGGGGATGGTCCAGTCGCCCAGGGGCCTGCCCGTGAGCATGTCGCGCACCTCGAGGTGCGCCCCCCGCACGAGGTAGAGCTTGCCGCTGTCGGCGGTGACGCTCTCGTCGGGCAGCTCGGGGCCGGAGTGGGATTCGATCGACTCGTACCACAGCGGGGCGTCCCCCTCCGCGGACTCGGGATCCATGGCCACCAGCGCGAGGCGGCCGGCGCTCCCCAGGTCGTCGTCGGCGGTCTTGACCAGGTACTCGGTGAGGAGCTCGGGAGGCAGGGCGGACTCGAGGTCCGAGGCCAGGATGGCCATGCCGCGATCGTCGCTGGCGAGCTGGTGGATGACCGGCTGGGTGGGCGCCAGGAGCTGTCGCCGCCCCTTGCCGGTCTTGACGTTCAGGCTCAGCACGCCCTGCCGGCGCGACTTCTCGTGGGTGTACACCAGGAAGAGCCGGTCGCCCGCGCGGCACAGGCTTCGATAGCGCTCACCGGCGCGGGAGTGGCTCCAGCTCTCCACCAGGTCCTCGCTCTCGAGGGCCCACACGCGCTTGGGCGAGAGGCACACGCACAGGTCGGGGTACACCAGCGCCTCGTCGAAGGCGTCGATCTCCCCCACGTCGACCAGCTCCCCGGTCCCCAGGGCCATGCGCGCGATGCGGTGTCCGGTCGAGCCGGGGCCCAGAACGATGACGTCCTCGTTCCGGCCGAAGCCGGCCCCGAAGCCCCGCCCGTAGCCCACCTCGCAGGGGGACATCCAGATCTCGTCGCCGGTGCCGCGATCGAAGGCCGCCAGCTTGCCCGGAATGGCGTTGTCCGCCCAGCGTCCGCCCGCGGGCGGATCGTAGCCGTGCACCAGCACCGGGCCGACGTCGGCCATGGCGATGCCGTCGACCTCGCTGGAGACCTCTCGGGTCCACCTTCGGCGTGCGGTTCGCGTCATGGCGGCCCATGCTACCCGAGCCTCCGACATGCCGCTACCGCGACCCCGGGCTTCCTCCGGCGCCCCCGCGGCGCTCACGCACCTGCGAGAGCGGGGAGGCTCAGAAGCCATCCTCCAGATAGGAGTCGGCGATGGCCTGGGGCACGTCGCGATACTCGTAGAGCTCCATGGAGAAGGAGCCCCGACCCTGGGTCGCCCCCCGCAGCGCCGAGGTGTAGGCGAACATCTCGGCGATGGGAACCCGGCCCCGAATGACGCGCAGGTTGCCGATGGCGTCGACCTCGGTGACCTCGCCTCGGCGGGAGTTGAGATCCCCCACCACCGCTCCCAGGTTCTGCTCGGGGACCCGCACCTCGATCCTCATGATCGGCTCGAGCAGGGTGACGTTGCTCTCCACCGCCTGGCGGAAGGCCAGCACGCCGGCTCCGTGAAAGGCCAGATCGCTGGAGTCGACCTCGTGGGCCTTGCCGTCGAGCAGGGTGGCGCGCAGGTTGATGAAGGGGAAGCCCAGGCCTCCCCCGCTCTCGAAGAGCTCCCCGAGCCCCCGGCGCACGGCCGGGATGTACTCGCTCGGAACGGCGCCGCCCTTGATCCGATCGACGAACTCCATGCCGCCGTCTTCGGTCGCGACCGGCTCGAAGTGTACCTTGATCACGGCGTACTGGCCGTGGCCGCCGCTCTGGCGGATGTAGCGGGCCTCGGTGGTGATCTCCCGGCGGATGCGCTGTTTGAAGGCCACCTTGGGCCGCCCGGTGACGACCTCGCAGCCGTACTCGCGCCGGATGCGGTGGACCAGGACCTCCAGGTGCAGCTCGCCCATCCCGGAGATCACCAGCTGGCCGGTGGCCTCGTTGGTGTGGGCCCGGAAGGTCGGGTCCTCGCGCATCATCCGGCCGATCGACTCGCCCAGCCGATCGCGGTCGGCGGCCCGCTTGGGCTCGATCGACATGGAGATCACGGTCTCGGGGAACTGGATCTCGGTGAGCTGGATGGGGTGGTCCGGATCGCACAGCGTGTCGCCGGTGATGGTGTGCTTGAGGCCGCTGACCGCGGCGATGTCGCCCGCGTGCAGGGCGTTGATGGTGAGACGCTTGTTGGCGTGGATGCGGACCAGCCGTCCGATGCGCTCGGTCTTCCGCGTCCGGGGGTTGAGCACCCGCGAGCCGGCGTGAAGGACGCCCGAGTACACGCGCACGAAGGTCAGGTCCCCGGTGGGCTCGGCCACGGTCTTGAAGGCCAGGAGGCTCATGGGCTGCGCGTCGTCGGCCTCGCGCATCGCCGTCTCCTCGCCGCCGGGGACGCGGCCCTCGACCGCCGGGACGTCCAGCGGACCGGGGAGGTAATCCATCACCGCGTCCATCATCAGGCCCACGCCCTTGTTCCGCAGGGCCGCGCCGCACAGGACCGGCGTGATCCCCAGCTCCAGGGTTCCCCGGCGCAGGGCCCGCAGCAGCATCTCCGGGGGGACCTCGTGGTCCTCCACGAAGAGGTCCAGCAGCTCGTCGTCGAATCCCGCCGCGGTCTCCAGGAGGTCGCGCCGGGCCTGCTCGGCCCCGGCGCGGAGCTCATCCGGCACGTCGAGCTCGTGGTAGGTCCTCCCGGCGCTCTCCTCCACGAATTCGAAGTAGCGCATGCGGACCAGGTCGATCACGCCGCGGAAGTCCTTCTCGTTCCCCACCGGCATCTGCACCGGCACCGGGCACGCGTCCAGGCGATCCACGATGGACTGCACGGAGGCCGCGAAGCTGGCGCCCACCCGGTCCATCTTGTTGATCAGACAGATGCGCGGCACACCGTAGTGGTCGGCTTGGCGCCAGACCGTCTCGGACTGGGCCTCGACTCCGCTCACCGCGTCGAAGACGGCGATGGCCCCGTCCAGCACGCGCAGGGAGCGCTCCACCTCGGCCGTGAAGTCCACGTGGCCCGGGGTGTCGATGATGTTGACCGTGCTCCCCTTCCAGATGATGCTGGTGGCGGCGGACTGGATCGTGATCCCGCGCTTCTGCTCCTCCTCCAGGAAGTCCATGGTGGCCATGCCGTCGTGGACCTCGCCGGTGCGGTGGATCTTCTCCGCCAGGAACAGGATCCGCTCGGTCACCGTGGTCTTGCCGGCATCGATGTGGGCCATGATGCCGATGTTGCGGTGCCGGTGGAGATCCAGGGGGCGGTCGTCGGTCTGCTTCGACCTGGTCTTGGCTGCGGAGGACATGGTGGGTCCCGGGTTTCGCCCGCCGTGGGGCGGTTGCGAGCAGGTGATGCGAGGGGAGCCCAGGGACGGACGCGATTCGCGTCCTCCGGGCCCGGATGCCGACATCCGGGCGGTTGCCTGCCGGGCTTTCGGGAGCGCAACAGACTATCGGAGGTCCGTCATCCGTCAAGATCGCTTCCCGCGCGCCTGCCGGGAGCCAGCCGGGACAGCCAGACCCGCGGACCCTCCCGCATCACCACCCACAGGCTCAGGGCCAGCAAGATGGCGGCCGAGAGCCAGGCCGTGGGCCCGGCTCGCCCGTGGACCCGGGCGACGTCCTCGCCCGGGATCACCAGGTCCAGCCGATTCGCGGCGAGGCCCACTCCGATCGACCCGAGCAGGACGAGCGCCGCGTAGAGCGAGGCGACCGGCCTGGAGCGCAGCCGGGAGAGGGCGCACAGGGTGGCGAGGCCGGCGGCCGGACCCGTCAGGAGGAGGGCGATCACCGCGCCCGGCGCGAAGCCCTCGAACAGCAGCATCGCGGCGAAGGGAGTCAGCGCCGCGGCGCAGAGCTGGGCGGGCAGCCCCAGCACGGCGAGCAGCGCGACCTGCAGGTCGGGGGCCAGCTCACTCGCGATCCCGGTCGGGATCCAGGGCTCGACGATCACGGTCGCCAGGAGGCCAGCCAGCATCCAGGGGGAGAGGTGGGCCCAGGTCTCGAAGAGCGCCCTCCGGAGGGCGAGGGCCCGACCGATCCCCGGCTCATTCGGGAGCGGGTCCTCCGATGGGCGGCCCCCGCTGCCGGCCGAGCCGAGCCGACCCGCGAGCCAGCCGACGGCGGCCGCGAGGAGCACCGCCGAGACCACGCGCGCGGCGGTCACGGCTCCCCCCAGCAGGAACCACGAGAGCAGGGCCGATTCGAAGCCGATCAGCGGCACGGCGACCAGCAGCGCCAGGGACGTCGCCGGCGGGGCTCCGCGACGATCCGCATCGCGATGGTCCGCCAGCGCGCCCCTCGAGCCCACCGATCGAACGGTTCCCCACCCCGCGCCCCGGAGCGCCTGGAGCGGCGCGGCTCCCCACCGCCGCGAGCGCAGAGGCCAGCCCCGCGCGAGAGCCCGGATCGCGATGGCGCCGATCAGTCCGAGAAGGAGCAGGGGGGCCACGTCGAGCAGGAGATCGAGCATCTCGGCGGCGAGCTCTCCGGGCTCGCAGCCGTGTGCGTGGGCGGCCCCTGCCGTGGGCGGCGCCGCGGCCTCGTGGGATCCTCCTCCGTGCTCGCTCGAGGCGGTCAGCAGGCCGAAGAGCCCGGCCGCACCCGCCAGGAAGCCGGTCCCCGACCAGACGGCCGGGCGGGACGCGGCCTCCTCCTCCGGGTGGACGTGGCCCAGCACGAGGTGCAGGAGCCCGCCCGCGAGGAGCGCGGAGCACACCGCCGAGAAGTCGCTGCGCTCCAGCGGCACGACCTGTGGTCCCAGCCAGGTCAGGAGGCCGACGGCGGCGAGGATCGCGATCGCCGCCAGCCGCCCCAGGCGCCTCGCCCGCCCCCAGAGCAGGATCCCGATGGGGATCCGGTGTCCGGCGACGACGAGCACCGTGGCCAGCCCCAGGCGCGGGTCCGGCGCCTTGGAGGCCAGGGCGGCCCCCTCCACCAGGAGGTGGACCGCGAACAGGACCAGGACCAGGACCCCCAGGGTCGGCCCCAGGCCCCGAAGCCGGCGGGCCATCAGGCCCTCGGCCCACTGGGGCGCGAGCATCCCCAGGCCGGCCAGGATCGGAGCCCAGCCGCCGATGTGGGCGCCGGCCTCGGGGACCAGATGCAGGGCCGAGATCACCGCAATGCCGCCCACGGTGGCGCCGTCGATCAGGGCGGTCAGGGCCGGCAGGCCGCGGCAGAAGCGCTCGAGGAGCGGTCCGACGGCCAGGGCCAGGGTTGCGATGGCGAGCAGGAGCGTGGCGTTCATGGGATCGCGCCGCTCCCGGCGGCGCGCGCGACCGGGGAGGGTATCCGCGCAGGGGTCCCGGTCCAGCGCCAGTCCGGGGCCCCGCCGCTCCTCGGGGGGAGCTTGGGAGGGGGGAAGGCGCCAGCGCGCGGGGATTCCCGGGACCCCGACCGCAACCGCGACTGGGCGTGCGCATCCCCCGGGCGGGTGGGGGGTGGTGGGCGGGTGTGAGCTCCAGGGGCCCTGGGGTCCGGCTCCCGCGCGCGGCGCCCCCCCGGGGCCGGGCGCACGCGGGGGGGCCCGCGCGGGGGGGGCGGGGGGCGGGGGGGCGCGGGGGCGGGCCGCCCCCCCCCCCCCCCCCCCCGGTGAGCGCCCGGGGCCCTTGTGTCCGGCTCCCGAGCGCTGCACCCCCCCGATCCCGACCGCCGGCCCGCCTCCCCCCTCAGAGCTCCAGGATCAACCCCAGGCTGACCCGATTCCCCTCCCGCTCGGAGTCGTCGCTCACCCGGTGCTCCCAGTCGAGCTGCCACTTCAACCCATCCACGGCGATGGTGCGCTGCACCCCCAGCACCATCGAGACCGTGTCCGACTCGTCGTCCCAGAGCTGCAGCCGCGCGCCCAGGTCGTACCGCTCGTCCAGCGACCACACCGCGGTCACCCCCATCGGCCTCGTGCCCGCCATGCCGCCGGTCTTGCGCGCGGCGCCGCTCACCACGGCACCGGGCTGGAAGCCCTCGCCGTAGTCCAGCACCTCGGCCAGCAGGAAGAGGCGCCCCCAGGTGCCCGCCAGGTCGAGGGCCAGCACCCGTCCGTCGTCGATCGACCCCTCGTCGGCGACGCTCAGCCCCACTCCCAGCCCGGGCTCGCTCCCCGGATCGGCGCGGCCCTCGCGCAGGGGGAAGCCCGAGCCCAGGACCGACACCTCCACCCGACCGCAGAGCAGCCAGTCCGCCCCCATCTCGTCGCCGCCGTTCTGCGCGCCGGCGAACCACCGCAGGCCCGCGAGCTCGCCGTCCAGCACCAGACCGATGTCGCGCGGAGCCCAGGTGCCCCCCTGGGTCGACCGCTCGACGAAGGCCAGCCGCCGCCGGCTCACCCGCGCCGACCAGAGGAAGGGGGCCTTCTGGTTGCCGACCGTGACGCGCAAGCCCTCCACCGGTCGGACGCGCAGCCAGGTCGAGCTGAGCGACCAGGCGCCGTCGCGGTCCTTGACGCCCACCTTGTACTGGAACGGGCCCTGCTCCCCGCTGACCCGCAGCTTGAGGTTCGCGATCTCGACGCCGGCCGCGTCTCCTCCGACCTCGGCGAAGGCCTCGCCCTCGGAGGCGAAGGCCACCGGCTGGAGCTGGACCTGCAGGCGCGGACCCGGCTCGACGACGCCGCGGAGGGAGGCCAGACGCTCGAGCTCGGAGCCCGGGTCCGGCTCGAGGGCTCCCGGCTCCGAGACCGTCGGCGGCAGGCCTTGCGCAGCGAGGATCTGCAGGATCGCCCAGCCGAGAGGGAGCATCAGCGGCGCCAACCCGCATTCGAGGAGACCGGGCTCATCGCCCCTCCCCCTGGCCGTCGGCCCCGCCAGCCTCCGCCGGCTTCACGTGTCGATCGAACCACTCGATCGTCTCGGCCGCCACGTGCAGCACCGACTCCCTCGCGCGGAATGCGTGGCCCTCGCCGGGCAGCTCGACGTGGCGGACCGTCCCCCCGTGGCCCCGCAGGGCCTGGAACATGCGCTCGGCCTGATCGGGGGAGGTCCCCGGATCGCCGTCCGCCGAGCCGTGGACCAGCAGCAGGGGAGCCTCGATCGAGTCGGCGTGGAGGAGGGGGGACATCTCGAGGTACCGCTCGGGCGCCTCCCACAGGCTGCGGCGCTCGGAGGAGAAGCCGAAGGGAGTGCGGGTGCGGTCAAACGCGCCGCTGCAGGCGACCCCGGCCCGGAAGAGATCGCAGTGGGCCAGGAGGCTGGCGGCGAGGAAGGCGCCGTGGCCGTTCCCGCCCACGCCGACCCGCGATCGTTCGGCCACGCCCAGCTCGACCGCCGCGTCGATGGCCGCCTCGGCCGAAGCGACGAGCTGCTCGACGAAGGTGCCCCGCGCGCCCTCGGGATCCCCGATGAATGGCATCGCCGTGCGGTCCATCACGGCGAAGCCCCGGGTGAGCAGAAGCAGGTGCGAGGCCCCGCGGACGCGGGTGTAGCGGAAGGGCGAGCCCGCGACCCGATCGGCGGCGCGTGCATCGCCGTGCTCGCGCGATGAAGCCCATACGATCAGGGGCAGGCGCTCGCCGGGCTCCCAACCCGCGGGCGTGTACAGGATGGCGGAGAGGTCGACGCCGTCGGCGCGCTCGTAGGTGAGGAGCCGCTTGCGGACGCCGCGCAGCGCGGGCGTGGGCTCGGGGAAGCGGGTCACCTGCGACACCCGGTTCCGATCCAGGTCGCGCAGGCGGAAGTTCGGGGGCTCGATCGGGCTCTCGTAGCGGGTGAGGAAGCTCGGCCGGCGCTCGGTCCCGCCGCGACCCAGCCCGACGATCGACTCGTAGGAGCCGGGAGCGCTGCGCCACAATCGCTCCACCGCCGAGGTCTCGAGGTTCAGCCGGTCGAGGAAGGGCCTCGCGCCGGTGGGCTCGTCCCCGCGGCCGGTGAGGTAGATCCAGGGGCCGTCGCGGCGCACCACCCGCGTGCCCTGTCCGGTCGGACGGGTGATGGGGCTGCCCGGATCCCCGTAGAGGCCGGCCTCGCCGCGCTCCTCCAGCACGCGCGGCTCCCCCCCGCCGGAATCCGGCCCGGTCCACGCGAGCGAGCGCACCCGGTGGCGGTCGGCGTCGAGCTCCGACGTGATGAAGCCGCCGGGCCCCCCCATCCACTGGATGCCCCGAGCGCGATGCTCGAGCCGGGCGAGCTCGCGCGGCGTCCCCTCGAAGGGAGCCGGCCAGGAGAGCCACCGATCGCGGTGCTCGACCTCGATCCCCGGATCGCCTCCGTCGAGCGCCTCCACCCAGACCAGCGCGGCCGGCTCGGTCGCCGCCCACCGCGCGAGGCGCGGACCCTCGCGCACGCCGTCCGGGGGGATCCCCTCGGCGAGCGGCAGCCGCGCCAGCTCGAGCTCGAGCTCGCCATCGAGGTCCCAGACCTCGATCGACCGCGGGAAGCGCTCGTGGGGCAGGAGGAAGGAGAAGGGCCGATGGAGCCGCACCACCAGGAGGTGCCGCCCGTCGGGCGAGGGCTCAGCGAGCGCGAAGAGCCCCGGCGAACCGACCGGGCGCCGCGACCCCTCGACGGGATGCACCAGCCGGAGCTGCGACGTCCCGTAGTGCTCGAGGAGCGCCGCGCCGTGCTCGTCCTCCAGCAGATCCCGGCCGAGGGGCGCCGGCGAGGCGGCGCCCGCGCTCTCCCGGATCGCGGGACCGGTGGGAAGGGCGGGCCGCGGGGGTGCCTCCCCCCATCCCTCCGGCCTCATCTGGCACAGGAGCCGCAGCCCGTCGGGCATCCACTGGAAGCCCTCGCCGAAGGCGGCGCACAGCCCGCGGGCGATCCGCCGGGCCTCGGCGCCCGGCAGGTCGATCACCCAGAGCTCGCCCCCCCCCTCGGCGGCCGCGCTGAAGGCCAGGTGCCGGCTCGTGTGGGACCAGCGGATCGCGGCGATGCGCAGCCCCTCGGGGAGCTCCACGCGGCGGCGGCTCCCCTCCTCGAGATCGTGCAGCACCAGGCCGCTGGCGAAGTCGACGCGCCGGCGCGCGCACAGGGCCGGATCCAGCCGGAAGCCCGCCATGGGGATCCAGGGTCGCGAGAGCTCCGCCAGGGAGGGCATCGCCGGCCGCTCGATCAGGAGGAGCCAGCGGGCGTCCGGGCTCAGGCTGGCCTCCGGCGCGTCGGGCGCCTCGAGGATCTCCACCACCTCGTCCGGCGGGCGCTTCCAGCCCTCCTGGGCCGAGGGGCCCGCCGCGGCGCAGAGCAGGCCGAGCAGGCCGGCGAAGACGGTCGTTTGGGGGCGCATGCCGACGGGCCGCGGCCTCGGAGGCCGGCGGCGCCGGGATTCTAAGTTGGGAGCGGCCGTTCGGATATGCTCGTCCCCCGCCGGGCCAGCCCCACCCGAGCCCGGCCCGCCCCGGGGTCGATTCCGCGGAGGGATCGATCGCCCCGGCGCGCGGCGGGGGCACTCCCGGAACGAGGCCTTCCACCATGATGATCGCGCTCCTCCTCGCCGTGGCGCCGTGGCCCGCGGCCGATCCCCCGCCTCCGCCCCGGGCCGCCGAGCGGACCTGGCTGGGCGCGGACTTCGAGGTCATCCAGCTCGACGAGGCCGCGCGCGAGATCGCCGGCGAGCTCGAGCTGGGCATCCGGCTCTCCAACGTGTACGCCGGCTACCCCGCCGACCGCGCCGGCCTGTTCCACGGGGACGTGCTCCTGGTGCTCGACGGCGAGGACTTCGGAGCCGACCCGCAGGAAGCGGCCGCGCTCTTCCGCGAGGCGCTGCGGATCGCCGCCCCGGGCACCCTGTGGTCCCTGAGCCTCCTGCGCCCGGGACTGCACTACGAGTGCGCCATCGACGGGATGCCCGTGGCCGAGGCCCACCGGGTCCTCGGCTCCCTCGAGCTCGACCTGTGGGAGTCCGAGCCGGGCACGGCCGTGGAGCTGCGGGCGGTCCGCGGCCCCCTGCTGGTCGAGTGCGTCGTGGAGCTGCGCGAGGCCCCCGGCATGCCCACGCTGGACATGCCGCCCGACGAGGAGCTCCTCCCCGCCCTGCGCGCCCGCCGCCACCCCCTCTGCCGCGAGATCGAGAAGCTCGTCGACGAGGCCGGGATCGGCCCCGACACCGCCGATCTCCTCGAGCGCCTGGACGCCCTCGGCCGTCGGGGCGACGTCTCGCGCCTGGGCGCGGTCAACCTCGCCCTGCGCGATCCCTACCGCCTGCCCGGGATCTGCGAGCAGCTCGCCCTGGGCTTCGAGCGCAAGGCACTGGGGCAGCGCGCGGACCGAATCCTGACCGAGGCCTGCGCCCAGCTCGGGAGGGTGGTCGACGCGGACGTCGATCGGAAGCCGAGCCCTCGCCCGCAGCCCCCGACTCGGGGCGCCTCCCCCGAGGATCACCTCGACTTCGCGGCCGCCGTCCTGGCGGAGGCCTGCGCCCTGCGCGAGGAGGCCCTGGCCCACCTCTCGGCCGAGGACCGGCGCTTCGCGGGCCGCGCCTGGCGGCGGCTGGGAGAGGCCTTCGAGGAGCACATCTACCTCCACGCCGACACCGACTCGCGGCGGCGGGAGGAGAACGCGGAGCTGCTGCGCATCGGCGAGGAGGTGGACCGCGGCGCCATGCTGGCGGCGGCCGACGCGCTGGCGCCCCTGCTGGATCCCGAGTGGCTGGAGATCCTCGCGCGGGACCTGGCCGAGGCGGAGCTGGACCTCGCCGCGCGCACCGTGATCCAGCGCGAGACGCCCAACGGTTGGATCCGGATCGCCGGAACCGGACCGGACCGCCACCGCGACGGGGACGCCGCGGTGCTGATCGACCTGGGCGGCGACGACTTCTACGGCAACAACCAGGCCTCCACCGCGGGCGAGGACGAGGAGGTGGTCCTGGCCGTCGCGCTGATCGCGGACCTCTCGGGGAACGACGCCTACGAGTCGACCCACGACGGAGCCCAGGCGGCCGGCGTGCTGGGCGCGGGCGTGCTGGTCGACCTCGCCGGGGACGACGCCTACACCGGCCTGCGCTGGTGCCAGGGGGTGGGCTTCATGGGCGCGGGGCTGCTCCTGGACCTCGCGGGGAACGACGTCTACCGCGCCCACGCCCTGGCCCAGGGCGCGGGCCTGTGGGGCGCGGGCCTCCTCTTCGATCTCGAGGGCGACGACCGCTACCTGGCCCACCGCTACGGGCAGGCGGTCGGCCTGGCCGGGGGCGCCGGCGTGCTGGTGGAGCGCGAGGGCGACGACGAGTACTACTGCAAGGGCACCTGGCCCACCAGCTACGGCACCGCCGGGGTGTTCGAGGGCTGGGGCCAGGGATGCGGCGTGGGCTTCCGGCGACAGGCCTCGGGCGGGGCGGCCTTCCTGATCGACGAGGGGGGGCGCGACCGATACGAGGGCGGGAACTTCAGCCAGGGTGGCGGCTACTACTACGGGCTGGGGGCGCTGCTCGACCGCGGGCAGGAGGACGACGTCTACGTCGGCTCGCGCTACAACCACGGCTTCTCGGCCCACCAGGCCCTGGGCTACTTCCGCGAGTCGGGCGGCGACGACCGCTACGTCACGCGCAACGCCGTGGCCCACGGCCTGGCCTGGGACGAGTGCGTCACCTTCTTCGTCGAGGACGGGGGGAACGACACCTACGACGGCGGCGGCTTCTGCCTGGGAGCCTCGGCGCACAACTCGGTGTGCGTGTTCTGGGAGCGCCGGGGTCGGGACCGCTACCTCTCCGACGCCTTCGCCCGCGCCGGCGGCAACGACTACCACGGGGGCACCAGCCTGTCGGTCTTCATCGAGGACGGCGGCGGGAAGGACGCCTACGCGGGCGAGGATCGCAACGACTCGGAGGAGACCCGCCCGGAGCACGGCTTCTTCATCGACCGCTGAGCGCTTTCGCGTCCCCGCGCCTGGGCGCGGGCGGCGTGAGGCGTATGGTATGCGGGGAGCGGAGCAGCATTGAGCGCGCACGAGGAGCACATGCGGCGGGCCATCGAGCTGGCCCTGGAGTCGGTCCGCGCGGGCGGCGGGCCGTTTGGCGCGGTGGTCGTGCGCGACGGCCGCGTGGTGGGTCGCGGCACGAACCAGGTGACGCAGCTCGGCGATCCCACGGCCCACGCCGAGATCGCCGCGATCCGGGACGCCTGCCGGGCCCTGGGCACCTTCGAGCTCTCGGGCTGCACTCTCTACACGAGCTGCGAGCCCTGCCCCATGTGCCTGGGCGCGGTCTACTGGTCCCGGCTGGAGCGGGTCTGCTACGGGAGCCAGCGCGAGGACGCGGCCCGGGTGGGCTTCGACGACGCCCTGATCTACGAGGAGCTCGCGCGGGCTCCGGAGCGTCGGCGGGTGACCATGACCCAGCTCCTGCGGGACGAAGCCCTGCGCGCCTTCGTGGAGTGGGACGCCTCGCCGGATCGGGTGCCGTATTGAGGTGAGGGGGGGCGCGTCCTGGCGGGAGGCCGGGGGGATTCCTGCCTGGGCGACCCCTCGCCCTGGGCCGGGGACCTACACGCGCGGCATACTTGCCGCGCCGGCGCCGAGTGGCGCCGTAATGCCACGCGAGGTGCGCGAAGCGCACCGAGTATGTGGCGTGACCATCGGTCGAACCGTCCGACGCCGTAGTCCCGTGGGCCATGCCTCACGGCAGCAGGAATCGCTCGTGGGGGCAGGAATCCCGCGGGCGTCCCGGCAGGCTGTGACGAGGCCGCGCCCGCTCCGCGGGCGCTCGCCGAGTAGTCCGCCCCCGTCTACAGGATGTCCAGGATCCCCGCCCCGCTCGGATCCGTCAGGGTGGTGGTGTTCGCCCGGTAGTTGATCCCGGCCGAGATGCGGGCGTTCCAGGGGATCGGCTCCTCGTCGGCCACGATGCCCAGGGCCACGGCCGCAAAGCCGCGGGCTCGGGCGGTGATGGTCTCGTCGCCGAGCATGGCGATCAGGGGATCGATCGAGCGCGCGTCGCCGATCGCGCCCAGGGCCGCCGCCACCGAGGCCTGGGCCGAGAGGCTGCTCGAGCTCTCGAGCATCTGGATCAGATCGGCCGTGATGCGCTTGTCCCCCAGGAGGCCCAGGCTGATCGCGGCCTGGCGCAGGAGCTCGGGGCGGTACTTGGAGCCCTTGACGACGGCCTGGATGGGCTCCACCGCGTCGGCGGCCCCCATCAGGCCCAGCCCCAGGGCCACGTATCCGCGAGCGTTGTCGTCGCGCACGGCCTCCAGCTTCTCGATCAGGACGCCCTTGGCCTCCTGATCGCCCCGCAAGCCCACGGCGATCGACAGGGCCCCCACCACCTCGGGCGCGCGGGCCGCGGCCAGGGCGGCGCGCAGCGCGGCGTCGATCTTCGGATCGGAGGGGACCTCGATCGCCGCCAGGTCCCGGCCGAGGACGCCCAGCGCCAGCCCGGCCCAGGGCCGGATCGACGTGCGGCCGCCCTCCAGGAGCTTGCGCAGCGCGCGCCGCGTGCCCTCGGTCGCCGCCATCGGGCTGCCCTGGCCGCAGCCGGGCCGGCCGGCGATGCGCGCCAGGGAGATCACCGCGAAGCTGCGAATCTGGGGCTGCGGGGAGCTCCCGGCGAGGTCCAGGAGCGCGCCGCGGATGCGGGCGTCGATGGGGTCCTCGTCGGCGTCGGCCACCTCGCCCAGCGCCAGCACGCAGCTCGCCTGGACCTCACGGGGCCACTTGGAGTGGGTCCCGATCACCCCCAGGAGGAAGTCCGCCACCTCGGCGTCGAGCTCCGTCTCCGGCGGCGCGCCCGCGAGCAGGCGCGACAGGGCGGTCGGGGCGTGGGCGCGGACGAGGAAGTTCCGGTCGCCGTCGCACGCCAGGTCCAGGATCCAGCGGATCTGCCCCAGGAGGCCGCTCTCGGGCCGCCGGGTGCGCGACTCCACCGGGAGCGGCTCGACCGGCAAGGGCACCAGCCCCAGCGAGGTCAGGCAGGCCACGTCCACGTCGGGGGTCGCCCTCCCGCCCTCGCTCTCGAGCCGCTTGACCAGGATCGATACGATCCGACGCCGCACGGCCGGCTCCTCGGCGTTGCGGCCGATCAGACCCAGGCCGTAGGCGGCGAAGGCCCGGGTGCGCCAGGGAACCCCGCTGGCGCGCTCGACGTGGAGCCGCCCTCTCGGGGTGTCCTCGAGCAGGTCCGTCAGGATCGCGATCGAGCTCTCGCCCGCCAGGAGACCCAGGGCCACCGCGGCGGTCTCGGAGATCTCCTGGTTGGCGTGGGAGAGGAAGTCGCCGAGGCGATCGGCCATGCCCGGAGCGCCGTCGATCCGGGGCCCATCGCCGATCTTGGCCAGGGCGATCAGGGCCCCGGTGACGATGTCGTTGTCGTCCTCGCCGGCCAGCACCTCGAGGAGGGCGGGAACGACCCTCCGGCGGACGTCCTCCTCGGAGGGCCGCAGTCGATCCTGGGCCTGGTTCTGCTCGACCCGCCCGAGGAAGTAGTCGTCGCTGCCGGAGACCAGGGTGCCGGCGTAGAGGGCGGACCTGAGGTCCATGAAGGGCTCCTTGTTGAAGCCCCACCACAGCTCCCAGATGCTCGCGTCGCCGGCGGTGGCCGCCGCGGCTCCGCTCGCCGGCGCGCCGCGGGTGGGCTTGCCCGAGGAGGTCGGGGAGCCCGGGGCGCCGGCGGGAGCGGCCCCGCCGGAGGACGCGGCGCCCGAGCCCTGGCCCGAGGGGGACACGGTGTCCGCCGGGCCCTGGGCGCCCCCGCCCGCTCCGCCGGGATCGGAGCTGCCGGGTCCGCGGTAGGTCCCGCCGTGGGCGGTGGAGACGCCCTGGAAGAGGAGGCAGCCGAGCGCCAGGCCGGCTGAGAGGATGATCGCCTGCTTCATCGTGGTCCTCGGTGGGTGGAAGCGCCCGAGCGCGGGAGCCTCCTCGATGCGACCATACATGCAATCAACAACCGTGCCGCCGGGCGATCGCCGCGTGAGGGGATCCCTCCCGCGGCCCCTGTTCCGGGAGCGTGACACACCTGTGCGCATACGTGCGGGGGCTCAGGGGCGGTCGGCCTCGCCGGGCCGCTCGCCCCGCTTCCAGGACTCCCACTCCCCCACCCGCTCCCCGCGGCGGAGGCGGCCGCGCTCCCGCAGGCTGCCGTCCTCCCAGAAGGCGCGCCAGATCCCCTCCCGTCGGCCGCCGCGGAAGGGGCCCCGCTCGACCAGCGCGCCCGACTCGCTCCAGAAGGACCACTCGCCCTCGGGGGCGCCCTCGACCGCCTCCCCCCGGGACGACACCCCCCCGCTCTCGTGCCACCAGGTGGAGGGCGCCGTCCGATCGGGTCCGGCGTAGGTGCACTCGGAGCGCGGTCCACCGCCCTCGTACCAGGTTCGCCAGGTCCCGGTGGGCTCGCCGTGCTCGTGGAAGCGCTCGAGGCTGAGCCGACCGTCCGGGTACCACTCGCGCCAGGCGCCCGAGGGCACGCCGCGCAGCCAGTGGCGCTCGGATCGCTTCCGACCGTCGGGATACCAGCTGCGGTCGAAGCCCTGCCGCGGCCGGGAGCCGTCGTCCAGGAGCAGCACGCCCCACTCCCGCAGGAGCGGGCGGTCGGGACCGGAGCCGAAGGCGCGGCGCTGCTCGAATCGCGGGACGCTCTCCCCGGCATCGGGCTGCCGCGCGACCCTCTCCAGGTCGGACCCCGTGAGGCAGCCCGACGTCATCGCGATGAGGAGCAGCGCGATGAGGGGGCGCACGCTAGCTGCCATCGAGGAGGACGGCCCGGAACAGCAGCTGGAAGGTCTGCTGGGACCAGGCGCGGAAGTGCGGGCTGAAGCCGAAGAGGTGGACCCTCCCTCGACCATGCTCGGCCCGCACCCACACCGCCCGGTCCTCCACCACCTCGGGCCGCTCGATCCGGCCGGAGAGCAGGATCCGTGTGGGGGCCAGGGCGAGAAGCGCGGTGGGCCCGCCCGGCTCGGCCTCGGGCTCGATGCGCCAGGCGGACGAGCTCGAGAAGAACAGGGCCAGCGAATCGGGCAGGCCCCGGGTCAGCCGATCCTCGCGGGGCACCCCGCGTAGCACGCTGCCCGGGCAGGAGAAACCCTCGGAGGCCGGCTCGCGGGTGACGTCGATCAGCGGCAGCTCCAGGAGATCGACGGCCCAGGCGCTCGAGCGGCCGATCGTCACCAGGGTCCCACCGCGCCGCACGAACTCCTCGATGGCCACGGCCCCCTCCGGGTCGAGGCCGCCCTCGTAGCGCGGGGGCACCGTGTCCTGCGGGCGGCCCTGGTCCAGGGTCGAGGAGCGGATGCTGGGAATCACCAGGACGTCCAGGAGCTCCCCCAGCCGGCCGGCGCGGACCATCTCGTTGCGCACGCGGGTGAACGGGATCTCGTAGGCATCCAGGACCCAGCGCAGCCAGCCCTCGTCCATGCTGCCGGACCAGGGCGCGTAGACGCCCAGTCGCGGCATCCGCTCCAGGGCCAGCGCGGGGGCCTCCCGCGCCCCGAGGACGAAGCTCCCGGCGCCCGCCCCCTCCTCCAGGAAGCTCAACCGGCGGCCCCCGCGGAGCTCGGCGAAGGCGGTCTTCCAGGTGTCGCTGTCGTCCGAGCTCAGGAGCCCCGACTCGCCGCGCGCCGCGAAGCCCAGGAGACCGTCGCCAGCGGTGACCACCCGCCTCAGGGGCACCGAGACCCTCTCCATCACCTCCACCCGGTGCACGCCGAAGAGGTGGGGCAGGGTCCAGCCGGCCACGTCGTAGGGCTGATCGCCGCCGGGATAGCGCTGCACCTCGAAGAGGTCCTTGACGTAGGAGCCGTAGGGCTGGTCGCGGAAGATCACCAGGGAGCCGGCCGGCCAGGTGCGGCCGTCGGCCTCGAGCTCCCGCTCGGCGGCGTGCACCTCGACGCCCGACAGGAGGAGGATCTCCACCAGGCGGCGGACCGCCCCGCGGTCGGGGTTGTCGCTGGGGATCACCCAGGTGCGGGGGGCGCCCCGGGCCCCCTCCTCGATGGCCCGCTGGGAGGCTTCCAGAGCCCCCCGCAGCCAGGTCTGCGGCTCGCGCGCCAGGCTGGCCAGCAGCGAGCGGGCGAAGGCGTGCTCGTAGTCGATGACGTCGCGCAGCCGCCACCAGCCGCCGGGCCAGGGGAGGGGGAAGCGATTGGAGGGCGCGTATCCCTCGAGGCCGCGCGGCGCACCCAGGCGCTCCCGCGGCAGGAAGACCGGACTGCCGTAGCGGACGCCGGCGGCCTCGGTCAGGAGGCCGATGATGTTGTGGCGCACGGGGACGTTGCGGTTGCCGCCGTTCCACCACATGTCGTAGGAGACCCCGGTCGAGATGCCGGCGAGGTTCTCGCGGGTCATGTCGTAGAGCGCCCTCGATCCCAGGGCGTCGATGCCGGCGATGATGGCCGGGTCCAGGTTGGGGTCGAGCGGATCGCGGAAGGGCGGCACGAAGAAGCGCTCGCGCGAGGATCCCTGCTCGTGAACGTCCCAGTAGACCTGGGGGAACCACTCCGAGTACAGCAGACGCGTCACGATGCGCGTCTCGCTCTGCGTGAGGGCGAACCAGTCCCGGTTGTTGTCGTGACCGGTGTAGTGCTGGTAGAGCTCCAGCGGCCGGCTGGACTCGTGGGGAGTCGCCACGGTCTCGCGGTACCACTCGACCACGCGGTCCAGCCCGTCGGGGTTGGTGCAGGGGATCAGGCAGACGATCAGCCGCTCGCGGGCCGAGCGGTAGGGCTCCTCCTCGGAGGTCGCCAGCCGGTGGGCGAGCTCCATGCCGAACTGCGGGGGCGAGGTCTCGCTGGAGTGCATGCCCAGCGAGATGAAGAGGATGGGGCGAGCGGTCTCGACCGCCTCCCGCTTGCGCGCCTCGCTGGCGCCGCGGGGGTCGGCCAGGAGGGCCGCCAGGGCCCGGTGGCGATCGAGCGCGGCCAGTCCCGCCTCGTCGGCGATGGTGGTCAGGAGGAAGGGGCGCTCCTCGGTGGTGGTGCCCACCCGTTCGCTGATCACCCGCGGGCTCTGGGAGGCGAGCCGCCGGTGGTAGCCCGAGACCTCGCCCCAGTCGGCCAGGGTGAAGTCGCCGCCCACCGGCCGCCCCAGATACTCCTCGGGCGTGGTGATTCGCTGGGCCCGGCCGGGCGCTCCGAGCTGAGCCGCCAGCAGGATCGGCAGGACGAGGGCGGGGAGGCTTCGCATGCGATGGGCTCCGGGAGGCGGGCGTGCGGTTCGGCCGCGGCAGCCTAGCAGCCCCCGCGAGCGATTGCACCGAGCCCCGGGGGGCCCGGGCGGGCGGTTCCGCGGGCGAATCGCCCCTGAATTCAGCCGCGGGGGGCCTGTCTTACAGGAACCTGATACTCTCCAATCGGGAGGGTGACGCCCTGGCGGGACACCGCCGTGGGCTCGCTCCCCACCGGGCCCGATGGTCGCCGCGTCCTCGTGATACGGGTGACGGCCGGCTGGAGGGAGAGTCATGCAATCCGACGACCTCGAAGACCTCCCCTTCGACCAGTACCAGCGCTACCGCCTGGTCGCCGACATCCTGGATCGGCTCGTGACCGGGCCGGGAGCTCGCGCCGTGCTCGACGTCGGGGGCCGCACCGGTCTCCTGCGCCGCTTCCTGCCCGCCTGTCGCGTGGGGCTGGTCGACCTCGAGCCCTCGGAGGAGGCCGGGCTGATCCTGGGCGATGGCGCCGCCCTTCCCTTCCGGGACCGCTCCTTCGACGCGGTGTGCGCCTTCGACACGCTGGAGCACGTGCCCCCCTATCGGCGCGACACATTCGTGGCCGAGTGCGCGCGGGTGGCCCGACGCTACGTGGTCCTGGCCGGGCCCTTCCAGGACCCCCGGGTGGAGGAGGCCGAGGGGCTGCTCCTGAGGGCCCTGCGCGACGGCATGGAAATCGACCACCGCTACCTGCGGGAGCATCGCTCCAACGGGCTCCCGCAGCGGGCCCGGGTCGAGGAGAGGCTGCGCTCGATGGGCGGGCAGGTGAAGAGCATCGGCCACGGCCGGCTCGATCGCTGGCTGATCTCCATGTGCATCGGCATGTACCTCGGACACGCGCCGACCCTGCGGAGGCTGGCCCGGGAGTTCCACCGTTTCTACAACCGCGAGCTGTACCCCTCCGACTTCGGGGACGAGATCTATCGCCACGTGGTCCTGGCCGCCCTGGACGGGGCTCCCCTGCCGGAGGACCCGCACGAGGGGAAGCCGGCGGAGGAGGGCTCCGGGATCGAGCGCATCCTGGGCTTCGTCTCCGAGATGCGGCTGCTCGAGCGCGCCCGCGAGGCCTGGGCCGTGGAGCGCGACGCCTGGGTGGAGGACCGCGACGAATGGCTCGAGGACAAGCGCCAGGTGCTCGCCACCATGGACGATCTGCGCGCCGACGTCGATGGCCACGCCGGGACGATCGAGACCTTGAGGGCCGACCTCGTCGAGCACGAGAAGGAGCGCGCCGAGCTGTTGACGGACCTCGAGCAGCACCAGGCCGAGAACCGAACCCTGCGCGAGGAGCTGGTGGAGCACGCCCAGGTCCTGTCCGAGGTGTGCGCGACCCGCGACGCCAACATCGAGGAGCACCGGCGGGTCCTGGCCGAGGAGAGGGCCGATCTCGAGCGGCACCGGGTGGAGAACCGCACCCTGCGCGACGACCTCGAGGAGCATGTCCGGGCTTTGGCAGCGGCCGAGAAGCACCACGGGGATGTGACCGCGGCCCGGAAAGCCGACCTCTCCGAGCATCGGAGCATCCTGGCCGAGGCGAGGGAGGACCTCGGGCTGCACCGGGTGGAGAACCGCACCCTGCGGGCGGACCTCCTCCAGCACCGCGAGTCCCTGGAGTTCCTGCGCGGTGAGCTGGAGGAGCACCGGCGGACGAAGGAGATGCTGGAGACCCTCACCAGCGACATGGAGTCCCAGCTCCGGGCCGCCGACCAGCGGTGCCGGGTCCTGGGGAAGAGCCTGAGGAGCCGCAGCGATCTGGTGACGGAGTTGGTGCGCCAGCTACGCAGCCGCCCCGGGAACCTGGTGCGCGCCTTCAGGCCGGGCAAGTTCGATCCGCCCGCTGGCTGAGGCCGAGGGACTCGCTCTGGGAGTCTCGGCTGCCCGGGAAATGTGCTTTTTTTCTGTGGTGAATCCGCACCTTGGCGCAAAGGAGGAGATACGACCCCAGGGGGGCCCCGCGGCCGGGGTCTGGAAAGCCGGACAACCATGCAGTCGAACCCCATCGAAGACCTCCCTTTCGATCAATACCAGCGCTACCGGCTGGTCGCCGACATCCTCGAGCGGGTGGCCGCCGGGCCCGCTGTCTGCCGCGTGCTCGAGGTCGGGGGGCGCACCGGGTTGCTGCGCCGCTTCCTGCCCGGGCGCCGCGTGAGTCTGGTCGACCTCGAGCCTTCCGACGAAGCTGGCCTGGTCCTGGGCGACGGCGCGGCCCTGCCCTTCCGGGACGGGTCCTTCGACGTGGTCTGCGCCTTCGATACCCTCGAGCATGTGCCTCCCGGGCGGCGCGAGTCCTTCGTGACCGAGTGCGCCCGAGTGGCACGCTGCTACGTGTTCCTGGCCGGTCCCTACAGGGAGCCGCGCGTGGACGAGGCCGAGATGCTGCTCCTGAAGGCGGTGCGAGATGGGCTGGGGATCGACCACCAACACCTCCAGGAGCACCGCGTCAACGGGCTCCCGGTGCGCGCAATGGTAGAGGAGAAGCTGCGCTCGATGGGCGGCCGGGTGAAGAGCATCGGCCACGGCCGGCTTGATCGCTGGCTGCCCTCGATGTGCCTGGGCCTGTACATGGACAGCGAGCCGATCCTGTAGGGACTCGCGCGGGAGTTCCACCGCTTCTACAACCGCGAGCTGTTCCCCACCGATTGCGGCCAGGACGTCTACCGGCACGTGGTCCTGGCAGCCTTCGGCGACGCGGCCCTTCCCGAGGATCTCCCGGGGCCAGAGAGCCCCGAGGAGCTCGCCGGAGTGCGCCGCATCCTCGAGTTCGCCGCCCAGATGGGGCTGCTGGAGCGCGCCCGCCGCGCCTGGGCCCTCGAGCGCGACGCCTGGGTTGCGGACCGCGACGAGTGGCTCGAGGACAAGCGCCAGGTCCTCGCCACCCTGGACGAGCTGCGCGCCGACGTCGAGGGCCACGCGGACACGATCCAGACCCTGAAGGCGGACCTGGTCGAGAACCGCAAGGAGCGGGCGGACCTGTCGGCGGACCTCGCCGAGCACCGCACGGCCCTGGCCGAGGCGCAGCGACACCACCAGGAGGTGATCGCGGACAAGGACTCCAGCATCAGTCAGCACCTCGAGACCCTGGAGGAGGTGGAGGCGGATCTCGAGCAGCACCAGGAGGAGAACCGCACCCTGCGCGAGGACCTGGAAGCGCACGTCGAGGCCCTCGCCGAGACCAGGCGGCACCACGGGGAGATCCTGGCCGCCAAGGACACCGACCTCCGCGAGCACCGCCGGACCATCGGGACCCTGGAGGCGGACCTGGAGGAGCACCGCGTCGTCAAGGCCGCCCTGGAGGAGCGCATGGAGCGTCTCGAGGGCCTGGCCCGCGATCTGCAGGCGCAGATCGGCGCGGTGGAGCGCCGCGCCCAGGAGCTCGGCGAGACCCTGGCGAGCCGTAGCGAGCTCGTGGCGGCGCTGGTGCGCGAGCTCCGCAGCCGTCCCCGGAATCTGCTGCGGGCCTTCTCGCCCAAGAAGTTCGAGGCGACCTCGAACTAGCGCCGGTTCGCCTGCGGGCCCCCAGGTGGCGCTAGCGCCGCTGCGCCTCGCCCGTCATGGGCACGAAGCGCACCCCCAGGACGACGCGCCGGTCGAGGCCCTCGGGGGTCTTCTCCAGCAGCACCAGGTCCTGGTCGAAGCCGCCCAGCGGCAGGATCAGGCGCCCGCCGACCCTCAGCTGATCCGTGAGCGGCTGCGGAACGTGGTCGGGGGCCGCGGTGAGGATCACCGCGTCGAAGGGGGCCTCCTCCGCCCAGCCCTGGTAGCCGTCGCCGATCCGGGTGAGCACGTTGTGGTAGCCGCAGTCATCCAGGGCCTTCGCCCCGCTCCGCCCCAGCGGCTCCACGATCTCGATCGTGTAGACGCGGCCAGCTCCGCCCACGACCTCGGCCAGGACCGCGGCCTGGTAGCCCGAGCCGGTGCCGATCTCGAGCACCTTCTCGCCCCCCTTCAGCGCCAGCGCCGCGGTCATGAAGGCGACCACGTAGGGCTGCGAGATGGTCTGGCCGTAGCCGATCGGCAGGGGGCGGTCCTCGTAGGCGTGGTCGCGCTGGCCGGGCGGCACGAACAGGTGGCGGGGGACGTCGCGCATGGCCTCGAGGACTCGCGGGTCGGTGACGCCCCGCGCGGCGATCTGGTGCTCGATCATGTGCCTGCGTTCCACCTCCCGGTCGCCGCCCCCCGGAGGCCCGACGCTGATCACCGCCGTCGGACCGCCGTCCGAGGGCGAGTCGCAGGCGAGGGCAGCCGAGAGCGCCACCGCCGCGCCGAGCACACGGGACCGCGACCTGTTCATGTCAGGGCGAGGGAATGAGAGCGCCGGATCCGGCCCGCCGGCGACCGGCCTCCTGGACCAAGGTAACCCGGGCGCGCGAGGCCGGCACGCGCCGATCCGGCGACCGGTGGGAAACCGCCGCGGGCGGGCCGCCCGCGGGGGCCCGCGGGAGGCTCGCGGACGCGGTTTTCGCCTCCCCGCCGGGGCCCCGACGTCATCCAGGCCTTAGATTCGGCGGCTGCCGGAGGCTGGCCCTCCAGCCGCCACCCAAGGGAACATGGAGCCGCCGGATCCGAAGCAGGCCGCCGATCGCCCGGGCCAGGGCCGCGAGAGCCCGCCGGAGGGCCCCGGCTGCGAGTCGGGATCGTCCCCGGGCGCGGGGGGGGCCGGCGCCGTGGACGAGGGCGTGCCCGTGGGCCCCACGCCGGCGATCGACTTCTGGGAGGTCCTCTACACGCGCCGCTCGATCCGCCGCTTCCTGGCGGATCCGGTTCCGCGCGAGCTGATCGATCAGGTGATGCACGCCGGCATCTGGGCGCCCAGCTCCTGCAACTACCAGATGTGGGACCTGGTGGCGGTGGACGATCCGCAGGTCAACGAGCGCCTGGCGGCGCTGTCGAGCCAGATGAGCAACGCCCCCTGCAACCTCATCGTCTCCTACGGGCGCGACTTCTCCACCGAGGGCTGGGCCAACGTGCAATCCGCCGCGGCCCTGATCCAGAACATGAGCCTGGCGGCGCGAGCCCTGGGGCTGGGCTCCTTCTGGATCACCCAGATGGGCGACGCCGAGGAGGTGCGCCGGACCGTGGGGCTGCCCGGCGATCGGGTGGTGCTCGCGGTGCTGGCCCTGGGCTGGCCGGCCCGGATCCCGGTCCGGGCGCCCCGGCGCCGGCCGCTCTCCCAGGTCACCCACTATGATCACTACGCGGGGCGCCCGATCCCGTCCACCGCCGATCCGGACCGCTGGCCGCGCGACCTGCTGGCCATCTACCAGCGCGCTCGCGTGCTGGGCGGCCTGCGCCACAACAAGCCGCGTGCGTGGGAGGTGCACGCCCTGCTGGAGGCCATCGAGCGCCTCGTGCCGGAGGGTCGCGAGGCGCTCGCGGATCCCGCCGCCGAGCCTCCGCGCTGGCTCGACGTCCTGCCCTGCGCCGGCATCCTCACCGAGCGCTTGAGCCGCGAGCGCGGCGGCTTCCGCTTCGACGTGGTCGAGCGCACCGCGGAGGTGTGCGAGTTCGCGAGCGGGCGCACCCATCCCCGGGCGGGCCGCTACCAGTGGCCGCCGGAGGACGGGGCCAGCCTGCCCGAGCCGCCCGCCGGCGCCCACCGGATGGTGAGCTGCCTCTTCCGGCTCGAGAACCTGCCGGCCGCCGATCGGCCCGCCCTGCTGGAGGCCATGGCGCGGTGGGTCGAGCCGGGTGGCAGCGTGCTGATCGGCTTCGTCAACAAGCGCTCCTTCCACGACTGGACCGAGCGCCTGCGGGCCCGGCGAGGCGGGCCCGGGGGCGTGGAGTACGTCCTCTCGCCCGACCCCAACATCGGGCCCTTCGAGAGCCTCGACCCCCGGAGCCTGCTCGAGGCCTGCCGCGCGGCCGGCCTGGTGGTCCGGGATCGCCTGGGGTTGCAGGCCGTGCCCCGGCCCGAGGAGATCGAGTTCCGGGCGCGCAACTTCTCGCCCCGCAACCGCCGCCTGGCGCGCTGGCTGGGCCGGATGCTGGCCTGGGCCGAGGGGCTTCCCGGGCTGGGAAAAGCCCGCGGCCGCTTCCAGTTCCTGAGACTGGAGCGCGCCCGCGAAGGCTCGGATTCCTGACGGGCGCGGACCCGAAGGGGTATCCTCGGCCGGGCAGGGCAGCCCCTCCGATGGACGATCACCCCGAGCTGGTGCGGGAGGCCTCCCGAGGGAGCCCGCTGGCCATCGACGCCCTCCTGGAGCGCCACCTGCCGGGGGCCATGGCCTTCGTCCGCCTGAGGGCGGGGGCCCGGCTGCGGGCTCGGGAGTCCAGCCTGGACATCGTGCAGTCCGCCTGCCGCGAGATCCTGCAGGACATCGACCGGGTGGCGGTCGACGACGAGGAGCACTTCCGCCACTGGCTCTTCCTGGCGGTGGAGCGCAAGATCCTCGACCGCGCCCGCTACTGGAACCGGCAGAAGCGCGAGGCCGCGCGCGAGGTCGCCTGGCCCCGCGGCGGAACGGGCACCGACCGGGAGATGGACCTGGCGCTCACCGGCTGCGGCGGGATCTTCACGCCCAGCCGCGAGGCGGCCGCGCACGAGGAGCTGGAGCGCCTGCAGGGAGCCTTCGCCGAGCTCGCTGACGACCACCGGGAGGTCATCCTCCTGGCGCGCGTCGTGGGCCTGCCGCACGCCGAGATCGCCGAGCGCATGGACCGCAGCGAGGGGGCCGTGCGGGTGCTGCTGCACCGAGCCCTGGCGCGGCTGGCCACGGTGCTGGGCGAGGATCGATAGCCCCGGCTATCATCTGCGGCCTCCCCGGCGGGCGGCCCTGGCCCGGCCCCCCCACCCCGATCGGATGGCACCCTCATGACCCCCCAGCAGAACGCCTTCACCCTGCCCGGCGCCCGGCCGAGCTACGCCCCGGATCTCGCGCTCGAGCCCACCCACGTGGAGGCGCGGCTGGCCTTCGACATCGAGGCCGAGACCGTCTCCGGCTCCGCGACCCACACTCTCCTCGGGCGTCGAGCCGGCGCGCGGAGCCTGCGGCTCGAGGCGGTGGGGCTCTCCGAGCTCGCGGTCGAGGGGCTGGAGGACGAGGCGCTCTCCTGGCGCTACGACGGCGAGCGCGTCGAGATCGACTGGGAGCGGGGCTTCGAGATCGGCGAGGAGCGCCGCGTCCGGGTGAGCTACCGGGCCGTGCGGCCGATCAGCGGGGTGCTCTTCTCCCACCCCGGGCCGGCCTATCCCCAGCGGCCCCTCTTCCTGTGCACCGATCACGAGACCGAGCGCGCCCGCTACTGGCTGCCCTGCGTGGACTTCCCGGCGGTGCGCACCACCTGGGACCTCCACCTGACGGTCGACGCCTCCCTGACCGCGGTGGCCGGCGGCCTGCTCCAGGGCGAGACCGACAACGGCGACGGCACCCGGACCGCCCACTGGAGGCTGGAACACCCCTGCCCCAGCTACCTGCTCTGCGTCGCGGCGGGCCGCCTGGTGCGCCACGACGCCGGCGAGGTGGACGGGCGCGAGCTGGCCTGGTTCGCGGTGGAGGGCACCGACCCCGCGTGGCTGGCCCGCAGCTTCTCGCGCACGGCGGAGATGATGCGCTGGCTGGAGAAGCGCCTGGGCAACCCCTACCCCTTCGCCAAGTACTACCAGATCGCCGTGCCCGAGATCGGCGGCGCGATGGAGAACCTCACCCTGGTGAGCTGGGACGAGATCTACCTGCTGGACGAGGAGCTGGCGCGGGAACGGCAGTGGTACGTGGACGCCATCAACCTGCACGAGATGTCCCACGGCTACTTCGGCGATTCGCTGGTCATCCGCCACTTCGAGCACGCCTGGCTGAAGGAGTCCTGGGCGGTCTACATGGAGACCGTCTGGTGGGAGGAGACCGAAGGGCCCGAGATGCGGGACTTCGACCTGTACAGCAACGCCAAGGCCTACTTCGGCGAGGTCAAGGACAAGTACGCGCGGCCTCTCGTCACGCGCACCTACGACTCCTCCTGGTCGCTGTTCGACAAGCACACCTATCCCGGGGGGGCCTGGCGGATCCACATGCTGCGCCGCAAGATCGGCGAGGAGGCCTTCTGGAGCGCGGTGCACGACTACCTGGACGCCTACCGCGGCCGGGTGGTCGAGACCGAGGACTTCCGCCGGGTCCTGGAGGCGCACTCGGGCCTCAACCTGCTGCCCTTCTTCGACCAGTGGGTGTACGCCCCGGGGCACCCCGCGCTGAAGGTCGGCTTCCGCCACGCCGCCGAGCGCGACGAGGGCGTCTTCACCGTGGAGCAGACCCAGGCCGACGACGAGAAGGGAATCGGGCTGTTCCGCTTCCCCCTGGACGTCTGCTGGCGGGACGCCGCGGGGGACCACCGCGTCCGGATCGAGATGGAGCGCGAGCGGCACGAGGCCACCGTCCCCGTGGAGGGCGAGGTGCTCATGGTGACGGTCGATCCCGAGCAGGACGTCCTCTGCTCCCTCAAGCTCGAGGTCGGCGAGGAGCGGCTGCTGGTGGCCCTGCGCGAGGCCTCCACCGTGGCCGGGCGCATCCAGGCCGCGCGGGAGCTGATCCGCGGCGGCCGGCGCCGCGCGCTGGAGGCCGTGGGCGAGGCCATGCTGGCCGAGCCCTTCTGGGGCGTGCGCCGGGCGGTGGCCGAGCTCCTGGGCGAGGACCCCGGGGCCGAGACGCCGGCTCCCCTGGCCGGCCTCCTCCTGACCGAGGAGGATCCCCGCGTGCGGATCGAGCTGGCCGGGGCCGCGGGCGCGCTGCGCGACGAGCGCCTGCGCGCGGCGCTGATCGACGTCCTGGACCGCGACGGCACCCCCATGGCCCGCGCGGCGGCCTACGAGTCCCTCGGAGCCCAGCGCGACGAGCGCGACTTCGAGCGCATCCTCGCCGGCCTCGAGGAGGCGAGCCCCCACGGTCTGATCCGCGCGGGCGCCCTGCGGGGGCTCGGCAAGCTGCGCTCGGTGCGGGCCTTCGAGGTCCTGCGCGGGCTCGTGCGCTGCGGCGCGGACGGCGAGGCCACCCGCCCGACGGCGGTGGAGGCCCTGGCGGAGAGCGCGCGCGCCCAGGAGGGCTGGCGGCGGGAGCTGGCGCGCGAGGCCCTGATCGACCTCACCCGGGATCCGCGAACCCGGGTCCGCATGCAGGCGGCCGAGGGCCTCGCCGCCCTGGGGCCGGAGGGCTCGGAGGCGATCCGCGCGCTGGTGCGCGTCCAGCCCCACCAGGACCGCCCCAAGCTCGAGCGCCTCCTGGAAAAACAGCGCGCCGGCCGGCCCGGTGAGGAGCTCGTGGCCCTGCGGGGGCAGCTCGAGAAGCTCGAGGAGCGCTGCCGCCAGCTCGACCGCCGGCTGCAGTCGGTCGAGGGTCGCCCGGGGTAGGCCGGGCGCGTCGACGGGTGGGCCGGGGGGCCTGGGGGCCTCCGCGGGGGTGGTGGGGCGGACCGGCGGCCCCTGAGGGGCCGGGATCCGCCCGCGGAGCCGTTCCCCGCGCTAAGCTCCATGTGCGTCCCCACTCTCCCAGCCCCCCCCGGCTCTCCCCCCATTCGAGAGCCACGAGCGAGGTGCCTCACACCCGGCCGGCGCCGCACCGGAGCGGCCGCTCGGCCCGTCGAGGGCCCCGCTCTCCTCGCACCCCCACCCAGGATTCCCACCATGCAAGCGAGATGGATCCCCGGTCTGTGCGCCCTCCTCGTGGCCTTCGCCTCCCCCCAGGCCCAGGAGCCCCGGGTCGACTTCACCGAGTCCGAGAAGCCCGAGTCCGAGCACCAGGAGGTGCAGAACGGGCTCGAGGAGTGGCGGAGCCTCCACGGAGACTCCTGGCGCCTCCTGATGCGGAAGGAGACGGGCTTCGGCCGCCTCCTCCACGGCGGATCCACCCTGCCCATCCTCCACCCCGAGAGCGACCTGGACTTCGCCCGGCTCGCCCTCCGGGCCCTGGCGCAGACCCGATCCATCCACGGCGTGGACCCCGCGAGCCTGGCCCTGGACCACCTGATGCTCCTGCCCCTGGGCATCGCCGGCAGCACCGACAAGATGACCGCTCGCTTCCGCCAGCAGGTCGAGGGCGTGCCGGTGATGGACGGCTGGGTCAACGTCCTCATGGACATGCAGGGCGGGATCCTGTCGATCGACAGCACCGGCCTGCCCGATCTGGCGGGCTTCGACGTCCGGCCCTCGCTGGACGCGGCCGCCGCCCTGAGCGTCGGCCTGGAGACCTTCCAGCTCGAGACCGGCCTGCCGCCCCTGCGCTGGGAGGCGCCCCGCCTGATGATCGAGCAGGCGGGCGAGGGCAAGCGGCACCGGCCGCGGCTGGTGTGGCAGGTCGAGGTGCACTTCGACCAGCCCGACAGCGAGCCGGTGGGCTGGCGCTACCTCCTCGACGCCCACGTCGGACGCGTGGTCGGGCGGCGGCCCGCGTTCCACCACCAGAGCGTCTCCGGCACAGTGCAGTCCCGGGCCACGCCCGGAGTCCTGCCGGACACCGCCAGCAACCCCGAGACCAACCAGGGCATGCCGCACCTGCGGGTGACCAGCTCCCAGGGCAACGCCATCACCGACGCGTCGGGCGACTTCACCATCAGCGGGGCCAGCCCGCCGGTGAACGTGACGGTGGAGTACTACGGCGACTGGTGCAACTCCAACAACAACGCCGGCAGCGACTATTCGCTGTCCACCACGCTGAGCTCGAGCTCCGGCAACCTGGTCCAGATGAACCCCTCCAGCCAGGCTCTGGTCACCGCCGAGGCCAACGCCTTCCTGTGGATCAACAACCTGCGCGACTGGACCCGGTCGATCAACCCCTCCGACTCGACCATGGACTTCCGGGCGGTCTCCAACGCCAACCTGAGCTCGACCTGCAACGCCTACTACAACGGGATCTCGGTCAACTTCTACCAATCCGGCGGCGGCTGCGTGAACACCTCCTACTCGACGGTGGTGGTGCACGAGATGGGCCACTGGGCCAACGACCTCTACGGCAGCGGCAACGGCTCCGACGGCTTCGGCGAGGGCAACGCGGACGTGTACGCGATGTACATCACCGACCAGCCCATCGTGGGCGAGGACTTCTGCGGCACCGGCTGCCACATCCGGACGGGCCTGAACACCCGCCCCTTCTGCGGCGACTCCAACCCCGCCTGCTACGGCCAGGTCCACGCCGACGGCGAACCCCTGATGGGCGCCCTGTGGAAGGTGCGCGCGCGGCTGAAGACCACCCTGGGTGCCAGCGCCGGATCGGCCACCGCGGACGTGCTCCACAACGGCTGGATGAACGCCTACAACCAGACCCAGATCAAGAGCATCATCGAGATCCAGTGGCTGACCCTGGATGACGACGACGGCAACATCGACAACGGCACGCCCAACTACGCCGACATCGACGGCGGCTTCACCGACCAGGGCTTCCCGGGGTACCCGCTGCCGTTCATGAGCTTCAGCAACGTCACCCATCTCGCGGACACGCCCGACGAGATCGGCCCCTACACCGTGGACGGCGACATCGTGGCGCAGATGTACCCGCCGCTGGTGGCGCCGACCCTGATGTACCGGGTCAACGGGGGCGCCTTCGTCCCGGTGGCCATGAGCCCGGTCAGCGGCGACACCTACTCCGCCGACATCCCCGGCCAGACCGCTCCGGCCGAGGTCGAGTACTACCTGACCGCGGACGACAACAACGGCAACACCGGCTACTACCCCACGGGAGCGCCCGGCACCACGCTCAACTTCTTCGTCGGGATCCGCACGGTCTTCTTCAGCGACGACTTCGAGAGCGGGGTCAACGGCTGGACCCACGGGACCTACAACGGGACCCAGGACGACTGGCAGCGCAGCGCCGACGTGGGTCTTGCGGGCGCGGCCGGACTGTCCGGCGACCCCGGCAGCGCCTACTCGGGCACCAACATCTGGGGCAACGACCTGGGCCCCTCGGGCTGGAACGGCGCCTACCAGAGCGGCATCGACAACTACCTGCGCTCGCCGGTCCTGGACCTCAGCGACGCGGTGGGCACCATCCTCACCTTCCAGCGCTGGTTGACCGTCGAGCAGGGCCAGTACGACCAGGCCCGCGTGCGGGTGAACGGCACCGAGGTGTGGGTCAACCCCTTCACCACGGATCTCCTCGATACCTCCTGGGTGGAGGTGGAGATCGACATCTCGGCCATCGCCGACGGCAACTCCTCGGTGCAGATCGAGTTCGGCCTCGAGACCGACAGCACGGTCGTCTTCGGCGGCTGGAACATCGATGACGTGGAGGTCTTCAGCATGCAGGGGGGCTGCACGGCGGCCACCGCCTCCAAGCCCGACGACCTCGTCCGTTGCCCGGGCGAGAGCGCGACCTTCGGCACCACCGCCGGCGGCACGCCGCCCTTCACCTACCAGTGGAAGAAGGACGGCGCCGCGATCGGCGGCGCGACCTCGAGCTCCTACACCATCGCCTCGGTGACGCCCGCCGACGCCGGCGACTACACGGTGGTCGTGACCAACGCCTGCGGCTCGGCCGAGTCCCTGCCCGGCGCCCTGACGGTGAACGACACCGTGACCGCCACGGATCCGGCCGACGAGACGGTGTGCCAGGGAAGCTCGGCGAGCTTCAGCACCACCGCGGGCGGCACCCCGCCCTTCACCTACCAGTGGCGCAAGGACGGCGCCGACATCGGCGGCGCCACCGCCAGCTCCTACACCATAGCCTCGACGACGCCGGCCGACGCCGGCGCCTACACGGTCCTCGTGGGCGGCGCCTGCGGCTCGGTCGAGACCGGGCCCGGCATCCTGACGGTGAACGCGGCCACGACCGCCACCGATCCCGCTGACCGGACTGCCTGCCCCGGCGACAGCGTCGCCTTCAGCACGACCGCGGGAGGTACGCCGCCCTTCACCTACCAGTGGAAGAAGGACGGCGCCGACATCGGCGGCGCCACGGCCAGCTCCTACGCCATCGCCTCGGCCACTCCCGCGGATGCGGGCGCCTACACGGTCGTCGTGGGCGGGGCCTGCGGCTCGGTCGAGGCCGGGCCGGGCGTGCTGACGGTGGACGATCCGGTCACCGCCAGCGATCCCGGCGACGAGTCCGTGTGCGAGGGCGACAGCGCGAGCTTCAGCACCACCGCGGGCGGCACGCCGCCCCACACCTGGCAGTGGCGCAAGGACGGCGCCGACATCACCGGAGCGACGGCCAGCTCCTACACCATCGTCTCGGTGACGCCGGCCGACGCCGGGGCCTACACGGTCTTCGTGACCGGCGGCTGCAGCTCGTTGGAGACCGGTCCGGGCGTGCTGAGCGTGGGCGGCGTGGCGGTGATCTACTGCACGGCCAAGATGAACTCGCAGGG